>NZ_JAHVAB010000018.1 GCF_019264445.1 Hydrogenophaga sp.
CTACAGTGCGGTCATGGGACATGACCGCACTGTAGTGGCGAAACCGCCTTAGCGGATGCGGCCGAAGCTGGTGCGCAAGGGGTCGGCGTTTCCGCCGCCACCGCCGCCGCCACCGCGCGGGCCGTTGCCACCGCGACCACCACCGCCGCCCTTGCCACCGCGGTTGCCGGTGCGCATGGCGTCAATGCTGGTGCGCAGCGGGTCGGGCTGGCCGCCGGGGTTGGCGGCGCGTGGGCGCGGCTCCTTGATGCGCAGGCTGCCCAGGTGGGCGTTCGGGCCGGGCTGGCGCTCGGCACCGGGTTCGCGGTCTTCGCGCGGGCCGCGGTCGACTCGGTCACCCTGCTGGCGCGGAGGGCGCTGGCCCTGTGCACCCTGGCGGGGGCCGCCATGGCCGCGTGGCTGGCCGTTGCCACCACCGTTGCCACCACCGTTGCCATTGGCGCGCTGACCGCCGCCACGGCGGCCTTCACCGCGCGGGCCGTCGATCTGAGCACCGTCACCCGCAGGGCGCTGGCGTTGCCCGCCGCCGCCACCGCCGTGGCCGCGACCGGGTTGACCTTCGCCGGCCTTCTTTTCGCGCACGCGCTGGAGCATTTCCGTGCGCGCGGCCTTGGCCGCAGCGGCCATCACTTCGCGGCTCGGCGGCTTGCCGGCGCCACCCCAGATGGTCTGGCGGCCCATCGCAATGGGCTCGGCCTTCTCGCCGGGCTCGGGCATGAACTCCTGGAAGATCTGCACCGGAATCTGCTGCTTGGTGAAGCGCTCGATGTCCATCATGAAACCTTCTTCGTCCAGGCTCACGAGGTTGACGGCTTCACCGCTCTTGCCCGCGCGGCCCGTGCGGCCGATGCGGTGCACGTAGTCTTCGCTGACGTTGGGGATTTCGTAGTTCACGACGTGCGGCAACTCGTCAATGTCGATACCGCGCGCGGCAATGTCGGTGGCCACCAGGGCACGAATCTCGCCGCTCTTGAAGCCGGCCAGTGCCTGGGTGCGGGCACCCTGGCTCTTGTTGCCGTGCAGTGCCATGGCCTGGATGCCGTTCTTGGTCAGGAATTCGGCCACGTTGTTGGCACCAAACTTGGTGCGCGTGAACACCAGCACCTGGCTCCAGTTGTGCTGGTTGATGATGTGCACCAGCAGCGCTTTCTTCTTGCCGCGGCCCACGGGGTGGATCACTTGCGTGATGCGCTGCACCGTGGTGTTGCGGGGCGTGACCTGGATGCTCTGCGGGTCCTTGAGCAGGTTGTTGGCCAGGTCGCGGATCTCGTCGCTGAAGGTGGCGGAAAACAGCAGGCTCTGCTTTTCCTTCGGCACCAGCGCAAGGATCTTCTTCACGTCGTGGATGAAACCCATGTCGAGCATGCGGTCGGCTTCGTCGAGCACGAGCATCTGCACGGTGGACAGGTCCAGGAAGCCTTGTTGCTGCAGGTCGAGCAGGCGCCCGGGTGTGGCCACCAGGATGTCGACGCCGCGCTTCATGGCGTTGATCTGCGGGTTCATGCCCACGCCGCCGAAGACCACGGTGGAGGTCAGCGACAGGTGCTTGCCGTAAACGCGCACCGATTCTTCGACCTGTGCGGCGAGTTCGCGCGTGGGGGTGAGCACCAGGGCGCGGATGCCGACACCACCAAAGCGGCTCTTGGCGCGCTCCGTGCTGGAGAGGCGCTGCAGCATGGGCAGGGTGAAAGCAGCGGTCTTGCCGGTGCCCGTCTGGGCGCCACCGAGCAGGTCGCGGCCCGCCAGCACGGCGGGAATCGCCTCCACCTGAATGGGGGTGGGATTTTCGTAGCCGTGCTCGCGCACGGCTTGCACGATGGCCGGGGCCAGATTCAGATCGTCAAAGGTCATGTGGATGGAGGCGCCCGTCCAGGGCGCTGGGGGCATCGGCCACTCCGGTTGCCTCAGCTTGTCGCTGGGGCGCCCGGTCAGTCTGGGGCAGATGGATTCAGGAAGTTGGTGGCTGCAAGCGGTTTGCACACACCCCGGCGAAGTGCCGGTGCCAAGCCAACTGAAGTGCCTGACGGGGCGTATTGTCGCACGACAGCGCTGCCGCCCCTCGGCAGGCCACATCGCGCACCGCGCGCATGGGCACAAAGGGGATAATCACGGGTTGCGCGGCCGTCCTGGCCGCTGTTTCTTCAGGCAGAACACTCCCATGGCTCAATACGTCTTTTCCATGAACCGGGTCGGCAAGATCGTGCCGCCCAAGCGCCAGATCCTCAAGGACATCTCGCTGTCGTTCTTTCCCGGCGCCAAGATCGGCGTGCTCGGCACCAACGGTTCGGGCAAGTCCACGCTGCTCAAGATCATGGCCGGCATCGACAAGGAGATCGAAGGCGAAGCGATCCCGATGCCGGGTATCCGCATTGGCTACCTGCCCCAGGAGCCGCAGCTCGATCCCGAGCAGAACGTGCGCGAAGCGGTGGAAGCCAGCATGAGCGGCGTGCGCGCCGCGCAGAAACGCCTGGACGAGGTGTACGCCGCCTACGCCGAAGAAGACGCGGATTTCGATGCCCTGGCCGCCGAACAGGCGCAGCTCGAAGCCATCATCGCCACCTCGGGCACCGACGGCGAACACCAGCTGGAGATTGCGGCCGACGCCCTGCGCCTGCCGCCGTGGGACGCCAAGATCGGCGTGCTCTCCGGTGGTGAGAAGCGCCGTGTGGCGCTGTGCTGCCTGCTGCTCTCCAAGCCCGACATGCTGTTGCTCGACGAACCCACCAACCACCTGGACGCCGAATCGGTGGACTGGCTGGAGCAGTTCCTCGCGCGCTTCTCCGGTACCGTGGTGGCCATCACCCACGACCGCTACTTCCTGGACAACGCCGCCGAGTGGATCCTCGAACTCGACCGGGGCCACGGCATTCCCTACAAGGGCAATTACTCCACCTGGCTGGAGCAGAAGGAGGCCCGCCTGGAGCAGGAGCAGCGCACCGAAGACGCGCGCACCAAGGCCATGAAGAAGGAACTGGAGTGGGTGCGCCAGAACCCCAAGGGCCGCCAGGCCAAGAGCAAGGCGCGTCTGGCGCGCTTTGAAGAGCTGAGCGACGTCGAGTACCAGAAGCGCAACGAAACCAACGAAATCTTCATCCCGGTGGCCGAGCGCCTGGGCAATGAAGTGTTCGAGTTCAAGAACGTCAGCAAGTCCTTCGGTGACCGCCTGCTGATCGACAACCTCAGCTTCCAGATCCCGGCCGGTGCCATCGTCGGCATCATTGGCCCCAACGGTGCGGGCAAGTCCACGCTGTTCAAGCTGATCAGCGGCAAGGAGCAACCCGATTCCGGCGAGGTCAAGATCGGCCAGACGGTGAAGATGGCGTTTGTCGACCAGAGCCGCGAAGGCCTGGACGGCGACAAGACCGTGTGGGAAGACATCTCCGGTGGCCTGGACATGATCACCGTGGGCAAGTTCCAGATGCCCAGCCGCGCGTACTGCGGTCGCTTCAACTTCTCGGGTGGCGACCAGCAAAAGCGCGTGGGCAGCCTCTCGGGCGGTGAGCGCGGGCGCCTGCACCTGGCCAAGACGCTGGCTGAAGGCGGCAACGTGCTGCTGCTGGACGAACCCTCGAACGACCTGGACGTGGAAACCCTGCGCGCCCTGGAAGACGCGCTGCTCGAATTCGCCGGCTGCGCGCTGGTGATCAGCCACGACCGCTGGTTCCTCGACCGCATCGCCACCCACATCCTGGCCGCCGAGGGCGACAGCCAGTGGGTGTTCTTCAACGGCAACTACCAAGAGTACGAGGCCGACAAGAAGAAGCGCCTGGGTGAAGAGGGCGCCAAGCCCAAGCGCATGCGGTTCAAAGCCTTGAAGTAAGCCCACCCCCGCGCCGGCCCGCTGCTCGGGCCGTCACCCCCTCAAGGGGGCGATGCCTTGGGCCGGCGGAGCCGGACCCTTGGCATCTCTGGATGCACATTTCTTTACGCCGCTGTTTTATCCATGACCGAAGATCCCGTTCTCTCTGCCACCCGCCACTGGATCGAGAAGGCGGTCATCGGCCTGAACCTGTGTCCGTTTGCGCGGGCGGTGTATGCGAAGAACCAGGTGCGCATCGTGGTGAGTCAGGCGCGGCATCTGGACGCGTTTCTGGACGACCTCGACCGGGAGCTGGACCTGCTGGTGAACACGCCTGCCGAGGAGATCGACACCACCTTGCTGGTGCATCCCACGCTGTTCCCGGATTTCGAGGTCTTCAACGATTTCCTGAACGTGGTCGACGACGTGGTGGCCGAGCACGAGCTCGAAGGGGTGATTCAGGTGGCCCCTTTTCACCCCTTGTTTCAATTTGAGGGCACGCAACCCGACGACGTGACCAACGCCACCAACCGCTCGCCCTTTCCCACGCTGCACCTGTTGCGGGAAGACAGCGTCGAGCGAGCGGTCGACACGGCGGGCGGTGACGCCGATGCCATCGTCGAGCGCAACCTGACAACCCTGCAGGAGCTGGGCGCGGACGGCTGGCGGGCGTTGATGGCTAAACCTTGAATTGGGCCTCTTTCCCGGTTCCTTTTCCGGGATAGCGGGAGTACCCTGCGGGGACAATGCCCTGACCCGTACCGCATTCCACGCTCACGAAAGATCCCTGCTGCATGGACGCCAGCAACACCCAGGCCTTCGATGCTTGCCTACGCGAAGCCCTCGCACAGACCCGCGAGTGGGTGCCGCGCTGGCTGGGCAAACTGCACAGCAGCCTGAAGGACCGCGAACTCTCCGCTGGCCAGCTCAGCGAGAAGCAGGGCATGGTGCAGGCCCGCACGACGCTGGAGTCCCACCGTGATCTGATCGCCACCCGCTTCCTGGCCGCGTTTGCCGAAGCCATGGAAAACGCCCTGCCGCACACCGGCAGTGGCTCGCGCCGTTCGCCCACCGTGAGTTTTGACGAGCTCGAACTCATGGGCGATGACCAGGTGCAGGAGACCGTGGAGCTGGCCCGCGTGCAGCAGGTCGTGAAGATGGCGGTCGACGAAGAACTGGTCACGCTGACCTCCCGTCTGAATGGCGCTCAGGGCCTGACCGTGGTGAACCCCGATGCCAACCCCTTGCGCGCCGAGATGGTGGTGGCCGCGCTCATGACCGCGCTCAAGGGCCTTCATGTGCCCGCAGCGGTGCGCACCCGCTGGCTGCAGGTGGGCGCCATTGCGCTGGGCGACGAGTTGCGCCACATGTATGCGCATTTGAGCCAGCAACTGGACCGCGCCGGCGTAAAGCCTGCGGGCTATGTGGTGACGCAGACCGTCACCAGCCGCCAGGCGACCGCCCCTTCCGCGCCCAAGGAAGAGGCCGTGTCGGTTCAGGAGGTGCTCGTCAACGACAACCTCCTCACGCTGGACCACCTGCACCAGTTGCTCGTGGGCAATCTGGATCTGAACGCCAAGTCGGACAACAGCACGGCCGTTTCCGACAACGTCATGGGCCGCACACTGGCCAGCGAGGTCGTCACGCTGATGCTCAAGCGCATCGCAGCGGACGAACGCCTGCTCGAACCCGTGCGCAACATGCTGCAGGATATGAAGCCCGCGCTGCTGCAGTTGGCCCGCGCCGAACCCCGTTTCTTTGCCGACAAGCAAAACCCCGCGCGGCGCCTGCTCGACGCGATCACCGAGCGCAGCCTCGCGTTCACGAACGAGCTGGACCCCGGGTACGGCCCGTTCTCCAACCAGGTGCGCGGGATTGTCCGCACGCTGCTCAAGCCGGGCGACGACCTGGCCGACCGCTTCCCCGGGCTGCTGGCCGAGCTCAACCGGTCGCAGGCCGCTGCCGTGGCGCCTGCAC
>NZ_JAHVAB010000052.1 GCF_019264445.1 Hydrogenophaga sp.
GGCCAGGCCCACGCCCATGCCCGGTACGTTGCCCCCGGTGTGCAGCCGCTGGAACAGGCCAAAGAGCTTGTCCGCCCGCGCCATGTCGAAACCCATGCCGTTGTCGCGAACAAAGTACGCGCGCTGCGTTGCTTCGTAACCCACCTGCAGCTCGGGCTGCGCCACATGCCGCGAGTACTTGAGCGCGTTGTCGATCAGGTTGGAGAACACCTGGCGCAGCAGCGTGGCGTCGCCCAGCGCTTGAGGCATGGCCAGCACCTCGAACCGCGCGTGCGGCGACTGGGGCGCCAGTGAGTCGAACACCGACTGCGCCAGCGCGTGCATGTCCACAGGCACCGCATCGAGGTCCACCCGCACGACCCGCAGCAGTTCGAGCATGTCGGTGATCATCTGGCCCATGTTGCGCGACGAGCGGGCGATGCGCTCGAACATGTCGCGCCCCGTCGGGCTCAGGCGATCGGCCTCGTCTTCCAGCACCACGGAAGCAAAACCATTGACCGAGCGCAAGGGCGCGCGCAAGTCGTGCGCGATGGAATAAGAGATCGCCTCCATGTCGCGCATGGAGCGCTCCAGCTCGGCGGTGCGCTCGCCCACACGCTGCTCCAGGCTGGCGTTGAGCGCCCTCACCTGCTCCTGCGCCGCCACGCGGTCGGTGACGTCGATGTGCGTGCCGGACATGAACATCGCGCGGTCCTGGGCGTCGCGCTTGTGCACCCGCCCGCGCGTGTTCACCCAGATCCAGTGTCCCGCCTTGTGGCGCATGCGGATGTCGCACTCGTAGTACGGCAGACGGCCCGCAATGTGTTCGTCGCGAATGTGGTTGGCGCGGCGCAAGTCGTCGGGATGTACCAGCGCTTCCCAGGTCTCTGCCCGCATGGGCTGCAGCTCGTGCAATGAGTAGCCCAGCATGCCCGCCCAGCGGGCATTGACGGTGAGGACGTTGTCCACCATGTTGTTTTCCCAGATGCCCGGGCGCGTGGCCTCCAGCACCCAGGCCAGGCGCTGGCGCTCCTCGCGCAAGGCCTCCTGCGCACGGATGTACGAACTCACATCGGCAAACGTGCGCACGAGGCCGCCGTCGGGCAGGGCGCGGGTGCGCATTTCCAGCGTGCGACCATCGCGCGTCTTGCGCCAGTATTTCTCCGGGGCGGGCACATCGGGCCCGTGCACGATATGCCCGTGTGCCACCGGATCGACCCAGGCCAGTCCGGGGCCGAAGTCACCGCGCTCGGTCTGGAAGCGCAACACCTGCTCCATGGTGGGCTGCCCCTGCAGCAGCGCTTCGGGCAGGTCCAGCAGATCGAGCAGGCGGCGGTTGTAGGCGGTGACGCGGCTGTTCGCATCCACCCGGCACAGGCCCTGCTCGATGCTCTCCAGGGTGACCTGCAAGTCCAGGCTCTTCTCGCTGAGCAACTCGCTCGTGACCTCCAATTGCTGGCGCGTGCGCTTGCGCTCGAGATGGCCGCGCCAGGCCATGACCAGCTGGCGCACCGCACCGAGCAGGGGCTGCAGGAACTCGATGTCCTGCTCGCTGTAGCCACCGGGCTGGTTGGCCAGTCCCACCATCGCCACCAGGCGGTCGCCCACGGACAGCGGCACCCCGAGAAAGCTCGCCATGTGCGGATGCCCGGACGGCAGGCCACCCGCGTGCGCATGGTGGGCGGGCTCGTTGGTGATGACGGGCTGGCCCGTGACCATGGCGTGGCCAAACAGCGTGTTGAGGTTGCGAAACGCCATGCCTTCCTCGGCCTGGCTCTCAAACATCAGGCGCGAAGGCTCGTCCCAGGCGATGTTGGTGATGGCGTTGGTGCGCAGGTAGGGTTCACCGGCATCGGTGTAGAACACCTCGCCCACGAAGCCGTACGCGCTGTCGGTCACGGAGAGGAAGGCCTGCAGCAGGCCGTTGAACACCTTGTGCTTGTCGTAGGTCTCGATGTACGCCTGCTGGGCCACCCGGACCGCCTCGATCATGCGGTGCTGACGCTCCAGCTTCTGGGTGGCCACGCGGGCCTCGGTCACATCGGTGGAGAACCCGTGCCAGACCACCGAGCCGTCGGCCTCGCGCTGCGGCACGGCCTCGACGTGGTGCCAGCGGGTGCCCGCCACCGGCAGGCACACGCGGTAGGTCTCGCGCCACAGCGTGAGGCGGCGGGCGGAGTCGGCCAGGGTGGCGATCAGGCCCGACCGGTCTTCAGGGTGGATGCGCTGGAACAGGATGCGGGCGTCTTTCTCCAGCGCCTGGGGTTCGAGCTCCAGCATCGTGCGCACCACGTCGTTCACGTACGAGATCACGCGCGTGCCGTCGGGCCGCAGACGGGCCTGGTACATCATCCCGGGCACGCGCGCCGCGATGTTCTGCAGCAGCTTGAGCTGTTCGGCCAGGCGTTCGCTGGCCTCGCGCTCGGCCGTGATGTCCTGCACCACGCCAAACTCGGTCTGCGGATTGCCCGCCACGCCCGTCTGGCTGATGCGCGTGCGAAACCAGCGTTGCTGGCCATCGGGGCGCATCCAGCGGAACTCGACCTGGCGCCCATCCATGGCGTCGCGCGCGGCCTGCCACGCGGGTTTGTCCTGGGGATGAATGCCGGCCCGGCCTTCGGCACGCTGGATCAGGCCCCGTGGGTTCAGGCCGGCAATGTCGTACAGCCCCAGCGACCAGACCACATCGTCCACGTTTTCGGCGTTGGTCCAGTGGCCCACGCGCGCCAGCTTCTCGATGGCGGCGTGCAGCTCCACCTGCCGCTGCAGCTCCAGGTTTTTCTCGCGCAGCGCCTCGTCGATCTGTTGCTTCGCTTCGGTGGCCTCGAACTCGCGCGTGGCCTCGGTCATGCAGACGAGCACGAGCGGTTCCGGCGCCACATCCATCGCCGAGACGTGCAGCCGAACCCGGTGCGGCACGCCATCACACAGCCGCAAGTGGTGCACCGAATCGGCAGGCGACCAACTGTCCAGAAACGCCGCGCGTGCTTCCTGGGAAGGCCAGTGCCCGAGCTCGACCGTGGTGCGGCCGATCACGTCTTCGCGCCGCAGGCCGGTGAGCATGACCCACGCGTCGTTGACCGCCATCAGACAGCCGTCGTGCCGGCGCGATACGGAGGTGGCCACGGGCGATGCCATGAACATCGCCTCGAAAGGCAGGACACCCTCCAGCAGCAAGGTGTGGCCTGTGGGATCGACGGAAGGCTGGGGTCCAGGAAGAGCTTTGGCCATGCGCGATCGGGAGGGTTGGGAGGGGCCGGAGATAGGCCAAATTGTGCCGGACAGTTGATGGCAATGGCACACGCCTTGCCTGCTAAAGTCAAATGCAGTCTGAAGTGGAAGGCCCGGGGCTGCCGCGCGGCGGCGCACACAAGACTGCATGCTTTGGCACTACTCCCACCAACCCCATGAAGCCCATTCTTCACTTGCCTGACGCACAACGCGGCGTGCGGCCTGTCGATGTGGCCGCGCAGGGATGGGGAGTGCCGCAGTGAGACCGACATCGCTGCGACAGCACCTCACGCGCGCGGCGATGCTCACCACGTTCTTCGCCGTGCTGCTGAGCGCGGGCGCCCTCCTGACCTACGAACTCGTGGTGTACCGCCAGGCCGGGGTCACCGAGATGCGGACCCAGGCGGATCTCATCACCCGCTCGACGGCAGCGGCCATGGAACTCAAGGACCCCAGGGCGGCCTGGGAAAACCTCTACCTGCTCAAGCAACAGCCCCGCATCGTGGCCGCCGCGGTGTACGGGCCCGATGGCGCACTCATCGCGTCGCACACCACCCAGCCCGATGCGGTGAACGCCCGCATTCCCGCCAACGCGGCGGTGTGGGGTCCGCGCTTCAGCGGCTCCATGCTGGAGATGACCCAGCCCATTGAGCGCGATGGTCAGCGCCTGGGCATGCTGTACCTCAAGGCGCGGCACGACGTGTGGCGGCGCTTTTCCGACTTCGCGATGATCGTGCTCGCGGTGAGCGCCGTGAGCCTGGCGGCGGCCTTCTACCTGTTCGTCCACCTGCAGCGCCGCATCACGGCACCCCTGGAGAAAATGACCGAGGTGGCGCGCGACGTGATCGGCAGCCACGACTGGTCGCTGCGCGCCCCCGCCACCGACTACAAGGACCTGGACGTTCTCGTCGATGCATTCAACCGCATGCTCTCCGAGTGCGAAGTGCGCACCAGCGAGCTCGAGCGCGAGATGGTCACGCGCCAGGGCGTGGAGCAGGAGTTGCGGCACGCGGACCACCAGAAAGACGTGTTCCTCGCGACCCTCGCGCACGAGCTGCGCAACCCGTTGTCGCCCATGACGAGTGCGGTGGCGTTGCTGCAGATGCCCGCCGCCTCGGTGCAGGCGCGCGACAAGGCGCTGGTGGTGCTGGAGCGGCAGCTGCGCCACATCGTGCGCCTGGTCAATGACCTGCTCGATGCCTCGCGCGTGGCCACGGGCAAGCTCTCGCTGGACCGCGGGCGGGTGGACATGGGCGAGCTGCTGGTCATCGCCTGCGAGATGGCTCAGCCGCAGGCTCGCCAACAGGCACTGCAGCTGGAACTGCACCGGCCAGCCGACGCGCTGTTCGTGGAAGGAGACGCCGTGCGCCTGACGCAGGTGTTTGCCAACCTGCTGAGCAATGCCTGCCGCTACACGCCGCACGGCGGTCGCGTGGACATCGCGCTGGCCGCCCAGGCCGAGTGGGTGGTGATCGCCATCGAAGACACCGGCATCGGCGTGGAGCCGGCCATGCAGGAACGCATCTTCGACCTCTTCGAGCAGGCCGACAAAACCCTGCAGCGTGGCAACACCGGGCTGGGCGTGGGGCTGACGCTCTCGCGCCAGATCATCGAGCTGCATGGCGGCACGCTGTCGCTGCACAGCGAGGGCCTGGGCAAGGGGTCGAGGTTCACCGTGCGGCTGCCGCGCCTGCTGGTGGACACGCTCGCGCCCGCCCCGCGCGCAGCCCCGCCATCGGCGGCCCTGCTGCGGCCCCTGCGCATCCTCATTGCCGACGACAACGTCGACCTGAGCGAGAGTTTTGCCGACATGCTGTCGGCCCATGGCCATCACGTCGAGGTCGTGCACGACGGCGAGGCCGCCGTGCTGGCCGCGCGCCGCACGGTGCCCGACATCGCCCTGGTCGACATCGGCATGCCGCGCCTGGACGGCTACGGGGTGGCCCGGCAACTGCGTGCCGACGTGCGCACGCAGGGCATGCACCTGGTGGCGATTTCCGGCTGGGGGCAGGACGCCGACCGCAAGGCCGCCATTGAGGCGGGCTTCGACCACCACCTGCTCAAGCCGGTGGCGCCCGAAGACCTGGCGCAGCTGCTGGGCGAAGCGCACCGGGCCTTTGAAGCCTCGCGCCCGGGCGAACTGCGCTAGGGCAAGCGCCTCAAGCCGGGTTCGCGGCGGCGTCGTGCCGCTTGCGCCGGCCCACCGCTTCAATGCGCAGCATCTGGCGGTATTTGGTGACCGTGCGCCGTGCCACCTTCAGGCCCTGCTGGGCCAGTTGCCGCGTGATCTCGGCGTCCGAGAGCGGCTGCTCGGCGGACTCGGCTCCGATGATGTCGTGGATCAAGCCGCGAATGGCCGTGCCCGAACAGGCGCTGCCGTTGGCGCTCACCATGGCGCGCGAGAAAAAGTGCTTGAGTTCGTACACACCGCCGGGCGTGGCCATGTACTTGTTGTTGGTCACGCGCGAGACGGTGGACTCGTGCACCCCCACCTCTTCGGCGATCTCGCGCAAGCCCAGCGGCTTCATGGCCATGGCGCCGTATTCAAAGAAATGGCGCTGGCGCCGCACGATGGCCTGAGCCACATCCAGGATGGTGGAGAAGCGCTGCTCCACGTTGCGCATGGTCCAGCGCGCTTCCTGCAGGTGCGCGCCCATCTCGGCGTTTTCCGCGCAGCGGTGCCGCTGGAACAGCTGGGCATACACCTCGTTGACGCGCACGCGCGGCACGATGGCCGGGTTGAGCTGTGCGCTCCACACCCCCCGACGGTCCTTCCTCACGATCACGTCGGGCACCACATAGCTCACGCGCGACGGGCTCATGCGCCAGCCGGGCCGCGGGTCCAGGTGGCGAATGCGATCGCACACCGCTTCGACTTCGCTCAGCGATTGGCCCAGCGTGCGCGCGAGCGCCGCCACGTCGCGAGCGGCCAGGCGATCCAGGTGGTCGGTGACGATCTCGCGCGCCATGCCGCGCATGCGGGGGCACTCGATCTGCGCCATCTGCAGCGTCAGGCACTCGGCCACATCGCGCGCACCCACGCCCGCCGGGTCCAGGGCCTGCACCCGCTTCAGGGCCACCTGCATTTCTTCGAGCGAAGCCACCGGCTGCACACCGGCCACCTCGCGCAGATCGCTCAGCGGTGTGCGCAGATAGCCATCGTCGTCCAGCGACTCGACCAGCGCGCCGGCCAGCGCGCGGTCTCGCTCCGACAGCGGCAGCGTGCCCAGCTGCAGATGCAGGTGCGCATTCAGCGAGGTCTCGGCCACCATGAAGTCCAGCGCCGACACATCGCCGTCGTGCGACCCGCGCGCTGGCGACAGGCCGTCGGCCAGCCACAGGTCGCGGTCGGACTCGCCGGCATGCTCATGCACGGTTTGCGCGAGCTCGCGCTCGCCCATGTCATCGGCCTCCTGCGGTCCGTCGTACACATCGCCCTGGGCGCCCTGCGCGCCTTGCGGCGCATCGGCCTCGGCGTGTTCATCGCTCGGGTCTTCGTCCTCGGTTTCGAGAAAGGGGTTGCGCCCCAGCACGTCGCGCACCACCGTGCCGAAATCCTGCGACGACATCTGCAGCAGCCGCACCGCGTGCTGCAGGCGGGGTGAAAGGGTCTGGGTCTGGCGCTGGTCGGTGCGCACGTCCATCGACATCATGTGGGTCTCCTCCGTGTTGTGTGATGGGACCGCATGGGTGCGGGCACCTTGTTCCCTTGGTGAACGCAATGCCCATGCCGCATCGGCGCAGAAGACACAATTTCGAACACAACGCGCCAGCGCAAGGCGGGCCGGGGGCTGCAGGCCGGTGCCAGCGCACCGCAGACCCGCACCGGCATGGGCGGCACACCTCAGGCGCCGCCCATGCCGGGAATTGCGGTAAAAGTTGCCGAAACGCGCCCGCTCAGGCGGACTTGCGGGCCGGGCCGCGCCAGGCCGACCAGCGGCGCCACACCGGCAGGCCCACGCTGACCAGCGTGGCCACGGTGGCCGGGCTGAGGCCCAGCCGCCAGCGGGGCGGCAGCAGCTTCCAGCCCAGCCAGGCGCCGGTGGCCACAGGCCAGGTCGCACGCTGTGGCTTGAGGGCCGAGCGCGCGCCCTGGCGCAGCTGGCCGACACGTCGGCGCACGCGGGCCTCGCGCGCAAGCAGGCGCAGCTCCACCGCGGCAATCTGATCGCTCAAGGCCCCCATGCCGGCAGGCACGTGGCTCGGCGCGGATGCGGGCACGTCAGGAGACCGCGGCCGCGGTGGTTGTGGAGGCAGTGGGTTCATCGGGGACACCTGGGGAAGGAGGCGCGGGCGCCTTGAACATGAGCCGGCGGCGGGTGGCCGGCAGGCCGATGCTGGGCAGCAGCTGGCGCACGCGGTGCACCACCCACCAGCCCAGCACACCGTGCACCAGCAGCGCGCCGAGCAGCGCCAGCGCCCAATGCAGGCCAGCCACCACGAGCGCTGCCGTGACGAGCGCCCACAGCAGCAGCCAGCCCGCCAGGCCGAGCACGGTCAGTGCCAGGCCCAGGCAGGTGATATGCAGCAGCGCCAGCCCGGCGCGGTTGAGCTCGAGCGAGAGCAGCTCCACACGGTCGCTGATGAGGCCGGGCAGCTCCTTGAGCAATCCACCCAACAGATCGCCCAGCGGGCTGGCCGGGGCCTGCGGATCGGCCTGGCGGGATGTGCGGTCCATGGTCATGGGCTTTGCCGTTGACTCAACGAACCGAACCACGCCGCACCAGGTTGACCAGGGCCAGCAGGATGATGGCGCCCATGAGCGAGACGAGCAGCGCACCGATATTGAAGATGTCCTGGTTGATCGTGCCCACGCCCACCAGCGGGGAAATGATCCAGCCGCCCACGGCCGCCCCCACGATGCCGACGATCACGTTGAGGAAAAGGCCTTGCTGTCCATCGGTGTGCATGATCACGCTGGCCAGCCAGCCAATGACGCCGCCCACCACCAGCCAGATAATGAAATTGATCATGAGAAATTCCTCGCGTTGAATGAATGAAAGCAAAAAACCTTGCTGCAGCGGTTGGGCAAACGCCGTGCCCGCGGCCATCGGCGCGGGCGCTGCGCAGCGGGCACGGCAACTGCCCTGCCAGCACGCCCGCGCTGGCGCGCCGGGCCGCTACCCCCTCAACGCTGCAGGAGCTCCCGGAATGAAATGCGTGAAAGATGTGATGACCCTGGGCGTGCAGACGCTCGCCCCCCACAACACCGTGGAGCAGGCCGCCCGGGTGATGGAATCGCTGGACGTGGGCGTGCTGCCGGTGTGCGACGGCGCGCGCCTGGTGGGCATGCTGACCGACCGCGACATCGTCGTGCGCGGCGTGGCCCAGGGGCTGCCCGCCACCACCACCCCGCTCGAAGACGTGATGAGCGCGCAGGTGGAATGGGTGTTTGAAGACGAGGGCCTGACCGAAGTGACCGCCCGCATGCAGCAACTGCAGATCCGCCGCCTGCCGGTGCTCGACCGCGACAAGCGCCTGGTCGGCATCCTGTCACTGGGGGACCTCGCGGCCAAGGGCGATGCCCACCAGGCCGGTGATGCGCTGGCCGACATCTCCGCGCCTGCCCGGCCCACGCGCATCGGCCTCTCGGCCTCCACAGGCAACGGCGTGCGATGATCTGGCGGCTGCTGAAATCCACCGTGCAGGCCTGGCTGGACGACGACGCACCCAGCATGGGGGCGGCCCTGGCCTTCTACACGCTGTTCTCCGTGGCGCCCATCCTGTTGATCGTCATTTCGGTGGCCGGCCTGCTGTTTGGCGAAGCGGCGGCGCGGGGTGAAATCTTCGAACAGCTCACCCACCTGCTGGGCGCCGACGCCGCCCTCACCATCAACGGCCTGGTGCAGCAGGCCAACCGGCCCGACGCCGGCATCGTCGGCACGCTCGTGGGCCTGGTGACGCTACTGGTGGGTGCCACCACCGTGTTTGCCGAACTGCGCAACGCCATGGACCGCATCTGGCGCACCAAAGACCTGCGTCCCCAAGGCGGCGGCCTCAAGGAGCTGCTGCACGCCCGCCTGATCTCGCTCGGCCTCGTGCTGGCCATCGGCTTTCTGCTGATGGTGTCGCTGGTGCTGAGCGCGGCCCTCGCCGCCCTCAGCAAATGGGCCGCTCCCTGGCTGGGTGAACTGGCGGTGCTGGCCGGCGCCATCGATTTCGCCGTGAGCCTGGTGTTCCTCAGCGCCCTCTTTGCCATGATCTTCAAGTGGATGCCGCGTGTGAAGCTGGCCTGGGCCGACGTGTGGATCGGCGCCGTCATCACGGCCCTGCTGCTCACCGTGGGCAAGTCGCTCATCGGCACCTACATTGGCCGCAGCGGCGTGGCCTCGGTGTTTGGTGCGGCCGGCTCGCTGGTGATCTTCCTGCTGTGGGTGTATTACTCGGCGCAGGTGTTTCTGCTCGGTGCCGAATTCACGCGCGTGTTCACCCAGCGCCACGACATCTCCCCTGCCAAAAGGACCCCCGTTCCGTGAACCGTTCCTTCTCCTGCGTCTGCGGGCAACCCATTTTTTTCCGCAACAGCGTGTGCCTGGGCTGCCACGCGCCCCTGGGCTACGACCCGGTGCGCAGCAAGCTGCTGCCGCTCGCCCCCACCGACACCCCGGACGTGTGGCGCAGCCAGGAAAGCGTCGACGAGCCTCCGATGTACCGGCGCTGCGCCAACCTGTCTTCGCCCGCTACCTGCAACTGGCTGGTGCCGCTGCAGACCGCCGATGCATTCGCACCCGACCTCTGCCTGTGCTGCCGCCTCACCCGCACCGTGCCCGACCTCAGCGTGCCCGAACACGCCTCCTGGTGGGGCCGCATCGAGGTGGCCAAGCGGCGGCTCGCGTCGTCGCTGCTGGCGCTGCGCCTGCCGCTGGTGCCGCGCAGCGAAGACCCTGAAAAAGGCCTGGCGTTCGACATCCTCACCACCCTGCCCGGCGCTGCGCCGGTGATCACGGGGCACGCCAGCGGCGTGATCACGCTCGACGCCTGCGAAGCCGACGACGCCACGCGCGAGCAGCGCCGCACCTCACTGCGCGAGCCCTACCGCACGCTTCTGGGCCACCTGCGCCACGAGTCGGGCCACTACTTCTGGGAACGGCTGGTGGACGGCACCGCCTGGCACGAGCCGTTTCGCGCCGTGTTCGGCGACGAGCGCGCCGACTACGGGCAAGCCTTGCAAACCCACTACCTCAACGGTGCGCCACCCGACTGGAGTTCGCGCCACGTCACCGCCTACGCGAGCTGCCATCCGTGGGAAGACTGGGCCGAGACCTGGGCGCACTACCTGCACATGCGCGACACGCTGGGCACCGCGCGCAGCTTCGGCATCCGCGGCGACCGCGTGGAGCTCGCCTGCGAGCCCTTCGGGCCTTCGGCCCTGAGCGAGAGCGGCAACGGCGACGTCACGGACGCGCGCTTCCTGCAGTGGCTCAACCACTGGCTCAACCTCACGGTGGTGCTCAACGAGATGTCGCGCAGCATGGGCGTGGCCGACTTCTACCCGTTCGTGCTGTCGCAGCCGGCCGTGCGCAAACTGCACCTCGTGCACCGCATCATTTCGCACAAGACGCCGCGCAGCGCCCGCCGGCGCACGCGCCCGCCCGCTCAGTCGTAGGCGACCGGCAGCAGCACTTCGAAGGTGGTGCCGCGCGCGCTGGACTCGACCTGCACCGTGGCGTCGAGCACCTCGCACAGGCGCTTCACGATGGACAGGCCAATGCCCTCGCCGTGCACATAGGTGTCGGGCGATTCGCCTGGCGCGGGCACACCCGCATCGTCATCGTGGATGTGCGTGACCTGGTCGTTGCGGTTGTCTTCCACCACCTGGTCGGCGTGCTGCGTGGCCACCTCCAGCGCATCCTGCAGCTCCGACGACTTGGCTTGTCCGATGCCGGGGCCGGTGTCCTGCACACGCAGCGTCCAGCGCTCGGCGTCCTGGGCGCCGCCCTTCTCCCACGACAGCACCAGACCGCCCGCGCGGGTGTACCGGATGGCGTTGAGCACCAGGTTCTGAGCAATGCGGCGCAGCTTGACGGCATCGGACTGCACCACGAAAGGCGCCGGCCCCCTGACTTCGAAGCGCAGCCCCTTGTCGCGCGCGCTGCCCTCCATCACTTCCCAGAGCTCCTGCAGCAGGGGCGCCACGTCCAGGGTGTCCAGGTGGCGCTCTTCCTGGCCGCTTTGCAGCCGCGCCAGGCAGGTCACGTCGTCCAGCAGCCTGTGCAGCGCGTGCACGTTGTTGCCCAGCAGACGCAGAAAGGACTCGCGCGCGGCGGGGTCGGCGTGGCGTGCGCCCAGGCCAGCGGTGGCGTTGGTGACCACGCCGAGGTTGCCGCGCAGGTCGTGGGCCACCTCCTGCCAGAGCACGGCCCGCTGCTGCTCCAGCTGGCGCAGGGTGTCCAGTGCCTGCTCAAGCCCGCGGGCGTAGGCGGCGGCTTCGAGCTGCTGCAGCTTGAAATACTGGGCGGTGCTGGCGCTCACCGCGACGCTGTACACCTGCGCCCAGATGGCGCGGGCGCGCGCCATCACATCGGCGGCGAGGGGTTGGGGGCCGGCTGCCAGCGCGTCGAGCTCGCTGACCACGCATTCGTTGAGCCGCCCGAGTTCGCGCACCACCTCGGCCAGACCAAACCCCTGCTGCCAGCGGTGCAGCCCGTGGGCGGCGGCGTCGCCCAGGTGCGCGGTTTCGGTACGGGGTGCGCGCAGGTGGTTCTCGAAACCTTCCAGCACCGCCGGAATGTGGTCGTTGAGCTGGGTGTGCGGCAGGGACGCGCCGCTGGTCAGCAGGGCATCGGCGCTGACGGCATCGCGCCACGCGCGCAGGATGGCTTCCCGTCGCTCCGACAGGGCGTCGGCCAGCGTGGCAAGTGCGTGAGAAAGGTCGGACATCGGGCACCTTGAAGGGGGACGTTTCTTGCGCGCCGCAGCCTGTCTGACCGGCCACCGCGCGTGTGGGCCGCGACATTCTGCACCGGAATGAGCCGCCCCCACTCAGGTGTCGTGGGGCGTGTGGCGGGCCTGCACATCGCGCGCCCGGTGCCGGGTGCGCGCCGAGCGGCGCAGCCACACCAGCACCACCAGCATGAACAACGTGGCCAGCAGGGCCGTACCGGTCTGGCCCAGCCCGGCGGCCATGCCCACGGCCGCCGTGGCCCAGATGGTGGCGGCGGTCGTCAGGCCATGGATGCGGCCCTCCTCCTGGTCCTTGAGCACCGCACCCGCGCCCAGAAAGCCGATGCCCGACACCAGTCCCTGCACCACACGGCTGAGCTGTTCGTCGTTCATGCCCGCCTCCAGCGGCACCAGCACAAACAAGGCGGCACCCAGTGACACCAGCATGTGCGTGCGCAGGCCCGCCTCGGCATCGCGGCGCTCGCGGTCCCAGCCGATCAGCGCGCCCAGCACCAGCGCCTCGCCCAGGCGCCAGACGACGCGCGTGGTGCGCTCCACGTCGGCCAGGTCACTGAACTCGGCCTGCACGGTGCTCAGGATGGTGGAGAGCACAGACATGGCGTCACTCCGGGGCCGCAGCGTTGAGCTCATCGCGCCAGCGCACCAGCTGGCCCAGCAGTTCGCCCAGGGCCACGGGCTTGGTGAAATGGTGGTCGAACCCGGCAGCTCGGGTGCGCTCTCGGTCTTCGGGCTGTGCGCGGCCGGTCACGGCCAGGATGAGCATGCGGTCATCGGGCAGGCTGTCGCGGATGCAGCGCGCCACGGTGTTGCCGTCCATGCCCGGCATGCCGATGTCCAGAATGGCCACCTGCGGGCGCAGGCGCTGCGCCATGGCGAGCGCTTCGCGCCCGTCGCGCGCCAGGTGCACGGTGTGGCCTTCGAGCTCGATCAGCAGCCCCAAGGACTCGGCGGCATCGACGTTGTCGTCGGCAATCAGGATGCACAGGCCCGCTGCGGTGGTGGAGTCGCTCATGGTGGTGCGGTGGTGGTGGCGGAGCCACCCAAGGGCAAACGGCGAGCCCGGCACCAGCGAAAGAGGGATACCGATCGCTCGGCATCCCTCTTGTTTGGGGCCACGCCGATCAGAAGCGGTGCATGTAGCCGATGCTGGTGGTGTCCACCTCGCGCTTGCCCACGCCCACGAAGCGCACGTCGTAGCGGTTCCACTCCAGCACGATGGAGGAGCGCGGGCTCAGGTCGAAGCCGATGCCTGCGCCGTACGAGCCTTCCCAGCCGCTGGCCTTGCCCGTGGCCACGCCGGACAGTGGGCTGGCCGAGACCTCGCTGCGGCCGTAGGTCGTGCCCACCTTGCCGAAGAGGTGCACCACGCCCAGCGGCAGGCGCCCCACCAGGCTCAGGTTGATGCCGTGCGCTTCGGTCTTGCCGCCCGCGCTCTCCAGCTTGCCCAGGTTGACGTAGCCGAGCTCGGCACCGAAGTAGCGGTTGAACATGCCGCCGGTGTACAGGCTGTACGAGGTGGAGCTGTCGGAGCACGAGAAGCCGCCGGCGCAGCCCACGTTGCCGTAGTCCGGGCGGCCGGCGTTGATGCCCACGTAGCCGTGCGAGGTGTAGGGAATGACGGAGTAGGCGCCTTCGCCGGGCGCGTAGCTGCGTCGCTCGTTCATGGGCGAACCCGAGCCCGCCTGGGCCACGGTGATGGCGGTGTCGCTGCGCGGTGGTTCCGACTGGGCGGAGACCGAGCATGCAACGGCCAGGCCGATCGCGGCCAGCGGCCACGTTCTGAGGTGATGAATGGAACGGTTCATGTCAAGTCCTGTGTGAAGTGGGAAAGCACTGCGCCCGGATTGGCGTGCAGCAGTGGCGTTGGGCAATCGGGGTGCCCGCCGGACGCCCAGGCGCGCTGCCCTGCGGCGGGCACAGCGATTGCCCGGTCACCGGGGCACCCGCACCGTGTGTGCAACCACGCGCTGCACAGCAAGCGCACACACGGCTGGCGTGCACATGGCAGGTACCCGATGTCCTCTCCACCCGCCACGAACAAGCGTGATACGGCCCACCAGACCGCGCGCGGCTTCTCCATCCGCACGCGACTGATCGCACTGGTGCTCGCCGCGCTGCTGCCTGCGCTGGGGGCCGCCCTGTGGGTGGTGAACCTCACGCACCGCCTGGAGCGCGAGGCCAGCGCGCGCCTGCTGGAGAAAACCACGCAGGCCCTCTCGATGGTGCTGGACCGCGAGCTCACGCCGCGCGCAGACGCCACCCGGGTGCTGCCCGGCGATCTGCAGCGCATCATCGACGCGCAGCATCTCGCGCACGACTGGCGCGCCGCCATCATCGACCGTCAGGGCCGCGTCGTGGCGCGCCACCCCAATCAGCCCGAGTACACAGGGCAACTGATCACGCCCGAGCTGCAGGCCCACATCGGCGCCAGGCGCGAAGGCCTGCTGGACACCGTTTCGCTCGATGGGCAGCCCGTGACGATTTACTTCAGCACGTCGCCCCAGGGCTGGACCTACGTCACCGGCATGTCGCGCGAGCGTTTCCAGGGGCTGGTGCCCAGGGCGGTGTGGCATGTGGGCATGGCGCTGTGGCTGTTGCTGGTGGTCTCGCTCCTGGGCGCCGTGTGGGTGGCGCGCGGCATCGTGCGACCGATCCAGACCATCAAGCAGATGGCGCTGGACCTGCGCGAAGGGCGGCGCGTGGCCAGCGAACGCACGGGCCTGCTCGAATGCGACGAGGTGGCCCTGGCCATGGACGAGGCCACCCGCGCCATCCACGAGGCGCGCGACGAGCTCGAGCGTCAGGTGTCGGCCGCGGTGGAGCGCACGCGCCAGCTTGAACAACACGTCTCGCACAACCAGCGGGTGGAAGCCCTGGGCCGGCTCACGGGCGGGCTGGCCCACGAGTTCAACAACCTGCTGGGCATCATTGGCAACTGCGCCCACCTCATGCAGCGCCAGTCCACGGCGCCCGAGCTCACACCGGCCATTGACGCCACCTTGCGTGCGGTGGACACCGGCGGGCGGCTCACGCAGCACCTGCTGCGCTTTGCCGGGCGCCAGTCCGTTCGCCCATGCGCGTTGTCGTTGCAGCAGTTCCTGCCCGACGTGAGCGAGCTGCTGCGCGCCCTGCTCGGGCGGCGCATCGAGCTCTCGACCGCGGTGGATACCGACACGCCGCCGGTGTTCGTCGACCCCAACGAACTGGAGCTCGCGCTGATCAACCTCGCGCTGAACGCGCGCGATGCCATCGACGGCCAGGGCCACCTGCGGCTGCACGCAACGCTGGCCAACGCCACCGAATGCGAAGGCCTGCCCTCTGCGCACTGCGTGCGCCTCACCGTGAGCGACGACGGGCCCGGCATGGAGGCACCCATTGCCCTGCGCGTGTTCGAACCCTTCTTTTCCACCAAGCCCGCGCACGAAGGCACCGGCCTGGGCCTGAGCCAGGTGTATGGCTTTTGCCAGCAGGCGCAGGGGCGCGTGTGGCTGGACAGCGCACCCCGCGCCGGCACCACCGTCACGCTGGTGTTGCCCGCCCACAGCCTCGCACCCGAAGCCGCAGACGCCGCGCTGCAGCGCCGGCCGTCGATTGACCACGCCCGCGTGCTCCTGATCGAGGACAACGCCGCCCTGCGCGAGGCCACACAAGCCCTGCTGCACGCCTACGGGTGCGAGGTGGTGGGCGCTGCCGATGCACGCGACGCGCTGGAGCGCCTGGACGAGCCCGCGCATTTCGACGTGGTGCTCTCCGACGTGGTCATGCCCGGCGACATGGACGGCATTGCCCTGGCCACCCACTTGCGGCAAATGTTGCCGCACCTGCCCGTGGTGCTGATCAGCGGACACGCGGGCGACGCACCGCTGCCGCCGGGTGTGCCGCTGCTGCACAAACCCTGCGCGCCCGAGGCGCTGGTGGCCGCGCTCGAACAGGCCATGGCTCAGCGCACGCCGGTGTGACCACGCCAGCGGCCCGGCCTGGAGGGCGGGTACGCCATGTGCCCCGACAGGGTGTCGGATGCAGCCCGTCCCCGCGGGGCGGGCTCCACCGGCGTCCTGTTCAACACTTCGAAGGAACGCCATGAAAGACAAGCAAACCATCAGCACCCTGAACAACCTCATCGAAACCTGCAAGGACGGTGAGTACGGGTTCAAGGCCAGTGCGGAGCACGCCGTGAATCCGCAGATCAAGGACCTCTTTCTTGCCCGCGCACAAGACTGCCGCCAGGCCGCTGCCGAGCTGCAGACCATCGTGATGCAGCAGGGCGGCAAGCCCGAAGACAGCGGCACCGCCACCGGCACGGTGCACCGTGGCTGGGTGGCCGTGAAGGGCACGCTGGCCGGCTACACCGACCTGGCCATGCTGGAGGAAACCGAACGCGGCGAAGACGCCGCGCTGGCGCGCTACCGCTCCGCGCTCAAGGAAGATCTGCCGCAAGACATTCGCAGCGTGCTGGAAGCACAGCTGCAGGGTGTGCAGCGCAACCACGACCAGATCCGCGCGCTGCGCGACCAGCACAAGGCGGCCGAGACCACCTGACCCGACGGCCCGCCACGCCATGAAAAAGGCCCGCGGACAGCGGGCCTTTTTTTGTCGCCATGACAGGCGGGGATGGCTCAGCGCGTGAGGCGCGAGATCAGCACGCCGGCGGCCAACGCCACCATCAGCGAGGCCAACGGATGCTCGCGCACCGTGCCGCGCAGGCTCTCGGACCATTCGTCGCCCACCTCGCGGGCGCGGTGCATCTGGTCGTGCAGCGCTTCGTTGGCGTGGGTCACGGTGGACTCCAGCTTCTGCGCGGCGGGCGCGGCCTTCTCGGCCAGACGATCGACCGTCTCGTGCATGCCCTGGGCGACGCGCGAGACCAGCTCGCTGGCGTCCGGGCCCGTGGCCCCGAATGAAGAAGGTGGGTTGCTGACTTGGGACATGGGTGACTCCTGTGAGGGTGAAAGATGAATCCGCACGCCGGCCACACCGGCACGCGAACCCGCCTGTCTCTCTTTCGGCAAACGGCGTGCCACGCGGCCCGCACGCGCCAGGTGCACCGGTCAGCGCCCTCCCGTCAGCGCCCGGCCTTGTCGTCGGCCGCGTACTGCTTGAGCCGGTTGTAGAGCGTCTTCAGGCTGATGCCCAGGGCAGCCGCCGTGCGTTCCTTCTGCCGGTCGTAGTGCTCCAGCGTGGACAGGATGAGCTGGCGCTCGGCCTCTGCCAGCGAGATGCCCAGCGGCAACACCACCGTGTCGCCACCGGGCTCGCGGGAAGGCGCCGCTGCAGGTGGTGCCGCGGGCGGCGGCACGGCGGAGGCTTCGACGAAGCCCTCGCCCGGGTCGGGCAGCCACTGCGTATCGATGGTCTCGCCCGGCGCCATCACATAAGCGCGGTGCACGGCGTTGCGCAGTTCGCGCACGTTGCCCGGCCAGGTGTACGCCGCCAGCTTCGCCAGGGCTTCGGGCGCGAAGCGCTTTTCCTTGCCCTCCTGCTCGCCAATGAGGCGCAGGAAACGGCCCGCGAGCAGGGGCACGTCGCTCAGGCGCTCGCGCAGCGGCGGCAGGTCGATGGGGAACACATTGAGGCGGTACATCAGGTCCACGCGCAAGCGCCCGTCGGCCACGGCCTGCAGGGGCGAGCGGTTGGTCGCCGCGATGATGCGCACGTCCGTTTCCTGGCTCTGCGAGGCGCCCACGCGCATGAAACGCCCGGTCTCCAGCACGCGCAGCAGCTTGACCTGCAGGTCCAGCGGCATCTCGGTGATCTCGTCGAGAAACAACGTGCCACCAGCCGCACGCTCGAAGAAGCCCTGGTGCTGGCGGTCCGCGCCGGTGAAGCTGCCTTTTTCGTGGCCGAAGATTTCGCTCTCGATCAGGTTGGGTGAGATGGCACCGCAGTTCACACCCAGAAACGGCATCTTGCGGCGGCGGCTGAGATCGTGGATGGTCTGCGCCACCACCTCCTTGCCGGTGCCGCTCTCGCCGGTGATGAACACCGTCACCCCCGTGCCGGCCACGCGCGAGATCTGCTCGTACACGCGCAGCATGTTGGGCGAGCGCCCCCACAGCTGGCCAAAGTTGCCGCTGCTCGCCAGCTCCGCGCTCAGCCCCGCCACCTCGGCCTTGAGCACGGCCGGTTTGGTCACGCGCGAGAGCACGCCCTGCAACTGCTTGGGCGTGATGGGCTTGACGATGTAATCCACCGCGCCCAGGCGCAGCGCAAGGATGGAGGTCTCCAGGCTGGCGTGCCCGGTCACCAGCACCACTTCGGAGTTGGCGAGGAGCTCAGGGTCGGCGAACAGGTCCATGCCGCTGCCATCGGGCAGCCGCAGGTCGAGCAACACCAGGTCGGGTGTCTGAAGGGCGAGCTGCTTGCGTGCGTCTCGCAGGGTGTTCGCGGTGGCCACCGTCAGTCCCTGCAGCGCAATGAGCTCGCTGAGCATCGCGGCGGAATCGACGTCGTCGTCCACGATCAAGGCATGGGTCATCGTTGCTTATCTCCGGGGCACACGCGGTGGCATCGTTGCCCGCGTGGCGCGACCCATGATGCCATTGTTTGCAGGGCCCACAGCCCGCCATGGCGCGGGCCTCAATGCCGCGAAACGATGGGGCTCGGCTGGCGCGGCGGGTCACCCGCCGGCGGCGTCTGCTCGTCGGGCACCTCGGGCTCGCGGATGTCCGGCGGCAGCTCGGTGGGCGTCTCTGGCGGCGTGGCCGGCGGGTAGCCGGGCTGGGGCGGCGCAACAGGCGGCATGGGCTGGGGCACGTCGGGCACGTGCGCGCGAATCGGGTGGGCAAAAGCCTGCGTCATGAAAAAGCTCCTTCTGTGTGCGATGGAGGGGCAAGGCGCGTGCCCGGGCACACGGCTTGCCGCCATGCTGTGCTCCCACTGCAAGGATTGCCATGACCCAACGTCCCGCTCCACCCGATGCCCGCCCCGATGACAAGCCGCCGCGCGATCCCGCCCACCCGGTGAGCCGCACACCCCGCGCGCCAGGCTCGCCGCCACCCGCCGCTGCCGATGAGCACCTCGAACTGCCGCACGAGCGCGAACAGTCCACCGAGACCACGGCGCCCGCGCCCGACCCGGACATGACCCAGGCGCACAAGGACCTCGAAGCCGGTCAGGTGGACACCGACATGCGCGCCACGCCCGGACTGGACGCCGCGCAGCGCAGCGCCTACGTGCCCGGCGCCGGTGGGCAGCAACCGGCCCGGAAAAAGAAGGTGGAACGCTAGGCGGCCAGCTCGGCCAGTGCCTGTTCGCAGATGCTGTGCGCGTCCACGCGGAAGAAGCGGCGCAGCGCCGCGCGCGTATCGCTGCGGCCAAAGCCATCGGTGCCCAGCGTGTGGAAGCGCCGGCCTGGCGGCACAAACGCGCGCACGCTCTCGGGCACGGTGCGCACATAGTCGGTGGCCGCCACCACCGGTCCATCGCTCGCGGCCAGCAGCTGCGTGAAGTGCGATCGCTCGCCATGGGCCACGCCGCCGCGCGCAAGCTCGCTCCAGCTGGTGATGCTGAACACGTCCACGCCGATGCCCTGCGCGGCAAGCTGTTCGGCCGCCTTGAGCACCTCGGTGAAGATCGCGCCCGAGCCCAGCAGGGTGACACGCTGTTTGGCGCCGGCAGGCCCGAAACGACCGAAACAGTAGCCGCCCTTGAGCACGCCCTCGGCCGCCTCTGCGGGCAGGTCGGGCTGGGCGTAGTTCTCGTTCATGAGCGTGACGTAATAGAACACGTCCTGCTGCTCCACCAGCATCTCGCGCATGCCGGCGTCCACGATCACCGCGAGCTCGCCCGCGAACGCGGGATCGTAGGCCTTGCAGTTCGGAATGGTGGCGGCCACCAGGTGGCTGCTGCCATCCTGGTGCTGCAGACCTTCACCGCCCAGCGTGGTGCGACCGGAGGTGGCGCCGAGCAGGAAGCCGCGAGAACGCTGGTCGGCTGCGGCCCAGATGGCGTCGCCCACGCGCTGGAAACCGAACATGGAGTAGTAGATGTAGAACGGCAGCATGGCAAGGCCGTGCACGCTGTAGCTGGTCGCGGCGGCCGTCCAGCTGGCCAGCGCACCCGCCTCGCTGATGCCCTCTTCCAGAATCTGCCCGTCCAGCGCCTCGCGGTAGCTCAGCACCGAGCCGATGTCCTCAGGCGCGTAGCGCTGGCCCACGCTGCTGTAAATGCCCACCTGCTTGAACAGGTTGGCCATGCCGAAGGTGCGCGCCTCGTCGGCCACGATGGGCACGATGCGCGGGCCGAGCTGCGCGTCCTTGAGCAGCGCACCCAGCATGCGCACGAAGGCCATCGTGGTGCTCATCTCCTTGCCATCGGCCTGGAGCGCAAAGCCCGCATAGGCGCCGATGGCGGGCACCGGCACGACGTCGCACGCGGTCTCGCGCCGGGGCATGGCGCCGCCCAGGCGCGCCCGGTGTTCGCGCAGGTAGCGCATCTCGGCGCTGTCGGGTTCGGGTTTGTAGAAGGCCAGGCCCGTGGCCTGTTCGTCAGACAGCGGCAGGTTGAAGCGGTTGCGGAATTCGATGAGGTCGGCGCCGTCGAACTTCTTCTGGCTGTGCGTGGTCATCTTGCCCTGACCGGCACTGCCCATGCCGTAACCCTTCTTGGTTTGCGCCAGGATCACGGTGGGCTGCCCGGTGTGCGCAGCGGCGGCGGCATACGCCGCGTGGATCTTCACCAGGTCGTGGCCACCGCGCTTGAGCCGGTCAATCTGCTCGTCGGTCATGCCCTGGGCCAGGCGCGCGAGCTCCTCGTTCTGGCCAAAGAAGTTGTCGCGGTTGAAGCGGCCATCCTTGGCGGCAAAGGTCTGCATCTGGCCGTCGACCGTGTTCGCGAACGCGCGCACCAGGGCGCCGCTCACGTCGCGCGCAAACAGGCCGTCCCAGTCGCTGCCCCACACCAGCTTGATCACGTTCCAGCCCGCGCCAGCAAAGAGCTTTTCCAGCTCGTCGATGATGCGGCCGTTGCCGCGCACCGGGCCGTCCAGGCGCTGCAGGTTGCAGTTGACCACCCACACGAGGTTGTCGAGCTTCTCGCGCGCGGCCAGCGTGAGTGCGCTCATGCTTTCGGGTTCGTCCATCTCGCCATCGCCGAACACACCCCACACCTTTCGACCTTCGCAATGCAGCAGGCCGCGGTGCGTGAGGTAGCGCATGAAGCGCGCGTGGTAGATCGAGCTGATCGGGCCAATGCCCATGGAGCCGGTGGGGAACTGCCAGAAGTCGGGCATGAGCCACGGATGCGGGTAGCTGGAGAGGCCGCGCGCGCCGCTGGCAGGCGCGGTGATTTCCTGGCGGTAGTGCAGCAAGTCGGCCTCGCTCAAGCGGCCCTCCAGGAAGGCGCGGGCGTACACGCCCGGTGCACTGTGCGGCTGGAAGAACACCAGGTCGCCACCGTGCTGCTCGCCCTTCGCGTGGAAGAAGTGGTTGAAGCCGGTCTCGAACAGGTCGGCCGCGCTCGCGTAGCTGGCGATGTGGCCGCCGAGTTCGCCATAGGCCTGGTTGGCCCGCACCACCATGGCCAGTGCATTCCAGCGCATCAGCGAAGCCAGGCGCTCTTCCACAGCCAGGTCGCCCGGGAAGGCGGGCTGGTCTTCCACCGCAATGGTGTTCACGTAAGGCGTATTGAGCTCGGGCTGCCAGCCAATGCGCTGCTGGCGCGCCAGGCGCGCGAGCTCCGTGAGGATGTGCCGCGCGCGCGCCGGGCCTTCGGCCGCCGCCAGCGCCGTGAAGGCCTCGCGCCATTCCGCCGTCTCCGCGGGGTCGTGGTCGAGGTCCTGAAGATGGGGTTCGTGTGGGGCATTCATGCCAGCCAATGTATCGACGAACGCCGCGCAGGTGTTTCCGAAGTGCGCCCCAAAATGCCCCATTCACAGCACGAAATGCCGCCACAGGATCAAAATGCCGCACATGAAACTGGACACCACCGACCTCAGGCTGCTGGACGAACTCCAGCGCGACGGCGCGCTCTCCAACGTGGAGCTGGCGCGGCGCGTGAACCTCTCGCCCTCGCCCTGCCTGGCGCGCGTCAAGGCGCTGGAGCGCGCGGGCGTGATCCAGCGCTACGTGGCCCTGGCCAGCGCGGCGGCGCTGGGGCTGGGCCTCAACGTGTTCATCTCCATCCGCCTCAAGACGCAAAGCCGCGAAACGCTGTCCACATTCGAAGGCCACGTGGAGGGCTTCGACGAAGTGATGGAGTGCTACCTCATGACCGGCGACAGCGACTACCTGCTGCGCGTGGCCCTGCCGGACATGGCGGCGCTGGAGCGCTTCATCCTGGAGAAGCTCTCACCCATTCCCGGCGTGGAGCAGATCCGTTCGAGCTTTGCCCTCAAGCAGGTGCGCTACAAGACGGCACTCCCCCTGCCACACCGCCGCTGACCCCGGGCCGGCACCCCCACCTACAATACCCCCCATGGCATCCCGGTTCACCCTGTCTTCGTGTCTGCTCGCGCGCCTGCCCCTGATGGCCGGCGCGGCCGTGGCCGCTCGCAAGCCAACGGGCACGGCCGGCCTGCACCAGCCGGCCGCACATTCCTGAGCCCGGCGATACCCCGTCCCCGTTTTGCGCACCCCGTCCATCGCCGGGCCCCCCCCCCGCGCGATCGTGGCCGCCG
>NZ_JAHVAB010000061.1 GCF_019264445.1 Hydrogenophaga sp.
TCACGGCGGCAGCGGGCGAGCAGAGCGACGGCATCGGACAGGTGAACGTGGCGGTGACGCAGCTGGACCAGATGACGCAGCAGAACGCAGCGCTGGTGGAAGAGAGCGCCGCCGCTGCCGAGAGCCTCAAGGACCAGGCCAACCGCCTGGCAGGGGTGGTGCAGGTTTTCCGGCTCGATGGCATGGCCAGCCAGGTCGCACCGGTGGTGCACGCACCTGCTCGCACCGCCGTGGCGCCCAAGCCTGTGGCAAGCAAGCCTGCCGCACAGCCCAAGCCCGCGCTGGCCGCGCCAGCACCGCGCAAGGCACCACAGCCCGTTGCGGTGGCCCAGGCCTCGAACGACAACGCCCGCGCCGAAGGCGACTGGGAAAGTTTCTGAAGCGGCGCGCGCCCGCGACGCCACACGCATTTTTTCAAGCCCGGAGACAGGGCGCCGGCCAGGTCGTTCAGACCTGGCAGCCTTTCCATTTCAACAGGAGAACACCATGCAGCAGCTGATGCGCCAATTTTCAATCCGCACCCGAATGACGGGTGCCATCGGTGTGGTGTTGATGCTGCTGACCCTGGTGGGTGGCGCCGGCTGGTGGGGCATGGAGCGGCTGCACAAGCTCAATGAAGCGTTTGTGGACAACGCCTTCCAGCAAACCCTCGGGCTCTCGCGCCTGCAGGTGGCGCTGGGTGACATGGGGCGGCTTGAGAAGGACATGATCATTGCCTACGAGAAGCCCGAAGTCGTCACGAAGATCAAGGCGCAATGGGAAGGCGCGCACGGTGAGGCGCTGCGCCAGATGGACGCCATGCTCAATGGCGACGAGGCCCGGCATGCCGCGCTGGTGACGCAGATGAAAGAGCACCTCGCCCAATACGTGAGCGCTGTGGCGCCTGTCACGCGCCAGCTGGAGTCCAATGGCTACGACTCGGCCACCGTGGCCAACCGCATGCTCAACCGGGCGCATGCCAACTACGGCGATCTGTTGCAGAGCCTCAAGCAGCTTGAAGAGCTGTTGATGGCCGAGGCGGCCAGCGCACGCCAGGCAGGCACCGATGCCAACAGCCAGACGCTGTTGCTGTTTGGCGTGGCCGTGGCCATTGCCGCGTTGGTGGTGGTGCCCACCACGCTGTCGAACATGACCAGCATTTGCGGGCCGTTGAACGAAGCGCAGCGCCTGGCCAGTGCGATCGCGCAAGGTGACCTCACGCGAGCCGTCCACCACCAGGGCAAAGACGAAACCGCTGCGCTCATGCGCGCGCTGGGCGACATGCAGGCGGCGCTGCTGCGCATCGTGAGCGAGGTGCGCAGCTCCACCGACAGCATTGGCACCGCGAGCCAGCAGATCGCCAGCGGCAACCAGGACCTGAGCGCGCGCACGGAGCAAGCGGCGAGCAACCTGCAGGAGACGGCGGCGAGCATGGAGCAGCTCACGAGCACGGTGCGCCAGAGCGCGGACGCTGCACGCCAGGCCACACAGATGGCGACCGCCAACGCCGAGGTGGCGGTGCGCGGTGGTCAGGTGGTGGGCCAGGTGGTGACCACGATGGACGAGATCAACCACAGCAGCAAAAAGATTGGCGACATCATTGGCGTGATCGACGGCATCGCGTTCCAGACGAACATCCTGGCGTTGAACGCGGCGGTGGAAGCCGCACGTGCGGGCGAGCAGGGCCGGGGCTTTGCGGTGGTGGCCGCCGAGGTGCGAAGCCTCGCGCAGCGCAGTGCGCAAGCCGCCAAGGAAATCAAGGGTCTGATCGAGACCAGCGTTGGCAAGGTCGAGGACGGCTCGCGCCTGGTGGCCCAGGCGGGCAGCACGATCAGCGAGATCGTGGCCAACGCCGAGAAGGTGTCGGCCTTTATCAGCGACATCACCACCGCCGCCGGCGAGCAGAGCGACGGCATCGGACAGGTGAATGTGGCGGTGACGCAGCTGGACCACATGACGCAGCAGAACGCGGCGCTGGTGGAGGAGAGCGCGGCGGCGGCCGAGAGCCTCAAGGACCAGGCGGGCCGTCTGGCCGAGTCGGTCCGCTTCTTCCGGGTCGACAACGCCGTGGTCATGTCGGATGCCGCCGGCTGGGCCGACGGCCGGCACCACGGCTGACCCTCACCAGACGGAAGGCATTTCCGGAGGGAAAGGCGGTTGAGGGCAGCGCGTTTGAGGGCCTTTGCGCAGCCTGTAACAGACGGTGCGTGCCTATACTCATTCCTTGGCCGCCAGCCCTGAGGACTCCTGTGCCCTGGACGCCGGCGCCCCTTCGTCAGCGCACCCGGAGACCGCCCCATGAACGCCCGCCTGCCCCACGCCACGCCCCCGCTGGACCCGACCGCTTTGCAGGCGCACGTAGACGCCAGCTGGTCGGGCCGCATCATTCCTGAACTGGTCCGCTACATCGAGGTGCCGGCGAAGTCGCCCGCCTTTGATGCCGACTGGGCCGCCCACGGCCTGCTCGATCGCGTGCTGCAAGGCGCGGCCGACTGGGTGCGGGCGCAGAAGGTGGACGGCCTGCAGCTGGAAGTCATTCGCCTGAACGACGCGCACGGCAAGCCACGCACCCCGGTGCTGTTTTTCGAGGTGCCCGCCAGCGCCGGCCAGGACGGCACGCCAGCGCCCGCCTCCGGCCAGACCGTGCTGATGTATGGCCACCTCGACAAACAGCCCGAGTTCACCGGCTGGCGCAGCGACCTGGGCCCCTGGACACCCAAGATCGACGGCGGCAAGCTCTATGGCCGAGGCGGCGCCGACGACGGCTACGCGGTCTACGCCAGCATCGCCGCGCTGCAGGCCCTCAAGGCGCAGGGCGTGGCGCACCCGCGCATCGTCGGCCTGATCGAAACGTGTGAGGAGAGCGGCTCGGGCGACCTGCTGCCTTATGTGGACGCGCTGCGCGCGCGGCTGGGCGACGTGGGTCTGGTGATCTGCCTGGACAGCGGCGCCGGCAACTACGACCAGCTCTGGCTCACCACCAGCCTGCGCGGCATGGCCAGCGGCGTGCTCAAGGTCGAGGTGCTCACGGAAGGCATCCACTCGGGCGACGCATCGGGCCTGGTGCCGTCGAGCTTTCGCATCATGCGCCAGGTGCTTGATCGGCTCGAAGACAGCGCCACCGGCCGCTTGTTGCCCGCCAGCTTTCACTGCGAAGTGCCGGCCGAACGCGTCGAGCAGGCGCGCGCCACGGCGGCCATTCTGGGCGATGAGATCTACAAGCGCTTTCCGTGGGCGCACCACGACTGCGGGGGCTCCACCGTGTTTGCCCTGCCCACCACCAACGACCCGGTGGACGCCTTGCTCAACCGCACGTGGCGTCCCACCCTGTCGGTGACTGGCGCCGAAGGCTTCCCCGAGTTGCGCAATGCCGGCAACGTGCTGCGCCCTTACACCGCCTTCAAGCTCAGCTTGCGTCTGCCCCCGCTGGTGGACGCGCCTGCCGCGGTGCGCGAACTCAAGGCCTTGCTGGAAGACAACGCCCCGTACAAGGCGAAAGTGACGTTTGAAGGCGAGGGCGCGGCCAGCGGCTGGAACGCGCCCACCACCGCGCCCTGGTTCGAGCAGGCGCTGCAGGGCGCGTCGCAGGCGCACTTCGGCGCGGGCTGCGGCACCATCGGCCAGGGCGGCACCATTCCGCTCATGAACATGCTCAGCAAAGGCTTTCCGAGCGCGCAGATGATGGTGTGCGGCGTGCTCGGCCCCAAGAGCAATGCGCACGGCCCGAACGAGTTCCTGCACCTGGACTACGCGCAGCGCCTCACGGCCACCGTGGCCCAGGTGATCGCCCGCATGCCTTGAGCGGCCACCATGTCGTCTGACACCACCCAGGCACCCTTCACCCTGCGCGATGGCCTGAACCTGGCCTTGTTCGACTGGCCGCTGCCCATGCGCTGGCGTCCCCGTGCGGTGGTGCTCATCGTGCATGGCCTGGGCGAGCACGCCTGGCGCTACGACCCGGTGGCGCAGCGCCTGAATGAATGGGGCTTTTGCGTGCGCGCTTACGACCAGCGCGGCCACGGGGAGTCGGGCGGTGAGCGGGGCGTGTTGCCCGACGACGACGCGCTGCTGGACGACCTGGCCGAGGTGGTGGAAGACACGCGCAGCCACATTGCCGAGCCCTGGGCTTGCCCGCTCATCCTGATGGGCCACAGCCTGGGTGGCTTGATCGCATCCACATTCGTGCAGCGCCGCATGGCGCCGGTGGATGGCCTGGTGCTGTCGTCGCCGGCACTCGATGCCGGCATCGGTGCCTTGCAGAAGAAATTCATCTCGCTGCTCTACCGCTTCGCGCCCGATTTCACCCTGTCCAATGGACTGGACTCGAGCAAGCTGTCCCACAACGCGGCCGTGGTGGACACCTACCGCAAAGACCCGCTGGTGCACGACCGCATCAGCGCGCGCCTGGCGCGCTTCATTGACGACAACGGCCCCACCGTGGTGGCTGCGGCGGCGCAATGGCGCGTGCCCACGCTGCTCATGTACGCCGGCGCCGACCACCTCGTGCGGCCCGCCGGCAGCAAGGCGTTTGCCGCCGCTGCACCGCGCAAGGTGGTGCACAGCCAGGCGTTTGACGGGCTGTACCACGAAATCTTCAACGAGGCCGATCCGTCGGCCGTGTTCGGCACGCTCAAGGCCTGGCTCGACGTGATCGCGCCCGCGGCCTAGAGGCGCCCGGCGCTCAGCGGCGCGGCTGCATCAGGCCGCCGAGCATGCCCATCAGGTCGGGCGCGTTGCCGCCCCCCTGGCCACCACCGAGCAAGTCACCCAGGCCGCCGAGGCCGCCCAGCGCGTTGTCATCGGGCAGCTGGCCTTTGGGGGTGAGCTGGTCGATCAGACCGGGCAGCAGCTCGGCCAGCGCGCCCGAGGCCTGCTGCTGGCTGCCGCCGAGTTGCGAGGCGATCATGCCCATGAGGTCGGGCCCGAGCGCACCGCCCAGTTGTTCGCCCGACACCGGCTGGTTGGCGCCCGTGCCGATCCACGACTGCACCGCCTCACCGAGGCCGCCCGACTGCAGCTTGGCCAGCAGGCCCTGCAACCCCCCCGAGCTGGCGAGCAGCGCACCTACCAGTCCCATGAGCATCTGCGGGTCCAGCCCGCCCGGCAGGCCGGTGGCCGATACGGATGGGGCGCGTTGCCCCTGCAGCGAACCCGAAGCCGCTTCGGCGGCGGCACCGATCAAAGAATCCAGAAGTCCCATGGCGTTGTTCCCTGTGTTGGGCACCCGGAATGGGCGCTCGGTCAGGCCGGATTGTGGTCGCGGCGGCGCACCCAGGCAAGCCAGACCAGGGCCAGTCCGGTGAGGGCGACCGGTACCAGCGAGCCCAGGTTGAGCCATTGCCAGCCTTGCGTGGTGACCAGCGCACCGGAGGCAAACGACGTCAGTGCCATGGTGGCGAACACACAGAAGTTGATGGCCGCCTGCGCGCGGTCCTTTTCCTCGGGTCGCCAGGCCTGCAGCGAGAGCGTGGTGCTGCCGGTAAAGAGGAAGTTCCAGCCCACGCCGAGCAGAAACAGCGCGACCAGGAACTGGTGCAGGTCCACGCCTGTGAGCGCAATGCCGATACACATCAGGTAGAGGGCCACGCCCACGCCCATGATGGTGAGCGCGCCGAAGCGCCGGATGAGGTGGCCCGTGAAGAAGCCGGGCGCGAACATGCCGATGACGTGCCACTCCAGCACCAGCGCGGCGTCACCAAAGGGAAAGCCGCACACCTGCATGGCCAGGGGCGTGGCGGCCATCAGCAGGTTCATGACGCCATAGCCCAGTGCGGCGCAGCCGGCCGCCACGATGAAGATGGGTTGCCGCATGATCTCGCCCAGCGGCCGGCCGCGTTCGGCATGCGCCGCCCTGGGCGGCACGGGTGGGAAGGTCATGAAGGCAATGGCCAGCATCGACAACAGCGCCACCGCGGCCAGCGCCACGTAGGCTCCGGCAAAAGGCACAGGCAGCCAGTGCTGCGTGCGCGTGGCCAGGTTCGGGCCGATCACGGCGCCCGCCAGGCCACCGGCCAGCACCAGCGATACCGCCTTTTCCCGAAACGCAGTGGCGCTGAGTTCGGCCGCTGCAAAACGGTAGAGCTGCCCGTTGGCGCTGTAGTAACCGGCGACCACGGTGGCCGCCACCAGCAGCCAGAAGTTGCGCTCCATCACGGCCCACGCGCATAGCAGCGCCGAGGCCAGCGCCACCAGCAGGCCGATCTGGAACGACACCTGGCGCCCGAAGGCGCTCTGCGTGCGCGCCACCAGCGGCGTGGACAACGCACCGCCCACCACATACCCCATGACCGGCAGGGTGGCCATCCAGCCCAGGGGCGCCAGCGACAGCCCCACCAGACCATTGATGGCGATGAACACCACGTTGTTGGTCATGAAGAGGCCTTGCGCGGCGGCCAGCAGCCAGAGGTTTTTGTTCATAAGCGGCTGTTTATACAAGCTGGCGGCGGTTTATAGTGCGCACCCCGTGTCCCTCTGTTGACCCATGACCCAACACATTGGCATCGTGGCCTGTTCGGCCGAAGGCGCTGCGCTACCGCACCCTCTGTGCGCAAGGCGCGGCATTGCTGGGCCCGCACGCGCATCCGGAGGTGTCGCTGCACTCCCTATCGCTGGCCGATTACGTCGACTGCCTCAACCGTGGCGATCTGCGCGGCGTGGGCGATCTGATGCTCACCTCGGCCCGCAAGCTCGCGGCCGCGGGGGCTGACTTCCTCATCTGCCCGGACAACACCATCCACCAGGCGTTCGCGCACGTGGCGCCCCGATCGCCGCTACCCTGGTTGCACATCGCCGAGGTGGTGGCGCAGGCGGCGGCCGAGCGTGGTCACCGGCGGCTGGGCATCACCGGCACGCGCTGGCTGGTCGACAGCGAGGTGTATCCCGAGCAACTCGGCGCGCGTGGCCTGCAGGCGGTGCGCCCGAGCGAGGCGGAGCGTGTCGAGCTGGATCGCATCATCATGGACGAGCTCGTGTATGGCGTGTTCAAGCCCGAGAGCGTCGCGCGATTCCAGGCCGTGTTCTCGCGTCTGAAAGACGAAGGGTGCGACGCCGTGGTGCTCGGCTGCACCGAAATCCCGCTGATCATGAGCGACGCCAATTCGCCGCTGCCCACGCTGGACTCGACCCGGCTGCTGGCGCATGCGGCCCTCGCGCGCGCCACCGGCACGGCCTGAGCCGCAGCGGTTCGTTCGCTGCGGTTCAGCCGCCCAGCGCCAGCGTCAGCGCTGCCAGCGCGGCGGTCTCGGCGCGCAGCACGCGCGGCCCCAGCGTCACAGGCACGAAGCCCGCTGCGCGAGCCAGCGCGTCTTCGGCCGGGCTCAGGCCGCCTTCCGGTCCGCTGAGGAACCACACCGCTGCGCCCGCCGGTGCTTGTGCGAGCGCCTGCGTGAGCGGCTGCGTGCCTGCGGCCAGCGACAGCAGGCAGCGCAGCGACGGCGTGCCGGCTTCGGTCGATGGCAGGGCCTTCAACCAGGCCGCGAAGTCCCCCACGGCGTGCACATGGGGCACACGGTTGCCACCGCACTGTTCGCACGCCGCCACGGCCACTGATTGCCAGTGGGCCTGCTTCTTGGTGGCCCGCTCGCCCGCGAGCCGCAGCACGCTGTGCGCCGTGTGCAGCGGCTGCACCGAGGCCACACCGAGTTCGGCGGCCTTCTCCACCAGCCAGTCCATGCGGTCGTTGGCGGGCATGCCCAGCGCCAGGTGCACGGCGCGGCCTGCTTCGCGCTCGACGGCGTGGTGCGTGCCCAGCACCACGTCCACATCGCTGCGGCCCATGCGGGTGATGGTGGCTTCCCACTCGCCGCCCTCGCCATTGAAAAGCGTGATGACCTGCCCGGGCTGCAGGCGCAGCACCTGCACATGGCGCGCGGTGCCGGCAGGCAGCGTGAGGGGCTGGCCGCCTTGCAGCACCGCTGGGCAATGGAAGCGCGGCATGCCTAGACGCGACCGAACGCGTACCCCGAGGCCGCCTGCAGACCTTCGATCTCGTCAAGCATTTTCAGGAACGGGCCCAGTGCCCGGTAGCGGTGCGCGGTGTGGCGGATGTAACCGATGAAGCGCGGCGCGTCGGCGAGGTATTTGGGCTTGCCATCGCGCAGGGTCAGCCGCGCAAAGATGCCCGCCACTTTCAGGTGGCGCTGCAGGCCCATCCACTCCACGCCCCGGTAGAAGGCGCCGAAGTCGCTGTGCCAGTCCTCGAAGTCCATGAGGCCGGCGGCGCGTGCCTTCTCCCAGTAGCGCACGGTCACATCGATCACGAAGTCTTCTTCCCATGTGAGGAAGGCGTCGCGCATGAGGCTGGCAATGTCGTAGGTGATGGGACCGTGCACCGCGTCCTGGAAGTCGAGCACGCCGAGCTGCTGCGCCGGTGTATCACCGGGTTGCAGGGGCAACATGAGGTTGCGCGGCATGAAGTCGCGGTGCACATACACGGTGGGCGCGGCGAGGTTGTGCGCCACCACGGTGTCAAAGGTCTTCTGCAAGGTCTGGGCCTGCGCTTCGCTCAGCGTCAGGCCCTTGTGCTGCTGCAGGTACCAGTCGGGAAACAGCTGCAGCTCGCGGCGCAGCAAGGCCTCGTTGTAAGGCGGCAGCACGCCCGGGCGGGAGGCCAGCTGCCAGGCCAGCAGCGCGTCGAGCGCCTGCATGTAGCGCGTGTGGTTGGCCTGCGCGTTGTCGGCGTTGATGCCGTCCAGCATCGTCTGGTGCCCCAGGTCGCTCAGCAGCATGAAGCCTTGCGGCTCGTCCCAGGCCAGGATCTCGGGCACCAGCAGGCCTGCATCGCGAAGCAGACCGGCCACGTGCACGAAGGGCTGGCAGTTCTCGTGCGCGGGCGGCGCGTCCATCACGATCAGGCTGCCACCGGCGCGCGTGTCGATGCGCAGGTAGCGGCGAAAGCTGGCGTCGGCCGAGGCGGGGCGCAGGGTGTCGGGCAACAGATTCAGGCGCGTCACCAGCGGCTGCAACCAGGTGTGAAAGGCGGCCTCGCGCACGGGGTCGGCCCAGGTGACGGCGGGGTGAGGCGTGGTCATGGGAGTGGGGGTGGGGACGTGGTGGGCCGTACGACCTGTCCGGGCTTCCGGCAGTGGATAATCGCGCCTGATTCTACAAACCCCCTGCATCGCGGCGACGGGCCTTCGGGCCTGTACTGGCAGCCGGACCACCGAATTCATTCCCTTGAACCGCCGCACCGATTTGTCGTCCCTCCAGCGCCCGCGCGCAGCGCTTGCCCCCCCGCTTTTTGCGAAGGCGCCGGTGGCGCGCGCGGTGCATGGCCTGCTGGCTGCGGTGGCGTGCAGCGCGTTGCTGGTGCCCGCTGCGGTGCGCGCGCAGTCGGGTGATGGGGATGAGCCCGTGTCTTCGGGCATGAACCTCAAGCCCAGTCGCCTCCTGCAGGAAAGCCTGCCACCCGAGGCGGCTCAGCAAGCGCCGACCTTCGTGTCCGGTGATCGCATCGAGGGCCAGACCGACGGCGTCACGACCATCGAGGGCAGCGCCGAACTGCGCCGCCACGAGACGGTCATTCGCGCCGATCGCCTCGAACTCGACCAGCGCAGCAGCGAGGCCAAGGCGAAGGGCAACGTGCTGATCAACCGCAACGGTGATCGCTTCGAAGGCCCCGAGTTGCAGCTCAACGTGGACACCTTCGAAGGCTTCTTCATCAAGCCCGAGTTCACCCTGCTCAAGAACGAAGGCAAGGGTGACGCCAGCCGGCTGGACTTTCTGGGCGAGGACAAGGCCACCGCGCACGATGCCCGCTACTCCACCTGCCCCCGCACACCCGGCGCCGACTGGATGCCCGCGTGGCTGATCCGCGCCACGCGCATCGATTTCGACAACGTGGCCGAGACCGGTACCGCCACCGGTGGTGCACTGGAGTTCAAGGGCGTGCCGATCCTGGGCTGGCCGCGCTTCACGTTTCCGTTGACCGATGCGCGCAAGTCCGGCCTGTTGCCGCCCACGATCAACCTGGACAACATCAACGGCCTTGAGCTCACGCTGCCGTATTACCTCAACATCGCGCCCAACTTGGACGCCACGATCTACCCCACGCTCATGAGCAAGCGCGGTGTGGATCTCGGGGCCGAGGTGCGCTACCTGCAGCCGGACTACGCGGGCCAGGTGCGCGGCGCCTTTCTGCCCTCCGACCCGCTGCGCAATGACGACCGCTGGGGCTATTCGCTGCAGCATGCGCAGAACCTGAGCAACACCGGGCTCGGATTCGGTGGCTCGGCCGGTTTGAACCTGAACTTCAACCGCGTGAGCGACGACAACTACTGGCGCGACTTCCCGCGTGCTGGCGGCACGCTCACCAACCGCCTGCTGGCGAGCGACGCGGTGTACAGCTGGAACCGCGGCCCTTGGGCGTTGAGCGCAGGCATGTTCAGCTGGCAGACGCTGCAGGACATCGATGCCCCCATCGTGCCGCCCTACGACCGGCTGCCCTCGGTCGCCTTGCGCTACACCCGCGACGACGGCGTCATCGCCGGCGTGAACGACTGGAACTACACGCTCACCAGCGAGTACACGCGGTTCGAGTCCAACCCCCTGCTCACCCGGCAGACCAACGGCTCACGTTCGCTGGCCATCGCCGAACTCAGCCGCCGCTGGCAGGCACCGGGCTGGTTCATCAAACCCCGCACGCAGCTGCACGCCACGCAGTACCAGTTCGACAACCCGCTGGCCAACGGCTCGCGCAGCGCCTCTCGCGTGCTGCCCACCGTCAGCCTCGACAGCGGGCTCATCTTCGAGCGCGATGCGCGCTATTTCGGCCGCAACTTCGTGCAGACGCTGGAGCCCCGCGCCTTCTTCACCTGGACGCCGTACAGCGACCAGAGCCTCCTGCCCAACTACGACTCGGCCGCGAACGATTTCAACTTCGCCACCATCTTTTCGGAGAACGTGTTCGGCGGCAACGACCGCATTTCCGACACGCGTGCCTTCACGGTGGGCGCCAGTTCGCGCCTGCTCGACCCCGACACCGGTGCCGAGGTGGTTCGCGTGGGGCTGGCCCAGCGCTACCTGATCCGCGATCAGAACGTCTTCCTGCCCAACGCGACCGGTGTGGCTGGCGGCGCGCCAGTGACCGAACGCTTCAGCGACATCCTGCTCGCCACCCGCGTGCAATGGACCCCGCGCTGGATGGTGGATACCAACTTCCAGTACAGCCCTGGCGCCGGCGAATCGGTGCGCACCACGCTGGGCGTGCGCTACATGCCCAGCCGCTACCGCGTCTTCAGCGCCGCCTACCGCCTGCAGCGCGGCAGCAGCGAGCAATACGACTTTGGCTGGCAATGGCCGCTCAACGACCTGTGGGAAAAGCCCGCGACCACCGGTGTGCCCGGGCGTGGCCTGGGCGCTGGCCAGTGGTACAGCGTGGGGCGCATCAACTACAGCGTGCCCGATCGCAAGGTGGTGGATCTGGTGGCTGGTTTTGAGTACGACGCCGGTTGCTGGATCGGTCGCGTCGTTCTGGAGCGCCTGCAGCGCAGCGCCGCCTCGGCCAACCAGCGTATCCTGTTCCAGCTGGAATTCACCGGCTTCTCCCGCCTCGGCTCCAACCCGTTGAAGACGCTGAAGGAAAACGTGCCGCGCTACCAGTACCTGCGCGAAGAGATCAACCCGCCCAGCCGGTTCCAACAATATGACTGACCGCTTCACCGCCCCTTCCCGCCTGTCCACCTGGTTGCTGTGTGCGCCCTTGCTGCTGGCTTCCACGGTTCAGGCCCAGGGTCTGCGGCTCTCGGGGCAACTGAACCCGTCGCGCGCCGCTGCCACGCAGTCGGCCCCAGCGCAACAAAGCACGGCAGACTTCATCGTGGCGCTGGTGAACTCCGAGCCCGTCACCAACAACGAGGTGCGCCAGCGCCTGCTGCGCGTGGAACAGCAGATGGCCCAGGAGGGCGCGCCCATGCCGGCACGCGACGTGCTGGCGCGCGAGATCCTCGAGCAGATCATCAACGAGCGCGCCCAGATGCAGCAAGCCACGGAACTCGGCATCACTGTGGACGAAGCCGCCGTGACGCAGGCCGAGCAGTCCATTGCCGCTCAGAACCAGATCTCGCCCGATGAGCTGCGCCGTCGCCTGGCCGCCGATGGCATCGACATCAACCGCTTTCGCAATGACCTGCGCGGCCAGATCGTGCTGCAGCGCGTGCGCGAGCGGCAGGTCGATTCGCGCGTGCGCGTGACCGATGCCGACATCGACGATTTCATTCGCGAGCGCCAAGGCAGCAACGACGTGGCCAGCCTGGAACTGAACCTCGCCCATGTGCTGGTGGCGGTACCGGAGGGCGCTTCGGCCGAGCGCATCCAGGAGCTCCAGGCTCGTGCGCAAGGCGTGGCAGACCGCGCGCGCGGTGGTGCCGACTTTGCGCAGCTCGCCCGCGACTTCTCCGATGCGCCAGAGCGCGCCAACGGCGGTGTGTTCGGCATGCGCGCCGCCAGCCGCCTGCCCACCTTGTTTGTCGATGCGACGCGTGCGCTCAACCCGGGCGCCGTGGCCGGGCCGCTTCGCAGCCCGGCGGGCTTTCACGTGCTCAAAGTGATCGAGAAACGCCAGGCGGGCATGCCCGCGGCGGTCGTCACACAAACCCGCGCACGCCACATCCTGCTGCGCACCAGCCCTCAGCTGAGCCAGTCCGATGCGGTGGCGCGCCTGGCCGGATATCGCCAGCAGATCGCCAGTGGCCAGGCCAACTTCGAGGCGCTGGCTCGCGAGCACAGCCAGGACGGCTCGGCCAGCCAGGGTGGTGACCTCGGTTGGGCCAGCCCGGGCATGTTCGTGCCCGAGTTCGAGCAGGCCATGAACGCTTTGCGCCCGGGCGAAATGTCCGCGCCGCTGGTGTCCCGCTTTGGGGTTCACCTGATTCGCGTCGACGAGCGTCGCCAGTCCACGCTGAACCAGCGCGAGCAGCGCGAACAGGTGCGCGGCCTCGCGCGCGAAAAGAAGCTCGATGACGCGCTGCGCGTGTGGTCGCAGGACACCCGCAGCCGGGCTTTCGTGGAATACCGCGACCCGCCGCAGCCGTGACCATCTTGCTGCGGGGCGTCGAGCCGGGGCGCGCATGAAACACATCGCACGCAAGCGCTTCGGACAGCACTTCCTGACCGACAGCGCCATCATTGATGCCATCGTGGAGGCGATTGCGCCTGCGGCCGGTGATGCCATGGTCGAGATCGGCCCTGGTCTGGCTGCGCTCACGCAGCCCCTGGTGGAGCGCCTTGGCCACTTGACCGTGATCGAGCTGGACCGTGATCTGGCGGTGCGGTTGCGCGGTCATGGTCAGCTGGAAGTGATCGAGTCCGACGTGCTCAAGGTGGACTTCACGGCCCTGGCCGGTGGCAAAGCCACCCGAGCACTGCGTGTCGTGGGCAACCTGCCCTACAACATCTCCACGCCCATCCTCTTTCACCTGCTGGACCACGTGGCGGTGGTGCAGGACCAGCATTTCATGCTTCAGAAAGAAGTGATCGACCGCATGGTGGCGAGGCCCGCAACGGCCGACTACGGACGCCTGACCGTCATGCTGCAGTGGCGATACGCCATGGACAACGTGCTGTTCGTGCCCCCCGAGAGCTTTGATCCGCCTCCGCGCGTGGACAGCGCGATCGTGCGCATGGTGCCGTTGTCTGAGCCGCCTGCACTGGATGTGGTGCGGTATGGCACCCTGGTGCAGGTGGCGTTCAGCCAGCGCCGCAAGATGCTGCGCAACACGCTGGGGCGCTGGCTCGATGAGCAGGGATTTGCCGGCGAATTCGATCTCCAGCGCCGCGCCGAAGAGGTGCCAGTGGGCGAATACGTGGCCCTGGCGAAAGCCTTGCAGACATGAAAAAAGCCGCGTGAGCGGCTTTTTCATGGAGCAAGGGATGCCTTGTGCTCAGGCAGCCGCCAGCCAGTAGCCAGCATTGAACGGGCTGCTCATGCGCAGCGCCATCGGGCTCACATCGAGGATCTTGTCGGTGGGCATGGGCTCATCGCTCTGCACTTCAATCGGTTCTTCGCCCTTGGGGGCGCGCGCCACCGAGAAAGAGTAGAAGCAGCGGAACGGGACCTTGCGGTCCGACCAGTAGTCGGCGGCGTCGCGGAAGATGTCGAGCAGTTGCTCGCGCGCTTCCTTGTCGAACTTGGCGTGGGCGGGGATGTGCTCCAGCACCACGATGAAACCGGTCTGCGGGCCCGACTTGTGGACCATGTCGGTCATGCAGTCGTAGAGCGCATCGAAGTTCTTGCCAAAGTGCGAGGGCAAGGTGTACTGAGCCGCAATCAATTCCAGCACGTCCTGCTTGCTCTGGGCCTTGGCCAGGTTGGCGTACAGGAAGTGATGCCCCAGATGCTCGGCCGCAGCCTGCAGGTCTTTCACGCCGTGGGCGCGAATCGACTGAACGATATTGGGGCGTACGTTACGAAGTGGCGTGTCCATCTCCGCGTCTCTTTCTAAGGTCAAAGTTAAAAATCTCTCACACCACCGCAACTCACTGCACGATCAGCCGAAAGCTGCCGTAGTGGTCTTCGGTGTAGTAACACGCATCAGGGGCTCGGGGCTCAAACCCGCCACACACAATCCGCTTGGCCCCCCGGTGACCGAGGCTCGGCGTGGGTACCGTGTACTCACGGTAGTAACCCCGTTTGCTGCTGGGCAACAGCCGCTCGCGATTCCCGAACACCGTGCCATCTTTGTCATGGCGGAAGGGCCCGCCCTGTCGAATCTGGTTCATCACTTCCCGACCTTGCGGTGGCAGTCGCTCGAGCGCCACCGAGGCCGCATTCAACGGGATCGCCGTGGGGTCAGGGGAGCGGGCCTGCACCGCAATGGTGCCCAGCGCCGCCGCCAGCACGACCGCGAAGGTCAGCGTGGCCACTCCCTTGGCCGTTCCGAAACGAGCCCGGATCTGTTTCAGACCCATGAAAAATTTCCCGATTTCTGGTGGTATCAGCCCGAAGTCGCCATGGGTTTCATGCAGTCAAAAGCATGAATTTGGGCGCGTGACGGGGGTGGGTTAACCCTGAAATCCAAGCGCGCTAGTGTGCCTGAGGGAGGCCAAAAAAGCAAGCGCCTGCTGAAATAATCAGCAAGGCGCTGCGCCGAATTTGTATGAGAAAGTTAGCGCTTGCTTTTTTGCAAAACGTCAGCGAGAAACGTTTGCGTCCGCCACCGTCAAGGCGGTCATATTGACGATGCGGCGCACCGTGGCGCTGGCCGTCAGGATGTGCACCGGTTTGTCGGCGCCGAGCAGCACCGGGCCAATGGCGATGTTGCCGCCCGCGGCCGTCTTGAGCAGGTTGTAGGCGATGTTGGCGGCATCGATGTTGGGCAGTACCAGCAGGTTGGCCGGGCCCTTGAGGGTGGAGTTGGGCATCATGGCCATGCGGGCGTCGGCGTCCAGTGCCACATCTCCGTGCATTTCGCCATCGACTTCCAGCCAGGCGGCCTGCTCACGCAGCAGCTCGAGCGTGCGGCGCATCTTGATGGCACTGGGCTCGTCGCTGGAGCCGAAGTTGGAATGCGACAGCAGTGCCACCTTGGGCTCCAGGCCGAAGCGCAGCATTTCCTCGGCGGCCATGACCGTGATTTCGCACAGCTCTTCGGGCGTGGGGTCGTAGTTGACGTGCGTGTCCACCAGGAACACCTGGCGTCCGGGCAGCATGAGGCCGTTCATGCAGGCGTAGATGCGCACGTCCTGGGCGGTGCTCGGGCTGCCGCCCTCGCGCTTGCCGATCACCTGGTCGATGTACTTCAGGTGCGTGTGGGTCGAGCCCCACGTGCCGCAGATCAGACCGTCCACCTGCCCCTTGTGCAGCAGCATGGCGCCGATCAGCGTGAGGCGGCGGCGCATCTCGATCTTGGCGAGCTGTTGCGTCACGCCTTTGCGCTCGCTCATGCGGTGGTACGTTTGCCAGAAGTCGCGGTAGCGGTCGTCCTGCTCGACATTGACGACGTCGTAGTCCAATTCTTCGCGCAGGCGCAGGCCGAATTTTTCGATGCGCTGGGCGATGACCGTCGGGCGGCCGATCAGCGTAGGCCGTGCCAGTCCTTCGTCCACCACGATCTGGCAGGCGCGCAGAACGCGCTCTTCTTCACCCTCTGCGTACGCCACGCGCTTGCGCTCGGCCGCCTTGGCCGCAGCGAAGATGGGCTTCATGATGGTGCCCGACGCAAACACGAAGCTCTGCAGGCGCTGGCGGTACGCGGCCATGTCGGCGATGGGGCGCAGCGCCACGCCGCAGTCGGCGGCAGCCTGTGCCACGGCCGGCGCGATCTTCATCATCAGGCGCGGGTCGAACGGTTTCGGGATGAGGTACTCCGGTCCGAAGGCGAGTTTTTCGCCCGCGTAGGCCGCAGCCACCACCTCGCTCTGCTCGGCCTGTGCCAGTTCCGCAATTGCATGCACCGCGGCGATTTCCATTTCGTCGGTGATGGTGGTCGCGCCGCAGTCCAGCGCCCCACGGAAGATGTACGGGAAACACAGGACGTTGTTGACCTGGTTCGGGTAGTCGGTGCGGCCCGTGGCCATGATCACGTCGTTGCGCACCGCGTGGGCGTCTTCAGGCGAGATCTCGGGGTTGGGGTTGGCCAGCGCAAAAATCACCGGCTTGGCGGCCATCGAGGCCACCATGGCGGGCTTGAGCACGCCACCGGCCGAGAGGCCGAGGAACACATCGGCGCCTTCGATCACCTCGGCCAGCTTGCGCTTGTCGGTCTTTTGCATGTACTGGCGCTTGTCGTCGTCCATGAGCTCCTCGCGGCCCTCATAGACCACGCCGGCCAGGTCGGTGACGAACACGTTTTCGCGCTTGAGCCCGACCTTGAGCAGCAGGTTCAGGCAGGCCAGCGCAGCCGCGCCAGCGCCGGAGGTCACCAGCTTGACTTGCCCGATGTCCTTGCCGGCGACCTTCAGGCCGTTGAGCATGGCCGCCGCCACGGTGATGGCCGTACCGTGCTGGTCGTCGTGGAACACCGGAATCTTCATGCGCTTGCGCAACTCGCGCTCCACGTAGAAGCAGTCCGGGGCCTTGATGTCTTCCAGGTTGATGGCGCCGAAGGTGGGCTCGAGTGCGGCAATCACCTCGACCAGCTTGGCCGGGTCCTTCTCGTCGATTTCGATGTCGAACACGTCGACGCCGGCAAACTTCTTGAAGAGGACGCCTTTGCCCTCCATCACCGGTTTGGAGGCGAGCGGGCCGATGTCACCCAGGCCGAGCACGGCAGTGCCGTTGGTGATGACACCCACCAGGTTGCCGCGAGCGGTGTATTTGAAGGCGTTGACCGGGTCGGCCACGATCTCTTCGCAAGGCGCTGCCACACCGGGCGAGTACGCCAGCGCCAGATCGCGCTGGTTGGTGAGCTGCTTCGTGGGCGCAATAGCCAGTTTGCCGGGGGTCGGGAACTCGTGGTATTCGAGGGCGGCGCGGCGCAGCTCTGCGCGTTTGTTCTCGGGGCTGTTTTCCATGCTCATGCTCGTGTCTCCATCGAGTTGTTATCTTGCGATGCGGAAAGGGGTTGCGCATTCTAAAGCGGCGACCGGGAAAACCCTAGTGCGTAAAACCGCGTAAACCGGTCGGGTGCCTGTGACTTTTCGGGAGGGAATTCACGCGGCACGACCGTGACAACGCCTGGGCGTTGCAGTATGCGTCCGGGGCGCGCCTGGGGCGCGCGGGGCAGGGAAAGTCAGGAGGTGGGCGTGCCTGTCGGCGCTCAGGCCGCAGCAGCCTGCGCCGGGACCTTGGCCGGGTGCAACTGAAGGTGCACGACCGACTGTTGCGGCGAACATTCAGACCACAGCGAGCGCGCGCAGGGCTCGCACTGGCCGCATTGCGTGGCCACGCCCAGCTCCAGCTGGATGTCGTCAAACGCCATGCCCGACCGCGCGCAACGGGCGATGGTCTGGTCACTGACGCGGTGGCAAACGCAAACGATCATGGAACGGGGTCGAAGGGAAAAAGTTTGCAAATGATAATTGATCGTATTCAATAGTGCAAAAAAAGCCCCGCAAGTGGCGGGGCCATGTGGCGCATCGGGGACGGCGCTCAGGCCGTCGCGCTCAGCTGACCGAACCCATCTGGCTCTGCAGGTAGTTCTGAATGCCGACTTTGTCGACCAGATCGATCTGCGTTTCCAGAAAGTCGATGTGCTCTTCGGTGTCGTCGAGGATCGTCTGAAGCAGGTCGCGCGAGACGTAGTCGCGCACCGCTTCGCAGTGGGCGATGCCGTCCTTGATGGTGTGCTGCGCGCCGGTTTCCAGCGCCAGGTCGCTGCGCAGGATCTCGGGCACGTCTTCACCGATGTTGAGCTTGCCCAGGTCTTGCAGGTTGGGCAGGCCGTCCAGCGTGAAGATACGGTCCATCAGTTTGTCGGCGTGCTTCATCTCGCCGATCGATTCCTCGTATTCCTTGGCGGCCAGCTTGTCCAGACCCCAGTGCTTGAGCATGCGGTAGTGGACGAAATACTGGTTGATCGCAGTGAGCTCGTTCTTGAGCTGGGCCTGCAGGTGGCTGATGACCTTCGCGTCGCCTTTCATGGGTCGAACTCCTTTCGTTTCTGGTGGACAGGCGCGCATTGTGCGCGCAGTGCGCGGTCTGTTCGGTGGTGAGAATCGCTCCACCTGAAAAATGAGAACCGTTCTCGCTGTCGGGCATGAGCGGCGCGGCTTTGCGTCAGGTGAGCGCCCAGTGGTTGTCGATCTGCAGGCGCTCGCCCGATCGGGCCTCGGTGCCTTGCGGCGCGCACCACACGCCGTCGCTGCCGCAGGCCCACCAGTGGCCCGCGTCAGACGCCAGCGCACAGGCCTCGCGGAGCGCCACGTTCTGCCACCAGCGCGCGTCCGAGCCGAACAGCGCGAGTGCATCGGCGCGCGGGCAGCTCACCACAAAGCCGCCGCCGGGCAGCGCGCAGATGTCACCGCCGTAGCCCTGCACGGCGGGCTGGGCCTGCGCGGCCTGCAGGCCTTGACCGTTCCACACCGCGAACACCGGCGCTTTGCGTTTGGCGTCGGCGTCGGGGTGCTCGGCCTGCAGCGCAATGCCCACGGTCTGCGAGTGCGGGTCCCAGGCCAGGTGGCGGATGCTGAGGTACGGGTCGTCCAGGCGCCACTGGCCGAGCAGCGTGCCGTCGCGCGGATCGAGCGCCACGAGCGATGCGTCCATGCGGCCCAGCTGGCGTTTGCTGCGCCCGGTTTCGGGCAGGGTGGGAATGCCGCCATTGGCCACGATCAGGCTGCCGGCCGGCACATCGCCCACCCGCGCGGGCAGCACCAGCAGCTCGTGCGGGTCCATGCCGTGGGTGGGCCATTCGGCGCGCTTCTCGAGCGACGCCCTGTCCCGCACGGCGAGCTGGCCCTGCGCGGTGTCGAGGTGGGTTTCGGTGGTCCACAGGCTCTGGTTGTCGGGGCTGGCCACCGCGTGTCCGTTGAAGCGGCGGTCGTCCTCGATCCAGTGCCATTGCGTCTGACCGCTCACCGGGTGCCAGCGCAGCAGCCAGTCGCCTGGCCGGCGCGCGCTGGCCAGCACGCTGCCGCCAGGCTCCACCAGCAAGCCGTGCGCGCGCGTGGGCACCGCCAGCGAGCGCTGCACCGACCACCGCGCGCCCTCCACCGCGATCACACCGATGCGGTGTTCATTGGCGGTCTGCCAGGCCGAGACAAGGTGCGTCTCCTGTGCAGGTGCCGCCCACGAAGGGCTCAGCGCGAGGGCGGTTGCAGCCAGCAGCCACTCACGGCGCGAGAGCGCGGCGAGGGTGCTCATCTAGTCCCCGTCCGCATCCGAAAACCCCAGCGGCACATCCAGCGCGGCGGCCACTTCTTTCTGGAACAGCACGGTCACCGCCTTCATCGACTTGGTGAGCGCGAGCAGTTCGCGCTCGCTGGCGCGCGGCGTGAGCGCGCCCATGCCTGCAGAGACCTGGTCCAGCGCCTGGCCCCATTGCTGCGCCAGCGCGAGCTGGCCCCGGCCCATGAGCAGCGCCTCCATCGGTACCAGCGCCTGGCCGGCTGCGGGCGGCTGTGCGCCAGCGGGCAGGCGGCCTTGCGCGAGCAGGCTTTGCCACTGCGCGCGCCAGTCGCGCAGGTTGCTGTCGCGGTCCAGCCGCGCGAAGGGCACCGGCGCGCCCTTGGCGGCACTGCCTGTGGTCTGGTGGGAGGTGATGGGTTTTTCAATGTGCGCCCAGCGCAGCCGCTCCAGGCCGGCGAGCCACTGGTTCACCCACTCGGCCAGGGCGGCGGTGGTCACTTCCGGTTCGTCTTCCCACTCGCGCGTGGCCCATTCGCCGAGCTCGTTGTGGAGCGCGCGCGCTTCGGCCGCGATGCCCTCTGCCACAAGTTCGGCGTAGCGGCAGGCCGTGGCGGGCGGGGGCTTGCGGCTCTCGCTCCATTGGTTGATCAGCAGTTCAAGGGCGGGGAAGCCTTTGGCGGGGGTGCCCACGCGCTCCATGTCGGCCAGCGTGGCGGGAGCCTTGTCCATGGAGCGGCGCAGCAGCTCGGGACGGGTGGGCCAGAAGTCGATCTGGCGCTGCGAACGCCGCGCCACCAGCGGGCCCACCGCCGGGGTGGACAGGGCTTCCCAGCTCACCAGCGTTTGCTGCCATTGCGCGCGGAGTGCCGGCAGCGGGGCCTGGCCCTGGCAATGTTGCGCGGTGGTGGTCACCAGCCGTTCGGCTTGCGCCTGAAACTCGCGCGCCAGCGGTGGCAGGTGGTGCGTGTACACACCCTGCATTGCCTGCTCGGCCGAGTAGTAGGGCGCGGCCACGACGGGCGCGGTCGTTTGAGCTGCCGCGAGGCCAGCCAGACCCAGGCCGAGCGACAGTGCGGTGGCGCACCGGGCGAGAGACGACGCATTGCATGTCATAGCGACTCCACGAATTTCACCAGCGCGTTGCGCTCGGCCGGTTTCATTTTCAGCACCTGCTCCTTGGACGCCTGGGCCTCGCCACCGTGCCAGAGGATGGCTTCGAGCACGCCGTTGGCGCGGCCATCGTGCAGCAGGCGCGTGTGACCGTTGACGTCCTTGATCAACCCGATGCCCCACAGCGGCGGCGTCTTCCACTGGCGGCCGGTGGCCAGAAAGTCGAGCCGGCCATCGGCCAGGTCCGGCCCCATGTCGTGCAGCAGCAGGTCGGTGTAGGGCCAGATGCGCTGGTTCTTCAGCGCCGGGCTCGTGAGTGGCGGAAACGGGCCTTCGGCCGTGACGTAGCTCGGGCGGTGGCACACCGCGCATTGCGCCTGCGCAAACAGCGCCTGGCCGCGCAGCACCTGCGGGTCGTTCACGTTGCGCCGTGCGGCGGGGGCGAGCGTGGCCTGGTAGAAAACCACGTGGCCCAGCGTCTCGTCGTCGATCTCGGGTTGCCGTTCGCTCGCGCTGGAGGCCGGCACGATGCCGTCTCGGCCGCTCGTTTTGCCGCCGCCGTGCGGTGCGGCCAGGCAGTCTTTCTGGGTGGGCGTGCAGGTCTCTTGCGGGAAGGCGTTGGAGGTGATGCCGATGTCGCCATGAAAGGCGCCGGCCGTCTGGTGCGCGAGCGTGGCCACGTTGGCCTTCCACCCGAAGCGGCCGAGACGTTCCTCTTGCGCGAACACGTCCCACACACGGTTGGGCTGGCCCTTGATGGGGCCGGCGGCAGCCGCCTGCTCGCGTGCGTTGCGCAGCACTTCGGCCTCCGGGATGGCTTCGAGCAGGCCGATGCCGGCGAGCTGCGGCGCGATGCGCGGGCTCATCATCACGCCGGGTGCGAGCGGTCCGTAGGCCAGGTCGGTCAACCGGTAGACGGGCTGTTGCAGCGTGTAGCGCGTGCCGTCGGCAAAGCGGCCCTGGATCGCCCGCTGGCGGATCTCCACCCGGCCCTCGGGCTGGACGCCCTGGACCGCGGCGTTGTTGAACTGGTCGCCGTACACCGGGTCGGGCCGCACGCCCGCCTTGGGGTCGGGCGTGCCCGCCACCGACAGGCGCATGAGCAGCGCCACCGTGCCTTCGGGTTCGGGCCCCAGCGTGTTCTTCCAGGCCGGAGGTTCGCCCCGCCCGTCGAGCACGTGGCAGCCCGCGCACGAGCGCGCAATGAAGTGCGGCCCCAAGCCATCGCGCGCGGTGGTCGATGCCGGCGCTTCGACCCAGTTGCGCTTGAAGAACGAATTGCCGATCACGAAGCGCGTGCGCCCCGCATCGTCCAGGTTGGCCAGCGGAAACGAGAACGCGTTCTTGCCCGTGGCGTACACCGTGGTCGCGCCCCCGGTCTTCTCACCGAGAGGGTCGGGTACCTCGTCGGCATGCAGGACGAAGGCGGCCGAGCCGCAGAGCAGGACCCCCATGGCGAGCGCAAGGCGCGTGGCTTTGGGCAGAAACGGCATGTGAAAGAGAACCTATGGCAAGTGAGCAGCCGGAGCGAAGTGACGTGTCAGTCCAGAGGCATCAAGGGTCCGGCTCCGCCGACCCGAGATGCCGTCCCCCCTCCCAGCGCCGCAGGCGCGCCAGAGAGGGGGGAAGCCGCAAAGCGGCGCAGGGGGGTGTTCCGAATCAAGGCTCCACCAGCGTGAGCTTGGCGATGCCCACCGCGCTGGCCGATTCCACCAGCAGCTTGGACTGCTCGACAAGGCTGGCGATGGTTTTCTCGATGGCCGGGCGGCCCGGCGCGCCCTTGGCGATGGCGCGGTCGAACGGTGCGGGGATGGACTCGGCCGCGGCCAGCGATGAAGCCAGTTGTGCGGACGTTTTCTCGGCCAGATCGGCCTTGCTGGCCGCCACCAGATCGCGCACGGACGGACCTTGCAGCAGGCTGCCGTCGCGCTTCTTGTACTGCCCCAGCCACACGTTCTGAATGCCCAGCGCATTGGTGACGATGTCGCGGTGCGTGTTGTCCGAGAAGCAGGAGTGCTCGTCTTCCTGGTCCTGTGAATTCAGCGCCACTTCCATGCGTTCGCCGGCCAGTTCACCGCGCGACAGCGAGCCCAGGCCCACGATGATCTTGCGCACCGATTCCTTGCCGCCTTTTTCAAAGCGGGCGCGGTAGTTCTTCTGGCCCGGCAACCAGGCCTTGTTGACCGAGGTCAGGTCGTCCACAAGCAGCGCGGTGGCCACGGTGAGGAACTGGCGGCGGCGGTCGGCGTTGGGCGTCTTGCCGTCCACGTAGTCCTCGAACGAGCGGTTGCCCGGTCCGGTCTCGCTCAGGTCCTGACCCCACAGCAGGAACTCCACCGCGTGCCAGCCCGAGCTGATGTTTTCTTCGCCACCGCGCTCGTTGAACTTCGCCAGGTTGGCTTTGGTGATCTTGAACTTCGGGTTGTTGATCAGCCCGGCCTTGGGCTTGCCCTGCACGTAGTCGACATACGCCTCGTCCAGCGGCCAAGCGTTGATGCGGCCTTCAGGGCCCTTGTCGTCATCGATCGGGCCGCCGTAGAAGCGGAAGGCCTCGGTCTGGCCATAGAACTCGCGTGCTTGCAGCCAGGCCTTGCGGGCCGCGGCCAGGCCTTCGGCCGAAGGGGCGGCCACAAAGGTAGCAATGGCCGCCTGCATGTCCTGCGCGGCGGCCAGCGTGTCGCTGTAGTTGGCGTGGACGAGCTCGGCGTAGTGCGTGGCCACGCTGGCCGGGGTGGCGGCGGTCTGGGCCTGCGCGCCAGCGCTCAAAGCCAGGCCGAGGACGGCAGCGGCCAGGACGTTCTTGATCTGCATGGGTTCTCCTGCGAGGGGGCGGACGACGGCCCGCACGACCACGCGAGAATAACCTAAATGCGAATGATTATCAGAAAAATATCCTGAATCGCTCGGGATTGGCGCCGCGTCAACCGCGCATCAGCGCCTCGATCTCGTCGGCATTCACCGGCACATCACGCGAAATCAGTTCGCAGCCGGTGGCGGTGACGATGGCGTCGTCTTCGATGCGGATGCCGATGTTCCAGAACTTCTCCGGCACGCCTTCGCCCGGGCGCACATACAGGCCCGGCTCGATGGTGAGCACCATGCCCGGTTGCAGCACGCGGCTGGGCCGGTCCTTGATGGTTTCGCCACTCAAGGGGTCTTTGCGCTCGCTCACCGTGCCCAGCTCGGACGGCTCCACGTAGCTGCCGCAGTCGTGCACGTCCATGCCCAGCCAGTGGCCGGTGCGGTGCATGTAGAAGGGGAAATAGGCGCGGTTGGCGATCACGTCCTGTGCGCTGCCCACCTTGTTGCGGTCCAGCAGACCCACATCGAGCAGGCCCTGCGCGAGCACCGCCACGGTGGCCTCGTGCGGGTCAACGAAGCGCGCGCCGGCCTTGGTGGCGTTGACCGCGGCGATCTGGCTGGCCAGCACCAGGTCATACAGCTCGCGCTGCGGGCCGGTGAACACCCCATTGGCCGGAAAGGTGCGCGTGATGTCGCTGGCATAGCCATCGAGTTCGCAGCCGGCGTCGATCAGCACCAGCTCACCGCTGCGGATGGGGGCGGCATCGGCGCGGTAGTGCAGCACGCAGGCGTTGGCGCCGGCGGCCACGATGCTGCCGTAGGCCGGGTACTGGGAGCCGTGCTCGCGGAAGCTGTGCAGAAGCTCGGCGTCCAGGTGGTACTCGCGCACGTCCTGGCCGGCGCGCAGCATCGCCGCGCTGCGCTGCATGGCGCGGATGTGGGCCTTGGCGCTGATCTGCGCGGCGCGGCGCATGGTGGCCTGCTCGAACGCGTCCTTCACCAGCCGCATTTCGTCGAGCACGCCACACAGGTCGCGCTGCGATTCCGGGCACAGCGCGCCGTAGCGCACGCGGGCGCGCACGGGCTGCAGCCAGCCGTTGACGCGGCTCTCAAGGCCTTCGTGGGTGGCAAAGGGATACCACACGGTGTGGCGGTTCTCCAGCAGGCGCGGCAGGCGCGCGTCGAGCTCGGCCACCGAAAACGCCTCGCTCACGCCCAGCTGTTCGGGTGCGGCAGCCGGGCCCAGGCGAATGCCGTCCCAGATTTCGCGCTCCAGGTCTTTGGGCTGGCAGAACAGCGTGGTGCTGCCGTCGGCGGTGATCACCAGCCAGGCGTTGGGTTCGGTGAAGCCAGTGAGGTAATAAAAGTAGCTGTCGTGCCGGTAGAGGAAGTCGCTGTCGCGGTTGCGCGGGCGCTCCGGCGCGGTGGGCACGATGGCGATGCCGCCTGAGCCCAGCTGGGCAGCCACGCGGGCGCGGCGTTCGGCGTAGAGGTGGGTGTGGGTGGTGGCGTCCATGCGCGCCATTGTCAAGGTTTTGGCGCTTTCTGGGAGCGCCGGGGGTCAGACCGCGCGGTTCAGTGCGTCCAGTCGCTGCGGTGTGCCGACGTCGACCCATGGGCCGGTGTAGAGCTCGGCGCTCACGCGTCCAGCGTCCATGGCGCGGCGCAGCAGCGGCGCCAGCGGCTCGGCCGTGCCTTGCGGGTTGCCGGGCAGGATCTCGCACCACGGCGGCTCGAACAGCTCGCGCCGGTACAGGCCGATGGTGCTGTAGGTGTGCTTCTCGTCGGCGTCGTTGAGCGCGAGGCCCTGCGCGCTCAGACCGAAGTCGCCACGCGGGTTGTGCGCCGGGTTGGGCACCAGCCAGATATGCGCGAGCTTGTCGCTGGCCTTGAACTGCGCCACGCTGGCCTGTGAAAAGGGAAAGCCGGGCACGTACACATCGCCAGCCAGCACCCAGAACACATCGCCCAGCAACGGCAGTGCGCGGGCAATGCCGCCAGCGGTTTCCAGGGCGTAGCCGAAATCCTGCCCTTCGCGTGAAACTGTCACCTGCGTGCCGGCATGCTGTGCCTGCCAGTCGGTGCAGAAGGCATCGATCTGCTCGCCCAGCCAGGCGGTGTTGACCACAAAGCGCCGAAAACCTGCGGCCAGCAGCGACGCCAGGGGCCACTGCATCAAAGGCTGGCCCTGCACGGCCAGCAGCGGTTTGGGCGTGTGGTCGGTCAGGGGGCGCATGCGCATGCCGCGACCGGCGGCCAGCAGCATGGCCGGGATGGAGGCGGCGGACGGTTCGGTGGCGAGGCGTGTCATGTCGGAGTGCGGTGCGCGTGCCGGGCACACAGGGCCGCACGCGTGGGGAATTATGAGCGCGTGCGAGCCCACGGGTCGCTGTGGGGCGCGCGCAGCAGGCAGGCCGATAAAATCGCAGGTTTTGCGCCACCGCGCAGCCCATTCCCTTCCCCACCTGCCCACTGCCATGTCCGACGCCGCCAGCACTCCCATCAGCACCGCTCCTGCCGCCTCGGCCGTGACGGCCCAGACCCAGGCCAACGCCATCCGCGCCCTTGCCATGGACGCGGTGCAAGCCGCCAACTCGGGCCACCCCGGTGCGCCCATGGGCATGGCCGACATGGCGGTCGCGCTGTGGGGCCGCCACCTGCGCCACAACCCCACCAACCCGCAGTGGGCCAACCGCGACCGCTTCGTGCTGTCCAACGGCCACGGCTCCATGCTGATCTACGCGCTGCTGCACCTCACGGGCTACAAGCTGCCGATCGGTGAACTCAAGAACTTCCGCCAGCTGCACAGCAAGACCGCGGGTCACCCCGAAGTGGGCATCACCCCCGGCGTGGAAACCACCACCGGCCCGCTGGGCCAGGGCATCACCAACGCCGTGGGCATGGCGCTGGCTGAGAAGCTGCTGGCGTCGGAGTTCAACCGCGACGGCCACACCGTGGTGGACCACCACACCTACGTGTTCATGGGCGACGGTTGCCTGATGGAAGGCATCAGCCACGAGGCCGTGGCCCTGGCCGGCGCCTGGAAGCTCAACAAGCTGATTGCGCTGTACGACGACAACGGCATTTCCATCGACGGCCAGGTCACGCCCTGGTTCATCGACAACACCGCCCTGCGCTTCACCGCCTGCGGCTGGAACGTGATCGGCCCGATCGACGGCCACGATGCCGACGCCGTGGACCGCGCCATCAGCGATGCGAAGAACAAGGCCGACGGCCCCACGCTGATCCTCTGCAAGACGCACATCGGCAAGGGCAGCCCCAACCGCGCCAACACCGCCAAGGCGCATGGCGAGCCGCTTGGCAGCGAAGAAATCCAGCTCACCCGCGAAGCGCTGGGCTGGATGCACAAACCTTTCGATGTGCCGAAAGACGTGTACGCCGCCTGGGACGCCAAGGCCGCCGGCAAGGCCGCCGAGGCCGACTGGAACACGAAATTTGCCGCCTACAAGGCCGCCTTCCCCGAGCTCGCGAAAGAGTTCACCCGCCGCATGAAAGGCGAGCTGCCGAAGCACTTCGCGCAAGTGGCGGTGGACGCTGCCGTGGCCGCGCACACCAAGGCCGAAACCGTGGCCAGCCGCAAGGCCAGCCAGCTCGCGCTGGAAACCTTCACCGCCGCACTGCCCGAGTTGCTCGGAGGCAGCGCCGACCTCACCGGCTCCAACCTCACCAACACCAAGAGCACGCCCGCATTGCGCTTCAACCTCGCGGGCGACGTGGTGAAGAACGAGCAGGGGCAAGGCGGTCGCCACATCAACTACGGCGTGCGCGAGTTCGGCATGGCCGCCATCATGAACGGCGTGGCGCTGCACGGCGGCTTCATTCCGTACGGCGGCACCTTCCTCACCTTCAGCGACTACAGCCGCAACGCCATCCGCATGGCCGCGCTGATGAAGCAGCGCGTGATCCATGTGTTCACGCACGATTCCATCGGCCTGGGTGAAGACGGCCCGACGCACCAGTCCATCGAACATGCGGCGAGCCTGCGCCTCATCCCCAATCTCGACGTGTGGCGCCCTGCCGACACGGCCGAGACCGCCGTGGCCTGGGCGGTGGCCCTGCAAAACACCAGCCGCCCGACCGCGCTGCTACTCAGCCGCCAGAACCTGCCCTACGCACCCAAAGATGACCTGGGCCACATCAGCCAGGGCGCCTATGTGCTGGCCGAGCCCGCCGAAGTCGGCCTGAAGAAAAAAGCGCAGGCCGTGATCGTTGCCACGGGTTCCGAGGTGCAGCTGGCCCTCAAGGCCCAGGAACTGCTGGCCCGCGAGCACAAAATCGCCGTGCGCGTCGTGTCCATGCCCAGCACCACGACGTTTGACCGCCAGAGCGCGGCCTACAAGGCTTCGGTGCTGCCGGCCGGTGTGCCGCGTGTCGCCGTTGAAATGGGCAGCACCGACGGCTGGTGGAAGTACGGCGTGGCCGCGGTGGTCGGCATCGACACCTACGGCGAATCGGCCCCGGCCCCGGTGCTCTTCAAGCACTTCGGCTTCACCCCTGAGAACGTGGCGGACACGGTGCGTGCCGTGCTCGCGAAGCAATAAGCCCGTTCGGGCTGAGCTTGTCGAAGCCCCCGCACGGGTGAGCCCTTCGACAGGCTCAGGGCGAACGGATCGGTTTTTTCAAACAAAGGAGCATTCATGACCATCAAGATCGGCATCAACGGCTTTGGCCGCATTGGCCGCAACGTGCTGCGCAGCGCCATCCAGAACTTCAGCGACATCGAAGTCGTGGCCATCAACGACCTGCTCGAGCCCGATTACCTGGCCTACATGCTGCAGTACGACAGCGTGCACGGCCGCTTCAAGGGCACCGTTTCTGTCGAGGGCAACACGCTCATCGTCAACGGCAAGAAGATCCGCCTGACCCAGGAGCGCGACCCCGCCAACCTGAAGTGGAACGAAGTTGGCGCCGACGTCGTCATCGAATCCACCGGCCTGTTCCTGGACAAGGTCACCGCCCAGAAGCACCTGGATGCCGGCGCGAAGAAGGTCATCCTCTCCGCCCCGTCCAAGGACGACACCCCCATGTTTGTCTTCGGCGTGAACGACAAGACCTACAAGGGCGAGGCCATCATCTCCAACGCCTCGTGCACCACCAACTGCCTGGCCCCGATTGCCAAGGTCCTCAACGACAAGTGGGGCATCAAGCGGGGGCTGATGACCACCGTGCACGCCGCCACCGCCACGCAGAAAACCGTGGACGGCCCGAGCAACAAGGACTGGCGCGGCGGCCGCGGCATCCTGGAAAACATCATCCCCAGCAGCACGGGCGCTGCCAAGGCGGTGGGCGTGGTGATCCCCGAGCTGAACAAGAAGCTCACCGGCATGAGCTTCCGCGTGCCCACGTCCGACGTGTCGGTGGTCGATCTGACCGTGGAGCTCAACAAGGAAGCGACCTACGAAGAGATCTGCGCCGAGATGAAGGCACAGAGCGAAGGCGCCCTGAAGGGCGTGCTGGGCTACACGACGGACAAGGTGGTGGCCACCGACTTCCGTGGCGACACCCGCACCTCCATCTTCGACGCCGACGCCGGCATCGCGCTGGACAAGACCTTCATCAAGGTCGTGAGCTGGTACGACAACGAGTGGGGTTACTCCAACAAGTGCCTGGAAATGGTGCGCGTGGTGGCGAAGTAAGCACTCGTTGTGCTGCACTGCAAAAAGGCGCCCGCGGGCGCCCTTTTTGTGCGCCCATCGGCCGCTTTGCTGTTCCGTCAAGGGTGTGTTGTAAAGCGGTGCGAAGCAGCCGAAAGGCGGGTTTGCAGGGATGGCAGGGCGGGGTGCCGTGCCAAAATCCAACGCCCGCCCTTCAACGTTTGATGGCCCTTGTTCATTGGCTTTCCGCTCACACCCATGAGGCACTTGCTCTCCGCCCTGATCTCCGCAGCCCTGCTGGCCGGCGCGATCCTGGCCCCAGCCTCGGCTCGGGCCGAGCAGTCGATTTCCGTGGCAGAGGCGTCAGGCCTGATCATCGGCTTCAAGGGCGACGAAGCAGACGACCCGCCGTCCGACAAGCCGCATGGCCCCTGGGCTTCAGGGCGCGACGGTGCGAAAGCCCGGTGGGACAAAAAGGCGCGCGAGGGTCGCGAACGCCTCTCCCGCGTTGCCAAAGAAGCGGGCCTGCCCGAAGGCACGATCGGCGAAGCAGGCAACGGCCGGTTGCTGCGTTTCAACCAGCCCTTGCGCGGCAAGGCCCTGGACAACGCGCTGCGCCGCGCCCGCCTGCACCCTGACGTGGCGTGGGTCGAGCCCAATGTGCTGGTGCCGCGCCTGGGTGTGCCCCGGGTCCCGAACGACGCGCTGTTCAACCAGCAATGGCATCTCCAGTCGCCCACGGCCCCGGGCAACCCCACGGGCTTGAACCTGCCTCCCGCGTGGGGCGACACCATTGGCAGCCTGTCGGGCAGCACGGCCGTGGTCGCGGTGGTCGACAGCGGCATTCGCCCCGGGCACCCGGACCTCGCCGGCAAGTTGCTGCCAGGGTACGACCTGGTGAGCGAGCTGTCTGTGGCCAACGACGGCAACGGCCGCGACAACGATCCCACCGACCCTGGCGACTGGATCGACTCTGCCGACCGTGCCAACCCGCTCTTTGCCAGCTGCGACCTGTCGGGCAGCTCATGGCACGGCACCTTCATTGCGGGTCAGTTGGCGGCCGCCACCGACAACGGGCAGGGCGTGGCCGGTCTGAACTGGCGCGCCCGTGTGTTGCCGGTGCGCGTGTCCGGCAAATGCGGCGCCCTGCTCTCCGATCTGCTCGATGGCCTGCGCTGGGCGGCCGGCCTGCCCGTCTCGGGTCTGCCGACCAATCCCAACCCCGCGCGCGTGATCAACCTCAGCTTTGGCGGCGATGCGCCTTGTTCGTTCGCCTATCAGATGACCATCGATGCGGTCACCGCAGCGGGTGCGCTCATCGTCGTGGCCGCAGGCAACGCCGACAGCACGCTCACGCGGCCGGCCGACTGCCGTCGGGTCATGACGGTGGCCTCGGTGCACAAGGACGGTTCGAAGGCGTGGTACTCCAGTTTTGGCGATCGCGTGGCCCTGGCCGCGCCCGGCGGCACCAACGAAGGCGGCGCAGCGACGCTGCTGCTGTCCGCGGACAACAGCGGAGCCACCGTGCCTGGCGTCGATGGCTATGGCTACAAGCAGGGCACGAGTTTTGCCGCTCCACAGGCTGCGGGCGTGGCCAGCCTGATGCTCGCCGTGAATCCGTCGCTGAGTCCGCGCCAGCTCATCGAACGCATGAAAGCAGGCGTGCGCCCGCACGTCCCGATGACCGGCTTGCCTGTCTGCGGAACCGCCGGCGTGGGGCCATGTGCCTGTACCACCACCACCTGTGGCGCGGGGCTGCTGGATGCGAACCTGTCCGTCGCGCTGGCCACGGGGCCTGCCGTGGTGATCCAGCCGTTGTCGCAAGTGGAGCCCGGCACCGTGATCACGCTCGACGGCAGCCAGAGCGTGGCCATTCCCGGGGCACAGATCGTCACTTACCAGTGGACGCAGGTCAGCGGGCCAGCGGCCACCATCACTTCGTCGAGCAGTGCCGTGGCGCAGGCCACCTTGCGCAGCGAGGGCACCTACGTGTTCTCGCTCACGGTCGTCGATGACGCAAGCCCAAGCCGATCAGGCGAAGACATCGTGCAAGTCGTGGCCGCCATGCCCGTCGTGTCAGGCGGTGGCGGAGGCTCCACGGGTCAACTCTGGGGCGCGAGCCTCTGGGCCTGGGTGATCGCCGTGGCGTTGTGGCAGCGCCGCCGCCGCAGCGCCTGAGCGACGAGCCACCGCAGCGCAGGATCAACCGCAGCTTTTCAGCGTCTTGCCCGACATGGCCTCGCGCAGGCCGTCGACCGCTGACCGCTGACCATCGGTGATGGCGGGCAGGCGCAAGGTGAACGAGACGGACTCCGCTCTCTCTTGCGCCACCTTGGCGGTGCGCACGCCATCCCGCTCGGTCTTCTGCAGCGCCTGACGCGCCGCGTCTTCGGTGGAGTAGGTGCCCAGCGCCAGACCGGGCGCCAGACCGGGCGCCGAGATCTCACGGAACTGCACACCCAGACCGCGCAACTCGGCCTTCTTGCGCTCGACCTGTTCGTTGTTGTCGTATCGCCCCATGTAGACGATCCAGCGCCCGCTGCTGCGGACCTCGCTGAGCTGCCAGCTGCTGGCCGGCAGGCCCAGCAGCGCCAGTTCGGCCTTGAGCAGCTCGGTTTGTGTTTCGGTAAATCCCGTTGCCTGCCAGCAGGAGCGGGGTCCGTTGGCCGCTGCGACTGCAGCAGAGACGGGGCCTTGCACCGCCGCCGAAGGGCCACTCGTGGCAGGCGACGCGGGCTCGCTCGCAGCCGATGTGGGTGTGGGTGCGGGTGCGGGCTCGGCTGCGGTGGCTGGTGCGGGAGCTGGCGCCAGCGCGACGGGCTCGTTCACCGTGGCCTTGGGGCCGTTGAGCAAACGCAGCACGTCCGGTTTCACCTGTTCGGCCAGCCGGTGTGGCTCGCGCTGCTCCAAGGGTGACAGGCCCAGGCCATCGAGATAGCCCTGCGTCCATGCGAAGTAGCCCGCGTTGGCCAGCACCAGAACAGCGATGGCCCATCTCAGCACGGTCGCACACTCACTTCTGCGCTCGTGACGCTTTGCATGCCGTGCGCAGTGAGCACCTGCAAGGCACCGTCGCCATTGACGCCGCAGGCTGTGCCGCGTGTGCCGTCGCTGAGTTGCACCGTCTGGCCTTGCAGTGCGTCGAGCTGTTCGAAGCGCTGCGAGAACGCGCCAAACCCCTGGGATGCAAAGGCCAGCACGTCGCGCACCAGCGCGGGCGCCACCCGTTCGAGCACCTCGCCGGCGGTGATGCCCATGTGCACCTCGGCCAGCCCGGCCGGAGCCATGGCCGCCACCGCCGAGCCCTCCGGCACCAGGGCCGCCACCGCCGACGCATCGGGCCGGGCGATGTTGATGCCCACGCCGATCACCACCAGGCGCTGCCCCTGCGATGCTTCTCCGGTACCCGCGGTTTCCACCAGAATGCCGCCCAGCTTGCGCTGGTGCAGCCAGAGGTCGTTGGGCCACTTCAGTCGCACATCGGGGTGCAGGCTGCTGGCCAGGCTCACGCCCACCGCCAGCGACAGGCCGGACCAGCTGGCGGGCGCCAGCGGCAACGCCATGGAAAAGGTGAGTGACTGGCCGGGCTTGCTCAGCCAGGCCTTCCCCAGGCGGCCTCGCCCAGCGGTTTGCTGCTCGGTGGTCAGCAGCACGGGCTCCATGAGCCCGTTGCGCGCGCGGCGCATCAGTTCGCTGCTGGTGGAGTCGATGCTGGGCAGCACTTCTACCGTGAAACCCGGCAACAGGGGCACCACGGCCTCCCAGACCGCCTCGGCGTGGTGGGTCAGGGTGTCGGCCATGCGGGGAAGTGCGCCCTCAACCGAGCTTGGAAGCGCGCCCCGCGCGCTTGGGCGCGAGCAAGGTGCCGCGGCAGTTCTTGGCGCCGCACCAGCAGGGGTACTCTGCCTTGAGCTTGGCGGTGTAGGGCTCGTCGATCACAAGACCGTAGTCATAGAACAGCTCTTCACCGGCCTGGATGTTGCGCCGCGCGCGGATGAACACGCGCCCGTCTTCCACGTCGGCTTCGCAATTGGGCGCGCAGCTGTGGTTGATCCAGCGGGCCGAGTTGCCGCCCACCTTGGCGTCGATCACGTGGTCTTCGTCGATGTGGAAGTAGAAGGTGTGGTTCGGATCGCTCGGGTCGTGCGGGTGGCGGCGCAGCGCTTCTTCCCAGGTGATGATCTCGCCGACGTATTCAATCAGTGTCTCGCCCTCGGCCAGATCAACCACGGCGTACACCCCCTTGCCGTGCACGCCGGAGCGGCGTGTCTGGATGCGGCGGCTCCCGCCGGCGGGGGCCTTGGTGGCCAATGTGGGGCGCGGCTGCGTCTGGCGGGGGCTTTTCGTCACGGCCAAAATATTTGGTAAGGTTGTTTCATGCAGGTGCGCGCGAGTGTGCGCGTGCCCATGTGCGCGTGTACACGCGCGTGGAAAGCCGATTGTAGAGATGAAAACCCTGGTCATTGCCGAGAAGCCATCCGTGGCCCAAGACATCGTGCGAGCGCTTACCCCGGTGGCGGGCAAGTTCGACAAGCACGATGACCACTTTGAAAATGACAAGTACGTGGTGACCTCCGCTGTGGGTCACCTGGTGGAGATTGCTGCACCCGAAGAGTTCGACGTGAAGCGTGGCAAGTGGAGCTTTGCCCACCTGCCGGTGTTGCCGCCTTACTTTGAACTCAAGCCCATCGACAAGACCAAGTCGCGTCTGGGCGCGGTGGTCAAGCTGGTCAAGCGCAAGGACGTCACGCGCCTGATCAACGCCTGCGACGCGGGGCGCGAAGGCGAGCTCATCTTTCGCCTGATCGAGCAGTACGCAGGTGGCCTCAAAGGTGGCCAGTACCAACCGCTGGGCAAGCCGGTGCAGCGCCTGTGGCTGCAGTCCATGACGCCAGCGGCCATCCGCGATGGCTTCGAGCAGCTGCGCAGCAACGAACAGATGCTCGGCCTGGCCGACGCCGCTCGCAGCCGCTCGGAAGCCGACTGGATGGTGGGCATCAACGGCACGCGCGCCATGACGGCGTTCAACTCGCGCGACGGCGGCTTCTTCCTGACCACCGTGGGCCGCGTGCAGACGCCCACGCTGTCGATCGTGGTGGAGCGTGAAGAAAAGATCCGCGCCCACCGCAGCCGCGACTATTGGGAAATCCACGCCAGCTTTCTGGCCGAGGCCGGTGAGTACCCGGGCAAGTGGTTCGACCCCAATTTCAAGAAGCCGACCGGCGACGACGCCGATGCCGAGCTGCGCGCCGACCGCGTCTGGAGCCAGCGCGAGGCGATGGCCATTGCCGAGGCCGTGCGCGGCAAGGCGGCCAGCGTCAAGGAAGAAAGCAAGCCCACCACGCAGGCCAGCGGTCTGCTGTACGACCTGACCAGCCTGCAGCGCGAGGCCAACGGCCGCTTCGGCTTCTCGGCCAAGACCACATTGCAGCTGGCGCAAAGCCTGTACGAACGCCACAAGGCGTTGACCTACCCGCGTACCGATTCGCGCGCCCTGCCCGAGGACTATCTGCCCACGGTCAAGCAGACGTTTGAGATGCTGGCCGACAGCGGCATGAAGCACCTGGCGCCGCACGCCCTCACTGCGCTCAACAACAACTACATCCGCCCGACCAAGCGTGTTTTCGACAACAGCAAGGTGTCGGACCACTTCGCCATCATCCCCACGCTGCAGGCGCCCAGCGGCCTGAGCGAAGCCGAGCAGAAGCTCTATGACCTGGTGGTGCGCCGCTTCCTGGCGGTGTTCTTCCCGTCGGCGGAATTCATGGTGACCACGCGCATCACCTCGTCGGTGGGCCACCACTTTAAGACCGAAGGCAAGGTGCTGGTCAAGCCGGGCTGGATGGCGGTGTACGGCAAGGAAGCCGCCGAAGACGTGGCTGATGCCAAAGAAGGCGACAAGGGCCAGAACCTGGTGCCCGTGCGCGAAGGCGAGACCGTGCGCACCGAGACCGTGGAGCCCAAAGGCCTCAAGACCAAGCCGCCCGCGCGCTACTCCGAAGCCACGCTGCTGGGCGCCATGGAAGGCGCGGGCAAGCTGGTGGACGATGACGAACTGCGCGAGGCCATGCAGGAGAAGGGGCTGGGCACGCCAGCCACGCGCGCTGCCATCATTGAAGGTCTGCTGACCGAGAAGTACATGCTGCGCGAAGGGCGCGAAATCATCCCCACCGCGAAGGCCTTCCAGCTCATGACGCTGTTGCGCGGGCTGGGTGTGGAAGAGCTCTCCAAGCCCGAGCTCACGGGCGAGTGGGAATACAAGCTGGCGCAGATGGAGCACGGCAAGCTCAGCCGCGCCGCCTTCATGGGCGAGATCGCCGCCATGACCGAACGCATGGTGAAGAAGGCCAAGGAATACGACCGCGACACCATTCCGGGCAACTACGCCACGCTGTCCACGCCTTGCCCCAATTGCGGCGGCGTGGTGAAGGAAAACTACCGCCGCTACGGCTGTACCGGCGTCGACGGCAACAGCGAAGGGTGTGGCTTTTCGTTTGGCAAGTCCCCGGCGGGGCGCACCTTCGAGCCTGAAGAAGCCGAGCAGTTGCTGGCCACCAAGCAGATCGGCCCGCTGGAAGGCTTCCGCTCCAAGGCGGGCTGGCCGTTCGTGGCGGAGATCGTCATCAAGTTCAACGAAGAAGAAAAGAACTGGAAGCTGGAGTTCGACTTCGGCGACGACAAGAAGGGCGAGGAAAGCGGCGAACTGGTCGACTTCACGGGCAGCGAGCCGCTGGGCCAGTGCCCCAAGTGCGGTGGTGCGGTCCACGAGCATGGCAGCAACTACGTGTGCGAGAAGTCGGTGCCCACCATGGCCCAGCCCACCCCCAGCTGCGACTTCAAGAGCGGCAAGATCATCTTGCAGCAGCCGGTCTCGCGCGAGCAGATGACCAAGCTGCTGGCCACCGGCAAGACCGACCTGCTCGACAAGTTCGTCTCCATGCGCACGCGCCGCGCGTTCAAGGCCTTCCTGGCCTGGGACAAGGAGGCGGGCAAGGTGAACTTCGAGTTCGAGCCGCGTGCCAGCAAGTTCCCGCCGCGCAAGACGGCCGCCGGTGCACCGGCCAAAGCGCCTGCGGCGAAGAAGGCTGCGCCCGCCAAAGCACCCGCAGCAAAGAAGGCGCCAGCCGCCAAAAAAGCCGCCGCGGCCAAAACGCCCAAGGCCCCACGCAAGACCACCGCTGCCAGCGGCAAGCAACCCAGCGCGGCGCTGGCCGCCGTCATTGGCGAGGGTCTGGTCTCGCGCCCCGAGGTGGTCAAGAAGCTGTGGGACTACATCAAGGCCAACGGCCTGCAGGATGCCGCCGACAAGCGCCGCGTCAATGCCGACGCCAAGCTGCGGCCCGTGTTCGGCAAGGACCAGGTCACGATGTTCGAGATTGCCGGCCTGGTGGGCCAGCACCTGAGTTGATCGCATTCAAGGAGACGTTTCGCATGAGCCTCAAACTGTATTTCGCCCCTGGCGCCTGTTCCTTTGTGCCGCACAGCATGCTGGAGCTCTCCGGTGTCGAGTTCGAACCGCACGGTGTGAAGCTGCACAAGAACGAGCAGCGCAGCCCGGAGTACCTGGCGATCAACCCGCGTGGCCAGGTGCCAGTGCTGGTGGACGGCGATCAGGTGGTCACGCAGATCGTGGCGATCCTGCTGCACCTGGATGCCCGGCTGCCGCAAGCCGGCATCCTGCCCGCTGCGGGTGAGGCACGCACGCGGGCCCTGCAGACACTGACCTGGATGAACAACACCGTGCATCCCACGTTCACACACGTGTTCATGCCGGAGAAGTTCACCGACGACGAGGCCGCCAGGCAGGCGATTCGCGCTTACGCCGCCAAGACCTACCGGGGACTGCTGGGCGAGATCGAGTTGCTGGCCGAGAAAGCATCGCCCTGGATGACCGGCGAGCAACCCGGTGCACTCGATGCCTATGCGCTCACGCTGCTGCGCTGGGGCGGTTTTGCCGGTATCGACCCGACCACGCTGCCCGCCACCTGGGCGCTGGCGCAGCGCTTTGCTGCCCTGCCGCCCGTGGCGCGCGCGGTGGAGCGCGAGCGCCTCACGCTCAACGTCTACAAGCCCGCGGCCTGACGCGTCATTCCTGTCGGGGCGTTTTCGGCGTGAAGCGCACCGAAGCCAGCAGCCCGGAGGGGCTGCGGTCGGGGTGGGCGCTGTCGATCAGCACCGTGGCGCCGTGCTGCTGCGCGATTTCCTGCACGATGGTCAGCCCCAGCCCTGAGCCGTCCACGTTGGTGCCGAGCGCGCGGTAGAACGGCTGCAGCACGAACTCCCGTTCGTTCTCGGGGATGCCGGGCCCGTTGTCTTCCACCTGCAGGATCTGCACACCGCTGAACCGGTCGATCAGCACGCGCGCGGTCACCACGCCGCCGCGCCCGCTGTAGTTGATCGCGTTGTCCACGAGGTTGCGCACCATCTCCTGCAGCAGGATAGGGTTGCCGTCCATCAGGCAGTCTTCGGGCACTTCCTCGGGGCCTTCGCAGCCGAGGTCGATGCCATGTTCCAGCGCTCGCGGAACCGACTCCTGCACCACGCCGCGCACCAGGCGCGCGAGGTCGATACGGGCGGTGGGCAAGGTGCGGCCCGTGGTTTCGGCGCGCGCCAGCGCCAGCAGCTGGTTCACGGTGTGCGTGGCGCGCGAGCTCGAGTGCGCGATTTGCTTCAGCGAGCCCCGGATTTCGGCGGGATCGCTTTCGCGCTGGGCCAGCTCGGCCTGCATGCGCAGGCCTGCCAGCGGTGTCTTGAGCTGGTGCGCCGCATCGGCCAGAAAGCGCCGCTGGGTGGTGAGCGAGGCTTTGAGCCGCGTGAGCAGGTCGTTGATCGACGACACCAGGGGCGCCACCTCCTGCGGAATGGCCGACTCTTCGATCGGGCTCAGGTCATCGGGCTTGCGCGCGCGGATGCGCTGCTCCAGCTCGTTGAGCGGGCGGATGGCGCGCACCAGCGCCAGCCACACGAGCAACACCGCCAGCGGCAGGATGACGAACTGCGGCACCATCACGCCCTTGATGATTTCCGCCGCGAGTGTGGAGCGCTTGCCACGCGTCTCACCCACCTGCATGAGCACCAGTTGTTCGGGGTTGTCGCGCACCAGCCAGGTGTAGGCCACGCGCACCTCATCGCCACGCACCACGTCATCGCGCAGCAGCACCAGCCCGGGCTCGGGAATGCCGCTGTCGCGGGGTGCCGGGAACTCGGGCTCGCCGCTCACCAGCTTGCCGCGGTGGTCGACCACCTGGTAGTAGACGAGGTCGCTGTCGTCTGCGCGCAGCAGGTCCCGCGCCTGGGGCGTGAGGTTGAAGCTCACCTGGCCGTTCTGCTTGGCCACGAACTGCGTGAGGGCCTGCAGGTTGAACTCCAGCGCGCGGTCGAACGGTTTGCTGGCGATGCCCTGCGCGACAAACCACGTCAGGGCCAGTGACAGCGGCCACAGCAGCAGCAGCGGCGTGAGCATCCAGTCCAGGATTTCACCGAACAGGCTGCGTTGCTCGCGCTGGAAGAGGCCGAACGACTTGGGCCCTGCACGCACCTCCAGCGCGGGCGGCAAGGCTTCGTTGCCGGCAGGGGTTTCAGCCGGCGATTTTTTCAAGGCAGTAGCCCAGGCCGCGCACGGTGGCAATGCGGATCGGGCCCTTCTCGATCTTCTTGCGCAGGCGGTGGATGTACACCTCGATGGCGTTGTTGCTCACCTCTTCGCCCCACTCGCAGAGCCGCTCGACGAGCTGGTCTTTGCTGACGAGGCGTCCTGCGCGCTGCAGCAGCACCTCCAGCAGGCCCAGCTCGCGCGCCGACAGCTCCACCATCTTGCCGTCGATGGTGGCCACACGACCGGCCTGGTCGTACTCCAGCGGGCCGTGGCGAATGGTGTTGGTGGAGCCGCCCATGCCGCGCCGCGTGAGGGCGCGCACGCGCGCTTCGAGCTCCTGCAGCGAGAACGGCTTGGCCATGTAGTCGTCCGCGCCATAGTCCAGGCCCTTGACTCGCTCCTCGATGCTGTCGGCCGCGGTCAGGATGAGCACCGGCAGTGCCGAGCCCCGCGAGCGCAGTCGCCGCAGCACCTCCAGCCCGTGCAGCTTGGGCAGCCCCAGGTCGAGGATGAGCAGATCGAATTCGTTGTTGGTCAACAAGGCGGCATCGGCCTCGGTGCCGCTGGTGACGTGGTCCACCGCAGCGCCTGCGGCGCGCAGGCTGCGCAGCAGGCCGTCGGCCAGCACGTGGTCGTCTTCGGCAATCAGGATGCGCATGGTTGTCTCCTGGGTGGCTGGCTGGGCAGCGCTGGGCGGTGGGGCGCCCTGGACCGGGCCGCTCATTTTAGGCCGCGCGTGTGCGGGTGCAGCCGGGGTTTACCGGGCGGCCACCGCCGCGCGCGCGCCCGGCAATTCCGAACCATAGGCCTCCAGGCCCAGCGCCACCACGGTGGCCACTTCGTCGCCCACCTGCGCCCGGAATTCGCCTTCGGCCTGGGCGACGGCCTGGCGAAACGCCTCCAGCCACAGCAAGCCGGTGTCGGTGAACACGATGCGCCGGGCGCGGGCATCGCGCGCGTCGGGCTCGCGCCGCACCAGTCCCCACGCTTCGCATTGCGTGACCAGATCGCCCATCGCCTGCTTGCTCATGCCCGCCTGCTGCGCCAGCTCCGTCAACCGCGAGCCTTGCAGGCCGAGGTGGCGCGTGAGGTGAATATGGGCCGCGCCCACCTGCGCCCGCGCGGCCAGATGGGAAAGCGCCAGCGGCACGTTGGCGTCGTGCGCCATCAGGCTGAGCACGCGCTCGTCGAACCGCCGCAGCGCCAGGCCCATCAAACGGCCCAGGTGGCTGCCGCGCCAGCGGTCGTCAGGCAAGGGTGCGTCAGACATGCCCAGATGGTAAGGCAAACTGACCAAATAATCGATTGTGAACGTTCAATGCGCTTGTAAACTGCTGTTCAAGCATCCAGCCTGTACGCATTCACACAGGCCCTGCGAACTTCCACCCACCGCTCAGGAGCCCCTCATGGACGCAGCCGTCAAGAACAACCCCCTCAACAGCGAAAAAGCCAAGGCCCTGCAGGCCGCACTGGCCCAGATCGAAAAGCAGTTCGGCAAGGGCACCATCATGCGGCTGGGCGAGGGCGAAGTGATCGAGGACATCCAGGTGGTCTCCACCGGCTCGCTGGGCCTGGACATCGCTCTGGGCGTTGGCGGCTTGCCGCGCGGCCGCGTCATCGAAATCTACGGCCCGGAATCGTCGGGCAAGACCACGCTCACGCTGCAGGTGATCGCCGAAATGCAGAAGCTGGCTGGCACCTGCGCCTTTGTGGACGCCGAGCACGCGCTGGACATCCAGTACGCCCAGAAGCTGGGCGTGAACCTGCAGGACCTGCTGATTTCCCAGCCCGACACCGGCGAACAGGCGCTTGAAATCGTCGACAGCCTGGTCCGCTCCGGCGCGGTCGACCTCATCGTGGTGGACTCGGTGGCTGCGCTCACGCCCAAGGCCGAACTCGAAGGCGAAATGGGCGACTCGCTGCCCGGCCTGCAGGCCCGCCTGATGAGCCAGGCGCTGCGCAAGCTCACCGCCCACATCAAGAAGACCAACTGCATGGTCATCTTCATCAACCAGATCCGCATGAAGATCGGCGTGATGTTCGGCAGCCCCGAGACCACCACCGGCGGCAACGCGCTGAAGTTCTACGCCTCGGTGCGCCTGGACATTCGCCGCACCGGCACGATCAAGAAAGGCGAGGACTCGATCGGCAACGAGACCAAGGTCAAGGTGGTGAAGAACAAGGTGTCACCCCCATTCAAGACGGCCGAGTTCGACATCCTGTTTGGCGAAGGCATCAGTCGGGAGGGTGAGATCCTCGACCTGGGCGTGGTGAACCGCGTGGTGGAAAAGTCGGGTGCCTGGTACGCCTACAACGGCGAGAAGATCGGGCAGGGCCGCGACAACTCGCGCGAATTCCTGCGCGAAAACCCCGAATTGCGCGTCGAGATCGAGAACAAGGTGCGCACCGAGCTGGGCGTGCCGCTGCTGCCGGTGGACGAAGCGCCCGTTGCCACCAAAGGTGGCAAGGCCGCCAAGGCGGCCAAGGACAAGGACGCCGACACCGCCCCCGTGGCCGGCTGAGTGCGCAGCGCCCGCGGCACCTGCCGTGGGCATGGCAACCGGAAGGTGTTGATGGGCTTCGACCAGATCTCCCTCAAAGGCCGTGCGCTGAGGCTGCTCGCCGGGCGCGAGCATTCGCGCGCCGAGCTCCAGCGCAAGCTGAGCGCACACGAAACCGAGCCTGGCGAACTGGCCAGGGCGCTGGACGAGCTCGCCGCCAAGGGCTTCATTGACGAACAGCGCGTGCTGGAGTCGGTGGTGCATCGGCGTGCTGGCCGCCTGGGCGCGGCCCGGGTGCGCCAGGAGCTGCAGGCCAAAGGGCTGGACCCGCAGGCGGTGGCCACAGCGGTGGCCAGCTTGCAGGGTTCCGAGGAAGCGCGAGCCCGCGAGGTCTGGCGCAAGCGATTCGGGGCACCTCCCGGCGACGCGGCCGAACACGGCAAGCAAATGCGCTTCCTGCTCACGCGGGGCTTTCAGGCGGAGGTCGTGCGCCGCGTGGTGCGAGGCGCGCCCGAGGACGACTGACCGTCCGCCTCAGGGCTTCGCGCTGTCCGGCGCAGCGGCCTGTGCCTTGCCCGAACGCAGCATGCGCCAGGCCAGCACCGCACTGCCCACCATGATGGCGGTGCCCACCACCGACGCCGCCTGAAGCCCGTCCACAAAAGCGGCGCGCGCAGCGCTGCGCAGGGCTTCGGCGGACGGTGCCGCCAGGCTGTCTGCCAAGGTGAGTGCGCCACCCAGCGTGGACGCCTCTGCCGTTGCTTGAGCCGACAGGCCCGGCGGCAGCTGACCCGCCATGCCGGCGCGGTACAGCCCTGTGGCCAGGCTGCCGAACACCGCGATGCCCAGCGCTCCCGAGAGCTCCGCGCTGGTTTCCGACAAGGCCGAAGCCGCGCCAGCCCGCTCGGGTGGTGCCGAGCTGATCACGATGTCATTGCCCAGGGTGAAGACCGGCGCCATGCCCAGACCCATGAGCAACATGCCGCCCATCAGCCAGGCCAGTCCGAGCGCGCCGTCCACCATCGTCATGCTCGCAAAACCGACGGCGGCCAGCGAAAGCCCGGCCACCATGGTGCGGGGTGCCGACCAGCGCTGTGCGAGCGCGGGCGTACACAGGGAGCCGACCACGAACGACAGCGCCCAGGGCACGGTGCAAAGGCCGGCCACCAGCGGCGAGAGCCCCAGCACCAGCTGCAGGTGCTGCGAGATGAAGATGTAGACGCCGAACATGGCGAACGAGGTGAGGGCGTAGGTGCAGATGGCGGCAGCGAAGCGGGGTTGCGCGAACAACCCGATGTCCAGCAGCGGATAGTCGATGCGGCGCTGGCGCCGCACAAAGGCCACGCCAGCGGCCAACCCCAGCGCGGCCGCGCTGGCGGTCAGCGCATCGACATGGCCTTCGGCCAGCCGTTTCAGTGCAAACACACCGCCGAGCACCGCGGTCAACGACAACGCGACGCTGCGCAGGTCGAGCCGGCCAGCATCCGGATCGCGGTACTCGGGCAGCAGGAAGGGGCCGACGGCCAGCAGCAACAACATCACTGGCACCGCCGCCCAGAAAATGGCCGGCCACGCGAAGTACTGCAGGATCACGCCACCCACGAGTGGACCGATGGCGCCGCCCACCGAGTAGCTTGAGATCCAGATGCCGATGGCGATGCGCCGCTCTCGCTCGTTGCGGAACATGTTGGAGATGAGCGAAAGCGTCGAGGGCGCGAGCGTGGCGCCCGCCATGCCCAGCAGTGCGCGCGTGGCAATGAGACCCTGCGCGGTGGTGGACAGCGCGGCGGCCACCGAAGCCGCCGCAAACGCCGCTGCACCGATCATCAACAGGCGCCGGCGCCCCACGCGGTCGCCCAGCGTGCCCATGGTGATGAGCAGGCCGGCCACCATGAAGCCATAGATGTCGATGATCCAGAGCAGCTCGGAGGCCGAGGGGCGCAGGTCGGCGCTGATGGCGGGCAACGCCAGGTTGAGCACCGTGAGGTCCATCGCGTAGACCAGGCAAGGCAAAGCGATCACGCCCAGCGCCACCCACTCACGGCGGGTGGCGTGCGGCGGTGCGATGTCGGGTGGCGCGTGGGTGGCGGACAAGGGGCATCTCCTCAGGTTTCAGCCGTGCATGGCGCCCGGCGTTGGCCGGTGCGTCACAAGGCACGACGAAGCGATGTGGCCCGTTTCGACCAGCGCCGCCGGCGTTTACAGCCCCAGCATGAGCTTGAGGTTTTGCACCGCAGCGCCGCTGGCGCCTTTGCCGAGGTTGTCCAGCCGCGCCACCAGCACGGCATGCTGCGCCTGGGCGTTGCCGAACACGCGGATTTCGAGCTGGTTGGTGTCGTTGAGCGCGAGTGCGTCGAGCTTGCCGTCGGCGGTCGCGGGCTGGAGGCTGACCCACTCGCTGCCCGCATAGTGCTTTGAATACACCGCGTTCAAGTCATCAAGTGTGGGCCTGGCAGGCAGTGTGTCCAGGTGCAGCGGCAACTGCACCAGCATGCCCTGGGCAAAGTTGCCCACTGAAGGCACAAAGATGGGCCGGCGCTGCAGGCCCGTGTACGCCATGATTTCAGGGATGTGTTTGTGCTGCAGGCCCAGCGCATAGAGCTCGTACGCGGGCGACTCGCCCTTTTCGTAGGACTCGATCATCGTGCGGCCGCCGCCGGAATAGCCGCTGACCGCAGGCAGGTTTACGGGGTGGTCCGCCGGCAGCACGCCGGCGTCGATCAGTGGACGCAGCAGGGCGATGGCGCCTGTGGCGTAGCAGCCCGGGTTGGCCACGCGGCTGGCGTTCTTCACGGCATCGCGCTGGCCGGCGGCCAGCTCGGGGAATCCGAACACCCAGCCCGCTGCCGTGCGGTGCGCGGTGGACGCGTCAATGACCTTGGGGCGCGCGCCGGGCAGGGCGTCGATCATCGCCACCGATTCGCGGGCAGCGTCGTCGTGCAGACACAAGATGACCAGGTCCACCTGCGCCATCAGCTCGCGTTTGACCGCAGGGTCCTTGCGATGCTCGGGCGCGATGCTCACCAGCTCGATCTGCGGCATGCCCTGAAGGCGTTCACGGATTTGCAGCCCGGTGGTGCCCGCTTCGCCATCGATGAAAACCTTGGCCATGGCCGCTCCGTCTTGTCAGTTGGGATTCAGGAAAGGAGCCAAAACTCGCCCGCCAGGCGCGCTGTTTTGGTGCGTTGCACCATGATACAGTCCCGGGTTGCTGTTTTCAGTGCCCACCTTGCGGCCACCTCGGTGCGGCCGTCACTCCTTTACCTGTTCCTGAGAGACACCTCATGAAGATCCATGAATACCAAGGCAAGGAAATCTTGCGCCAGTTTGGTGTGCCCGTGCCGCGCGGCATTGCGGCGTTTACGGTGCAAGAAGCGGTGGAAGCCGCTCAAAAGCTGGGCGGCCCGATCTGGGTGGTCAAGGCACAGATCCACGCCGGCGGCCGCGGCAAGGGCGGTGGTGTGAAGGTGGCCAAGTCGGTGGACGATGTGAAGCGTCTGGCTGGCGAGATCCTGGGCATGCAGCTCAAGACCCACCAGACCGGCCCTGAAGGCCAGAAGGTTCGCCGCCTCTATATTGAAGACGGCGCCGACATCAAGAACGAACTGTACGTCTCCCTGGTCACCGACCGCGCCACGCAGAAGGTGGCGCTGATCGCCTCCAGCGAAGGCGGCATGGACATTGAAGAAGTGGCGCACGCCACGCCCGAAAAGATCATCACCGAAATGATCGACCCGCTGACGGGCATCACGCCCGAGCAGAGCAAGAAGGTGGCTGCCGCCATTGGCCTGACCGGTGCGTCGGTCGACCAGGCCGTGGACATCTTCTCGAAGATCTACAAGTGCTACATGGACACGGACGCGTCGCTGGTGGAAATCAACCCGCTGAACTGCGACTCCAAGGGCAACCTGATGGCGCTGGACGCCAAGTTCAACTTCGACTCCAACGCCCTCTTCCGCCACCCTGAAATCGTGGCCTACCGCGATCTGGACGAAGAAGACCCGGCCGAAGTGGAAGCGTCCAAGTTCGATCTGGCCTACATCAGCCTCGACGGCAACATCGGCTGCCTGGTGAACGGCGCCGGCCTGGCCATGGCCACCATGGACACCATCAAGCTGTTTGGCGGCGAGCCCGCCAACTTCCTGGACGTGGGCGGCGGTGCCACCCCCGAGAAGGTCACCGAAGCCTTCAAGATCATGCTGAAGAACCCCAAGGTCGAAGGCATTCTGGTCAACATCTTCGGCGGCATCATGAAGTGCGACACCATCGCCACCGGCGTGATCACCGCCTGCAAGGCCGTGAACCTGAACGTGCCGCTGGTCGTGCGCATGAAGGGCACGAACGAAGAGCTGGGCAAGAAGATGCTGGCCGAGTCCGGCCTGCCCATCATCGCTGCAGACACCATGGCCGAAGCTGCGACCAAGATCGTCGCTGCCGTTAAGTAATGACCTGGGGACAGATCTTTCGCTCTGTCCCTCACTGACTAGGACTAGCATCATGTCGATCTACATCAACAAAGACACCAAGGTCATCACCCAGGGCATCACGGGCAAGACGGGCCAGTTCCACACTGAGAAGTGCCAGGAATACGCGAACGGTAAGAACTGCTTCGTGGCTGGCGTGAACCCCAAGAAGGCCGGTGAGTCGATCTTCAACATCCCGATCTACGCCTCCGTCAAGGAAGCCGCATCGCAGACCGGCGCTACCGTGTCGGTGATCTACGTCCCGCCTGCAGGCGCGGCCGCCGCCATCTGGGAGGCCGTCGAAGCGGACCTGGACATGGCCATCTGCATCACCGAAGGCATCCCCGTTCGCGACATGCTCGAAGTGCGCAACAAGATGAAGGCCAAGGAAGCCGCTGGCGGCAAGAAGACGCTGCTGCTGGGCCCCAACTGCCCTGGCCTGATCACGCCGGACGAAATCAAGATCGGCATCATGCCCGGCCACATCCACCGCAAGGGTCGTATCGGCGTGGTGTCCCGCTCGGGCACGCTGACCTACGAAGCCGTGGCGATGCTGACCGAAGTGGGTCTGGGCCAGTCGAGCGCGGTGGGCATTGGTGGCGACCCCATCAACGGTCTGAAGCACATCGACGTGATGAAGGCCTTCAACGACGATCCCGATACCGACGCCGTCATCATGATCGGTGAGATCGGTGGTCCGGACGAAGCCGAAGCCGCCCAGTGGTGCAAGGCCAACATGAAGAAGCCTATCGTGGGCTTCATCGCTGGCGTGACCGCGCCCCCCGGCAAGCGCATGGGCCACGCTGGCGCGCTCATCTCTGGCGGTGCCGACACGGCCGATGCCAAGCTGGCCATCATGGAAGAGTCTGGCTTCATCATCACGCGCAACCCGTCGGAACTGGGCAAGCTGCTCAAGGCCCAGCTCTGATCTGCTGGCGCTCCGCGTGAAGAAGGCAACGCTTGCGTTGCCTTTTTCTTTGCGTCGCCGGTTATTGAGGTTTCAACCCCACAGAGCCTCTTGCCCAGCCCGCGGCGGCTGCAACAAAATGCCACGCTTTGGTCGCTGATTCCGTGAATCGGCACCGATGGTGCGCTTGTCTCTGACCTTCGGGCGGCTCGCGGCGACCAGCAGGCGAACCCACCCGGAGAATGTGCAGCGTGTCCACCAACAAGGCGAAATCCAAAAGAGGCAAAGGCCGGATCTGGCGATCCGACGCCCTGATGGGCCTGCTCGTGGTGGTGGCGGTCTTTGTGTTGCACGCCTCCACCGACCTTTTCAGTGGCCTGGAACGTCGCTTTTACGACCTCGCCAGCGCCGCCAGCAGCCGCCTGCCGAGCGACCGCATCGCCATCATTGCGATTGACGACGAGAGCATCGCGAACATCGGGCGCTGGCCTTGGCCGCGTGAAGTGCATGCCGAGCTCATCGATCAGCTCAGCGCCGCCAAGGCGAAGACCATCGCCCATACCGCCTTTTTCTTTGAGCCCCAGACAGACCGCGGGTTGTCGCAGTTGCGCGAGCTTCGAAGCCAGGTGGATGGCACCGCAACTGGCGCTGCCCCCTGGCCGGATCTGGGTGAGGACTCGCGTCGGCGGCTGCTGGGTTTCATCGGCGAAGCCGAGCAGCGCCTGGATTCAGACGCCCGCCTTGTGGCGAGCGTGGAGCGGGCGGGCAACGTGATCGTGCCTTCGGTCTTTACCCTGGGCGATCCACTGGGCCGACCCGACGAACCCCTGCCGGCTTTTGCCCAGCGCAGCGCGCTGGCTGGCGACGACGGCTTTGGCGTACCCGCCCTTCGCTCCCAACAGCCTTTGGCTGGCGTGGGCGATGCGGCCAAGGCGGTTGGCCACCTGAACCTGTTGCCTGACGCCGATGGCTCGGTGCGACAAGAGCCGCTGCTCGTGCGTTTCGACGGATTTTCGGTGCCGTCCATGGGGCTCGCGATTGCTGCGCACAGCCTGAATCTGAGCACCCAGGACATCCGCCGTTTGCCCGGCGTTGGCGTGCAGTTGGGTCCTACCGTCATCCCCACCGACGCCTCAGCCCGCTTGCTGCCGCAGTTCTACGCCGATCGCAATGGCAAGCCGGCGTTTGCGGTGGACTCTTTCTACGACGTGATGTCCGGGCGCATTCCTGCAAGCAAATACGCCGACAAGATCGTCATCATTGGAGCCACGGCGGCGGGTGTCGGCACCTTGTTCACCACGCCGGTGTCGGCCGCGATGTCGCCCGCAACGATCCTGGCGCACATCACATCGAGCATCCTCAGTGGGCACTTCATTGCAAGCCCGGCGTGGGGTGACATGGCGGTGCTCGCCGTGCTGCTGCTGGTCACCCTCTATCTCCTGGTGGTGTTGCCCAGACTGTCCGCTGCCGCTGGCGCCGTTGTGACGGGGGTCCTGTTCATCACGCTGCTCGTTGCGGAATACCAGTTGCTCGCCGCCACAGCGATCTGGCTCCAGCTGGTGTTTCCGGTGGCGCTGCTGCTGATCGGGCACCTGGCGCTCACCACGCGGCGTTTTCTGGTGACGGAGGCGGGAAAGCAGAAGACCGATGCGGAGTCGGCAGAAACCAACCGAATGATGGCGCTCGCGCTGCAAGGTCAGGGCCAGCTCGACATGGCGTTCGACCGGCTGCGCCGCGTGCCTTACAGCCCCGCGCTGATGGACACGCTCAAGCATCTGGCGCTGGACTTTGAACGCAAACGCCAGTTCAACAAGGCCGAAGCTGTGTACGAACACATGGCGCGTCTGGATCGCACCGACACCGACGTGCAGACGCGCTTGAAGCGCGCCAAGAATTTGTCGGACACCGTGGTGCTCGGGACAGGTTCTGCCCACCCGGGCGGCACGCTGCTGCTCTCCGGTGGAGACATCGAGAAGCCCATGCTGGGCCGCTACCAGGTGGAGAAAGAGCTGGGCAAAGGCGCCATGGGCGTCGTCTACCTGGGTCGTGACCCGAAGATCGGACGCACGGTGGCGATCAAGACCCTGGCGCTCAGCGCGGAGTTCGAGGGTTCGGAGCTCACCGATGTGCGCGAGCGCTTCTTCAGGGAAGCAGAAACCGCCGGGCGGCTGCAGCACCCCAACATCGTCACCATCTTTGACGCAGGTGAAGAACACGACCTGGCCTATATCGCCATGGAGTTTCTGCAGGGGCGTGATCTGGTGGATCACACGCGCGCCGGTCAGCTCCTGCCGGTCGCCACGGTGCTGAGCATTGGTGAGCGCGTTGCCCTGGCGCTGGATCACGCGCACCGGCAGCAGGTGGTGCACCGGGACATCAAGCCGGCCAACGTGATGTACGACGCCGCCACGGACGCCGTGAAGGTCACCGACTTTGGCATCGCGCGCATCACCGGCACCAGCAAAACCAAGACCGGCATGGTGCTCGGCACGCCCAGCTTCATGTCGCCTGAGCAGCTCGGCGGTCAGCGGGTGGACGGTCGCTCTGACCTGTACTCCTTGGGCGTCATGCTGTTTCAGCTGCTCACCGGCATGCTGCCATTGAGAGGCGATTCCATCGCGGCCTTGATGTACCAGATTGCCAATACACCCGCGCCAAGCGTGCGCGAGTTGCGCCCCGAGTTGCCGCAGGACCTCGCCGATATACTGGCCAAAACCTTGGCGAAGTCGCCCTCGGAGCGCTACCAGACCGGGGCTGAAATCGCCGCTGCACTGCGCGCTGTTCCGGACACGCCCGTGGCACCGAGCGCTACCGCCCAGGCGTTTCAGCGAACGCAGGCCATGAACGCGCAGCGCGACGAAAGCGCCATGGTTGCCACAGTTGTCACGCCGCCCCCGGTTTCCTCGACCGAGTCCCAGACCTCCGGCTTCGATATCCGCTTATAACTCCAACCATATGATTTTTGAGTATTTTTGCCTCACAGATCCTGGTCTGGTCAGGGACAACAACGAGGACTCCGTGGCCCTCGATCCCGAGAACCAGATCGCGGTGCTGGCCGACGGCATGGGCGGGTACAACGCAGGTGAGGTGGCGAGCGCCATGGCGACCACCTTCATCAAGACCGAGCTCGGGCGCTGGATGTCCGAGGGTGGGCACGAGGCCAGCGCGCGCGAGCTCAAGCGCGCCATGGAAATCTGCATCGACAACGCCAACCGGTCCATCTTCAACGCAGCCAACTCCAACGCGCAGTACGCGGGCATGGGCACGACCCTGGTCATGGGCGTCTTTCATGGCACCCGCGCCATGATCGGCCACGTCGGCGACTCCCGTTGCTACCGGCTCCGCGAAGGCAACTTCATGCAGATCACGCGCGATCATTCCCTGCTGCAGGAACAGATCGACGCCGGCCTGATTTCCCTGGAGCAGGCGCAGTACGCAACCCACAAAAACCTCGTCACCCGGGCGCTTGGCGTGGAAGACACCGTGCTGCTCGAAGTGAACGAGTACCGCGTCGAGGACGAGGACCTGTACCTCTTCTGCTCCGACGGCCTGAGCGACATGATGAGCGACGAGCGCATTGCTGCGTTGGTGGTGACGGCAGGCACGCTGGAGGAAAAGGCGCAGGCGCTGGTGGACGCCGCCAACGACTGCGGCGGGCGCGACAATATTTCGGTGATACTGGCGTATGCTCGCTCGAAGCCTGTGCGCAAGGGCCTGCTCTCGCGCATGCTGGGCAAATAATCAGCGTTATTTTGAGAATTAACCAATAGGTTCCAGAGGAGTCGGCCATGCCGAAAATGATCGTTTCGATTGACGGTGTCGTCATCAAGGAAGTGCAGCTCACCAAAGACCGCACCACGCTTGGCCGCCGTCCCTACAACGACATCGTCATCGACAACCTGGCCGTCAGCGGTGAACACGCCGTGATGCAGATGTCCGGCATGGACGTGTTTCTGGAAGACCTCAACAGCACCAACGGCACCTACGTCAACGGCAAGGCGATCAAGAAGCAGCAGCTGCAAAACGGTGATGCGGTCGAGATCGGCAAGTACAAAATCAAGTTCGTGCACGAAGGCGCCAGCGAGAGCTACGAAAAAACCATGGTCATCAGCGCAGGCTCCGTGGTGGAGTCCGGCGATGCGCAAGGCGCTCCTCTGGGCAACGCAGCGATCAAGGTGATGTCGGGCACGGCCGCAGGCCGTGAGGTACCTCTGGTCAAGGTCGTGACCACCATCGGAAAACCGGGTGTGGCCGTGGCGGCCATCACGCGGCGGCCCCATGGCTATGTGGTGGCGCTCGTGGAGGGCACCCAGAAGCCCACCATCAATGGCAACCCCATCGGCACCGATGCCGTGAACCTGAACCACGGCGATTTGCTGGAACTGGCCGGCACGCAGATGCAGTTCGTGCAGCATTGAGCCACCCTCGCCAACGCCTGCCCAAAGGCGTTGAGCCATCAGGCAGAAGTGCCAAAAAAGTCCTTTCCGGGACTTGTTCAACGCGGTAGCCTTCGGCAGGCGGTTGCCACTGGACTCCAGCAGAGTCCGGCCAACCTGTTTCTTCATTTGATGCGCCGGGTTCTTCGGCCATTTCACTGCCCAGGCTTCCCATGAGGGTCCGCGTACTCGGGTGTTCCGGCGCCATTGCCCAAGGTTGCCGCACCACCTCTTTCTTGCTCGACGACAACGTCCTGATTGACGCTGGTACCGGTGTGGGCGACCTCACCCTGGACGAGATGGCCCGTGTGGACCACGTGCTGCTCACGCACTCCCACCTGGATCACGTGGCAGCCCTGCCCCTGATGCTCGATGCCGTTGCCGCGCGGCGCCTGGCCAGCGGTGCGGCGCCGCTGCAGGTGTACGCCCTGCCTGGCACCATCGCCGCGCTCAAGGTGCACATCTTCAACAACCTCATCTGGCCCGACTTCTCCGCCATCCCCAGCGTCGATACGCCGCTGATGCGTTTCGTGTCCATCGCCGTGGGCGAGGTGCTGCACGTGGGGGGCAAGGCGGTAGAGGTGCTGCCTGCGGTGCATACCGTGCCCGCCGTGGGGTTCGCCGCGGCCACAGCTTCCGGGCATTGGGTGTTCAGTGGCGACACCGGGCGCAACCCAGCCTTCTGGCAGCGCGTCAACCAACTGCCCGTGGCCCAGCTGGTGATCGAGACGGCCTTCAGCGACCGTGAAAACGACCTCGCCCAGCGAAGCCTGCATCTGGCCCCCGGCATGCTGGCGCAGGAACTCGCGCAGATCGATACACGCCACCCCTACCCGATCTACATCACCCACACCAAGCCCGCCGAGACCGGCTTGATCATGGAAGAGATTCGGCGTTTCGACGACGCGCCCCAGGCGACGGAAGCACCGCGTCACGACATCCGCTGGCTCAGCGCGGGCGACACCTTCGAGCTGTGACAAATCCCGTCGCGCAAGGCGACGGTGACAAAAAATGTCGGTCACATTCCGGCGCTGCGGTCACCAAATGTCACTGGTGATGGTTAAAGCGTGAAATAGACCTCAGAAAACCCGCCATTTCAGGTTGGCACGGCGTCTGCTGATAGGAAACCGTCCTTAACCCAACCTCTGTCCCCTAGGAGTTTTCCATGAAGCTGAAGCGTTCCCTCCAAAAAGGTTTCACCCTGATCGAACTGATGATCGTGGTGGCCATCATCGGTATTTTGGCTGCTGTTGCGCTGCCGGCTTATCAGGTTTACACGGTGCGTGCGCGTGTGTCTGAGGGTTTGGTTGCAGCATCCGCTGCCAAAGTCAATGTGCAGGATGTGCTGTCCTCCGGCAACCCTTCGAACTCTGCATCGGGTTACTCGCTGGGCTATACCGCACCTGCATCCACCCGTAACGTGAACAGTGTGGTCATCACGGAAGCGACAGGCGCCATCACGATCACGACGACCCCCGCTGCTGGCGGGGGCACTTTGCACGTTGTGCCAAATGCCCCGGGTGGAACCGGCCTGCCCACCGGTACGTCGGCTTTCACCCCGCCCGCTCAGTCCGTTGCGTGGAAATGCTTGGCGGCCAACACGGCCACCGCAAGCTGGGCGAACGTTCCTACCCCAGCCGCAACCCTGCCGGCCCGTTTCGCTCCCGCTGAATGCAAGTAAGCTGAGCTTTGCATCACGAAAAAGAGCGCTACGGCGCTCTTTTTTCTTGGAAGGAAGTTTGTCAGATGGTATGGACTGCACGTTTCCGATCGGCTTTACGGGCTGCTCTCTGGCATTTGGCGTTTTGCGCCTTGGTGGCGACCACCGTGGCCTGGGTGGTCTTTGTAGTCTGGTTCCCTTCCCCTCTCCACGAGTTGACGGGAGGGCGAAACCTCTTTCTCATTTTGATGGCCGTGGATTTAGTCTGCGGTCCAATGTTGACTCTCGTGTTGTATGACCCGGCGAAGTCCCGCCTTAAATGGCGTGTCGATCTTGCGCTGATTGTTCTCTTGCAACTTGGTGCCTTGGTCTACGGCATTGGTCAGGTGGCTGCTGCAAGGCCAGTATTCGTAGCCTTCGAAGGGGATCGATTCCGTGTCGTTCAGGCATTTGACGTAGATATGCAACGACTGCCTGAAGCGCGCGATGGAATGCAATCGCTTCCACTGTTGGGGCCAAAGCTCATCGGTGTCCGGCTTGCTCATCCCGGTGATGCTGACTACCTCGCCAGCGTGCAAATGTCGACGCAAGGGCTCCATCCGTCTTTCAGACCTTCTCGCTGGATCCCTTGGGGAGAGCAATTGCCGTCTTTGCAGGCTGAACTACAGCCTTTGAGCGTGCTTCGCGAGAGACATCGCGAGGATGGCGCTACTATCGACGCGGTATTGGCAGAAGCAGGGCTTCTGGATTCCCAAATGGGTTACCTACCCTTGGTTCGCGAAGAGATCACCGACTGGGTCGCTATTGTGGAGCGCGCCAGCGGTCAGCCTCGCGCATATTTGCATTTGGATGGTTGGCGATGAGCCTAGCGCGAAATCCCTCTTTAGCCACAACTGCTTCAGATGCAGCATCAGTTGCGTTGGCGTCGCTTTGCGCCTTGCTGGTGGCCGCTCCCTGGTTTTGGCCTTTTCTCTCAGGTCCCGTGTCGGCCATGTGGCCAGATCTTTTCGCATGGACAGTGGGGGCAGTGCTGCTGTTCCTTCTGCCCAGTACAGGTGCGCGACGAGAGCTTGCTCTCGTTAGTGGTTGGTTGATTGCAGCGTTGGGCAGCACTCTGCTGGGCCTGATGCAGTATTTCGACCTTGAGAATGGATTTTATCCATGGATCGCACCCACGATGCCGGGTTACGTCACTGCGAACGTCCATCAGCTCAATATGCTGGCCACGTTGCTCGCTGTGGGTTTGCTGTGCGTATGGTGGATGGTGGTCAGGCGCGGCCTTGCCACGGTGCACGTTGTCTGGATGGCAGCCTTGCTATTAGTAACGCTTGCCGCAACCGCATCTCGAACGGGTGTGGTGCATCTCTTGGCTATTTCATGCATGCTTCTGCTTTGGCACTCAAGCCAGTGGCGCAAAGCACTTCTGATTCTTGTAGTTGGTTGGACTTTCTATGCCATCGCGGCGAATGGCCTGCCAATGCTCGCTGAAATGAGCGGCATCTCGGTCGAGCGCCAACTGTTTGATCGCTTTTCGATTGGTGCTACCTGTCACAGCCGACGGCTGCTCTGGAGCAATGTGGTTGACCTCATTGCTGCCAAGCCGTGGATGGGATGGGGTCCCGGAGAGCTCCTTTACGCGCATTACGCGACTGACTTCGGCGACTCCCGCTTTTGCGAGAAGCTCTCCCATGCTCATAACCTGCCTCTGCAACTCGCTTTCACCATGGGCATTCCCATTGCGGTCATTGCGTGTACGGCGATGGTGTACTTCGTGTGGAGGCTTCGCCCTTGGCAGGCGTTACATCCCACAGAGCGTCTTTGCTGGGGCGTTGTAGCGTTGATTTCCTTGCACAGCTTGCTGGAGTACCCGCTCTGGTTTGGAGTCTTCCAACTGATGGCCCTACTGGCCGGGTGGCAAATATATCTGACGCGGGGCGGAGGCAGCGAGCTGGTAACTCGTCGCGTGAGTGCAGGTGCGCGCGCGTGTGCTTCTGCTCTGCTGCTCGCGATCCTCGCCTTCATCGCATGGGAGTACCTCAAAGTGAGTCAGCTTTATTTGCCAGAGAGCAAAAGGCTGGAGAGCTACCGCGAGGACACCTTCAACAAGTCTCGCGACACCGTGCTGTTCAATTCGCATGTTTTGATCGCGCAAGTTATTGCCACCGAACTCCAATCTGGCAATGCTGAGCTCATACTGGCCGGTGGTCTGGCGTCACTGCATACAGCACCAGATGCACGAATCATCCGTCGCGTGATTGAAGCCGCAAAGTTGCTAGGTCGAACAGATTTGGCGCAATTGCACGAAACTCGCTTCAGAGCAGCTTGGCCGGAGGACTATGCCGAATGGAAGAAGTCCAAGGATCACATGGACACAGGGCCGTAGTGTCTACGTGCCTTACCTCAAACCACAAACTCCCCACTCTTCCCCCCCCGCTTCTCCATCAACCGCACCCCATCCATCACCATCCCCCGATCCACCGCCTTGCACATGTCGTAGATCGTGAGCAAGGCCACGGACACGGCGGACAGGGCTTCCATTTCCACGCCGGTCTGGCCGGTGCATTCGGCGGTGGCGCGGCACAGCACGCTGTGGGTGTCGACATCAATGTCGAATTCCACCGTCACGCGGGTCAGGGCGATGGGGTGGCACAGGGGGATGAGGTCGCTGGTTTTCTTGGCGGCCTGGATGCCGGCGATGCGGGCGATGCCGAGCACGTCGCCCTTTTTTGCTGAGCCCGACTGAATCAAAGCCAGTGTGGCCGGTTGCATGCTGATGCGGCCCTGTGCGACTGCAACCCGGTGCGTGCTGGCCTTGGCCGCCACATCGACCATGTGGGCCTGGCCCTGGGCATCAAAGTGGGTGAGCGGAGAGGGGGTTTTTGTATCGGTCATGGGGGCTTGTTTCGCGGGCTTTACAGAACCGTCAGGCGTTGGCGGCATCATACGGGGATGCGTTTTTCCCTCACTTCGCTGTTGCCGTCCGCTCGCCGTGGTGCTTTGTACTTGGGCGTGCTCGCCCTGGTGTCAACCTGCCTGCCCTCGCCGGGCTTGATGGCGCAGCCGATTCGAGACGGCGCGTCCAGCTCGGCGTTGCCCAGTCTGGGGGACGGCCAAGGCATGTCGATTGCGGCAGAGCGCCGTCTGGGCGACCGCATTGCGCGCGACATTTACCGCGATCCCGACTACCTCGACGACCCCGTGCTGGGCGACTATCTCCAGGCCGTGTGGCAGCCGCTGCTGGGCGCTGCACGTGACCGTGGCGACGTGCCACCCGAGTTGGCCGAGCGCATGGCTTGGGAGCTCATGGTGTCGCGCGACAAGCGCGTCAATGCCTTTGCCTTGCCAGGGGGTTATCTGGGCGTGAACCTGGGGCTGCTGGCGCTCACCGACAAACCGGAAGAGCTGGCCTCGGTGATGGCGCACGAACTCAGCCACGTGTCGCAGCGCCACATTGCACGCATGATCACGCGCGAGGAGCGCATGGCGCCCTGGATGTTGGGCGCCATGATCCTTGGCGCGCTGGCGGCAGGCGCCAACTCGCAAGTGGCTGGCGCGGCCATTGCCGGTAGTTCGGCGGTCGCTGCGCAGACGCAGCTGAATTTTTCGCGCGACATGGAGCGCGAGGCCGACCGCGTGGGATTCGGTGTGCTCACCGGCGCCGGGTTTGACGGGCTGGGCTTCGTGAGCATGTTCGACAAGATGCAGCAGTCCTCGCGTTACGACGACGGCTCGTTCCCCTACCTGCGCAGCCACCCGCTCACGGGCGAGCGCATCGCCGACATGCGCTCGCGTGTGCCCTCCGGCCCGACGGTCGCCGCCGGTGCAGCGCCGGCGCCAGGCGCGCCTTCTGCGGCCGCAGCGCGCGCGGGTACAGGCACAGGTGGGCTGAAACTCGATCTGCCCCGGCGCGATGCGCCGTCTGCGGCAATGGGTCTGGCCATGCCGTCACGGGCTCAGCACGCGCTTGTGTCGGCAAGGGCGAGGGTGCTGGCCGAGAACGGTCCGGACCGCCAGCGCGCGTGGCTGACGCTGGGCCAGGGCGCCAACGCGTCGCCTGGCGAGCGCTATGCGGGGGCACTCTCCGCATTGCGCCTGGGGCAGCGCGATCTCGCTCTGGATCTGGCGCAGCGGTTGCGCGCGGTGGCCGCGCCCGAGGCGCGTGCCACGGTCGATGCGTTGTTGCTCGACATTCTGCTGGCGCCTGCGGCGGGTGGTGCGGCTGCCCTGCCGCCTGCGCAATCAGCCTTGCTGGGTGAGCTGCGCGACCAGGCGTTGGCAGGCACGACGCGTGCCAGTGCGCTGCAGGGCGCCCAAGCGGCCATCGCAACCGGGCAACCGCAGCGGGCGGTCTCGCGTCTGCAGGCCTGGGTGGCGCTGCAGCCGCGCGATGCCGTGGCGTGGCAGACGTTGTCGCGGGCGTACGAGGTGCAAGGCCAGAAACTTCGGGCGATCCGGGCCGAGGCCGAGGCACGTGCCGCACACCTGGACTTTGCGGGCGCAGCCGACCGCTTCAAGGCCGCTCAGGCGCTGCCTGCGGCGGAGCGCACCGATGGCATGGAGCTGGCCATCGTCGACAGCCGCCGGCGTGAGGTGGAAGCGCGGCTTCGCGAGTCGGTGCGCGAAGAGTAGGCTCAGCGCAGGAGGGATCGCGTCGCGGTGTTCACCACGAGCATGAGCACCGAATAGATCAACGAGCCCAGCAGCGCGGCCCAGAAGCCGTTGACGTGAAAGCCGTTCAGCACGCCCGACGCGGCCCAGAAGAGCAGCGCGTTGATGACGAAGAGGAACAGGCCCAGCGTGACGATCGTCACCGGCAGCGTCAGCACCACCAGGACGGGGCGCAGCACCGCATTGAACAGGCCGATCACGGCCGCAGCGATCAGTGCCGAGGTGAAGTTCTGCACTTGCACGCCGGGGTAGATGTAGGCCACCACCAGCAGGGCGCAGGCGGCGAGCAACCAGGTCAGGATGAGTTTCATGGGCGCAGCATAGCAGCGTGAACAAAAAAGCGGCGCCCATTGGGCGCCGCTTTCATGGCATGAGCGCGGTGGGCGATCAGGCTTCGAGCGTCGCAGCCGGGCGGCGCGAGGCGACCCACTTGCCAATGGCCAGCACCAGCAGTGCGCCAGCAATGTGGGCGGCCCAGTACAAGGTGTCGGAGATGACGGCCATGCCCTTTTCGTAGACGGTGCCCAGCTTGGGCATCCACAGCCACTTGTCGGGGTTGACGAAGGCCGGGTCGGTCACGAGCATGCCACCGGCGATCCAGCCCAGCAGCATGCCGCCCAGGGTGATGATCAACGGGAAGCGGGCCATGAGCTTGATGACCAGCGTGCTGCCCCAGACGATGATGGGGATGGAGATCAGCAGACCCAGCACCACCAGCAGGAACGAGTGTTCGCCCGCATTCTGGGCGGCACCGGCAATCGCGATCACGTTGTCCACGCTCATCACCAGATCGGCCACGATGATGGTCTTGATGGCGGCAAAGAGCTTGTCGCTGCCCTGGATGTCGCCGTGCGCTTCGTCATCGGGCGCCAGCAGTTTCACGCCAATCCAGATCAGCAGGATGGCGCCCACGAGCTTGATGAAAGGCACCGTCAGCAGCGTCATGGCAAACGCGATGAGGATCACGCGCAGCACGATGGCGCCAAAGGTGCCCCAGATGATGCCCTTGGTGCGCTGCGCGGGCGGCAGCTTGCGGCAGGCCAGTGCGATCACGACCGCGTTGTCGCCACCCAGCAGGATGTCGATGATGATGATCTGTCCCAGCGCGACCCAGAACGCAGGCGATGTCAGGAAGTCCATAAATTCCTCGTTGTCGTTTGTCTGAAAGGGCGGGACGCAAGTCCCTCTCGTCTGATCCGCCCAGCTTTCTCGTGCATCGACCCGCGCGGGCGATCACTGGGCTGGTTTCATCTGTTCACGACGGCGCATCGGGTGCGCTGGCGAAGGGGATGGACGTGCGTTGATCGACCCCGCGGGGGTCTATCAAAGGTCTTGCTCGGCCCGGCATGCAATTGCCAAACCCGGGCTGCCGGAAGCCTGTGGCTTCGTGCTGACGACAACCCGATGCCCAACGGTGACGGGCCTGGCGGCCCCTCGGCGCTGGAGCGGAGAGCTACTCCCCCTCGAGACCCGCGATTGTAGCGGTCGGCCTGGCGCTGCGGCGGCCCGCGCGGATACGCAGTTACCACAAGCCCGGGGTTGTTTCTGCCGACGTCGGCGCATTCGACAGGAGTGAACTGGCTATGATCCACCCCCCATGCCCGGCATCCACATCACCGACATCGAAGCCGCCATCAACTACTGGCGTGAGCGCTCACCCTCGCCCGATGGTGTGTCACTGTGCAAGGAGACGCGCGCATTGGCCGAGGTGTATGCGCTGCTGGTGTGGTTTCACGAGACCGAGGCCGACGAGGCCACCTTGCCCGCGCCTGCGCGGGAGGCGTGGCTGGCCTGGTACGGCACCACGCCCGATACGCCCTGCATCGCCATTTGCTCAACCAGCCAGGGCGACGAGGTGTGCAAGGGCTGCGGGCGCAGCTTTGACGAAGTGCAGCGCTGGACCGAGATGACGCCCGCCGAGAAGCGCGCGAGTTGGCGGCGCATCACCATCGAGGGCGACGCCTGGCGCTTCAACCGCTATGCCGAGCGGGCGCTGGAAGACAGCCCGGTCAGCGGCAAGTGAGCCGAAGGTTCAGACCCGCCGGGCCAGCTCGGTCGCCTTGCCCACGTAGCTGCCGGGCGTCATGGCCAGAAGGCGGTCTTTTTCCGGCTGCGGAATCTCCAGGCTGCGAATGAGCGCGTGCAGCGCTTCGGCGGTCACGGTTTTGCCGCGCGTGACTTCCTTGAGCTTTTCGTAGGCGCCTGACACGCCGTAACGGCGCATGACCGTCTGGATCGGTTCGGCGAGCACTTCCCACGACGCGTCCAGGTCGGCGGCAATCGCTTCTTCGTTCAGTTCGAGCTTGCCCAGACCGACGCCCATCGAGTGGTAGGCCAGCACGGCGTAACCGAGGGCGACGCCCATGTTGCGCAGCACGGTGGAGTCGGTGAGGTCGCGCTGCCAGCGGCTGATCGGCAGCTTTTCCGAGAGGTGGCGCAGCAATGCGTTGGCCAGGCCCAGGTTGCCTTCGGCGTTCTCGAAGTCGATCGGGTTGACCTTGTGGGGCATCGTGGACGAACCGATCTCGCCCGCCTTCAGCCGCTGCTTGAAGTACCCCAGGCTGACGTAGCCCCAGATGTCGCGAGCGAGGTCGATCAGGATGGTGTTGGTGCGCGCCACGGCATCGAACAGCTCGGCCATGTAGTCGTGTGGCTCGATCTGGATGCTGTAAGGCTGGAAGGTCAGGCCCAGGCCCAGTGGCTCGGGTTGCTCGATGACATTGCGGCTGAAGGCTTCCCAGTCGAAGTCGGGCCAGGCGCTCAGGTGCGCGTTGTAGTTGCCCACCGCGCCGTTCATCTTGCCCATGAGCTTGACACTGGCGATCTTTTCGCGCGCTGCGCTCAGGCGCACCACCACGTTGGCGATTTCCTTGCCCACGGTGGTGGGGCTGGCGGTCTGTCCATGGGTGCGGCTGAGCATGGGGACCGCGGCGTAGGCGTGCGCCATCTCGCGCAGCTTGTCGATCACGGCGTCCAGCGCGGGCAGCAGCACCGCGTCGCGCCCGCCCTTGAGCTGAAGGGCGTGGCTGGTGTTGTTGATGTCTTCGCTGGTGCAGGCGAAGTGCACAAACTCGGCGGCCTTTTCCAGTTCGGGGCGCGCTTCGAAGCGCGACTTGATCCAGTACTCGACGGCCTTGACGTCGTGGTTCGTGACCTTCTCGATGTCCTTGATGGCTTGCCCGTCGGCTTCGCTGAAGTTTTTCACCAGGCCCATGAGGTAGGTGCGCGCGCCTGGGGAGAGTGGCTTGAATTCGGCCAGGCCCGCATCAGACAGCGCAATGAACCACGCAATTTCGACCTGCACGCGGCGGTGCATGTAGCCCTGTTCGCTCATGAAGGGGCGCAGGCTGGCGAGCCGGCCCGCGTAGCGTCCATCGAGTGGCGACAGCGCGGAGATGGCGCTGGGGCCTGCTGTGGAGGAAAGGGCGGGAGCGGCGGGAGAGGGGGTGGTCGGGCGCATCCCGCGATTGTAGGAGGCCGCGTACAGCGCATGCGTTGGCATGCTGCTGCTGGCTAGAATCGTCACTCCCCTTTCAATGCTTACTTCATCCCCATGAAACTCATCGGCGCCATTACCAGCCCTTACGTTCGAAAAGTGCGCGTTGTCATGGCCGAGAAAAAGCTGGACTACCAGTTCATTCTGGAAGACGTGTGGTCGGCCGACACCACGATCATGACGTCCAACCCGCTGGGCAAGGTGCCCTGCCTTGTGATGGAAGGTGGCGAAGCGGTGTTCGATTCGCGCGTGATCGTGGAGTACCTCGACACGCTCTCGCCGGTGGGCAAGCTGATTCCCACGCAAGGCCGCGAGCGCGCGGAAGTGAAGACCTGGGAGGCGCTCGCCGACGGCGTGCTCGACGCCGCGGTGCTGGCCCGCCTCGAAGCCACCTGGCCCGGGCGCACCAGTGAGCAGCGCAGCGATGCCTGGGTGGACCGCCAGCGCGCGAAGATCGACGCCAGCCTGAAGTCCATGAGCCAGGGCCTGGGCGAAAAGGCCTTCTGCTCAGGCATTCATTTCAGCCTGTCCGATGTGGCGGTGGGCTGTGCGCTGGGTTATCTGGATTTCCGTTTTTCCAGCATCGACTGGCGCACGCCTTATCCCAACCTGGCACGGCTGGCAGAAAAGCTCAACCAGCGCCAGAGCTTTGTGGATACCAAACCGGTGTGAGGGTCCCCCCCGCGCCGC
>NZ_JAHVAB010000015.1 GCF_019264445.1 Hydrogenophaga sp.
TCACACGCCGTTCTTCAACAACTACCGCCCGCAGTTCTACTTCCGCACGACGGACGTGACCGGCTCGATCGAGTTGCCAGAAGGCAAGGAGATGGTGATGCCTGGTGACAACGTGTCGATCACGGTCAAGCTGATCGCCCCGATCGCCATGGAAGAAGGCCTGCGCTTCGCCATCCGCGAAGGTGGTCGCACCGTCGGCGCCGGCGTCGTCGCGAAAATCATCGCTTAAGTTAACGCCCTATGTGGGGCAAAAGCCAGTAGGGGTATAGCTCAATTGGCAGAGCGTCGGTCTCCAAAACCGAAGGTTGTAGGTTCGATTCCTACTGCCCCTGCCACCCAACAGGACATCGCCGGAAACTGAATCCACCCTGTTGCGTGGTTGAACAAGCCCACCGAAGTCGTGAAGACCTCTGGTGGGCTTGCGTGTCTCAAGCTTTCGGGTTTTGAGTGCGCTTTTTGAAAAGAATTGTCTGGATCCTCATGGCCACTTCCGAAGTTCAAACCGTCCACACCGGCGCCGACAAGGCCAAGCTGGCGGCGGCTGTTGCCCTGCTGCTGGGTTCTTTTGTGGCCTTCTACCTGCTGTCGTCGCGCGGTGCGCTCGCCCAATGGGGTGCGTTGATCGTGTTGCTCGCCGGGGCGGTGGTGGTGTTCGCGATTTCCGAGTCTGGCAAGCAGTTGATGGCGTTTGGGCGTGATGCCTGGCGCGAAGTCAAGAAGGTCGTGTGGCCCGCCCGCAAGGAGGCCATCCAGATGACAGCTTACGTGTTCGCATTCGTGTTCGTGATGGCCCTGTTCCTGTGGTTGACCGACAAGACGGTTGAGTGGGTGTTTTACGACCTGATTCTGGGCTGGAGGAAATAATGACCGAGCAAAACAGTCCTGTGGCCGCAGAAGGCATGCGCTGGTACGTGGTTCATGCCTACTCCGGCATGGAAAAGGCCGCTGAGCGCAACATCGTCGAGCGCATCAACCGCGCTGGCATGCAAGACAAATTTGGCCGCATTCTCGTGCCCACCGAAGAGGTGGTGGAGATGAAGAATGGCCAGAAGCGCACCACTGAGCGCAAGTTTTTCCCTGGCTACGTGCTGGTCGAAATGGTGATGGACGACGACACGTGGCACCTGGTGAAGCACACCAACAAGGTCACAGGCTTTGTGGGTGGTGCCAAGAACCGGCCGGCGCCCATTTCCGAGGAAGACGTTCAGAAGATCGTCAACCAGATGCAGGAAGGCACCGACAAGCCTCGCCACAAGGTGGAGTTCGTGGTCGGCGAATACGTTCGCGTCAAGGAAGGCCCGTTCACCGACTTCAATGGCACGGTGGAAGAAGTCAACTACGAGAAGAACAAGATGCGTGTGTCGGTCACCATTTTTGGCCGTGCCACGCCTGTCGAGCTGGAATTCAGCCAGGTCGAGAAAACCTGAGTTTCTTTTGTGGTGCAGGCGGGTCGGCCCGACGCTTGTGCCATGGTTTTTCATCCCGGGTCCCCAACCGCGAGGAGGTTGTCTTGATGGCAGCCGTCTGCACTCGCAGGAGCTAAAAAATGGCGAAAAAAATCGTCGGCTTCATCAAGCTGCAAGTGCCAGCTGGTAAGGCCAACCCATCCCCACCGATCGGCCCGGCGCTGGGTCAGCGTGGCTTGAACATCATGGAGTTCTGCAAGGCGTTCAACGCCCAGACCCAGGGCGTCGAGCCCGGTCTGCCGCTGCCGGTGGTGATCACCGCGTTTGCAGACAAGAGCTTCACCTTCATCATCAAGACGCCCCCGGCGACCACCTTGATCAAGAAGGCCATCAAGCTGGACAAGGGCTCTTCGGTGCCCAACAAGAACAAGGTCGGCAAGATCACCCGGGCTCAGCTCGAAGAAATCGCCAAGACCAAGATGAAGGACATGACCGCTGCCGATGTGGACGCCGCTGTGCGCACCATCGCCGGTTCGGCTCGCTCGATGGGCGTGATTGTGGAGGGCGTGTAAATGGCCAAGCTGACCAAAAAACAGAAAGCCTTCGAAGGCAAGGTCGACAGCAACAAGCTGTACAGCCTGACCGACGCCCTGGCGATCATCAAGGAATGCGCCAACGCCAAGTTTGACGAGTCCATCGACGTCGCCATTCAACTGGGCGTGGACGCCAAGAAGTCTGACCAGGTGGTGCGTGGTGCGGTCGTGATGCCCAACGGCACCGGCAAGACCAAGCGCGTTGCTGTGTTCGCGCAAGGCGCCAAGGCCGAAGAAGCCAAAGCCGCTGGTGCAGACATCGTCGGTATGGACGACCTCGCTGCCGACATCAAGGCCGGCAACATGAACTTCGACGTGGTGATCGCCTCGCCAGACGCCATGCGCATCGTCGGTACCCTGGGTCAGGTGCTCGGCCCCCGTGGCCTGATGCCCAACCCGAAGGTGGGTACGGTGACGCCCGATGTGGCGCAAGCCGTGCGCAACGCCAAGGCGGGTCAGGTGCAGTTCCGCGTCGACAAGGCCGGCATCGTGCACGGCACGATCGGCCGCCGTTCTTTTGATTCCGACAAGCTCCAGGGCAACCTGGTGGCGCTGCTGGACGCACTGACCAAGGCCAAGCCGGCAACCAGCAAGGGTGTGTACCTGCGCAAGGTGGCTGTGTCCTCGACCATGGGTGTGGGCGTTCGCGTCGACACGCAATCCATCTCGGCGTGATGGCTGGATAGAAGCAAAGAATTCGGGTGACGCAAGTTGCCCGGGTGTGGTGGGTCCGCAAAGCGGTTGCAAAACCAGGATGCGGAGCCATCCAAGACCGTTGGTGTCGGGTGGTGCTCTTCGGAGTGCGGCCTGACTTAATAGTGACAAGCCAACGCAGATGGCGATCCCGCTGCAGATGGAACAAGTTCCAAAACAGTTGGTCGCTGCAATGAGGCGTGCCCCAGGTCCATTGGACGGCGGGCACATTTAAGGAGTAGACCTTGAGTCTGAATCGCAGTGAGAAAGAAGCGGTCATTTCCGAAGTGACCAGCCTCGCCGCAAAAGCTCAAACGCTCGTGATGGCGGAATACCGTGGCATCACGGTCGCGAACATGGACAAACTGCGCGTGACAGCCCGCAGCAATGGTGTGAGCCTGAGTGTGTTGAAGAACACCCTGGCCCGCCGTGCGGTGGCTGGCAGCCCGTTTGAAGTGGCCGCTGACCAGATGACCGGCCCGCTCATCTATGGCTTCTCTGAAGACGCCGTGGCCGCCGCGAAAGTGGTGGCTGACTTCGCGAAAACCAACGACAAGCTGGTGATTCGCGGCGGTGTGTACGGAGGCAAGGCCCTGGATGTCAACGGCGTGAAGACGCTGGCCAGCATTCCTTCGAAGGAAGTGTTGTTGGCTCAGCTCTGTGGCTTGCTGATGTCCCCCATCTCGCGCACGGCCGTGGTGCTGGGCGCGCTGGCGGCCAAAAAAGGCGAAGGCGCTGCCGCACCGGCAGCCGAGGAAGCGGCTGCCGCCTGATGGGCGCAGCACGTTCGTTCAATCCAATTGTTAGGAAATCAAAATGGCATTCGATAAAGACGCATTTCTGACCGCGCTGGACAGCATGACGGTCATGGAACTCAACGAGCTGGTGAAAGCCATCGAAGAGAAGTTTGGTGTGAGCGCTGCCGCCATGGCCGCTCCTGCTGCTGGTGGTGGCGGTGCTGCCGCTGCTGCCGCTGAAGAGAAGACCGAGTTCAACGTTGTGCTGGTCGAAGCCGGCGCGAACAAGGTGTCCGTCATCAAGGCCGTGCGCGAAATCACCGGCCTGGGTCTGAAGGAAGCCAAGGACCTGGTCGACGGCGCACCGAAGAACGTGAAGGAAGCCGTGGCCAAGGCCGACGCCGAAGCCGCCGTGAAGAAGCTGGTGGAAGCCGGCGCCAAGGCCGAGCTGAAGTAATTCGCCCGGTTTCAGGGGCTGGAGTGCTCGACAAGGGCCTCCAGCCTTTGGTGCTTTCTGAGCACGTCCTTGTTTCATGCCGCAGGCTTGACAAGGGCGTGCCGATGAAACACCGCTAAGCAGATTGCCACAGTCTGCTTAGCAGTGTTTTCTGACCCCGACTGCAGAAAACGACTTGGTTCGGGCCTGTGTGCAACGCACAGGCCGTCCGCCAATGGTTGGTAGAGGCCAGCCACCAAGAAAGTCACCCGGGAAGCTCCCCGGGTAGGCAAGACAGTCGCCGCAGACCTCAAGCCCGGAGATCTCATGGCCTCAGCATCGAATTACTCATACACCGAACGCAAGCGCATCCGCAAGAGCTTTGGTACCCGCGAAAACGTTCTCGCGATTCCTTACCTCCTGCAGATGCAGAAGGACGCGTACACCGCGTTCCTGCAAGCCGACAACGCGCCCAAGAAGCGCACCAACGAAGGCCTGCAGGCGGCATTCGAAGCCGCTTTCCCCATCGTCTCGCACAACGGTTTTGTGGAGATGAAGTTCGTTGAGTACAACCTGGCCAAGCCCGCTTTCGACGTGCGCGAATGCCAGACGCGTGGCCTCACGTTTGCTTCGGCCGTGCGCGCACGCGTGCAGCTGATCATCTATGACCGCGAGTCCTCGACCGCGCAGTCGAAGGTGATCAAGGAAGTGAAAGAGCAGGAGGTCTACATGGGCGAAGTGCCCCTGATGACCGAGAAGGGCTCCTTCATCATCAATGGCACCGAGCGTGTGATCGTTTCGCAGCTGCACCGCTCGCCTGGCGTGTTCTTCGAACACGACAAGGGCAAGACGCACAGCTCGGGCAAGCTGTTGTTCTCGGCTCGCATCATTCCCTACCGTGGCTCGTGGCTCGATTTCGAATTCGACCCGAAGGACGTGCTGTTCTTCCGTGTCGACCGCCGTCGCAAGATGCCCGTCACGATCCTGCTCAAGGCCATCGGCCTGACGCCGGAAACGATTCTGGCCAACTTCTTCGTCAACGACCACTTCCGCGTCATGGACAGCGGCGCGCAGATGGCTTTCGTGCCCGAGCGCCTGCGCGGTGAAGTCGCACGCTTCGACATCACCGACAAGAGCGGCAAGGTGGTGGTGGCCAAGGACAAGCGCATCACCGTACGCCACACCCGTGAGCTGGAGCAGTCGGGCACCACGCACATCAGCGTGCCGGAAGACTTCATGATCGGCCGCGTCGTGGCCCGCAACATCGTGGACGAGGACACGGGCGAAATCATCGCCAAGGCCAACGAAGAGCTGACCGAAGCCCTGCTGAAGAAGTTGCGCACCGCCGGTGTGCAGGACCTGCAGTGCCTCTACACCAACGAACTGGACCAGGGCGCCTACATCTCGCAGACCCTGCGCATCGACGAAACCGCTGACGAGTTCGCCGCGCGCGTGGCCATCTACCGCATGATGCGCCCTGGCGAGCCGCCGACCGAAGACGCGGTGCAGGCGCTGTTCCATCGCCTGTTCTACAACCCGGACACGTACGACCTGTCGCGCGTGGGCCGCATGAAGTTCAACGCCCGCGTGGGCCGCGACGAATCCACCGGCCCGATGGTGCTGTCCAACGAAGACATCCTGGCTGTGGTCAAGATCCTGGTGGACCTGCGCAACGGCCGCGGTGAAGTCGATGACATCGACCACCTGGGCAACCGCCGCGTGCGCTGCGTCGGCGAACTCGCCGAGAACCAGTACCGCACCGGCCTGGCGCGTATCGAAAAGGCCGTGAAGGAGCGTCTGGGCCAGGCCGAGCAAGAGCCGCTGATGCCGCACGACCTGATCAACTCCAAGCCGATTTCCGCGGCCCTCAAGGAGTTCTTCGGTGCATCGCAGCTCTCGCAGTTCATGGACCAGACCAACCCGCTGGCGGAAATCACGCACAAGCGCCGCGTCTCGGCCCTGGGCCCGGGCGGTCTGACCCGCGAACGCGCTGGCTTCGAGGTGCGCGACGTGCACGTGACCCACTACGGTCGTGTGTGCCCGATTGAAACGCCTGAAGGCCCGAACATCGGTCTGATCAACTCGCTGGCCCTGTATGCGCGCCTGAACGAATACGGCTTCATCGAGACGCCGTACCGCCGTGTGGTGGACGGCAAGGTCACGAACCAGATCGATTACTTGTCGGCCATTGAAGAAGGCAAGTACGTCATCGCCCAGGCCAACGCCGCACTCGATGCCGAAGGCCGCCTGACCGGCGACCTGATCTCCGCCCGTGAAAAGGGTGAATCGATCCTCACGCCAGCAGACACCATCCAGTACATGGACGTGTCGCCGGCGCAGATCGTGTCTGTGGCCGCTTCGCTGGTGCCGTTCCTCGAGCACGATGACGCGAACCGCGCGCTGATGGGCGCCAACATGTCGCGCCAGGCCGTGCCCGTGCTGCGTCCTGAAAAGCCGCTGGTGGGCACCGGCATCGAGCGCGTCGCTGCGATCGACTCCGGCACCGTGGTGACCGCCAAGCGCGGCGGCGTGGTGGATTACGTGGACGCGACCCGCATCGTGATCCGCGTGAACGACGCCGAAGCCGTGGCCGGTGAAGTGGGTGTGGACATCTACAACCTCATCAAGTACCAGCGTTCCAACCAGAACACCAACATCCACCAGCGCCCCATCGTCAAGAAGGGCGACAAGCTGGCCAAGGGTGACGTGATCGCCGACGGCGCGTCCACCGACCTGGGCGAGATCTCGATCGGCCAGAACATGCTGATCGCCTTCATGCCCTGGAACGGCTACAACTTCGAAGACTCGATCCTGATCAGCGAGCGCGTGGTCGCCGATGACCGCTACACCTCGATCCACATCGAGGAACTGGTGGTGATGGCGCGCGACACCAAGCTGGGCGCGGAAGAAATCACCCGCGACATTCCCAACCTGGCCGAGCAGCAGCTCAACCGCCTGGACGACAGCGGCATCATCTACGTGGGCGCTGAAGTGCTGCCTGGCGACGTGCTGGTCGGCAAGGTCACGCCCAAGGGCGAGACCACGCTGACGCCGGAAGAGAAGCTGCTGCGCGCGATCTTCGGCGAGAAGGCTTCCGACGTGAAGGACACCTCGCTGCGCGTGGACCAGGGCTCGCAAGGCACCGTGATCGACGTGCAGGTGTTCACCCGCGAAGGCATCACCCGCGACAAGCGCGCCCAGCAGATCATTGACGACGAGCTCAAGCGCTTCCGTCTCGACCTGAACGACCAGCTGCGCATTGTGGAGGCCGACGCGTTCGACCGTATCGAGAAGCTGCTGATCGGCAAGACGGCCAATGGCGGTCCGAAGAAGCTGTCCAAGGGCACGACCATCGACAAGGCCTACCTGGACGACGTCGAGAAATACCACTGGTTCGACATTCGCCCAGCCGACGACAACGTCGCTGCCCAGCTCGAGTCGATCAAGAACTCGATGGAGCAGACGCGCCACAGCTTCGACCTCGCGTTCGAAGAAAAGCGCAAGAAGCTCACGCAAGGCGACGAGCTGCCCGCTGGCGTGCTCAAGATGGTCAAGGTGTACCTGGCTGTCAAGCGCCGCCTGCAGCCTGGCGACAAGATGGCCGGCCGTCACGGCAACAAGGGTGTGGTCTCCAAGATCGTGCCCGTGGAAGACATGCCGCACATGGCCGACGGCACCCCCGCCGACATCGTGCTCAACCCGCTGGGCGTGCCTTCGCGCATGAACGTGGGCCAGGTGCTGGAAGTGCATCTGGGCTGGGCCGCCAAGGGCCTGGGTCAGCGCATTGGCGACATGCTGCAAGCCGAAGCCAAGGTGGCCGAGCTGCGCAAGTTCCTGGAGAGCATCTACAACCAGGCCGGCAAGAAGGAAACGCTGGGCGCCCTCAGCGACACCGAAGTGCTGGAGATGGCGGAGAACCTGCAATCCGGCGTTCCGTTTGCCACCCCGGTGTTTGACGGTGCCTCGGAAGACGAGATCCGCGCCATGCTCAAGCTGGCCTATCCGGATGACATCGCACAACTCAAGGGCCTGACCGAGACCCGCACCCAGGCGCAGCTGTACGACGGCCGCACGGGTGACGCTTTCGAGCGCAAGACCACCGTGGGCTACATGCACTTCCTGAAGCTGCACCACTTGGTCGACGACAAGATGCACGCCCGTTCGACCGGCCCGTACTCCCTGGTCACCCAGCAGCCGCTGGGCGGCAAGGCGCAGTTCGGCGGACAGCGTTTCGGCGAGATGGAAGTGTGGGCGCTGGAAGCCTACGGTGCTTCGTACATCCTGCAGGAAATGCTCACCGTCAAGTCCGACGACGTGCAGGGCCGCACCAAGGTGTACGAGTCCATCGTCAAGGGCGAGCACACGATCGACGCCGGCATGCCCGAGTCGTTCAACGTGCTGGTCAAGGAAATCCGTTCGCTCGGTATCGACATCGAACTCGAACGTTCCTAATTCACCGAAAAGGAAAGAGTCACATGAAATCTTTGCTCGACCTGTTCAAGCAGTTCACGCCCGACGAGCACTTCGATGCGATCCGCATCGGCCTGGCTTCGCCGGAAAAAATCCGCTCGTGGTCCTTCGGTGAAGTCAAGAAGCCCGAGACCATCAACTACCGCACGTTCAAGCCTGAGCGCGACGGTCTGTTCTGCGCCAAGATCTTTGGCCCCATCAAGGACTACGAGTGCCTGTGCGGCAAGTACAAGCGCCTGAAGCACCGCGGCGTCATCTGCGAGAAGTGCGGCGTTGAAGTGACGCAGACCAAGGTGCGTCGCGAGCGCATGGGTCACATTGACCTGGCCGCGCCTTGCGCCCACATCTGGTTCCTGAAGTCGCTGCCTTCGCGTCTGGGCTTGATCCTGGACATGACGCTGCGCGACATCGAACGCGTGCTGTACTTCGAAGCGTATGTGATCGTCGACCCCGGCATGACCCCGCTGAAGAAGTTCGCGATCATGAGCGAGGACGACTTTGACGCCAAGCGCAAGGAATTCGGCGATGAATTCATCGCGAAGATGGGCGCCGAAGGCATCAAGGAACTGCTGCAGGCCATCGACCTCGACATCGAGATCGAGAAGCTGCGCAACGACCTGACCGGCTCGGAGCTCAAGATCAAGAAGAACGCCAAGCGCCTCAAGGTGCTGGAAGCCTTCAAGAAGTCGGGCATCAAGCCCGAGTGGATGGTGCTCGACGTGCTGCCCGTGCTGCCGCCGGACCTGCGTCCGCTCGTGCCGCTGGACGGTGGCCGCTTCGCGACCTCCGACCTGAACGATCTGTACCGCCGCGTCATCAACCGCAACAGCCGTCTGCGTCGCCTGCTCGAGCTCAAGGCACCTGAAATCATCGCCCGCAACGAAAAGCGGATGCTGCAGGAAGCCGTGGACTCGCTGCTGGACAACGGCCGCCGTGGCAAGGCCATGACCGGCGCCAACAAGCGCGCGCTCAAGTCGCTGGCCGACATGATCAAGGGCAAGAGCGGCCGCTTCCGCCAGAACTTGCTGGGCAAGCGCGTGGACTACTCGGGCCGTTCGGTCATCGTGGTGGGCCCCACCCTCAAGCTGCACCAGTGCGGCTTGCCCAAGCTGATGGCGCTGGAGCTGTTCAAGCCTTTCATCTTCTCGCGCCTGGAAGCCATGGGCATCGCCACCACCATCAAGGCGGCGAAAAAGGAAGTGGAAGCCGGCACGCCTGTGGTGTGGGACATCCTGGAAGAGGTGATCAAAGAGCACCCGGTGATGCTGAACCGCGCACCGACGCTGCACCGCCTGGGCATCCAGGCCTTTGAGCCGATCCTGATCGAAGGCAAGGCCATCCAGCTGCACCCGCTCGTTTGCGCGGCTTTCAACGCCGACTTCGACGGTGACCAGATGGCCGTTCACGTGCCGCTGTCCGTGGAAGCGCAGCTCGAAGCCCGCACGCTGATGCTGGCCTCGAACAACATCCTGTTCCCGGCCAACGGCGAGCCCTCCATCGTGCCGTCGCAAGACGTGGTGCTGGGCCTGTACTACGCCACCCGCGAGAAGATCAACGCCAAGGGTGAAGGCATGATCTTTGCCGATCTGGCCGAGCTCCAGCGCGCGCTGGAGGGTGGCACGGTCGAGATCACGGCCAAGATCAGCGTGCGCCTGACCCAGCACCAGCTGGACAAGGCCACGGGCGAGTTCGTGGCATCCACCTCGCTGGTGGACACCACGGTGGGCCGTGCGCTGCTGTCGGAAATCCTGCCCAAGGGCCTGCCGTTCGACGTGCTGAACAAGGCGCTGAAGAAGAAGGAAATCTCGCGCCTGATCAACACCTCGTTCCGCAAGTGCGGTCTGAAGGAAACCGTGGTGTTCGCCGACAAGCTGCTGCAAAACGGCTTCCGTCTGGCCACGCGCGCCGGTATCTCGATTGCGGTGGACGACATGCTGGTGCCGAAGGAAAAGCCGGCCATCATCGACCGCGCCGAAAACGAGGTGAAGGAAATCGCCCAGCAGTACGCCTCCGGTCTGGTGACCGCAGGCGAGCGCTACAACAAGGTGGTGGACATCTGGGGCAAGGCCGGTGACGAGATCTCCAAGGTCATGATGGCCCAGCTGGCCAAGCAGAAGACCACCGACCGCCATGGCAAGGAAGTGGATCAGGAGTCGTTCAACTCCATCTACATGATGGCCGACTCCGGTGCGCGTGGCTCTGCGGCGCAGATCCGCCAGCTCGCCGGCATGCGCGGCCTGATGGCCAAGCCCGACGGCTCCATCATCGAGACCCCCATCACGGCGAACTTCCGTGAAGGGCTCAACGTGTTGCAGTACTTCATCTCCACCCACGGCGCCCGAAAGGGTCTGGCCGACACGGCGCTGAAGACGGCCAACTCCGGCTACCTCACGCGCCGCCTGGTGGACGTGACGCAGGATCTGGTGGTCAACAGCCAGGATTGCGGTACCTCCAATGGCACGCTGATGCGCGCCATCGTCGAGGGCGGCGAAGTGATCGAGTCGTTGCGCGACCGCGTGCTGGGCCGTACCACGGCCGAAGAAGTGATTCACCCCGAGACCCGCGAAGTGCTGGTGCCCGCCGGTGAACTGCTCGATGAAGACCTGCTCGACGTGCTGGAAGCTGCGGCGGTGGACGAGGTGAAGGTGCGCACCGCACTGACCTGCGAAACCCGCTTCGGCATCTGTGCCAAGTGCTATGGCCGCGACCTCGGCCGCGGTGGCCTGGTCAACATCGGCGAAGCCGTCGGTGTGATCGCAGCCCAGTCGATCGGCGAGCCCGGCACGCAGCTGACGATGCGCACCTTCCACATCGGTGGTGCCGCATCGCGTGCGGCGGTGGCCTCCAGCGTGGAAGCCAAGTCCAGCGGTGTGATCGGCTTCAACGCCACCATGCGCTACGTGACCAACACCAAGGGCGAGCTGGTGGTGATCGCACGTTCGGGCGAGATCGTCATTCATGACGAACACGGCCGCGAGCGCGAGCGCCACAAGGTGCCCTACGGCGCGATCCTGTCGGTCAAGGCCGACCAGACCATCAAGGCCGGCGCCATCCTGGCGAACTGGGACCCGCTGACCCGCCCGATCATCACGGAATTCGCCGGTCAGGTGAAGTTCGAGAACGTCGAGGAAGGCCTCACCGTGGCCAAGCAGGTGGACGACGTCACCGGCTTGTCGACCCTGGTGGTGATCGATCCGAAGCGCCGCGGTGTGGCCAAGGTGGTGCGTCCGCAGGTCAAGCTGATCGACAGCACGGGCAACGAAGTGAAGATCCCCGGCACCGACCACTCGGTGACCATCGGCTTCCAGATCGGCTCGCTGATCCAGGTGCGCGATGGCCAGGACGTGGGCCCCGGCGAAGTGCTGGCACGCATCCCGGTTGAAGGTCAGAAGACGCGAGACATCACTGGCGGTCTGCCGCGTGTGGCCGAGCTGTTCGAAGCCCGCAGCCCGAAGGACAAGGGCATGCTGGCCGAAATGACCGGTACCGTGTCGTTCGGCAAGGAGACCAAGGGCAAGGTTCGCCTGCAGATCACCGACCCCGAAGGCAAGGTGTGGGACGACCTCATCCCCAAGGAAAAGAACATCCTGGTGCACGAAGGCCAGGTGGTCAACAAGGGCGAGAGCGTGGTGGACGGCCCGGCCGATCCGCAAGACATCCTGCGCCTGCTGGGTATGGAAGAGCTGGCCCGCTACATCGTCGACGAAGTGCAGGACGTCTACCGCCTGCAGGGCGTGAAGATCAACGACAAGCACATCGAGGTGATCGTTCGCCAGATGCTGCGCCGCGTGATCGTCGACAGCGTGGGCGATTCCTCCTACATCGCGGGCGAACAGGTCGAACGTTCGGAGATCCTCAACACCAACGACGCCCTGCGCGCCGAAGGCAAGATCCCCGCGACCTACTCCAACGTGCTGCTGGGTATCACCAAGGCTTCGCTGTCCACCGACTCGTTCATCTCGGCGGCTTCCTTCCAGGAAACCACGCGCGTGCTGACCGAGGCGGCCATCATGGGCAAGCGCGACGAGCTGCGTGGTCTGAAGGAAAACGTGATCGTGGGTCGTCTGATCCCGGCCGGTACCGGCATGGCCTATCACGAGGCGCGCAAGGTCAAGGAGAAGATGGACGACGAAGAGCGTCGCGCCATCGCCGAGGCCGATGCGATCTCGCTGGCCGCCGACCAGGCCGACTCGGCCGATGCCGCGAGCAGCACCAACGAGGCGGCGGAGTAACACTTCTGCCACTCACCCATAAAAAGCCCCCGGTTGTCCGACCGGGGGCTTTTTTCATGGGTTGCGGTGCCGCGTGGACGACAGGGCGCGGGGTATATTGGCCGCGCCTGCGAGGGAGCAGGTGTTGCACACAAGGAGTCTCGACCATGTCCGTTTCGCTGTGGGTCGCCCTGGCCCTGGGCCTGCTGGTGTTCTTCTGGGCAGTGGGTGCGTACAACCGCCTCGTGCGCCTGAAGAACGCGATTGCCAACGCGTTTGGCCAGATCGACGTGCAGCTCAAGCGCCGCTATGACCTCATTCCCAACCTGGTCGAAGTGGCGCGCCGGTACCTTGCGCACGAAGCGCAAACGCTGGAGGCCGTGATTGCCGCGCGCAACCAGGCGCGCACCGCAGAGCAGACCGCCGCCGGCAGCCCCCTCAATGCCGGTGCGCTGGGCGCGCTGGCGGGTGCCGAGCAAATGCTGGGCGGTGCGCTGGGCAAGCTGTTTGCGGTGGTGGAGGACTACCCCGATCTGAAGGCGGACCAGAACATGCGCGAGCTCAGCGAAGAGCTCACCAGCACCGAGAACCGCGTGGGCTTTGCGCGCCAGGCCTACAACGACCACGTGCTCGAATTCAACGATGCTGCGGCACAGTTCCCCACCTTGATCATTGCGCGCCTGTTTGGCTTTCAGCCGCTCACGATGCTGGCCTCCACCACGACCGAGGCGGAGCGCGAAACCTTGCGCATCCAGATGTGATGCACCCTTCGCGCCGCAAGGTGCGGCCCTGACATGCGCTTCTTCAAGCTCCAGCACGATGCGCGCGGCGAGACGCGGCGCCTGCTGTTTGTCTTCGCGCTCACGGTGGTGGTGCTGGTGGTGGCCGTCAACGCCGCGCTGGCGCTTGCGTGGGGGCTGACCTGGGGGTTCTGGATGCCGGGCGCGTTGAGCTACCCGCGCCACTTTTTTGCCGTCAACACCGGCGTGACCCTGCTCTTCGTGCTCGGTGGCTGGTGGGTGGAAACCTCGCGGCTGGCCGATGGAGGCGGCGTGCGACTGGCGGAGCAAATGGGCGCGCGGCCCGCTCAGCCTTCCGGCCACTTGGACGAGCAGCGCTTCTGCAACATCGTCGACGAGATGGCGATTTCCTCGGGCATGAAACGCCCGCAGCCGATGGTGCTGGCCCGCGACCAGGGCATCAACGCCTTCGCCGCCGGCTGGGATGAAGACGACGCCGTGGTGGCTGTGACGCAAGGCGCGCTCGACCACCTCACCCGCGAAGAGTTGCAGGGCCTCGTGGCGCACGAGTTCAGCCACATCGCGGAGGGCGACACGCGGCTGAACATGCGCCTGGTGGGCATGGTCTTCGGGCTGGAAATGCTCTACCGCCTCGGCCAGACCCTGTTTGAGCCCGACACCCGGGACCGCCGCATGGCGGCGGCGTTGTTGGGGCTGGCCATCATGGCGGCGGGCTGGCTGGGCTGGCTCGCAGGGCGTGCGCTGCAGGCGGCGGTGTCGCGCCAGCGCGAGTACCTGGCCGATGCGCGTGCCGTGCAATGGACGCGCAGCCGCGACGGGCTCGGGGGTGTCTTGCGAAAGGTGCTGAGCCAGCAGCGGGACGGGGTGGTGCCGCGACAAGTGGGATCGTTGGTGCAGCACATGTTGCTGGTGGCCCATACCGGTGGCAAGGCCGAACACTGGCTGGACTCGCACCCGCCGCTGGCCCAGCGCATTCGCCGCATTTACGGTCGTGACATGGGGCCGCTGCCCTTGCTGCGCACCGATGAGCCGAAGGCGTCTGCCGTGGAGCCCCCGGTGGCCGCCGATGGCGGTGGGCCCGGCTGGACCTTGAGCTGAGCTCGCCCGCACGGGTGTGTGACACTCGCCGTCTTCGCCGTTCTCGGCGCTTCCCACGGAACCCGTCTTGACCGCCTCGGCCCCGCCCCGCCCCCCCGCCCCCCAAGGCCCCGCGCTGGCCACCCAGCTGCGCCACACGGCAGCCTGCGTGCTCGCGGTGGAGCAAGGGCGTTCGCTCAGCGAGGTCTTGCCTGAGGTTGTGGCCGCTTTGCGTCCAGGCGTGCAGGCGCTCACTTTCCACGCGCTGCGCCACCTGGGTACCTCGCGCGCATTGGTGGGGCTGCTGGTGCAGCGCAAGCCCGCGCCGGCGTTGCAAGCCCTGCTGTGCAGCGCCATGGCGCTGCTGCTGGACGGCGCTGGCGAACAGGCCCCGAGCTACCCCGAGCACACCGTGGTGAACCAGACCGTGGAAGCTGCGCGCCAGGACCGGCGCACCGAGCGCCAGGCGCCCTTTGTCAATGCGTGCCTGCGCCGCTTTCTGCGCGAGCGCGCCGCGCTGCGCGCGCAGGTCGAAGCGGACCCGGTGGCCCGCTGGAACCACCCGCGCTGGTGGATCGAGCGCCTCCAGCGCGATCACCCCGATCGTTGGCAGGCCATTCTGGCCGCCAACAACGCGCCCGGCCCGATGGCCCTGCGGGTGAACCGCCGCCACACCGACCGCGCCCGCTACCTGGCGGCGCTGCGCGACGTGGGTCTGGATGCCACCCCGGTGGGCAGCGACGGGCTGGTGCTGCAGTCCCCCCAACCCGTCGAGCGCTTGCCCGGCTTCGCGCAGGGCGACTGTTCCGTGCAGGACGCCGCCGCCCAGCTCGCGGCCGATGTGCTGCTCGACGGGCGCGACTGGCCTGCTGGCAGCCGCGTGCTCGACGCCTGCGCTGCCCCCGGCGGCAAGACAGCGCACCTGCTCGAACGGGCCGATCTGGACCTGCTGGCCCTGGACGTCGACCCGCGCCGCTGCGAGCGCATTCAGGACACGCTGGCGCGCCTGGGTCTGCAGGCGCGGGTGCGCAGCGCAGATGCCGCGCGGCCTGCCGACTGGTGGGACGGCCAGGCGTTCGACGCCATCCTGCTGGACGCACCGTGCACCGCCTCCGGCATCGTGCGCCGCCACCCGGACGTGCGCTGGCTGCGCCGGGCCAGCGACGTCGAGGCACTCGTCGCCACGCAGCGCTCGCTGCTGGAATCGCTCTGGCCGTTGCTCAAGCCCGGAGGCCGGCTCGTCTACGCCACCTGTTCGGTGTTCCGTGCCGAGGGCTCGGAGCAGGTGCGATCGTTCCTTGTGCACCACACTGATGCAGTGCAGCGGCCTTCACCGGGCCATTTGCTGCCCGGTAACGCCGGTGTGCAAGAGGAGTTCAACGACAATCCTCCAGGTGGATACGACGGCTTTTTCTACGCCTGCATCGACAAGGCCCTGCCTTGAACGAGCGACGCCCGCCCCCCGCGGCACCCGCGCCATGATTCATGGTTTCGGGCTCTGCCTGGGGTTGGTGCTGTCGTTGCTGATGTTCTGGCCCGCCCATGCGCAGGCGCCGCAGGTGCAGCAAATCAGTTTGCTGCGCACCCCCGAGGGCTTGCTGCTCTCCGCCCGCATGGGCCTCCAGCCCGCGTCCGTGGTGGAAGAGGCCCTGTACAAGGCCGTTCCCCTGTATTTCGTGTGGCACGCCGATGTGTACCGCGCCCGCTGGTACTGGACCGACAAGCGCGTGGCCACCGCCACCCGCACGTTGCGGCTGGCTTACCAGCCGCTCACGAGGCGCTGGCGGGTCAGCCTGTCCAATGACATGGCCGCTGCCGCTGGCGGGGCGGGCATGCAGTACGCGCTGCACCAGAACTTCGACTCCCTCAACGAGGCGCTGGCAGGCGTCGGGCGGGTGGCGCGGTGGCGGGTGGCCGATGCCGCACGGCTGGAGCCCGGCGCCGACCACGAAGTCGAATTCTCCTTCCGTCTTGACCTGTCCTTGCTGCCTCGGCCCTTCCAGATCGGCATGGGCAACCAGGCGGAATGGAACGTGGAAGTTCGACAGACGTTGCCCGTGCCCGAGCGCATCGAGCCCGAAAAGGCCGCAGACCACGCCGCGGGCGTGCACGCCATTGAGCTCACCGGCGAAGCCAGCGTGAGCGAGCCCACGCGCTGAACATCATGCGCAGCGCACACGGCCAGACCGGTGTTGACGCCGCCATGACGCCCGTCCACACCACCCCGCCCAAGGCCAAACCGGCGGCCGTGCGATGGGCCATCGGTGCGGGCCTGGTGTTCATGGCTGGCGTGGGCATGGTGTTGTTGTTCCTGCTCACGCTGGCCACCAACAACCGTGCCTTCTACGAGCAGAACTTCAACTGGCTGGTCGGCATCAACGTCGCCGTGGCGGCCTTCCTCCTGCTGGTCATCCTGTGGCTGGCCATGCGGCTGACGCTGCGCCTCAAGCGCGGCAAATTCGGCAGCCGCCTGCTCATCAAGCTCGCGGGCATCATCGGCCTCGTCGGCATCCTGCCGGGCCTGCTGATCTACACCGTGTCGTACCAGTTTGTCTCGCGCTCGATCGAGAGCTGGTTCGATGTGCGGGTCGAGTCGGCGCTGGCTGCAGGCCTCAATCTGGGGCGCACGACACTCGATACCCTCACGGCCGACCTGACCAGCAAGACGCGCGTGGCCGCCGAAGGGCTGTCGCGTTTGCCGAACTCATCGGCGGTGCTGGCGCTGGAGCGCCTGCGCGAGCAACTCGGTGTGACCGACCTGGTGCTGTGGGGTGCGAGTGGCCAGGCGCTGGGCAGCTCGGGCATCTCCCGCTTCGACATCAACCCCGAACGGCCCACGGCCGCGCAGTTTCGCAGCGCACGCTCCGCCCGTGTGGTGGCGCAGATCGAAGGCCTGGAAGAAGACGGCAGTGGCGAGATCGAGGCGCTCATCGCGGCCAGCCAGCCGCGCATCAAGGTGCTGGCCCTGGTGAGCCCGCCCAACTTCGGCTTCAGCGCCGAGTCGCGCTACCTGCAGGTGGTGGTGCCGTTGCCCGGTGCGCTGGTGACCGACGCGCTCGCGGTGCAGGTGGCCAACCGCGAGTACCAGGAACGCGCCCTCACCCGCGAAGGCCTGCGCCGCATGTACATCGGCACGCTCACGCTGGCGCTGTTTCTGGCGGTGTTTGGCGCGGTGCTGCTGGCCGTGCTGCTGGGCAATCAGCTCGTGCGACCGCTGCTCGTGCTCGCCGAGGGCATGCGCGAAGTGGCGGCTGGCAACCTCGCGCCCAAAATGGCCCTGACCTCGCGCGACGAACTCGCCAGCCTCACCCGCACCTTTGCGCACATGACGCAAGACCTGGCGGATGCGCGCACGGCCGCCCAGCAAAACATGGAGCAGGCCGATGCCGCGCGCGACAACCTGCAGACCATTCTGGACAACCTCACGGCCGGCGTCGTCGTGCTCGACGAGCAAGGTCGCGTGCACAGCGTCAACCCCGGTGCGGCGCGCATCCTGCACACACCGCTGGCCCTGCACCTGGGCCAGCCGCTGGCCGATGTCCCCGGGCTCGAAGCCTTCGGTCAGGCGGTGCTGCAGCAGTTCGAGCGGTTCCTGTCGGAGCAGACCCAGCACGAGGGTGGGCACTGGCAGCAGTCGTTCGAGCTCAATGCGGACGGCAGCACCCCGTTTCAGGAAGGACTCACCCTCATTGCGCGCGGCGCGCTGTTGCCCAACAACGAACGGCTGCTGGTGTTTGACGACGTGTCCGAAATGGTCTCGGCACAGCGCGCCAAGGCCTGGGGCGAAGTGGCGCGGCGCCTGGCGCACGAGATCAAGAACCCGCTCACCCCCATCCAGCTGTCAGCCGAGCGGCTGGCCATGAAACTCGAGGGCAAGGTGCAGCCGCCCGAGCAGGCCATCCTCAACAAGTCGGTGCGCACCATCGTCGATCAGGTCGATGCCATGAAGCGCCTGGTCAATGAATTCCGCGACTACGCGCGCCTGCCCGCTGCCCAGCTCGCCGCGGTCGACCTCAATGCCCTGGTGCGCGACATCGTGGTGCTCTACGACAACGCGGCCGTGCCGGTGCGCCTCGAACTCGCCGACGACCTGCCACAGGCCAAGGCCGATCCGCAGCAGGTGCGCCAGACGTTGCACAACCTCGTGCAGAACGCGCAAGACGCCATGGCCGGCGTGCCCGGTGCGCAAGTGGTGCTGCGCACGCGCCGCTCGGACTCCGGCCAGTGGGTGCGCCTGTCGGTGCTCGACCAAGGCCCGGGCTTTGCCGAGCACATCCTCAAGCGCGCCTTCGAGCCCTACGTGACCACCAAGGTCAAGGGCACCGGCCTGGGGTTGGCGGTGGTCAAGAAAATCATGGACGAGCATGGCGGGCGCGTGGACCTGAGCAACCGCATGACCGAAGGCAAGGTGATCGGCGCGCAAGTGTCGTTATCATTCGCAGTTGCAAATTGACAACACGCTCCGAGGGACACACTCCGCGCCATGGCAACTATTCTGGTCGTAGACGATGAACTGGGGATTCGGGACCTGCTCTCGGAAATCCTCAACGACGAAGGCCACACGGTCGAACTCGCTGAAAACGCCGCGCAGGCGCGCGCCGTGCGTGCCCAATTGCGCCCCGACCTCGTGTTGCTCGACATCTGGATGCCCGACACCGATGGCGTGACCCTGCTCAAGGAATGGGCCAGCGGTGGCCTGCTGTCCATGCCTGTGATCATGATGAGCGGCCATGCCACCATCGACACCGCAGTGGAAGCCACACGCATTGGTGCCACCGCGTTCCTTGAGAAACCCATCACCATGGCCAAGCTGCTCAAGGCCGTGGACCAGGGGCTCAACAAAACGCCTGCCAAACCCGGCGGCAACCTCGCGCCCACCCTGCGCATGGTGGGCTCGCTCTCGGCCGACCTCGCCGTGGACACCACGATGGCTGGCGCGGCATTGCCCGAGCCTGTGCTGGACCTGGGCCCGCAGTCCCTGCAGTCGTTCAACCTCGACGGCCCATTGCGCGAAGCGCGCGACGAATTCGAAAAAGCGTACTTCGAGTACCACCTCGCCAAGGAGTCGGGTTCCATGACCCGCGTGGCCGAAAAGACCGGCCTGGAGCGCACCCACCTCTACCGAAAGCTCAAGCAGCTGGGCGTCGACCTGGCCCGAAGCAAGCGCAGCGCACTCTGATCAACGCCCGTCGTCGGGGTGGGCTTTTGAAGCTGCTACAATCTCGCTTCTTTCCAAGGCCCGGTAGCTCAGTTGGTAGAGCAGCGGATTGAAAATCCGCGTGTCGATGGTTCGATTCCGTCCCAGGCCACCAAATCTCGCAAAAGCCCATCCACCGCGATGGGCTTTTGCATTTCTGGGCTGGCTCATTCCATGCGAATGCCGAGCGGCCCCACGCTCTTCTCTGGAGACACGATGGCTGATGTGAATGCGGCGCTGCTGCGCGACGACTTGTTGAACCGGTTCACTGAAGGCCTTGTCATCCGCACCGCCGCGCAGCTGGCCCACGAGGCGCGCGAAGATGGTGAGAGCCTGAAGGACCTGGTGACGCGCTACGAGATCGACTATGCGTGGCACGTGCTCGGTTCGGACCGCACGCGCCAGGCTTGTCTGGCCGTGCTGGAGGCGGGCGGCGCCCGCCCCGCGTCGGACGCACACCGTGCGGTGCTCAATGCGCTGCTGGACGCCGCCGCTGCGGCGCAGCCGGTCGATGCGTTGATGAGTTTCGACAACGACGTGCCGGCTCAGCTGGGCGCGTTGCTGGGCGCGTGGTTCGAACGCGAGGCTGTCACCGCCGTTTGATGGCCTGAGAGAGCGGGTGGCGCCGGGGTGGCGCGCCTGCCCTCGCGGTCAGCGCCAGCCAGGCGCTTTCTTCAGCACGAAGTTCATGACCGGTCCCTCGCCGGTGCGGCCCTGGGCGGGCCTGCGAATGCCGCGCAGTTCCTGTGCGCAACTGGCAGGGGTGACGTTGCCTTCCCACACCGCGTCCATGGTGACGCCGTCGGCCGATTCATCGAGGTTGAATTCGCCGTCGGTGACGTCGCCCGACACCAGGGCCTGCCGGTCGTTGCCGACGGTGCTGCGCTTGAGGTTGCCGCGCACGCTGCCGGGGTACTCGGGGTGGCGCTCGAAGAGCAGCGCGCCGGTGGATGCCGGGGCGGCCTCGCTGCCGCCCTCCTGCGGCCACAGTGTGAGTTGCCACAGGCCGTAGAGCTGGCTGGGTGCCATGTCAGCGGGCTGGGTGCAGGCGGAGGGTGGCGCGCTGGCGGGCTGCGCGGATGCGACGGAGCCCAGGAGCAGGGCCAGCAGGGTGGCACTCACGGAGGGGATGCAGCAACGGGTCATGGGGTGAGGTCGGCCGCTTTCTGTGCGGCCTGATCGTTGGCGCGCTTGGCGAACTCGGCGCGCAAGGCGCGCAGTTTCTCGCGCGGGTCTTCCTTGATGGTGGCCTGGTCCAGCGCCATTTCCTGGATGAAGCGGCTGGCCTGGCCCGGGATGCTTTCGCGCCCCTTCTTGCGCCGCTTGAGCCAGCTCACCGCCAGCGTGCGTTGCGCGCGGGTGATGCCCACGTACATCAGTCGGCGTTCTTCCTGCAGTCGCTGCGCCATGTTCTCGGCCGCGGCGTCGCTCTGGCCCGGCTCTTCTTCCAGCTTGAAGGGCAGCAGGCCTTCGTTCACGCCCACCAGCATGACGTGGGGCCACTCCAGCCCTTTGGAGGCGTGCAAGGTGGAGAGCGTCACCACGTTCTGGTCCTGCTCGCGCTCGCTCAGCGTGGAGAGCAGCGCAATCGTCTGCACCACTTCCAGCAGGCTCTTGCGTTCGGTCTCCACCTGCACGCCCGCGTCGTCCTCCAGCTTGCCGCCGCAGCGCCCGGCGACCCAGTCGCAGAAGTCCATCACATTGGTCCAGCGCGCGGCGGCGACCTTTTCGTTGTCTTCGCTGTCGTACAAGTGCTTCTCGTACCCGATGTCCTTGAGCCAGTCGTTGAGGAAGGCGCGCGCGGCTTCATGGCCGACGGTGCTCTTGGCGCGGTACTCCAGGTCGTTCACCGCGCGGCCGAATTCGTGCAGCGTGGCCACAGCGCGCGCGGGCAGGGCGGTGCCCAGTGAGCTGGCGAAGAGGGCCTCGAACAGGCTGAGCTTGTACTGCGTGGCAAAGGTGCCCAGCGCCTGCAAGGTGGTGTGGCCAATGCCCCGTTTGGGTGTGGTGGCCGAGCGCAGGAACGCCGGGTCGTCGTCGTTGTTCACCAGCAGGCGCAGCCAGGCGCAGAGGTCGCGGATCTCGGCCTTGTCGAAGAAGCTCTGGCCGCCCGAGACCTTGTACGGAATCTGGGCCTTGCGCAGCGACTGCTCGAACGAGCGCGCCATGTGGTTGGCGCGGTACAGGATGGCGAAGTCGCGCCACTCCTTGTGCTGCGAGCTCGACCGCAAGCTCTGGATGCGCGCGACGGCGCGCTCGGCCTCGTGCTCTTCGTTGTCCGCGTCCACCACGCGCACGGGCTCGCCCTCGCCCAGATCGCTCCACAGCGTTTTGGGAAACAGCTTCGGGTTGGGGCCGATCACGTTGTTGGCCGCGCGCAGGATGGCGCTGGTGGAGCGGTAGTTCTGCTCCAGCTTGATGACTTTCAGCTCGGGGAAGTCCTGCGGCAGCTTCTTCAGGTTGTCCAGCGTGGCGCCGCGCCAGCCATAGATGGACTGGTCGTCATCGCCCACGGCGGTGAAGCGTGCGCGCTCGCCCACCAGCAGCTTGAGCAGTTCGTACTGCGTGGCGTTGGTGTCCTGGTACTCGTCGACCAGCACATGGCCCATCTTTTTTTGCCAGCGCGCGCGCACGTCCTCGTGTTCGTTCAGCAGCTTGAGCGGCAGGCTGATGAGGTCGTCGAAATCGACGCTCTGGTAGGCGGTGAGGCGCTCTTCGTAGCGCGCCATGATGGTCGCCATCACGCGCTCGTCCTCGTCCTTGGCCTGCGCGAGCGCCTGCGCCGAGTTGAGACCCGCGCTCTTCCACGCGCTGATGCCCCACTGCCAGCCCCGGGCGGTGGCCGCGTCGGTGGTGCCGCCGCAGTCCTTGAGCAGGCTGGTGATGTCGTCGGTGTCGAGGATGGAGAACTGCTTCTTCAGGCCGAGCGCGGCGCCGTCTTCGCGCAGCAGGCGCACACCCAGCGCGTGAAAGGTGCAGATCAGCACCTTCTTGGCATCGCGGCCCACGAGCTGCGCGGCGCGCTCGCGCATTTCGGCGGCGGCCTTGTTGGTGAAGGTGATGGCCGCGATGCGGTCGGCCGCCAGGCCTGCCTGAATGAGGCGCCCGATCTTGTGCGTGATCACGCGCGTCTTGCCGGAGCCCGCGCCGGCCAGCACCAAGCAGGGTCCGCCCAGGTGGTTCACGGCTTCGAGTTGGGCAAGGTTCAGGCCGTGGGACATGGGAGCGGGAGGGCGTCTCGAAGCGTCAAAAAAGAGCGTTGGATCATACCGGGCGGGGTGTCGGCGGCGGCCCGCTGGCACCTGAGACAATCGGCGCCGTGTTGCACATCCTGCTGGTCACCTTCCCGTTTTTTGCGCTCGTGCTGGCCGGCTACGTGGCGGCACGCCGGCGCATGCTCCCGCTGGAGGCCATTCCGGGGCTCAACGGCTTCGTGCTGTTCTTCGCGCTGCCCTGCATGCTGTACCGCTTCGGCTCCACCACGCCCATCGCGCAACTGCTGGACGCCTGGGTCGCGGGCCTTTACCTTTTGTGCGGCCTGGTGGTGGTGGCCGTCACCATCGCCTTCACGCTGAATGCGCGCACGCGCTGGAACGACGCGGCGCTCGGTGCGCTGGTGGCGGCGTTTCCCAACTCGGGCTTCATGGGCGTGCCGCTCATCGTGGCGCTACTCGGTGCGTCGGCGGCGGGCACCGTGATTCTCACCATGGTGGTCGACATGGTGATCACCAGCTCGCTGTGCATTGCGCTCTCGCGCCTGGACGACGCGCAGGGCAATGGCCGCTCGGCGGTGTTCGATGCCGCGCGCAAGGCGCTCAAAGGCGTGCTCACCAACCCGATGCCCTGGGCCATCATTCTGGGCGGCGTGGCCTCGGCCTGGGCGTTCACCTTGCCCAAGCCGCTGGAGCAGACCGTCTGGCTGCTGGCCGATTCGGCCTCGCCGGTGGCGCTGTTCACCATTGGCGCCGTGCTGGCGCGCGCGCAAATGACGGCCAACCACCCCATGCCGCTGGCCGACTATGTGCCGGTGGCGATGATGAAGCTCTTCGTGCACCCGCTGCTGGTGCTCGCGGTGGGCTCGCTGGCCATCCGTGCGGGCGCGCCGCTCTCGCCCTCAGCGCTCACCGTGATGGTGCTCGCGGCCGCGCTGCCCAGTGCCAGCAACGTTTCGTTGCTGGCCGAGCGCTTCGGCGCGGACAACGGGCGCATCGCCCGCATCATCCTGGTCACCACGGCGGTGGCCTTCCTGACCTTCTCGGGCGCTGTCACGCTGCTGACGTGAGTCGACCCCCACGATGGGTGGGGCGCAGGAACAATAGTCATAGACTATTGAATAAATCTTCTCAATTGTTTTGACATATGCTCTTGGGCTCTTTAAAGTCCATCGAGTCGATTTCAGGAGATGTCCATGCGTTCATTGCCCAAGCCCAGCACCCCGCTGGTTTCTCCCGCGCCCTCGTGGCTGGAGCGACTCGCTGCGCTGGCGTTGGCCCATTGATCCGCACGCTCCCCGCGCGCCCTTTCGTTACCTCTCAGCCCATCCACAACAAGGAGATCCCATGAGCGAAGCCAAATGCCCTTTCCACCACGCTGCCGGTGGAGGCACCACGAACAAGGACTGGTGGCCCAACCAGTTGCGCGTGGACCTGCTGAACCAGCACTCGAACAAGTCCGACCCGCTGGGTGAGGCGTTCGATTACGCCGAAGCGTTCAAGTCGCTGGACTACAAGGCGCTCAAGGCCGATCTGGTCAAGCTCATGACCGACAGCCAGGACTGGTGGCCCGCCGACTTCGGTCACTACGGCCCCCAGATGATCCGCATGGCCTGGCACTCGGCCGGCACCTACCGCCTGGCCGATGGCCGGGGGGGTGGCGGCCGTGGCCAGCAGCGGTTTGCGCCGCTCAACTCGTGGCCCGACAACGTCAACATCGACAAGTCGCGCCGCCTGCTCTGGCCGATCAAGCAGAAGTACGGCCAGAAGATTTCGTGGGCCGACCTGTTCATCCTCGCCGGCAACGTGGCGCTGGAGACCATGGGCTTTCGCACCTTCGGTTTTGCGGGTGGCCGTGAAGACGTGTGGGAACCCGACCACGACGTGAACTGGGGCGCAGAAACCGCGTGGCTGGCGACGGACAAGCGTTTCCACGGGGACCGTGAGCTGGACGACAACCTGGCCGCCACGCACATGGGCCTGATCTACGTGAACCCCGAAGGCCCGAACGCCAGCGGCGACTACCTCGCCGCCGCCAAGGACATCCGCGTCACCTTCAGCCGCATGGCCATGGACGACGAGGAAATCGTGGCCCTGATCGCGGGCGGCCACACCTTCGGCAAGTCGCACGGTGCTGCACCCGAGCACCACAAGGGCCCCGAGCCGGAAGCCGCGGGCATTGAGGCGCAAGGCCTGGGCTGGAACAGCAACTACGGCAGCGGCCACGGCAAGGACACGGTGTCCAGCGGCCTGGAAGTCACCTGGACCAAAACGCCAGCGCTGTGGAGCAACAACTTCTTCGAGAACCTTTTCAACTTCGAATGGGAACTCACGAAGTCGCCAGCCGGTGCCAAGCAGTGGGTCGCCAAGGACGCGCCCGAGATCATTCCGGACGCGCACATCCCGGGCAAGTTCCACAAGCCCACGATGCTCACCACCGACCTCACGCTGCGCTTCGACCCCGAGTTCGGCAAGATTTCCAAGCGCTTCCACGAAGACCCGCAGTCGTTTGCCGAGGCCTTCGCCCGCGCCTGGTTCAAGCTGACCCACCGCGACATGGGCCCGAAGGCACGCTACCTCGGCCCCGAAGTGCCGAAGGAAGACCTGATCTGGCAAGACCCGCTGCCCGCGGCCACGCTCAAGCCCACGGCGGCGGACATCGCCGATGCCAAGGCCAGGATCGCGGCGTCGGGTTTGTCGGTGTCGGAGCTGGTGTCGGTGGCCTGGGCCTCGGCGTCCACCTTCCGCGGTGGCGACAAGCGGGGCGGCGCCAACGGCGCGCGCCTGGCGCTCGCACCGCAGAAAGACTGGGCGGTCAACCAGGTGGCCGTGAAGGCGCTGGACAAGCTGCGCGGCATTGCCGGCAAGGTGTCGCTGGCGGATGTGATCGTGCTCGCCGGGGTGGTGGGCGTGGAGCAGGCGGCGCAGGCCGCGGGCGTGGCGGTGCAGGTGCCGTTCGCCCCGGGCCGTGTGGACGCCACGCAGGCGCAGACCGACATCCCCTCGTTCGAGGTGATGGAGCCCCAGGCCGACGGCTTCCGCAACTTCCGCAAGGGCCGCATCGGCGCCGCCACCGAGGCCTTGCTGGTGGACCGCGCGCAGCTGCTCACGCTGACCGCGCCCGAAATGACGGCGCTGGTCGGTGGTCTGCGCGTGCTGGGCACCAACGCCGACGGCAGCGCACACGGTGTGTTCACGAACAAGGTGGGCGCGCTGACCAACGACTTCTTCGTCAACCTGCTCGACATGGGCACGGAATGGAAGGCGGTGGACAGCGAGGCCGAGGTGTTCGAGGGCCGTGACCGCAAGACCGGCGCGGTGAAATTCACCGGCACGCGCAACGACCTGATCTTCGGCTCCAACTCGGTGCTGCGGGCCTACGCCGAGGTGTATGCCAGCGCCGACGGCCAGCCGAAGTTCGTGCGCGATTTCGTCGCCGCCTGGACCAAGGTCATGAACCTGGACCGCTACGACCTCGTGTGATCCACACCCGCGCGCAGCGCCAAAGCCCCGGGCTTCACCGCCCTGGGCTTTTTCATTTCTTGCCCAGCGCCTCCTGCTCCAGCAGCAGGTAGGTGTTGTAGGCGTTCATGCGGTTGGCCGGGCCAAACATCGGCATGGCCGCGAAGGCCGACCAGTCGGTCTTGTCGTAGGCCTCGTCGAACGGCACGAAGTTCTCGACCGCGTCGCCCATGCTCTGGCGCAGGTGCTTGAGGTAGTCGCGCGTGGTGCCGATGTCTTTTTTCGGGTCGGTGGACACCGCGCCATGGCCGGGCACCACCGCCTTGGCATCGAAGGCGAGCAGGCGATCGAGCGAAAGCACCCACTGCCGGCTGTTGGCCTGGCCCACGAACGGCAGGCGTCCGTGGAAGAACAGGTCGCCGGCGAACAGCACTTTTTCCGACGGCACGTACACCGTGAGGTCCTCCGGCGTGTGCGACGGACCCACCGGCGTGAGCTCGAACACCACGCCGCCGACCTTGAGCGAGGTCGCACCGTCGAGCCAGAGGTCGGCCGGGACGATGCGCGTCTGGTCGTCGATCCAGGGCGCGAGGTCGGTGCGCGAGGCCTCCAGGCGCAGGCGCGCCGTGTCCGACTGGATGTACTCGCGCGAGGCACGGTGCGCAACGATCTGAGCGCCCAGCTGCTTGAAGTGCTGCAGGCCGTAGATGTGGTCGGCGTGGTAGTGGGTGACGATGACGTGGGTGATCGGCCGGTCGGTCAGCTGGCGGATCGCCTGCGTGAGCCGCTCGGCCAGGCGCGGCGAGCCCAGCGCGTCCACCACCACGACGCCTGCGGGCGTGATCACGAAGCCGGCGTTGCTGATGAAGTTCTGGTTCCTCGTCGATCCGAGCTGGGTCAGGCCCTGCACGTAGTGGCTGTGGGGCCCCACCTGCTCCACGCGCATGGGGGGGCCGGCTTCGGTGGAGGGTTGTGCCCAGGTGGCGTTCAGGGTGAGGGCGAGCAGGGGCGCGAGCCACCAGCGGGGTGCGAATCGGGGCACAGGCACGTCTCCTTGGGTGTGATGCCGCTCTTATATCGCAGTTTGCTTATATTTAAGCGCGCCACGGCCGGCGGCCGTTGCGGACTCAGATGGCCAGGGGATCGACGTCCACCGCGAAGCGCACCAGCCCGCGCGCCTCGGGCAGGCTGCGGCAGGCCAGCAGCACGGGTTGCCAGGCGTTGAGGAAACGCTGCAGCGCAGCGCGCGAGGCGGCTTCCACCAGCAGCTGCGCGCGCTCGACGTTCGCCACGCGCTGGATGGTCAGCGGCACCGCCGGGTACAGCGTGACGTCGTCGCGGTGCGGCAGTCCGTCGGCGGCCTGCGCGGCGGCGTTCAGGTAGGCCTGCGCCGCCTGCTGCGTGCGGGCGTCGGCGCGCAGCAGCGCCTGGTGCCCAAACGGCGGCATGCCGGCGCTTTCGCGCTCGGCCAGTTGCTGCGCGGCGAAGGCCGGGAAGTCGTGGCGGCGCAGCGCGTCGAACAGCGGGTGCTGCGGCGTCCAGGTCTGTACCCAGAGCTCGCTCTCGCTGCCCTGGCGGGTCACAAAGGCGGCATCGCGCCCGGCGCGCCCGCCGGCCTGCATGAGCAGCGCAAACAAGCGCTCGGGTGCGCGGTAGTCGCTGGCAAACAGGCCCGAGTCGGCGTTGATGCCCGCCACCAGCGTGATGCGCCGGAAGTCGTGGCCTTTGGCGATCATCTGGGTGCCCACCAGCACGTCCACCTCGCCGCTGTGCATGGTCGCCAGCTGCACCTCCAGGCTGCCCTTGAGGCGGGTGGAATCGGCGTCCATGCGCGCCACGCGCGCCGGGCCTCCGTCGGGGCGTTGCACGTCGGCCAGCAGGCCGGCGAGCTGTTCTTCGAGCTGTTCGGTGCCGCGACCCACCGGCGCAATGTCGAGGTTGCCGCACTCGGGGCAGGCGCGCGGCACGCGTTCGGTGAAGCCGCAGTGGTGGCAGCGCAGGGTGCGGTCGAGTTTGTGGAAGACGCGGTAGGCGCTGCAGTGCGGGCAGGCGCTTTTCCAGCCGCAGTCGTGGCAGGCCAGCACCGGTGCATAGCCGCGCCGGTTGAGCAGCACCATGCATTGCTCGCCGCGCGCGATGCGCTCGGCCATGGCCGCCACCAGTGGGGGCGCGAGCAGCGCGCCCTTGGGCTGGTGGTTCATGTCGACCACGCGCAGGCGCGGCAGCGCGCCGCCCCCGATGCGCGCCGGCATGGACAGGCGCAGGTAGCGGCCCTGGTCGGCGGCGTGCCAGGTCTCCAGCGAAGGCGTGGCCGAGCCCAGCACCACGCGGCATCGGGGGGCGGGCGCAGCTGCGGTGGCTTCTGCCGCCAGCGCCTCGCTTTCCACCTTGGCGCGGTACACCGCCAGATCGCGGGCCGAATACCGCGCGCCTTCCTGGCTCTTGTAGCTGGGGTCGTGTTCCTCGTCGACCACGATCAGCCGCAGCCCCGGCAGGCTGGCGAGCACGGCCATGCGCGTGCCGAGCACGATGCGCGCCTGCCCCGTGTGCGCCGCCAGCCAGCCGGCCAGGCGCTGGGCGGGCGTCATGCCGCTGTGCAGGCAGACCAGCGCACCGGCGCCAAACAAGGGCTCGAAGCGCTCCCGAAAGCGCGCCTCCAGCTGAGGCGTGAGGTTGATCTCCGGCACCATCACCAGCGCCTGCGCATCGGGCTGCGATTGCAGCGCGTGCTCGGTGGCCTGCAGGTAGACCTCGGTCTTGCCGCTGCCGGTGGCGCCAAACAGCAGCACCGGGGCGGTGGCGGCTTCCAGGGCCTGGAGCGCTTCGCGCTGTTCCTCGCTCAGCGCGGGGGCGTGCTGGCCGGGCGCATCGGCGGGTGCGCTCGCGGCGCCAGCGCGCGCGCCCTGCTGCTTTTTCAGGCGCCGTGCGAGCTGCACCGTGCTGAGGTCGCGCAGCTGGGGCGGCAGCGCGGCCAGCGCCACCTCACCCAGGCTGCGCTGGTAGTACTGCGCTGCAAAACGCACCAGCTGGCGCCAGCGGGCGTTGAGCGGCGGCAGGCCTTCGAGCACGCTGGCCACCGCGCGGGTCTGCGCTTCGCTCAAGCCTTCGGGTGGTTCGGTGGGGCATTCCCACACCACGCCCAGCACCTCGCGCGCGCCCAGCGGCACCCGCACCAGGGTGCCCGGCGCGAGCGACAACTCACTTCGGTAAGTGAGCAGGGCACCCACGCCGCTGTGCGCGGGCGTGGCCACGACGACGCTGGGCCAGAAAGCCATGCTTAGCGCCCATTCCTCAGCTGGACTGTCGAAAAGCGCGCTAAGTTGTTGATTTGACAGTGCATCGAAACATATCCAGACTTTTTGTGGATAACTTTGTTGATAGATTGCTTTTCTGCTGCCGGAAGCCTTGCAAATCAAGGGTTTGCTTAAACTGCCTTCAAAAAAAGCACAAATTAAAAGCTATATGAATCAATGGCTTACGCCGGTATTGGAAGAAATGCCTAGTGTGCCGACGGGGCTCGGGTTTATGGCGCACCGCAGCACAGGTTTTGTGCATAAGTGAGCCTTGTCAAGTGCGATTTTTGGCATTTTTTGTGTTATGGCCGCATGTGCCCCGGTGTTTGACAGGCCTGTGACGCTGTCATACAGGCTGGGGAACGGCCAGGAAAAACCACCGGAGCGGGCGCACTGGGCCCCGGTTGCGCTGCGAAAACCGCAGCGCTTCAGGCGGGCTGGCGCAGCCGCTTCGAATGCGAATGCACCGCATCCACCAGCACCGACACGTGTTCCGGGGGCGTGTGCTGGCTGATGCCGTGGCCCAGGTTGAAGATGTGCGTGGGCCCGGTGCCACTGCCCTGGTGCGGGGCACCGAAGCTCTCCAGCACCGCGGCCACTTCGGCATCGATGCGCTCGGGCGGTGCAAACAGCACGTTGGGGTCGATGTTGCCTTGCAAGGCCTTGCCGTGGGCGCCTTCGCCCACCTGCGCGCGCGCGCGCGCCAGGTTCACGGTCCAGTCCAGGCCGAGGGCGTGGCAGTCCAGGTCTTTCATGTCGTCGAGCCACAGGCCACCGCCCTTGGTGAACACGATGCGCGGAATCACGGCGCCTTCGTGCTCGCGCTTGAGCTGTGCCAGCACGCGCCGCGTGTAGGCCAGGCTGAAGTCCTGGAACTTGCCGTCGGCCAGCACGCCGCCCCAGCTGTCGAACACCATGACGGCCTGTGCGCCGGCTTCGATCTGGGCGTTGAGGTAGGCCGCAACCGCGTCGGCGTTGATCGCCAGGATGCGGTGCATGAGGTCCGGGCGGCTGTACATGAGCGACTTGACGGCGCGGTAGTCGTCGCTGCCGCCGCCCTCGACCATGTAGCAGGCCAGCGTCCAGGGGCTGCCGGAAAAGCCGATCAGGGGCACGCGGCCGTTGAGCGCACGGCGGATCGAGGTGACCGCGTCGAACACGTAACGCAGCTTGTCCATGTCGGGCACGGCGAGGGTGGCCACGTCGGCTTCGGTGCGCACGGTCTTGGCGAACTTGGGGCCTTCACCGAGCGCAAACGACAGGCCCAGGCCCATGGCGTCGGGCACGGTGAGGATGTCGCTGAACAGAATGGCCGCGTCCAGTGCGTAGCGGTCCAGCGGCTGCAGCGTCACCTCGGTGGCGTAGTCGGTGTTGGTGGCCAGCCCCATGAAGCTGCCTGCCTTGGCGCGCGTGTCGCGGTACTCGGGCAGATAGCGACCCGCCTGGCGCATGAGCCACACGGGGGTGTGGTCGGTGGACTGACGAAGGCAGGCGCGCAGGAATGTGTCGTTTTGCAGTGGGGCGAAGGGCATGTCGTTGGACCAGTACAAGGGGTGGGGGTATGCGCAGATTATGGAAGGTCTGGCTACGGTGCCAGCACGAGTGGCAAAACCCGAGCTGCCTGTTGCAATGGTGCTGCGCTCACGGCTGTGATGCGCAGCACCCATCGAACAGAAAGGAAGCGCCACCATGGCCGACATCATTTACCCGTGCTACCGGGAAACCAAGGACCACAAAGGCCAGTGGTACTGGGTCTATTACGCGAAGAACGGCAAGGCGATCGCGCGCAGCAGCGAGAGCTATGTTCACCAGAAGGATTGCACGCACTCGATCGAGCTCATGAAGACCTCCCGGGCCGACCCGGTGTTTCTGGAGGGTTGAACGGCGCGCGGCTCAGGCCGCGCCGTTTTTGTACTTGATGCTGCAGCCATAGGCGCGGCTGGTGGCGACGCTCACCGGCTTGCCCGCGCGCAGTTCGGCCAGGCCCTGGCGCACGTAGTTGGTGGCCTTGGAAATGTCGTCCACCCGCGCCGAGGGAATGCTGTCGATGCCGCCGGCGTACACCAGCAGGCCTTGGGCGTTGACGATGTACATGTGCGGCGTGACGCGCGCGCCATAGGCTTCGCCCACCTTGCCGTCTTCGTCCATGAGGGTGGCGGTGGGGCTGGCCTTTTGCTCGGTCATCCAGCGGCCGAGCTGGGAGGGGGACTGGTAGTCCGCGCTGTCGTCGCGCGTGGAGTTGATCGCCAGCCACACGGCACCCTGGCCCGTGGCCTCCTTCTGCAGCGCCTGCATGTTGCCCTGGTAGTGCTTGCGCACGAAGGGGCAGCCCGGGTTGTTCCACTCCAGCACCACGGTCTTGCCCTTGAAGTCGGAGAGCTTCACCGGCTTGCCGGCGGTGTCGGTCAAGGTGAAGTCGGGCGCGGCCTGGCCCAGGCCGGGGGCGGCGATGGCCGGCGTGACCAGCAGCGTGCCCAGGGGTGAAAAAGCGGCGAAGGCGAGCAGGGGACGGCGTTGCATGGGGAAACCTCCTGAAGGCGGACGATTGAAACGGAGCAGCGCTGGCCTACAAACCCGCCAGCGCGGCGCGAACCTCCTCGACACGAAGCACTTCGGTCAGCACCTGCGGGGCCTGACCGTTCTTGTAGATCGCATACACCGGCACGCCGTTGCGTCCCAGGCTGGCCAGCGCCGCCGTGACGTCGGGGTCGCGGCGCGTCCAGTCGGCGCGCAGCAGCGCCACGTTCTTGCGCGCCATGTCGCCGAGCACGCTGGCATCGGCGAGCGTGGTGCGCTTGTTGTACTGGCAGGTCACGCACCAGGCGGCGGTGAAGTCGACAAACACCGGGCGGCCCTGCGCCACCAGTTCGGCCTGCGCCTGCGGGCTCCAGGGTTGCCAGCTCACGCCTTCCACGGCGGTGGCCACGGCCTGGCCGGGCGTGGCGTCTTGCAGTCGGATCACGTTGGGACCGATCGCCCAGCCCAGCCACGCCAGACCCGCCAGCGAGAGCCCGGCGATCACGGTGCGCCCGCGCCCGCGCAAGCCCAGCGCCCACACCAGCAGCGCCAGCACCACCAGCAGCATGAGCAGCGCGGCCGCGCCGTCGATGCCGCTTTGCTGGCCGAGCACCCACAGCAACCACACCACCGTGGCAAACATCGGGAAGGCCATGAGGTGGCGGAAGGTGTTCATCCAGGCGCCGGGGCGGGGCAGCGCCCGTGCCACCGCCGGCACCCAGCTGGCCAGCAGGTAGGGCAGCGCCATGCCCAGGCCCAGCGCACCAAACACCGCCAGCGCCTGCGCGGCCGGCAGGGCGATGGCCAGGCCGAGCGAGGCGCCCATGAAAGGTGCGGTACAGGGCGATGCGATGGCCGTGGCCAGAACGCCCGTGAGGAAGGCATCGCCAGTGGGGTGGCGCGCCTGCAGGCTGGCCACGCGGCTGGGCAGCACATGGCCAAACTCGAACAGGCCGGCCAGGTTCAGGCCGATCAGCGTGAACAGCGTGGCCAGCACCGCCACCACGGCGGGGCTCTGCAGCTGGAAGCCCCAGCCCAGTTGCTCGCCGGCCGAGCGCAGCCCCAGCAGCAACGCGCCCAGCGCCACGAAAGACAGCACCACGCCGGCGGTGTAGGCCAGGCCGTTGGCCCGGTGGGCGCGCCGGTCCTGTGCGTGCTGGGCGAAGGCCATCACCTTGATGGCCAGCACCGGAAACACGCAGGGCATGAGGTTGAGGATGAGGCCGCCGAGCAGCGCGCCCAACAGCGCTGCGACCAGTGTGAGCGGCGGCGCGCTGCTGACCGGGGCGGCAGCCGACGCGCGCGCGGCGTTGGCGTCCAGCGCAGCCTGGAGCGCCGCCGGCACGGCCACCGGCAGCGGTGCCGCGGCGGGCCAGGTGCCCTGCACCGGCACCTCCAGGCGCACGCCTGGGCTGCCTGGGCCCTGCCCGGGTGGCGAGGCCTGCGCCACCACCAGCGCCATGTGCGCCGGGCTCTCGGCGCGGTGGGGCGAGAGCGGCACGCGCGCGGTCCAGCGCTCACCGTCCCAGGCCTGCGTCCAGGGCTGGCCGGGTTCGATCAGGCCCGGGGCTTCGGGGAAGAACTCCAGCGGCTGGCCGCGCCAGCGGGCCGGTAGGCCGGTGAGCACCACATTCAGGGCGTCTGCTTCGGGCGCCACGCGGCTCTCGCCTGCGGGCTGGTCCTTGGGCGCAGCCTGGAAGCTGGCGTCAAACGCCGCGCCATTCAGGCCGGTGGAGCCCTGCACCGGCAGGCGCAGCGAGAAGTGGCCCTCTTCGGGAATGCACTCCTTGCGGCACACCAGCCAGGCGGCATAGAGCTTGATGTCGATGTGGCTGCCCTTGAAATCGGGCGCCACCGTGAGCGGCACGGGCAGCACCACCGTGCCGTCGTAGCCGTAGTTGGCCAGGTTGCCGATGGGGAACTTGCGCGGGGTGGGCCAGGCAATCGGGCCGGCGCTCACACCGGGTGGCAAGGTCCACTGCAGTTCGGTGGGCAGGCCCGAATCGCCCGAGTTTTTCCAGTAGGTGTGCCACTCGGGCGCGTGGGTGATCTGCAGCCCGACCCAGACCGGCTGACCGGGCGTGGCGCCTTGGGGCGCGTGGGCCAGCAGCTCTGCGCGGGCCTGGTCGCTCTGCACCACGGTCTGGGCGGGGGTGCCCGAGAGCAGGCCCTGGGCCAGCGCGCCCCAGGGGGCGAGCGCCACCAGCAGGGCGACCAGCAGGGCACGCGGAGCGCGCAGGACCGACAAAAAGGCGTTCAGGGACATGGGAGAGCGGGGCGGGGATGCAGAGGGCGGCGGTGCCCACCGGAGGTATGAGGGGCTGGGCCCGCCCAAGTTCCTGGGCGGCGCCGCGCCAATATAAGCGAGGGCTGTTGATTTGTCTGGCGCCGGGGGGCCGGTTTCGGCGCTGCGGCTTCACAGCGCCGCCCTGTTTCGGTACAACACGGCGGGTAGAGGGTTGACCAAGCATGGAGGCCAGTGCATGGGATCGATCGTGGAGCGCGCCCTGTTGCCTTGGGCACAACGCATGCGGACGCGGGTGAACCTGCCCGTGCGCCTGAGCTGGGGTGAGGACGGGGCTTCCTCGCTGGCGCTGGGTGAGTTCGAGCAGCCGCGGGTCGAGATCCGTGTGCGCGACCTGTCGGCGCTGCCGCTGTTGATCGACCCGGGCCTGGACACGCTGGGCCAGGCCTATGTGGAAGGGCTGATCGACGTGGAGGGCACCATGGCGGACATCCTGGCCGTGGCGCACCGCCTGGCCGAGACCGCCGAGCCTGAAGCGGGCCTGCTCGGGCGCCTGCGCCGGCGCTTCTCGCACACGCGGGAGAGTGACAGCGAAGCCATCCAGTACCACTACGACGTGTCCAACGAGTTCTACGCCCAGTGGCTCGACGAGCGCATGGTGTATTCGTGTGGCTACTTCGAACACGGCAACGAAACCCTGGCCGAGGCCCAGGTCAGGAAGATCGACCACATCCTGACCAAGATCCAGCTGCAGCCCGGCCAGCGGCTGCTTGACGTAGGCTGCGGCTGGGGCGCGCTGGTGCTGCGCGCCGCGCAGAAGTTCGGCGCGCGATGCGTGGGCGTGACCTTGTCGAAAAACCAGCACGCGCTGGCGTGCGAGCGGGTCAAGGCCGCTGGCCTGGAAGACCGCATCGAGATCCGCCTGCAGGACTACCGCGACGTGAGCGACGGGCCGTTCGACCGCATCACCAGCGTGGGCATGTTCGAGCACGTCGGCATTGACCATCTGGCGGCCTACTTCGGCCACATGCGCGCGCTGCTCAAGCCCGATGGCTGGGCCATGAACCACGGCATCACCAGCACCGACGCGTTTGACGGCGAAACCCGCCACGGTGGCGGCGCGTTCATTGACCGCTATGTGTTCCCGCAGGGCGAGCTGCCGCACATCGGCACGGTGCTGCGCACCATGCAGGAAGGCGGGCTGGAAGCGTTTGACGTGGAAAGCCTGCGCCGCCACTACATGCGCACCACGCAACTCTGGAGCGAAGCGTTCGAAGCCCACACCGACCGCATCCGGCCGCTGGTGGACCCGAAGACGTGGCGCATCTGGCGCATCTACCTGGCGGGCTGTGCCTGGGCCTTCGAGCACGACGAGGTGTCGATCTACCAGGTGATCTGCCGACCCGCAGGCCTGGGCGCGCAGGGGCTGCCGTGGTCGCGGCGGTACATCTACGGTTGAGGCCTGCGGCGCAGGCGGAGCGCGGGCTTAAGATGCGCGCATGCCCGCCCCCACCCGCTTCTGGTCCGAGCTCTCCACCGCCGATTTCGCCACGCTGGACACCGCACGCGCCATCGCCGTGCTGCCCGTGGCTGCCATCGAGCAGCATGGCCCGCACCTGCCGCTCTCGGTCGACACGGACATCGTCAACGGGGTGGCGCAAGCCGCCGTGCCGCACATTGCCGCCGATCTGCCCGTGCTCTTCCTGCCCACGCAGGCCGTGGGTTTCAGCCCTGAGCACACCCGCTTTGGCGGCACGCTCACCCTCAAGATCGAGACCCTGCTGCGCGTCTGGACCGAGCTGGCCGAATGCGTGGCCGCCAGCGGTGTGAAGAAGCTCGTGCTGTTCAACGCGCACGGCGGTCAGGTGGGTGCGCTCGACCTCGTGGCGCGCGACCTGCGCGCGCGCCTGGGCATGCTGGTCTACAGCGTGAACTGGTTTCACCTGCCGCTGCGCGATGCCCAGGGCAACGACCTCAACGCGATGTTCAGTGCCGAAGAGCACCGCTTCGGTATCCACGGCGGCGAGATCGAAACCTCGCTGATGCTGGCCCTGGCGCCCGAGCGCGTGCGCATGGCGCAGGCTGCCTCATTTCGCTCCACGGCCCAGGACCGCGCGCAGCAGTTTCCCATTCTGGGCAACGGCAAGAGCGCCAAGCTGGCCTGGCAGATGCAGGACTACAACGTGCAGGGCGCGGTGGGCAACGCCAGCGCCGCCACCGCCGACAAGGGCCGCGCGGTGCTCGAAGCGGCCGGCCGTTCGCTGGCGCAGTTGTTCAGCGAGATCGACCAGCTCCCGCCCGACACCCTCACCGGGCACACCGCTTTCCCACGCCAGGGCTGACCCGCCTGCTGCCGCGTGCGCGTCACGCGTACGTGACCCACTCGCGAAAGTCGGCGCGGTCCAGGTGCGGCAGCGTGTTGTAGCTCAGCAGCGAATGGCGTTTGGGGTTGAACTGGAACTCCGTCACCGCGCTGTTGCGGATGCGCAGGTTCAGTTCGATGGTGGCCTCCGGGCTCAGGCCCAGCACGTGGCCCACGGCAGTGGAGATCGGCCCGCCGCTGGAGACGAGCAGCACGTTCTGGCCATGGTGGTGGGCGCGCACGTGGTCGAGCGCGCTGGTGATCCCCCGCACGAACTCGTTGTAGCTCGGCATGCCTTGCGGGCTCACCGTGCCCGCCATCCACTGGGTGAGGCCATCGCGCAGCAGCCGGAAGTGATGGCGGTAGAGCTCGGGGGCTTCTTCGGCGTTGCGCGGCTTCTGCAGCGGGTGGGGGTGAATGGCGCGGATCACGGCTTCGCTGTCGTACTCGTTGAGGCCCGGCCAGGCCAGGGGCTCATGCGCGAAGCCCGCACCTTCGGCAATGCCCGCCCAGGTCTGTTGATGCCGGCGCAGCGTGCCCGTGATCACCGCGTCGAACACCATGCCGCGCTCGGCCCAGTAGCGGCCCAGCTGCACGCTCTGCCGCTGGCCCATCTCGCTGAGCTGGTCGTAGTCGTCCGCACCAAACGAGGCCTGGCCGTGGCGCACAAGGTAGAGGGTTCCCATGGGCGGCATTCTGTGGCGCACGCGGGTCGACTTTTGTCCCGGCAGCGACTGCGTGGCGCGGGGCAGTCGCGCAGGTGTCTGTGAGCGAAGGTGCGCGATTCGTGACGGAATGCGGAGGCTGGAACTCGCTGGGCTTTGCGGTCCTTTTTGCGGCCTAGGCGGCGGCGCCCCTGTGCTTCAATCATTGGCATGTGCGTCTCTCACCGTGCCTATGCCTTTTGACATGCCCACCCTGCTCGCGCTGCGGGTGGGCTTTCACACGCTGGTTGCCCTGGCCTTTTTTGCGCAGATGAGGCGCTACCCCACCATTGGTGGGCCGGGCTGGTGGGCGCTCTCCGCGCTGGCGGCCATCGTGGGTTCGATCGGGTTCTGGTTCCGGGACAGCTGGCCCGATGCCGTCACCTACGGCGTGGGCAACGCATCGCTGTGCATCGCGCCCATGCTGGCCTGGCTGGGCCTGCGCAGCCACCTGCATTTTTCCCTGCCGCTGCGCCGTGCGGCGCTGGCCGCGCTGGCCATGCTGTTGATCCAGGTGCTCAGCGTTTCGGTATGGGACCTCCCGCTGGTGCGCCAGGGCCTGTTTGCGTTGTCGGTGCTGGTGACGATGGGCCTGGGTTACCGCGACCTGACGCGCGCCGATCCGCAGCGCCGGGTGCCCGAGATACAGGCCCTCAAGCTGCTGACCGCGGTCGAGTTTCTGGCCATGGTCGGTTTTGTGGCGGCGGCACCGGTGGCCGGGCTGCCCTTGCCACAGGTGGCTGCCGCCACCATGTTCTTCTTCCTGCTCTCCGGGCTGCTGCGCGTGGTGCTGTTCGGTGCGCTCGTGACCTACCAGCTGCGCCTGGAGGGCGATCGCGCGCGCCAGGGTTTGCAGATTCGCGAGGCCGATTCGCGCGCCTTGATCGACAACCTCAGCGCCGGTGTGGTCGTGTACCGGCCCAACCACACGATCTCCAGCATCAACAGCGCGGCCCGCCGCTTCTTTGGCTGGAGCGAAGGCGGCGCGAATTCGGCCCTGCCCGAGCCGACGGGCCCGGGCTGGCAGATGCTGCGCGAAGACGGGCAGCCCATGCGCCTGCACGACATGCCCTTCGAGCGCGTGCTGGCCACCGGCCTGCCGGTGAAAAACGTGGTGGTGGGCGTGCCCGTGGGCGATGGCGACGATGTGCGCTGGGCGGTGTGCAACGCGTACCCCGAGAACAACGCCCAGGGCGGCCTGCGCCATGTGGTGCTCACCTTCATCGACATCACCTCGCTCAAGGTCGCGCAGAGCGAGCAGAAGGCGCTGCAGGCGCAGCTCTCGCAGTCGCAGAAGATGGAAGCGCTGGGCACGCTGGCGGGCGGTGTGGCGCACGACTTCAACAACATCCTGGCGGCCATCCTGGGCAACGCCGATCTGGCCCGGCAAGACCTCTCCCGCGAAGCGCCTGCGCGCGAGAGCCTGCACGAAATCAGCACCGCTGCGCGCCGCGGGCGCGAGCTGGTGCGGCAGATTCTGGCCTTCAGCCGCCAGCAGCCCGCCGAGCGCACCCGCGTCGATGTGGGTGCCATCCTGGCCGAGACCTGCGGGCTCATGCGCGCGGCCACGCCACCGCAGGTGCAATTGCTGTACGACCGCCACCCGGAGACGCCCGACATCCTGGCCGACGCCACCCAGCTCGGACAGGTGCTCATCAATCTGTGCACCAACGCCATCCACGCGCTCGAGGGGCGCTCCGGCCGCGTCGAGTGCCATGTCGACGGCTTGCCCGGCAACGACCCGCGCCTGCCTGCGGACATGGCCCGGGCGTGCGCCAAAGGCGGCGTGGACGCCGTTCGCCTGCGCGTGAGCGACAACGGCTGCGGCATGACCGAGGCGGTGCGCAGCCGCATTTTTGAACCCTTTTTCACCACCCGCGTGGTGGGCCGGGGCACGGGCCTGGGCCTGCCGGTGGTGCTGGGCATCGTGCAGGTGCACGGTGGCACGATCGAAGTGGAGAGCGAGCCCGGGCAGGGCACCACGTTCACGCTGTACTTTCCGGCGGCGCCCAAGGGAGCGGCGTGGTCGTCTCATGGCAGTGGTGTTGGACAGACCTCTGGCGATCCCGTCACAATGGCCCCTCGCCCGCCCGACGGCCCCGAGACCGACCCAATGGAGAGCCCACCCATGGCCGAAGCCCCGCCAGCGGACCCGCCCCACATCCTGTATCTCGACGACGACGACACCCTGGTGTTTCTGGTGCGCCGTCTGCTGGAGCGCCGCGGCTACCGTGTGACCGCCTTCACCGACCAGCAACAGGCCATCAAGGCCGTGAGCGAGGCACCGCAGCAGTACCACCTGCTGCTGACCGACTACAACATGCCGGGCATGTCGGGGTTGGACGTGGCGCGCGCGGTGCTGGCCATTGCCCCGGAGCTGCCGGTGGCCGTGGCCTCGGGCTACATCACCGACGAGCTGCAGACCGAAGCCCGGGCGGCCGGTGTGCGCGAGGTGGTGTTCAAGACCGATGCGGTCGAGGCGTTCTGTGAGGTGGTGGCGCGCCTCGCACGCCCTGCCTGATCATCCCCGGCCGCCCAGCACGTCGGCCATCACGTCGCTGTCGACGTTGCCCCCGCACAGCGTGGTGCCCACCACCTGACCCTTCAACTGCTCACGCTCCTGCCAGGCGGCGGCAAAGCTGGCCGCTCCAGCCCCTTCGGCCACGTTGTGCGTGTCGGCAAACAGCAGGCGCATGGCATGCGCCACCTCGGCGTCGCTCACCTGCACGATGCGCTCCAGGTGCGGCATGAGCACCGCAAGCGCTTCGGCATCGGCGACGCGGCAGGCCATGCCGTCGGCCAGCACGGTGCTCACCGGCGCCTCCACCACGCGACCGGCGGCCCACGAATCGGCGTAGGTGGTGGCGTGGGCGCTGACCACGCCCACCAGGCGCACCCGGTGGCCCAGCGCCAGCTTGGCCGCGATGGCCGAGCAAGCGCCCGAGCCCTGGCCGATGGGCACATAGACCACATCGAGCGCGGGCACGGCGCGGAAGAATTCCCACCAGTACGTGCTGACGCCGCGCAACAGGTCGAAGTGAAAACTCGGCACCATGTGCGCGCCGCGGTCGGCGGCGAGCTGCATCGCGTGCTCGCGGCTGGCCTGAAAGTCGTCGCCATGCTCGATGAGTGTGGCGCCCAGGGCGCGCATGGCCGCGTTCTTTTCCACCGAGTTGCCGCGCGGCACGACGATGGTGCAGGCCACGCCATGGGCGCGAGCCGCCCAGCCAATGCTCTGGCCATGGTTGCCGCGCGTGGCGCTGATCACTTCGCGCGGCAACTCGCCGCGCGCCTTGAGCTGGTCGAAGTAGGTCAGGCCGCCGCGGATCTTGAACGCGCCCACCGGGGTGTGGTTCTCGTGCTTGACCCAGCAGTCCGTGCCCAGCCGCGCGCTCAGCGTGGCCCAGCGGTACTGCGGCGTGGCCGCAAATTCGCGGTAGACCACCTGGGCGGCGGCTTCGATGTCTTGCAGGTGGGGCAGCGTGTGGTTCATGGCGGTGACAACAGTGAAAAGCGCCCGCGCGCCGGGGTGTCGAGCTCGACGGCCAGCCCCGCCGGGCCATCGCTCACACCGATGTCGGGCAGGCCGATGGCTTGCAGCGCGGCGCGCAGGCCGGCCGCGCCGGGGTGGCGCAGGTGCAGGCGGCGCAGCACCGCGCCGCAGCCAGGCATGTGCGCGGTCGGGTGCGTGCCGTTCCACTGGATCAGCGTGGGCAGGGCGCCGTTGAACAAGCGTTGGCCGTCGTCGCGCACGCTGATGCGCCACTGCAGCAAGCCGTGCGCCGTCTGGCGCGAGGCGCTCACCACCGGGCCGCGCTGGATGCCGATGGCGCCCAGCGACGCAAGGGCGGTGTCGATGTCGGGCACGCGCGCGACCCAGTGCACCAGCTGCGGCCCGTCGCGGCGCAGCCGCTGCTGCAGCGCCGGCTCGTCCAGGTCGAACCAGCGGCGCTGGGTCGGCGGGCGCGTGGGCGTGGCTTTCGGGTCGATGGCGATCACCTCCAGGTAGGCCGCTGGAGCGTCCACCGCGTCGAGGCGCAGCAGCCGGTTGTGCGTGCCAAACAGCGGGTGCTCCCCGCCCGCGCCCGGCGTGATGCCCAGCGTTCGTTCGCACCAGGCCACGCCCTCGTCGAGCGTGTGTGCGGCGACCACCAGGTGGTCGATGTGCGCGCGGGTGTCAGCCACGGCGCGCCGCCCGGGTCACAGCGTCACCTCGCCGGCGATGCAGGTCACGCTGGCGCCGCCGACCCAGACCGTGCCGTCGGCATCGCGGTCGAGGTGCACGCGGCCCGCCCGGCCCATGGCGGCGCCCTGCGCGGCGATGTAGTTCGCTGGCGCCAGGCCCGCTCCCATCAGCCACTGCGCCACGGCCGCGTTGAGGCTGCCGGTGACCGGGTCTTCGCTGAGGCTTTGCAGGCCGGGGAAGAAGGCGCGCACCTCAAAAGCGGTGTCGGCGCCGGTGGCTTGCGGGCCCACCAGGCCGATATCCAGACCGGCCAGTGCCACGGGGTCGGGCCGCACCGAGAGCACCTGCTCGGCCGAGCGCAGCATCACCCCGCGCCAGCCCGGGCCGTTGTCGCACCAGGCATGCGCCACGATGTCGTTGCGCTCGATGCCCAGGCCTTGTGCGATCAGCGCCACGTCGGCGTCGTCCAGCGGCCCGCTGCGGCGCAGGGGTGGCGCGGCGAAAGCGAGGCGTTCGCCGTCGCGCCGGATGCGCACCAGGCCCACGCCACATTCCTGCACCACGTGCTGCCCGGCGCGGGGCTGGCCGCCCGCGGTCAGCCAGGCGTGGCAGGTGCCCAGCGTGGGGTGACCGGCGAAGGGCAGCTCGCGCCCCGGGCAGAAGATGCGCACGCGGTAGTCGGCACCGGCCGCGTGGCCTTCGGCGGTGGGCGGCAGCACGAAGGTGCATTCCGAGAGGTTCGTCCAGTCGGTGAAGTGCTGCATGGCCTCGGTGCTCAGGCCCGTGCCGTCGAGCACCACGGCCAACGGGTTGCCGAGGTACGGCGTGGCGGTGAACACATCGACTTGTTGAAACGGGCGCGCGGTCATGGGGCTTTCTCCGGGGGTTCAGGACAGGGGCAGATCGAGCACGCCGCGGCTGGCGGGCAAGGCCAGCCAGCCGGCGTACCAGCGCTCCAGGTGCGGCCACGACGGGCGCGGCTGCGGCAGGCCCCACCAGCGGTGCACTTCGCAGGCGATGGGGATGTCGGCCATGGTGAGCGCGTCGCCCGCCATGAAGGGCTGGCGCGCGAGGTGCGCATCCAGCAGGGCGAACAAGGGCTCGGTGGCCGCCACCGACTGCGCGATCACCCCGGCGCTGCGTTGCTCCGCGGGTGTGCGGAACCATTGCCTGAAGGCGGCGCTGCCCGCCGGGTTGAGCGTGGTCTGCTGCCAGTCCATCCAGCGTTCGGCATTGAAGCGCTGCACCAGGTCGATGGGGTAGAGCGCGTGTGTGTCCGCGCCGTAGCGCGCGCTGAGGTATCGCACGATGGCGTTGCTCTCCCAGAGTGTGAAGTCACCGTCTTGCAGCAGCGGCACCAGGCCGTTGGGATTGTTCGCGCGGTACTCGGGTGTGTTCACCACGCCGTGGGCGAGGCCAGCGTCGGTGCGCGGCAGCTCCAGGCCGAGCACCTGCGCGCACAGCACGACCTTGCGCACGTTGATCGAACTCAGACGGCCCCAGAGGTGCAGCATGGTGTTCAGCCTTTGTGTTGTTCGCGAATGGCCTGCGCCAGCGCGGCGATGCCGATGCGGATCTGCTCGACGCTGGCCGTCACGAAGCTCAGCCGCAGCGTGCGTGCGTCGGGCTCGCTGGCGTAGAACGCAGCGCCGGGCACGAAGGCCACGCCCTTGTCCACGGCGTGCGGCAGCAGGTCGATGGCGCTCATGCCTGCGGGCAGGCGCACCCACAGGAACATGCCGCCGTCGGGCGAGTTCCACTGCACGTCCAGCCCGCTCATGTGCTCGGTCAGGCTGCCCAGCATGGCCGCGCACTGGCTTTTGTAGAGCGCGCGGATGGTGGGCACGTGGCGGTCCAGAAAGCCGTCCTTGATCACCTCGGCCACCATGCGCTGGTTGAAGCCCGGGCTGTGCAGGTCGGCCGCCTGCTTGGCCTGCAGCAGTTTGGGGAACACCGACGGCGGCGCGACGATGAAGCCCAGCCGCAGGCCCGGTGCGAGCACCTTGGAAAACGAGCCGAGGTAAATGCCGCCTTGCGGGTTGCGCGCGGTGAGCGGCAGTGGCGGCGGCGTGTCGAACCAGAGGTCGCCATAGGGGTTGTCTTCCACGATGGGCAGGCCCAGCGCGGCGGCGCGCTCCACCAGCGCGGCGCGGCGTGCCTCGCTCATGCTGCGCCCGGTCGGGTTCTGGAAGTTGGGCAGCACATACAGGAAGCGCGCGCGGTCGGCGCCCTGGCCGCACAGGCGCTCGAGGTCGTCCACGTCGATGCCTTCGGCGTCGCTGGCCACGGCTTCAATGGTGGGCTCCATGGGCGTGAAGGCCTGCAGCGCGCCGAGGTAGGTGGGCGTTTCCACCAGCACACGGCTGCCGGTATCGACCAGCACCTTGGCCACCAGGTCCAGGCCCTGCTGGCTGCCGGTGGTGATCAGCACTTGCGCCGGGTCCACCGCCCAGGGCAGTTGCGCGGCCACCGCTTCGCGCAGCGGCGCGTAGCCTTCGCTGGCGGCGTATTGCAGCGCGGCCTGCCCGTCCTCGCGCAGCACCTTGGCACAGGCCTCGCCAAATGCGCTCACCGGAAAGGTTTTGGGCGAGGGCAGGCCGCCCGCAAAACTGATGATCCCCGGCTTCTCGGTGACCTTGAGGATTTCGCGGATCACCGACGGGTTCATGCGCTCGGCGCGGCGCGCCAGGGTCCAGGCCGTGGTGGGGTGGGGCAGGTCGTTGGGTTTCATCAGGGTCTCCGTTCAAATGCGTTCGGGTGTGGGACGGGCGTGCACAGGCATTTTCTTTCCCATGAAGACGGTGGCAATCACCGCCACGGCAAACCCGAGCGTGACGGCATCCAGCCGCTCGCCGAGCAGGGGCACCGCCATCAGCATGCCCAGGAAAGGCTGCACCAGCTGAATCTGGCTCACACGCACCGTGCCGCCCAGCGCCAGGCCGCGGTACCAGGCAAAAAAGCCCAGCCACATGGAGAACACGGCGGTGTAGGCGAAGCCCCACCAGGCGGAGGCATTGAGCGCGGTGGTGGGGCGCGTCACCACGGCCAGCGGCAGCGTGATCGGCAGCGCGATGAGCAGCGCCCAGCAGATCACGTGTTCGGCGCGCATGCGCTGCGACAGGCGCGCGCCATACGCGTAGCCCACCGCCGCGCAGAGCATGGCGGCCAGCAGCAGCATGTCGGCCGGGTGCAGCGTGAGGCCCGCACTGCCCGAGCGCAGCACGGCAAAGCCCACCACGAGCGCGCTGCCCAGCACTGCGCACAGCCAGAAGCCGGTGGACGGGCGCTGGCGGTGCAGCAGGGCGGCCACGGCCGCTGTGGCCAGCGGCAGCACGCCCACGATCACGCTGGCGTGCACCGCTTCCACGTAGCGCATGGCGACCGACGTGAACAGCGGGAAGCCGAACACCACGCCGCCGGCGGTGATGGCCAGGGGCAGCAGGTCTTCGCGCCGGGGGCGTGGAGCGCGCGTGGCCCACAGAAATGCCGCCGAGAGCGCAGCGGCCACCACGGCCCGGCCCAGCGCGATGAACACGCCCGACATCTGCGGCGCCTCCACCGTGCCCACGGCCAGCCGCGTCATGGGCAGCGTGAGCGCAAAGATCACCACGCCCAGCAGGCCGAGCAACAGGCCTTTGTTGGCCGGCTGGTCGAGCCAGCGGGTGGGTGAGAGCGTTTGTGTGTTCATACCGTGAGCATCCAGAGAGCGGTGGCCACCAGCACCAGCGCCAGCACGCGGTTGAACCACACCAGCCGCGCGCCCTGCGAAAGCCACTGGCGCAGCAGCGAGCCCGCCACGGCGTAGGTGAAGTTGCTCGTGAAGGCAAAGAACATCATCACCACGCAGATGATCGCCAGCCGCTCGCCGGGGTTGGGCGCGGGCAGGCCGCCGGCGTTGACGACCCAGCCCGCAGTGAGCGTGAGCGCCAGCATCCAGGCCTTGATGTTGAGAAACTGCAGCCCCACGCCTTGCAGGAAGGTGACATTGAGCCGGGCGCTGTCCACCTCCGACAGGCGCGACGCGCCGGCCAGCTTCCATGCCAGCCACAGCATGTAGGCCACGCCGAACAGCTTCACGCCCCAGCGCAGCGCCGGCACGCCGAGCACCAGCGCACCCAGGCCGAGCCCGCAGGCCAGCATGAGCAGCGTCCACCCCGCCGGCACGGCCAGGCAAAAGCGCAGGGCGCGCTTGAGGCCGAGGTTGGCCGCCAGCGCCGTGGACAGCGTGGTGTTGGGCCCCGGCGAAAAACTCATCGCGGTGCAGAACAGCAAAAGGGCGGTCAGCTCGGTGGCGCTCATGTCTTGGCTTGTCAATGCGGGAGGTTCAATGTAATCTTTCGAGCCAATACACCACCAGTACAGTTGGCCAGCGCACGGGTAGAACTGTATTGGTCGTCGCAACAGTACAGGCTGCCCTGGAAGGATGCCCCCTCATGTTGATGAAGACCTCCGCACAATCCCTGACCGACCAGCTCGCTGCGCGGTTTGCCGACCGCATTCGCAGCCGCCTGTTGCCGCCCGGCTCGCGCCTGCCCTCGGTGCGCCAGTGCGCCCAGCAGCACGGCGTGAGCCCGTCCACCGTGGTGGCCGCTTACGACCAGTTGCTCGCCCAGGGCCTGGTGCACGCCCGCAAGAACCGCGGCTTCTTCGTGCGCGAGATGGCAGCGCCCAGGGCCGAGGGCCCGTCGGGCGAAGCCAAGGCGGCGGCGCGCGCCGGCGCGTCGCCCATCAATGCCACCGCGCTGATTCGCGGCATGTTCCACAAGGTGAGCAACAAGCCGCACCCGGGCATGGGCGTGTTCCCGCCGGACTGGCTGGAATCCACCTTCATGCCCGCCGCGGTGCGCAAGGTGACCAGCGCGCGCGGCTTGCAGGATGTGTCGTTGCAGTACGGCGAACCGCTGGGCGACAGCGGCTTGCGCCGCGTGCTGTCGCAAAAGCTCGCGGGCCTGAACATCCATGCAGAGCCCGACCACATCATCACCACCATTGGCGCCACGCACGCGCTGGACATCGTCAGCCGCACCCTGCTGCGCCCGGGCGACCCCGTGATGGTGGAAGAGCCCGGCTGGGCGGTGGAGTTTGCGCGGCTGGCCGCGCTGGGCATGCGCATCCTGCCGGTGCCGCGCCGCGCCGACGGCCCGGACCTGGACGTGATGGCGAAGTACTGCGAGGCGCACCAGCCCAAGCTGTATGTGAGCGTGAGTGTGTTCCACAACCCCACGGGCTATTGCCTGTCACCTGGCAGCGCGCACCGGCTGCTGCAGCTGGCCAACCAGCACCAGTTCCACATCGTCGAGGACGACACCTACAGCCACATTGCGCCCGAGCACGCCACGCGCCTGACGGCACTCGACGGCTTGCAGCGCACGATTTACGTGAGTGGTTTCGCCAAGATTCTGGCGCCCAACTGGCGCATCGGCTACCTGGCGGCGCCGCCGGCGCTGGTGGAGCCGCTGCTGGACACCAAGCTGCTGTCCACCCTGACCACGCCCGCGCTGCTGGAGAAGGCGCTGGCCCTGTGCATCGAGCAAGGCCAGCTGCGCCGCCACGCCGAGCGCATCCGCACGCGCCTCGATGCCGCGCGGGCGCGCAGCGTCAAGCTGGCGCTGGGGGCGGGCTGTACGTTCGCGGCCGAGCCGGTGGGGCTGTTTGGCTGGGTCGATACCGGGGTGGACACCGATGCGCTGGCGCAGCGCATGCTGGACGAGGGCTACCTGATCGCCCCCGGCGCGCTGTTTCACGCGGCGCGTGCACCGAGCACGCTCATGCGCATCAACTTCACAACCGCGCAGGACGCGGCGTTCTGGCGCGTGTTTGCCCGTTTGCGCGCTGCGGCCTGAGCCGGCCGCGGCCTCAGAGGCGGGTGTCGAACAGGTCGCGGCCGCCCGAGGCGAGCAGCTGGGCGAGCGTCATGTCGATCTGGCGCGCTTCGGCTTGCAGCAGCGGCAAAGCGCGGGCAAAAAGCTGCCAGTCGCCGGAGCGCGCTGCCAGCTCCAGGCCTTTGGCCAGGCGCGCGCCGCGTTCGGCGGTCATGCTGCCCAGCGAGCCTTTGAGGCCGTGCGCATGCGCAATGGCGGCGGCCGTGTCGCGAGACGCCAAGGCCTGCTGCAACTGAATCTGGCGCGACGCCAGATCCGCGCGCATGGCGTGCGCCAGTTCACTCAGCGTGTCTTCGTCGCCGTCCAGCCGGCGCAGCAATTTTTCCAGGTCCAGCGCATCGGGGTGCGCAGCATCGCGGGCGGCGGGCGCCGGCATGTCGGCTGGCGCGGCCGCCTGCGGTGCCTCAGGCAGGGGCGCATCCACCTGCGGCGCATCCGCTTCGCCGCTCTGCAGCACCCGTTCCATTTCCTTGATCAGCGCTTGCGGGCTCACGGGCTTGGCCGTGTAGCCGTCCATGCCCGCAGCCAGGCACGCCTCGCGGTCGCCCGGCATGGCGTTGGCGGTGACGGCCACGATCGGTGTGCGCGGCAGCTTGCGGCGCGCTTCGATATCGCGAATCTCCTGCGTGGCCTGCAGGCCGCTCATGCCGGGCATCTGCACGTCCATGAGCACGAGGTCGATGCCGCCCTGTTCCCACTGCGCCACGGCATGCACACCGCCGCGCGCCACACGCACGATGCAGCCCAGCCGCAGCAGCAGCTGGCGCATCATCAGTTCGTTCACCGGGTGGTCTTCGGCCAGCAGGACCACCAGCCCCACGTAACGCGAACTCGCCTGCGCCATTTCCAGCAGCTCGGCCGACGCACTCAGCGGGTTCTGCTCCGCTTGCACTTCGCGCAGCGGGAGCGTCAGCGTGAACGTGCTGCCTTGCTGGTGCGCACTTTGCAGCTCGATGTTGCCGCCCATGAGCCTCGCCAGGCGCACGCAGATGGCCAGGCCCAGGCCGCTGCCGCCGTACGGCCGCGCGGTGGACGCATCGGCCTGCGTGAAGGCCTCGAAGACATTGGCATGGTGTTCTGGTGCAATGCCCACGCCGCTGTCGCGCACCTGCAGCTGCAAGCGCGAAGGCTGCTCGCCGGCCGGTTCCAGGGCGATGGCCCGAACCTCGATGCGGCCACCCCGCGGCGTGAACTTGATCGCATTCGACAGCAGGTTGTTGAGCACCTGGCGCAGGCGCGAGACGTCACCCATCACCCATTGGGGCAGCGTGGGGGAGAGGTCGAACCGGAAGTCCAGCGGTTTCTCGCTGGCCTGTTCGGCAAAGGGCACGATGGCCTGTTCCAGTGCCTGGTGCAGGTCAAAGCGCAGGTTCTCGATGTCGAGCTTGCCCGCCTCGATGCGAGAGAGGTCGAGGATGTTGTTGAGCAGATCCAGCAGACCGTGCGCCGACTGGTCCATCAGCGACACCCAGTTCGACTGATCCGCGTTGAGCGGTGAGTCCATCAGCATGCGCGTCAGGCCCATCAGCGCATTCAGGGGCGTGCGCACCTCGTGGCTGATGTTGGCCAGGAACTCGCTCTTGGCACGGCTGGCCTGGTCGCTCAGGACGCGCGCGCGCTCCGCTTCCTGCTCGATCCGCTTGCGTTCGCCGATGTCCGCCAGGGTGCCCATCAGTCGCAACGGCTTGCCCTTGCTGTCGTGCTCAGCGACCATGCCATGCACTTCCACCCACCGCCATTCGCGGCCGGCGCGCACCCGGTGTTGCACCACCGCGCGCTGGCTGCGGCCTTCGAGCAATGCCGTGATCTCCTCGCGCAGTGACGCCGTGTCGTCGGGGTGCAGGCGGGCACGCAACGCGGCCACGTCCCAGTAACCATCGGTCGCTATGTCGCCCAGCAGTTCGCCCCAGCGCGCGGTCATGAAAACCTGGGTGGCCGGCAGTTGCCAGTCCCACAGGGCCAGACCGGCGGCATCCACCGCCAGTTGCAACCGGTCGCGGGACTCGTCCAGCGCCTCCTCTGCCAACAGGCGGCTGTTCGATTCGCGGTGCATCGCGCCACGCAGCCGGTCGAGCTCCCGGTTCTGCCGATCCACCTCGCCCAACAGCTTTTGCGTGCGTTCGCGCTCCTGCTGGAGCTCGTCCAGCGTGCGTTGCAAATCAAAAGCGAGACGATCAGGCGTCATGGGCATGTGTGAGGTGGGGCGGCGCACAGAGGTTCCTGCGCTGGGTCCTCAGCTGCCGCCAAGCGCTTCCCAGCGCTCCAGCGCCTGAAGCCATTCCCCCTCGACTTCGGCATGGCGGGCGCCAAGTTGAGCTGCGCGGGCAGGATCGCTGTGAAATAGTTGGCCATCCTCGAGGTCTTTGCCAATGGCGGTTTGTTCGCTTTCCAGGGCGGCAATCAGCGCCGGCAAAGCATCGTACTCGCGCTGCTCCTTGTAACTCAGCTTTCTTTTGGCTGCGACAGGCATGGCAGCGGTGGCCTGTCTGGCGGGCGCCGCAGCCGGCGGCGTCGCCGTGGGCGCCTGCGCATCGCGCTCTCGCTGCAAGGCGGCGGAGCGTGCGGACTGGGTCAACCAGTCATTCACGTCGCCGACGTACTCGCGCCACCGGCCCTCTCCCTCGTGCACGAGCGTGCTGGTGACCACGTTGTCGAGGAATCGCCGGTCGTGGCTCACCAGGAACACCGTGCCGTCGTACTGCTGCAGAAGATCCTCCAGCAGTTCCAGTGTGTCGATATCGAGATCGTTGGTGGGCTCGTCGAGCACCAGCACATTGGCAGGCCTTGCAAACAGGCGGGCCAGCAGCAGGCGGTTGCGTTCTCCGCCCGAGAGCGTTCGCACCGGGGCGTTGGCGCGTGCGGGCGAGAACAGGAAGTCGCTCAGGTAGCTCTTCACGTGGGTGCGCTTGCTCCCGATCTCGATCCACTCGCTGCCCGGACTGATGAAGTCCTCCAGGGTGGCGTCCAGGTCCAGCTGGTCGCGCATCTGGTCGAAATACGCCACTGTGACCTTGCTGCCTTGTCGCACCGTACCGCTTGTGGGCGCGAGTTCACCGAGGATGATCTTGAGCAGCGTGGTCTTTCCTGCGCCGTTGGGGCCGATCAGGCCAATCTTGTCGCCGCGCAGGATCGTCGCCGAGAAGTCGCGTATCACGGTGCGCTGTCCACCATCTGCCGTGGCAAACGACTGCGTGACCTTGTCCAGCTCCGCCACGATCTTCCCGCTGCTGTTGCCGCTGGCCACCTCCAGCTTCACGCTGCCCACCGCGTTGCGTCGCTCGGCGCGCTGCTCGCGCAGCCGCTCCAGTCGCGTGATGCGCCCTTGTGCCCGCGTGCGGCGTGCCTCCACACCTTTGCGAATCCACACCTCTTCCTGGGCGAGCAGTTTGTCGGCGCGAGCGTTGATCACAGCCTCCTGCGCCATCTGCTCTTCTTTCAGCAGCTGGTATTGCGCGAAATTGCCCGGGTAACTCAGGAGACGGCCGCGATCCAGTTCGACCATCCGGGTGGCCACGCGGTCCAGAAAGGCGCGATCGTGGCTGATGGTCACCACGCTGCCCTGGTACTCCAGCAGCAACTCCTCCAGCCAGGTGATGCTGTCCAGATCCAGGTGGTTGGTCGGCTCGTCCAATAAGAGCACATCCGGCCGACTGACCAGCGCCTGTGCCAGCGCGACCCGCTTCTTGTTGCCACCCGAGAGCTGCCCTACAAGGACGGAGCCGTCCAGATGAAGCCTCTGGAGCGTCTCCTCCACACGCTGTTCCCAGTTCCAGGCGTCAAGGGCCTCAATGCGGTTCTGCAGCGCATCAAGGTCGAGGTCATCGGCGCCACTGAGATACAGGTCTCTGGCGGCGCGAGCATCTACCAGCCCCACACTGGCAGCCTCGAAAACAGACGACTGCAGGTCCAGCAGGGGCTCTTGAGGCACGTACGCAACGCGCAGACCCGTCTGGACCTGCAGCACACCATCGTCTGCCTTCTCGATAGATGCCAGGATCTTCAGCAGTGATGACTTGCCTGTGCCGTTGCGCCCAATAAGTCCGACCCGCTCTTGGGCCTCAAGAGCAAAGTCGGTGTGGTCGAGCAGGGCGACGTGCCCGAAGGCCAGCTGCGCATCCTGCAAGGTGATAAGTGCCATGAATAACCCGAGTCAAAAGGAGCCCCGATTATCCGTGCCTCACCTTGGCGAGCGATCCCTCAATCCGGAGGCTGCCTATATATAGAGCGGCCGCGCCTGCCTTGTGCTGGCATGCCCACACGAGGGCACCATGAGCTTGGCAGGAGATTGAAAATTTTTTTGGCCAGTTTGACGAGGGGCAAAAATCTGTCGTATACTGCAAGGCTTCGCTGCTCAGAGACGTTCTAGAAAAACGAACCCAGCAGCAAGGCAGACTCAGAAATGAGCAAGTCAAAAAAGTTAGTAAAAACCCTAAAATTTTTGACAGACCTCAAAATTCTGTGTCATAATACGAGGCTCAGCTGATCGCAGCTAAGCAGGCAGACGAAGCGGTGAAGACCGGTGAGTTTGTGGATCATTAAAAACATACAGCCGATAAGCGTGGGCGTTTGAAGGCGATTGCGAAACGGGCTC
>NZ_JAHVAB010000024.1 GCF_019264445.1 Hydrogenophaga sp.
TGCGTGCTCCACGAAGTAGCCGCCGAGCACGCCCACGCGCAGGCCCTGCGCGCCCTGGCCGAGCGAGCGGGTGACCGGCTGTACGCAGGTGGCAAAGCAGCCCGGGTCCAGCGGGTCGGGGCCTTGCAGCGCGTCGTAGGCCAGGGCCAGGCCATCCAGGTCGTCGGCAAAGGGCCCCAGGTGGTCGATGCTGTTGACGAAGGGGTAGCTGCCGCGCCGCGAGAGGCGCCCAAAGGTGGGCTTCAAGCCCCACACGCCGCAGAACGAAGAGGGCACGCGGATGGAGCCGTTGGTGTCCGAGCCGAGCGCCAGCGGCACCTGGCCCGCGGCCACCGCCGCGCCCGAGCCGCCGGAAGAGCCACCGGCCACATGGCCCAGCCGGTGCGGGTTGTGGCAGGGGCCGTAGTGGGTGTTTTCGGTGGTGAAGCCGTAGGCGTATTCGTCCATGTTGAGCGAGCCCACCAGCACCGCGCCGGCCGCCTGCAGCCGCTCCACCAGCACCGCGTTGGCGGTGGCCGGTGGGTGGCTGCGGTTCACCTTCGAGCCGGCCAGCGTCACCTCGCCCTCGCTGTCGAAGAGGTTCTTCACGGCGAAGGGCACGCCGGCCAGCGGGCCCAGCGGCTCGCCGCGTGCGCGCTGTGCGTCGATGCGCGCGGCCTGCGCGCGGGCGGCCTCGAAGCGCCGGCCGGTGAAGGCGTTCACACGCGTGTCGGTGGCTTCGATGCGCGCAATGCTCGCCTCGATCACCTCGGCCGCGCTGCGCTCGCCGCGGGCCACGGCGTGGGCAATGTCACTCAGGTGGGGTGCCATGTCAGCGGTCCTGAGGAAAGGGCGCCGGGCAGTAGAGCTCGGCCACCTCGTCTTCGTCGTGCAGCGGCACGGCGTCCAGCAGCGCGGCCATGCCGGCGGTGCGGTGCATGTGCGAGGCCACGCGCGCGGCCTGCGCGGTGTCCAGCCGCAGGCCCACCGCCACGGCGGCGGCCTGCACGTACACCAGCGTCTGCACCTCGTTCATCGGCGCACCTCGCGCTGGAAGATCTCCAGGCTGCGCTTCTTGGCAGTGACGAAGCTGGGCTCCGAGAGCGTGGCCGTGGTGCGTGGACGTGGGTCGTCGTACGACAGGATCTCGGCCACCTTGGTGGGCCGCTTGGTGAGCAGCAGCACCTGGTCGGCCAGGTACACGGCTTCTTCCAGGTCGTGGGAGACCAGCACCATGGTGGTGCCGGTCTGCATGAAGACCTCTTGCAGCTTCTCGCGGATGAACAGCGTCATCTCGAAGTCAAGCGCAGAGAACGGTTCGTCGAGGAACAGCACCTCCGGGTTGGGCGCCAGCGCGCGCATGATCGAGGCCGTCTGCTGTTGCCCGCCCGAGAGTTCGTAGGGGTAGCGGTTGAGGTCGAACTTCACGTCGAAGCTGGCCACCAACTCGGCCATGCGGCGGTCCACCTCGGCCTTGCTCTTGCCTTCGAGCTTGAGCGGGTAGGCGATGTTGTCGATGGTGCGCATCCACGGGAACATCGCTTCGCGGTAGTTCTGGAACACGTAGCCGATCTTGGTGTCTTTCAGGCTCTTGCCGTCAAACAGGATCTCGCCCGAGTCGATCGGCACCAGCCCCGCGATCATGTTGATCAGCGTGCTCTTGCCGCAGCCGTTGGGCCCGAACACCGACACGATCTTGTGCTTGGGGATGTCGAGGTCGAAGTTCTCGTACAGCGGCCAGCCGGCAAAGTACTTGGTGAGCCCGCGGATGGTGATGTGCGTGCCGGCCGGGCCGGGCTTGAAGGCGGGCGTGGGCACGTCGGCAAACACGGGGGCATTCAGGACGGTGCTCATCTTCCACTCCAGTGCACGATGCGGCGTTCAACCACGAGGAACAACACGTTCAGCGCATAGCCCAGCGCACCCGCCGCCAGGATGGAGGCGTACATGTCCTTCACGTTCATCACCTGCTGCGAGTTGATGATCCGGTTGCCCAGGCCGCTGTCGGCGCCAATGAACATCTCGGCCACGATCACGATGACCAGCGCCATCGACACCGCCGAGCGCAGGCCCACGAAGCTGGGTTGCAGGCTCTCCCAGATCAGCACGTCCTTGAACACCTGCCAGCGCGTGGCACCCATCACCTTGGCCGCCATCACGCGCTGCTTGCGCGCATTGATCACGCCGTAGGCGCTGTTGAACACCACGATCAGCAGCGCGCCAAACGCGGCGATGGCCACCTTGTTGATGTCGGACACGCCGAAGATCATGAGGAACAACGGGATCAGCGCCGACGACGGCGTGGAGCGGAAGAAGTCGATCAGGAACTCCACGCTGCGGTAGGCCTTCTCGTTGCTGCCGAGCAGCACGCCCAGTGGCATGCCGACGATGGCCGCGATCAGAAACGCCTGCACCGTGCGCCAGACCGTCACGGCGAAGTCCGTCATGAGCGGGCCGCCGGCCAGGCCGCCGAAGAGCGCGCCCAGCGCGTCCATCGGTGGCGGCAGCAGGATGGGCTTGATGAAGCCCAGGCGCACGGCCAGGTCCCACACGATGAAGAGCACCACCGGCCCCACGAAGGGCAGGGCGCGACCCCAGTCGGTCTTCTTCGGCGCCGCCGGGGCAGCGTGGGACGCGGGTGGCGCCCAGGGTTTTCCGGCCTCGGCCGGTGCAGAGGTCGTCATGGCATCAGCCCTTGTAGAGCATGGTGTCGACCATCAGCCGCGACGAGAAGATGCCCTTCTCGCTGAACAGGTCGAAGAACTTCTGGAAGTGCGCCACGTCGGCCGGGGTGAACTCGTTGTACATGGTGTAGGCGGCCAGCGGCACTTCAGCGGTGAGCGCGCCTTCAATGGGCGTGTAGCCCTTGAGGTACTGGCGCGCTTCCACCGACTTGCTGCGCACATAGGCCACGCCCTTGCCGTAGGCGGCCACAAACTTCTTGGCCGCATCGGGGTTCTTCTTGATGAAGTCTGACGAGAGCGAGGCCGAGCCGCCGAACCACGGTGCCACGGGGTCGCCCAGCACGTATTTCGCGATCACGCCGGCTTCGAGCACCTTGGTGGTGCCGTTCATGCGGCCGATGGTGCCCGTGGGTTCGAGCGTGTAGGCGCCGTCCACCTGGCCTGCCGCGAGCGCGGCCACGTGTTGGCCAATCGGGAGCTCCACCACGGTGGCGCCGACTGCGCCGCCGCGCTCCAGGATGGTCTTGGCCAGCGTCACGTTCTGGATGCCGGGGCCCGATGCCACGCGCTTGCCTTTGAGGTCGGCCATCACCTTGGCCGGGCTGGCCACGGGCACGATGACTTCGTCCAGCACGTTCTTCACGTTGCTCGGATTGGAGCAGAAGATCTTGAAGGTGCCGGGCTGGGCGATCTCGCCGATGGCGATGTTGGCCGAGCCGGTGCCGTTGGCGGTGCCGTCGGCGCGGCCGGAGAGCACGGCCTCCATCACCTGCTGGGCGCCGGCGAACTTGAGGGGCTCCACGTCGAGCCCGGCCTCCTTGAAATAGCCCAGCTCGATGGCCGCATAGAACGGCAGGCCCGCCGCAATGGGCCAGTAGCCGATGCGGATCTTCGGGCCGGCCTGCGCGTGCAGCAGGGCCGGCGCACCCAGCACGCCCATGGCTGCACCGGCCACGCCGAGCTGCAGCACCTGGCGCCGGCGCGACGAGAGGGAAGAAGAAGTGGCGGTCGTGTGGGTCATGCGGGGCTCCTGGAAAAAGGGGAAAGGGAAGCGGGAATGAGGTCGGCCATGGCCTGCGGGGCGGGCAGGGGCTGGCCCGTGGCGCCCTGGGTCAGGCCGGTGGCGTGGTGAAAGCGCTGGCCCAGCTCGGCGAGCTGCCAGTCCGAGCCGCAGCGGCCAATGAGCGTGATGCCGAAGGGCAGGCCGTCGGCGCGCAGGCTGGCGGGCACCGACAGCGCGGCGTAGTCGAGCAGGTTGACGAAGTTGGTGTATGCGCCGAGCTGGCGGTTGAGCGCCACCGGGTCGGCCTGCATGCGGGCGATGGTGTGGTGCGTGGGCGCGGTGGGCACCACCAGCAGGTCGATGCCCTGCCAGAGCGCTTGCGCCTGTTGGGCGAGTGCCGCGAGCTGCGTTTGCGCGGCCACGAGGTCGGCGGCGCTGTAGCCCCGGCCGGCGGCGATGATGCCGCGCACCGGCTCCATCACCTCGTGTTCGTACGCGTCGAAGAAGGTGCGCACGGCTTCGTAGCGCTGTGCCACCAGCGCGCTGCCGTAGAGCATGTCGGCGCACGCCGAGAAAGGCGCGAAGTCCAGCGGCACCGCCTGGCCGCCCATGTCTTGCAGCTGCACCAGGGCGTCGCCGAAGGCGGCGCGGGCGGCCGCGTCACCAAAGAACTCGGGGTGGGATGGCACGCCAAAGCGAAAGCGCGCGCCAGATGACGCGCCATAGGGTTCGGAGGCCATGGGCAGGGTGCGCGAGTACGGGTCCGCCGGGTCGTGGCCCATGGCCACCGCCAGCACGCGCACCGCCGCCGCCACCGTGGGGGTGAAGATGGAAACGCAGTCCACCGCCTGCGCCGCCGGCACCACGCCGCGCGCGCTGATGAGCCCGCGCGAGGGCTTGAGGCCCACGATGTTGTTCAGGCCCGCCGGCACGCGGCCCGAGCCGGCGGTGTCGGTGCCCAGCGCAAAGTCCACCTGGCCGGTGGCCACCACGTAGGCCGAGCCGGAGCTGGAACCGCCGGACACATAGAGCGGGTTGAGGGCGTTGGGCACCGCGCCATAGGGCGAGCGCGTGCCGTTCAGGCCGCAGGCGAACTGGTCCAGGTTGGTCTTGCCGTGCAGCGCTGCACCAGCTTCGAGCAGGATCTGCACCACGCTGGCGTGCGCCGGGGCGGTGTACGCAAACGCCGGGCAGGCGGCGGTGGTGGGCCAGCCGCCCACGTCGATGTTGTCCTTGACGGCAAAGCGCAGACCCGCCAGCGGGCCGCCGCGCGCACCTTGCATGGGCTGCGCGGGGCGGTGAATCCAGGCTTCGGGCGCCAGGCGCGCGGCAGGCGCCGCCGCCGGTGGGGCGGTGGTGGGGGAGAGCGTGTCTTGCACCATGAACAGGCATTCCATCTTGGATACAAGTTCTCATGCAAGTTGAATGCCAGCCCTTCCTGCCCTGTGCGCCTTGCAAATACTGCATTTGCAGTATTCACCCGCGCACGGGCCCTCCGATGAACAACCCACACCCTTCATCACTCTGTGAGGTCATCCATGTACCGTCTTTCTCAAAAGTCCATTCGCACCCAGCTCCTTGTGTTGCTGGGGTCTGCAGCGCTGTTTCTGGCCTGCGTGGTCGGCATGGGCACCTGGAGCCTGCTGCGCACGGCCAACCTGGCCGACCAGAACCACGAGGTCAACATGCCGCGCCAGGATGCCGCCAATGATCTGGCCAAAGCGGTGGCCGCGCGCGCCCTGGCAGCGCGCAACCTGGCACTGGCCAGCGACCCCGCCACGCGCGATCAGGAATTCGCCCGGGTCAAGCAGTCGCATGCTGCGACGCTGGAGGCACTGAACCAGCTCAAGAAGCTGGTCGCAGAGGCGGGCGCTGAAGAGCGCCGACTCGTGGAAAGCGTCGACGCCATCGAGCAGGAATACGGCCCCATCGCCCTCAAGATTGCCGACATCGCGGTGTCCGGCGATCTCAGCGCGGCGGGGTACATGACCATCGAACAATGCCGTCCGATGCTCGAACGCCTGAACAAGAGCGTGTCGGACCTGCTGGCGCACGAAAGAACGTCGCTGCATCGCGATCACGACCTGCTGATGTCGACCACACAGAAGACCGTCGTCGCTGTGGCCGTGTTCGGTGTGGTGGCTGTGCTGTTGCTGGTGGGCCTGGGTCTGTTCATCGTGCGTGGTCTGGTGAACAGCAGCCAGGCGGCCCTGGTGGCGGTGGAGAAGATGGCCGCTGGCGACATGTCGCTGCGCTTGCAGGCGGAAGGCGACAGCGAGCCCCAGCGCGTGCTGCGGGCACTCGACGGCATGGCCCACCGCCTGCGGGAAGTGCTGGGCACGGTGCGCCACGCCACGGACCAGATCGCCATTGCCAGCGATGAAGTGGCCAAGGGCTCGCTGGACCTGTCCACCCGCACCGAGATGGCCGCCAGCAGCCTGCAGGAAACGGCCGCCAGCATGGAGCAAATGACAGCCACCGTGCAGCAGGCCAGCGGCTCGGCCCGCGAAGCCAACCAGCTGGCCGGTCAGTCCGCCAGTGTGGCCCGCCAGGGTGGCGAGATGGTGGAGCAGGTGGTGCGCACGATGGGCGACATTCAGCGCGGCAGCAGCCGCATCGGTGAAATCATCGGCGTGATCGATGGCATCGCCTTCCAGACCAACATCCTGGCGCTCAACGCCGCGGTGGAAGCGGCGCGGGCCGGCGAGCAAGGCCGTGGCTTTGCGGTGGTGGCCGGCGAGGTGCGCAACCTGGCCCAGCGCAGCGCGCAGGCCGCCAAGGAAATCAAGGTGCTGATCGAAGCCGCCAACGACCAGGTGGCCGGTGGCACCCGCCTGGTGCAGGAAGCGGGCGGCACGATCACCGAGGTGGTGGAAAACGCCCGCAGGGTCAGCGGCATCGTGGGCGAGATCATGGCCTCCAGCGCCGAACAGGCCGACGGCGTGGCGCAGATCAACGTGGCGGTGGGCCAGCTGGACCAGATGACGCAACAGAACGCCGCGCTGGTGGAGCAGACCTCGGCGGCCGCCGAAAGCCTCAAGGACCAGGCCCGTCACCTGGCGGCTGCGGTGGCGGTGTTCCGCTTCGACAGCGCGACCGATGCAGCCGCCCTGCCACAGGCTTGACACAATGGGCCGATCCAATCGGCCCATGCAGACTGTTGACCTGGTGTACTTCAACGCAGGCGGCGGCCACCGGGCCTCCGCACTCGCGCTTCAGGCCGTGCTGTGCGAACAGCCACGGCCTTGGCGCGTCAGGCTGGTGAACCTCTTCGAGGTGCTCGACCCCAACGCCCGCTTTCGCAAGATGACCGGCAGAGCCCCGGAAGACTGGTACAACCGCCGCCTCGCACGCGGCTGGACGATGGGCATGTCGCAAGAGCTCAAGGTGCTGCAGGCGCTCATTCGCGTGGGCCACCCCGCGCTGGTGCGCACCCTGCAGCAGCACTGGCTGCGCACCGAGCCCGACATGGTGGTCTCGCTGGTGCCCAACTTCAACCGCGCCATGGTCGAGAGCCTGGCGGCTTCCTTGCCCGGTGTGCCGTATGCCACCGTGCTCACCGACCTGGCCGATGTGCCACCGCATTTCTGGATCGAGCGCGACCAGCGGCAGCACGTGGTGTGCGGCACGCCGCGCGCGGTGGAACAGGCGCTGGCGCTGGGCCGCGCAGCCGAACGCGTGCACGCCACCTCCGGCATGATCATCCGGCCCGAGTTCTACCAGCCTGCCGTGCTTGACCGCGCGCACGAACTGCGGCGCCTGGGCCTGGACCCCACGCGCCCCACCGGCATCGTCCTGTTTGGCGGGCACGGCTCCAAGGCCATGCTGGGCATTGCCGAGCGCCTGGCCGCCCGCACGCAGCTCATCTTCATCTGCGGCCACAACAAGGCGCTGGCCACGCGACTGCAGGCCCTGCCGCGCGGCGCACCGCGCCTGGTACTGGGCTTCACCACCGAAGTGCCGCGCACCATGCGGCTGGCGGACTTCTTCATCGGCAAGCCTGGCCCCGGCAGCCTGAGCGAAGCCGTGCAGATGGGCCTGCCGGTGATCGTGGTCGACAACGCCTGGACCATGCCGCAGGAGCGCTACAACGCCCAGTGGGTGCGCGACAACGGCCTGGGCATCGTGACCAGCAGCTTTCGTCACATCGACCGCGCCGTGGCACAACTGCTGGCCGACCTCGACGGGTACCGCGCGCGCGTGCGCCGCGTCGACAACCGCGCGCTGTTTGAAATCCCGCTGCTGCTCGAACGCATCCTGGACGAAGCGCAGGCGGTGCGCCAGACCGCGGCGGGCCTGCCCATGGCCTGACGCGGGCAGGGCCCTGTCGGGCAGGCGACAGGCGGCCTGTATTTTCACAAAGCGTCTGCTTGCTGAAAATCGGGGCGGCTGCTATCGTCGCCGCCATGAGCCTGGCCGAATCCGATCTTTCCCCCGCCGCGGCCCCGCGCCGCCCGCGGGGTCGCCCCCGCAAAACCGCCGACGAGCGCGATGACGGCAACCGCCGCCGCGAACTCGTGGCCGGCGCCGCCCGCCTGTTTCGCCAGCAGGGTTTCTCTGCCACCAGCACGCGCGACATTGCCGCCGCCGTGGGCATGCGCTCGGGCTCGCCGTTCTACCACTTCGAGAGCAAGGAAGCGCTGCTGGGCGCGGTGATGCTCGAAGGCATGCAGGGTGCGCTGCAGCGCCAGCAGGCCGCACTCGCGCTGCTGCCGGCGGGCGCCTCGCCGCGCGAGCGCCTGCGGGTGCTGGTGCGCAACCATTTCGATGTGCTGCTCGGCCCCGACAGCGACTTCATTCCCGTGATGCTCTACGAGTGGCGTTCGCTGGAGACCACCCAGCGCGTGGAGGTCAACCGCCTCAAGGACCGCTACGAAGCCGAATGGGTGCCCGAGCTCGAAGCGCTGCACGCGCAGGGGCAGCTGGGGGCCGACCCGGCGCTGGCGCGGCTCATGATCTTTGGTGCGCTGAACTGGTCCGCCCAGTGGTACGTGCCGCCCTCGGGCCGCAGCGCCAAGGCGCGCGCCCGCGCCTCGCTCGACGACCTCACCACCTCGGCCTTGCAACTGTTCCTGAAGGAGCCGGCATGAACACACAGCGCGGATACCGCTCGGCTTTTGCGCCGGGCTTGCTCAACGGGCGCGTGGTGGTGGTCACCGGCGGCGGCTCGGGCATTGGCCGCTGCACCGCACACGAGCTGGCCAGCCTGGGCGCACATGTGGTGCTGGTCGGGCGCAGCCTGGCCAAGCTGCAGGACACGGCCGGCGAGATCGTGGCCGATGGCGGGCGCGCCAGTTTCCATGCCTGCGACATCCGCCAGGAAGACGCGGTGCGCACCGTGGTCACCGCCATCGTGGGCGCGCATGGCCGCATCGATGGCCTGGTGAACAACGCGGGCGGCCAGTACATCACGCCGCTGGAAAACATCAGCGCCAAAGGCTGGCAGGCCGTGCTCGACACCAACCTCACCGGTGGCTTTCTGGTGGCGCGCGAGTGCTACGTGCAGAGCATGCAGGCGCAGGGCGGTGCCATCGTCAATATCGTGGCCGACATGTGGGGCTCCATGCCCGGCATGGGCCACAGCGGCGCGGCGCGCGCCGGCATGGTGAACTTCACCGAGACCGCCGCGCTGGAATGGGCCCGCAGCGGCGTGCGCGTGAACGCGGTGGCGCCGGGCTACATCGCCTCCAGCGGCATGGACCACTACCCACCCGAAGCCGGCCCCATGCTGCGCGAGATGCGCGAGACCGTGCCCGCCGGGCGCTTTGGCAACGAGGCCGAAACCTCGGCCGCCATCGTCTTCCTGCTGTCGCCTGCGGCCAGCTTCATCAGCGGCAGCGTGCTGCGCGTGGACGGCGCGCGCCCGCAGGTGCGCTTGGGCTGGGGGCAGGTGGCTGCACCGGCCGAGGCGCAAACCCGCGACGCGGTGAAACCCTTCGACGGCTTCCACCGCTACGTCACGCCCAAGGTGTTCAGCGATGTTTGAGTCGAGCTTCAACCCCCAGGGCGCGCAGGCGCAGCAGCGGCGCGAAGCCATGCTCGCGCGCCTCGCGCAGCTGCGCGCGCTGGAAGACCGCGCCGCGCAAGCCTCGGCCAGGTCCAAGCCGGTGTTCGACAAGCGCGGCCAGCTGCTGCCGCGCGAGCGCGTCGCCTTGCTGCTCGACCCTGGCGCGCCTTACGTGCCGCTGTGCTCGCTGGCCGGTTACTTGCAGGACAGCAAGGACCCCGAGAAGTCGGTGCCCGGCGGCGGCATGCTCGCGGGCATGGGCTTCGTCAGCGGCGTGCGCTGCATGGTGGTGGCGAGCGACTCCGGCATTGACGCCGGCGCCATCCAGGCGCGCGGGCTGGAGAAGATCCTGCGCGTGCAGGAGATCGCGCTGCAGAACCAGCTGCCCTTCATTCATCTGGTGGAGAGCGCGGGTGCCAACCTCACCAAGTACCAGGTCGAAGGCTTCGTGCTCGGCGGCTCGCTGTTTCGCAATCTGGCGCGGCTCTCGGCTGCGGGCATTCCGGTGATCACGGTGCAGCATGGCTCGGGCACGGCGGGCGGGGCCTACATGCCCGGCCTGTCCGACATCGTGATCATGGTGCGCGGTCGCTCGCGAGCGTTTCTGGCCGGGCCGCCCCTGCTGATGGCCGCCACCGGCGAGGTGGCCACCGAAGAAGAGCTGGGCGGCGCCGAGATGCACACCAGCGTGTCGGGCCTGGGCGAATACCTGGCCGAAGACGACCGCGAGGCGCTGGGCCTGGCACGGCGAGTCATCGCCTCCATTGCGCGAGAAGAAAAGTCCGTTCGCCCTGAGCGCCCATCCGTTCGCCCTGAGTTCACATCCGTTCGCCCTGAGCTTGTCGAAGGGCTCACCCACGCGCGGGCCGGGGCTTCGACAGGCTCAGCCCGAACGGTGATGAGGTCAATTCGAAATGACATGGCGGAACCCCTCCTCCCCACCGAAGACCTCCTCGCCCTCATGCCCGCGCACCACCGCGAGCCGGTGGACATGCGCGAGGTGATCGCGCGCATCGTCGACGGCTCCGAGCTGCTGGAATTCAAGGCGCTGTATGGCGCGGCCACCCTGTGCGTGCAGGCGCGCATTGACGGGCATGCGGTCGGCATCATCAGCAACAACGGCCCGATCGACGTGGCCGGTGCCAGCAAGGCCACGCACTTCATTCAGTGGATGTGCCAGCTGGGCCACCCCATCGTGTACCTGCAGAACACCACCGGCTACATGGTGGGCAAGGACAGCGAGCAGGGCGGCATGATCAAGCACGGCAGCAAGATGATCCAGGCCGTGACGAACGCCACCGTGCCGCAAATCACCATCCAGTGCGGCGCCTCGTTTGGCGCGGGCAACTACGGCATGTGCGGCCGCGGCTACGCGCCGCGCTTCCTGTTCAGCTGGCCACAGGCGAAGACGGCGGTGATGGGCGGCGAGCAGGCCGCGCGCACCATGCAGATCGTGGCCGAGGCCGGCATGGCGCGCAAAGGCATCACGCCCGACCCGGTGCAGATGCAGGCGCAGTTCGACCACATCGTGAACGTGTTTGAAAGCCAGGCCGACGCCTTCCACACCAGCGGCCTGGTGCTCGACGACGGCGTGATCGACCCGCGCGACACGCGCGCCGTGCTCGCCTTCTGCCTGGCCACCTGCGCCGAAGCCGCCGCGCGCGAACCCCGGCGCATGCAGTTTGGGGTGGCGAGGATGTAGAGATACCCGTGCGGGCTGAGCGCTCATCCGCCCGCCCTGAGTCCCCATCCGTTCGCCCTGAGCTTGTCGAAGGGTTCACCAGGATGTTGGCAAGGGCTGCGACAGGCTCAGCCCGAACGGGAGAGTTGGTTCAACGACAAGGAGACAGAAATGCAATTCACCCACGAACACCGCGAAGTGCAGAAGACGCTCAAGCGCTACATCGACGAGCACATCAACCCCCATGTGGACGAATGGGAAAACGCCGAGATGATGCCCGCGCACGAGATCTTCAAAGGCCTGGGCAAGCTCGGCCTGCTCGGCCTCACCAAGCCCGAGGCGCACGGTGGCGCGGGGCTCGACTATTCCTTCAGCATGGCCATGGCCGAAACGCTGGGCCACATCCATTGCGGTGGCGTGCCCATGGCCATCGGCGTGCAGACCGACATGGCCACGCCCGCGCTCGCGCGCTTTGGCAGCGAAGAGCTCCAGCGCGAATTCCTCGCCCCCGCCATCGCCGGCGACATGGTGGCCTGCATCGGCGTGAGCGAACCCGGCGCGGGCAGTGACGTGTCGGCCATCAAGAGCGTGGCCCGCAAGGACGGCGACGACTACGTGATCAGCGGCCAGAAGATGTGGATCACCAACAGCCTGCAGGCCGACTGGATGTGCATGCTCGTCAACACCAGCGACGGCCCGGCGCACAAAAACAAAAGCCTGGTGATGGTGCGCATGCGCGAGAACGGCAAGCTCGTCAAAGGCATCGAGGTGGCGCAGAAGATCAAGAAGATCGGCATGAACAGCAGCGACACCGGCCTGATCTATTTCGACAACGTGCGCGTGCCACGGCGCAACCTCATCGGCCAGGAGGGCGCGGGCTTCATCTACCAGATGCAGCAGTTTCAAGAGGAGCGCCTGTGGTGCGCGGCCAGCACGCTGGAGAGCCTGTCCAACTGCATCGCCTGGACGGTGGAGTGGGCGCAGGAGCGCAAGCTGTTTGGCGCAACGCTGGCCGACCAGCAGTGGGTGCAGTTCAAGCTGGCCGAGCTCAAGACCGAGGTGGAGAGTTTGCGCGCGCTCACCTATCAGGCGGTGGAGCACTACGTGGCCGGGGAAGACGTGACCGAGTGGGCCACCATGGCCAAGCTCAAGGCCGGGCGCCTGAACCGCGTGGTGCCCGACACCTGCCTGCAGTTCTGGGGCGGCATGGGCTTCACCTGGGAAAACAAGGTCTCGCGCATGTACCGCGACGGCCGCCTCGCCTCCATTGGTGGCGGCGCCGACGAGGTGATGCTCGGCATCCTGAGCAAGATCATGGGCATTGCCAAAAGGCCCGCGAAGTGAGCGCGACCCCGTTTGTGGTGGAGCGCGCGGGCGACATCGAGCGCTGGACCCTCAACGACCCCGCCACCCGCAACGCGCTGAGCGACGCGATGGTGGTCGGCCTGTATGAGGCCGCGCTGCGCGCGCAGAAAGACGAGAGCCTGCGCGTGGTGGTGCTCACCGGCGCGCCGGGCGCGTTCAGCGCAGGCGGCAGCCTGGGCCACTTTGCCAGCGCCATCGGTCAGCCGCTGCCCCCGGGTGAAGACGACCCGCTGATCGCCATGAACCGCCGCTTTGGCGACGTGCTGCACGCGCTGTGCGCGCTGCCGCAAATGCTGGTGTGCGCGGTGGACGGCCCTGCCATGGGCGGCGGCTTCGGGCTGGTGTGCTGTGCCGACCATGTAGTGGCCACCGAGCGCTCGGTGTTTGCCACGCCCGAAGTGACGCTGGGCCTGCCGCCGGCGCAGATCGCGCCCTTTGTGTGGCAGCGCCTGGGCGATGCCGCGGCGCGCCAGTGCCTGCTGCAGGGGCGCAGCTACAGCGCCGCGCAGGCGCAGCCGCTGGGCCTGGTGGACGAGCTGGTGGCCAACGATGCGCTTGAAGTGGCGCTTCGCGAGCGCGTGGCCTTCATGCTGCGCACCGCGCCGCGCGCCATGGCGAGCTCCAAGCGCCTGCTGCAACACCTGCGCGAAGAAGTGGCCGACCTGCGCGAAGAAGCCGCCATCGCCTTCGCGCAGGCGCTGCGCGGGCCCGAAGCCGCCAGCGGCCTGGCGGCGTTCGCCAAGAAGCAACCCGCGCCCTGGGTGCCCAAGTCATGAAGCGCCTGCTGATCGCCAACCGCGGCGAGATCGCCCGCCGCATCATCCGCACCGCCCACGCCATGGGCATTGAAACCGTGGCCGTGTTTTCCGAGCCCGACGCGAATGCGCTGCACGTGCGCGAAGCCACCAGTGCGTTTGCGCTCGGCGGCGCGGCGTCGGCCGCCGCGGCGCCGCCGAGCGCAAACGCACTGGTGGCTTCGCGCACGTGCAGCGCATTCGCGTCGGGCTCGGAAAACACGGCCACGGTTTCAATGCCCATGGCG
>NZ_JAHVAB010000049.1 GCF_019264445.1 Hydrogenophaga sp.
GGTGTGCGGATGCCACCACGCCGATACCGAGTCTCCTTTGGATGTTGAACCCGCGCTGCCGAAAGGCACGCGGGTTTTTTTCGTCTGGCCGCTTCTATGATGCGCGCGGGACTGCACAACATTCAGGAGGAAGCCATGTCCACGACCCCGATGCGCCTGTGCGCGCTGGCCTTGCTGGCCGTTTTGTCGACCACCACCCATGCCGCCGAACCCGGCACCCGCAAGCCGGCCGGCAAAGTCACCTTTCACAAGGCACCGTCTGAGGAAACGCCCGCTGCACGCGAAAAGCGCCTGAAGCGGGAATGCCAGGGTCGGCCGAACGCCGGCATGTGCGCCGGGTTCACGCGGTAGTCGCCCCCACGCTCCGCCGCTGCGATTGCAGCGGGTTGTGCAGAAAATTCAAAGCTGTGCGCAGACCGGGCGACTACCATCGTTGCCATGTCTTCTTTGCCTCCCGAGCATCCCGCCGAGTTGATCGAGCGGGTCCGTACTGCAGCGGCTGCGCGCACGCCGTTGCGCATCGTTGGTGGCCGCACGAAGGATTTTTACGGTGAGCCCGTCCCGGGCGAAGCCCTGTCGATGCAGGCATGGTCGGGCATCGTGTGCCATGAGCCAACCGAGCTGGTGGTCACGGTGCGCGCGGGCACGCCGCTCGCCGAGCTGGAAGCCGTGCTCGCCGAGCGGGGGCAATGCCTGCCCTTCGAGCCGCCGCGCTTTGCCCCCGGCGGCACGGTGGGCGGCATGGTGGCCTGCGGCCTGAGCGGCCCGGCGCGCGCCAGCGTCGGTTCGGTGCGCGACTTCGTGCTGGGCGCGCGCTTCATCAACGGGCGCGGCGAGCTGCTCACCTTTGGCGGGCAGGTCATGAAGAACGTGGCCGGTTACGACGTGAGCCGCGTGTTCGCCGGCTCCATGGGCACGCTGGGCGTGCTCAGCGAGGTCAGCCTCAAGGTGTTGCCCGTGGCGCCCGCCGAGGCCACGCTGGTGTTTACCTTGGGCCAGCACGAGGCGCTGGAGCAGTTGCACCGCTGGGGCGGCCAGCCGCTGCCGATCAACGCCAGCTGCTGGGTGAAAGACGACACGCAGGCCGGCGCCCCCGAACGGCTGTTTGTGCGCCTGCGCGGTGCCGCAGCGGCCGTGGAAGCGGCTTGTGAGCGCATGGCGCGCGAAGCTGGCGGCACGCGCATGGACAACGCGCAGGCCGGCCCCGACTGGACCGACTGCCGTGACCAGCGCCTGCCCTTCTTTCAGGCACCGTCGGCCGATGCGTGCCTGTGGCGCCTCTCGGTGCCGCAGACGGCACCGGTGCTCGCGCTGCCGTGGGCGCCGCTGGTGGAGTGGCAGGGCGCGCAGCGATGGCTGTGGGCGCCCGCCAGCGCAGCCAACGAAATTCGTGCGGTCACCGCTGCGGTCCAGGGCCACGCCACGCTCTTTCGTGCCGGTGCCGATGGCGCGCCAGGCGTGCCCCGGTTCGATCGCCAGACCGCGGCCATCGACACCATCACGCAACGCCTGCGCGCCGAGTTCGATCCGGCGGGCATCTTCAATCCGGGCCGGATGGGCTGACTTCCATGCAAACCAACCTCTCCCCCGAATACCAGCAGCGCGCCGACGGCCGCGCAGCCGAAGCCATCCTGCGCAAGTGCGTGCACTGCGGCTTCTGCACCGCCACCTGCCCGACCTACCAGCTGCTGGGCGACGAGCTCGACGGCCCGCGCGGGCGCATTTACCTGATGAAGCAGGTGCTGGAGGGCGCCGAGCCCACGCGCAAGACGCAGCTGCACCTGGACCGCTGCCTCACCTGCCGCAACTGCGAAAGCACCTGCCCCAGCGGGGTCGACTACGGCCACCTGGTCGACATTGGCCGCCAGATCGTGGACGAAAAGGTGCCGCGTCCTGCGGGCGAACGCGCGGTGCGCTGGTTGCTCAAGGAAGGGCTGACCTCGCCGCTGTTTGCGCCGGCCATGAAGCTGGGCCAGAAGGTGCGCCCGCTGCTGCCCGGTGTGCTCAAGGACAAGGTGCCCGCGCCGCGCCCCGCCGGCGCACTGCCCACGCGCACGCACGCGCGCCGCGTGCTGCTGCTCGCCGGGTGCGTGCAGCCCGCCATGATGCCCAGCATCCACAACGCCACCGCGCGCGTGCTCGATGCCGCTGGCATCCAGGGCGTGGTGGCGCCCGCGGCAGGTTGTTGCGGCGCCGTGAAGTTCCACCTCAATGACCAGGACGGCGGACGCGCGCAGATGCGGGCCAACATCGACGCGTGGTGGCCGCTCATTGAGGGCGGCATCGAAGCCATCGTGATGAACGCTTCGGGCTGCGGCGTGACGGTGAAGGAATACGGCCATATCCTGGCCGACGACCCGGCCTATGCCGCCAAGGCCGCGCGCGTGAGCGAACTCACGCGCGACCTCAGCGAGCTGCTGCCCGCGCTGGTGCCTGTGTTGCGCGCGCAACTCAAGCGCGCACCCGATGCCTCGCGCGTGGTCGCCTTCCACCCGCCGTGCACCTTGCAGCACGGCCAGCAACTCAAGGGCGGTGTGGAGCAGCACCTTGCTGCGCTGGGTTTCACCGTGCAGGTGGCAAAGAACGAGGCCCACCTGTGCTGTGGCTCGGCGGGCACGTACTCGGTGCTCAACCCCGACATCGCGCACACGCTGCGCGACCGCAAGCTCGGCCACCTGGGCGAGCTGCAGCCGGCGGTGATCGCCAGCGCCAACATCGGCTGCATCACGCACCTGCAGAGCGGCACGGCCACGCCGGTGCGGCACTGGGTCGAGGTGCTCGACGAAGCCCTGAGCGCCTGAGCCGGCGGGCGCGTTAAGCTGCGCCCGTGATCCCCGCCCTCGCCACCTTGCTCGTCTTCCAGCTGCTGGGCGAAACGCTCGTGCTGCTGTCGGGTGCACCCGTGCCCGGTCCGGTGGTGGGGCTGGCCCTGCTGCTGCTCACGCTGGTGCTGCGGCCCTCGGTGCTTGCCACCGTCAAACCCACGGCGCAGACGCTGCTGCAGCACCTGTCGCTGCTCTTCGTGCCCGCCGGCGTGGGGGTGATGCTGCACCTGCAGCGCCTGGGCGACGAAGCCCTGGCCATCGGCGTGGCGCTGGTGGTGAGCACGCTCGTGGGGTTGGCCAGTGCCGCGCTCACCATGGCCTGGCTCATGAAGAAGGCGCGCCAATGAGCGCACCCGTGCCCTTGCCCGGTGCGCTGGCCGACATCTGGGTGTACCTGGCGGCCACGCCGTTGCTGGGCCTCACGCTCACGCTGCTGACGTACCACGGCGCCTACCTGCTCTACCAGCGCAGTGGCTTCACCCCGCTGGCCAACCCGGTGGCCATCGCGGTGGCCGTGCTGGCCACGCTGCTGTGGGCCACGGGCACGCCCTACACCACCTACTTTGAAGGCGCGCAGTTTGTGCACTTCCTGCTCGGGCCGGCCACCGTGGCCTTGTCCATTCCGCTGTTTGAACAGCTCCCCCGGCTCAAGCGCCTGTGGCTGCCCATCGTGGGCGCGCTGGTCGTGGGCACGCTGGCGGCCACTGTCACGGCCATCGGTCTGGGTTGGGCGCTGGGCGCATCCAGGGCCACGCTGGCCTCGCTCGCGCCCAAGTCGGTCACCAGCCCGGTGGCCATGGGCATTGCCGAAAAGATCGGCGGTATACCGTCGCTCACGGCCGTGCTCGTGGCCGCCACGGGCATCACAGGCGCGGTGTGTGCGCGCGCGCTGTTTGACCTGCTGCGCATTCGCGACCCGATCGTGCGTGGCTTCGCGCTGGGCACGGCGGCGCACGGCATCGGCACGGCGCGTGCCTTTCAGGTGAGCGAAGAAATGGGCGCCTTCGCCGGCTTGGCCATGGGGCTTTCGGCCCTGTTCAGCGCGGTGGCGCTGCCGCTGGTGGCGGGGCTGCTGCTGCGCTGGTTGTAAGGCTCCCCCCTGCGCCGCGCCGGCGAGCGTGTTCTGTGGTGTTCAGGCCAGCGCGGCCTCGATGTCGGCGGCCAGCTTCTGCGGGGCGTCCTGCGGTGCATAGCGTTTGAGCACGCGCCCGTCCTTGCCCACCAGGAACTTCGTGAAGTTCCACTTGATGGCCTTGCTGCCCAGGATGCCTGGGGCTTCGGCGGTGAGCCACTGGTAGAGCGGGTGCGCATTCGCGCCATTCACGTCGACCTTGCTCATCATGGGAAAGCTCACGCCGTAGTTGAGCTGGCAGAAGCTGGCGATCTCGTCGTTGCTGCCCGGGTCCTGGCTGCCGAACTGGTTGCACGGAAAGCCCAGCACCACCAGGCCGCGCGCGCCGTAGGTCTTGTGCAGGGTTTCCAGGCCGCCAAACTGCGGCGTGAACCCGCAGGCGCTGGCGGTGTTGACGATCAGCAGCGGCCGGCCCTCGAACTGCCGCAGCGGCACGGTCTGGCCATCGATGGATTGGGCTTCGAAGTCGTAGATGCGGCTCATGCGGGCTCCTGTGGGATCGGTGGGGACTGTGACGGATTGTGCGGTGTGGCGGGGGCGCGCGACGAATGGTGCATTGGCGCGGTTGGGAGAAACCCGGCGCCCGTCCTCGAACTTCGTCATCACAGGCATACTGCCTCGCAACATTTGATAACAAAAGCCGAGGCTGGAGATGGTGGCTGCATACACGGTGGCGCTGGTGGGGTTCTCCCAGGCCGAGTCGTCGACGTTCGAATCGTTCTTTCGTCTGGCCTCGCGCCGTCCGCCCAGCTATCTGGTGCAGGACGAGGTGATGGACGCGCAGATCCTGATCGTCAACGCCGACAACGCGCAAGCCGTGCTGCTGGTGCGCGACGCGGAACTGCCCGGCAAGGTGCTGCTGGTGGGCAGCAGCGATGGCGGCACCGGCTGGCCCCTGCAGCGCAAGCCGGTCAAGCTGGTGGGCATGCTGGCCATGCTCGATGACATCGTCGGGGCCACGCGGCCACCACCCGCCCGGCGGCGGGGCAGCGGTCATTCCAGCTTCAGCGCGGTGGAGCCCTACCAGTCGTCGCAGCTGCAGGGGCTGGATGCGAGCATGAAGCTCGCGAGCGGTCGGTCTGCAGCCCCGTCCGAGGCGGCCGCGCGTACCGCAACGGACCGTGGCTTTGCCCTGACCCAACCCTTTTCGGGTGTGCCCCCGCAAGCCCTGGCACCCGCCGCGCACGTGGGCCGTCGCCGGGCGCCGGACACGGAGTTCCCGCCCACCCGACCCATGGAGCAGGGCGATGCCGCCCATCTGCGCAGCACCGTGCCACCCCCCGTGCGCAGCGGCGCACCAGCGCCCGTGGCGCGCGCCACACCGGCACCGCTGGTGCGCCCCGGCGTGCTGCGCATGACCGACTTCGGCAGCCTCGAAGACCTGCCTTCACCGCCCGCACCGCGCGCCACCCGCGCGCCGAAGTCGCGCATCAGCACCGACAGGACGCCGGTGCCCGAGGTCGCGCATGGCGACATGTTGCTGGTGGCCGAGAGCCTGGTGGAAGGCCGCATCCTGCTCAAGCGCTTCAAGAAGTACGGCCTCGCGGTGGACTGGTCGCGCGAGGCCCCTCAGGCGCTGGTCATGCTCAAGGCGCATGCCTACCGCGTGGTGGTGATTGATCGCCTCAAAGGCGAGCCCGATGCCAACCAGATCTGCCGTGTGGCCAAACAGACCAAGGGTCCGAAGGGCTCGCCGGTGGTGATCATGTTCGCGCCCACCGCCGGCAGCATGGACCGCATGAAGGCCGGCCTGGCCGGCAGCGACGCCTACCTCTCGCGCTCAGTGGGTGAAGGCGATCTGTACAAGGTGCTGGCCCAGCACCGCCTGGTCAGCCTGGACGGCTTTGCACCGACCAATGTGGGGTTTTGACCCTGTTGCTTCGAAGGAAGAGGCCCAAGCCAGAACACCGCGGAACCGGCTTCGCCGGGCCGCTGGTGTTGCCCCCTTGAGGGGGTGACGCACCGCAGGTGCGGCGCGGGGGGGAGTCACCCGTGCAAGTCGTCGCGGCGCGCGATTTCCAGCAGGCGTTCGAGCTCATGCGGGTGGGTGCGCTGGTTGTGGCGGTGCCACAGCGCGATAAGTCCCATGCAGCCCGCCACCAGCACGCCGAATGCGGTGATGGCCGCAAACGCCGACCAGCCCATGCCGGTGGAGAAGCTGTACATCGCGCCCAGCGTGAGGATGCAGGCCTGCTCGTTGAAGTTCTGCACCGCAATGGACCGGCCTGCGCCCATGAGGTTGTGCCCGCGGTGCTGCAGCAGGGCGTTCATCGGCACCACGAGGAATCCGCCCAGTCCACCGAGCAGCACCAGGAATGGTGCGGCGACCCACACGTTGTCGATGAAGTTCATCAGGATCACCAGCAAGCCCATGCCGATGCCCAGCGGCATCACGCGCGTGGCCTGGTCCAGCCGCATGCGCATCGAGGCGATCACCGCGCCCACCGCCGTGCCCACCGCCACCACGCCCACCAGCGAAGAGGCCTGCGTGGTGCCATAACCCAGTGCAGCGCCGGCCCAGGCCAGCACGATGTAGCGCAGGTTGCCCGACACGCCCCAGAACAGCGTGGTCGTGGCCAGCGAGATCTGGCCCAGCCGGTCGCGCCAGAGCCGGCTGTTGCAGCGCCAGAAATCGGGCAGCAGCTCCAGCGGGTTCTTCGGCATCGGGCGTGGTGTCACACCGGTGAGCGGAATGCGCGTGTTGAACCAGGCCGCCAGCGTGTAGACCACCACCAGCGCGGCCACCGCCGCCTCGGCCGGGTGGCGAATGCCTGTCTGGATGCCTGGCAGGTCAATGGCCAGCAAACGGGCCGAGATCCAGGGGCTCACGAGCTGGCCACCCAGCAGCACGCCCAGGATGATGGAAGAAATCGTGAGGCCTTCGATCCAGCCGTTGGCCTTGACCAGCTGCGAGGGCGGCAGCAGCTCGGTGAGGATGCCGTACTTGGCGGGCGAGTACGCGGCGGCACCCAACCCCACCAGGGTATAGGCCAGCAGCGGGTGCACGCCGGTGAGCATGAGCAGGCAGCCCGCTACCTTGATGGCGTTGCTGATGAACATGACCTGGCCCTTGGGCCTGGCATCGGCAAACGCACCCACGAAGGGCGCGAGCACCACATAAAACAGGGCAAACAGCGGGACCAGCGCGGCGCTCTGCCACTCCGGCGAACCCCGCGTGCGCAGCAGTTCGATGGCCGCGACGAACAGCGCGTTGTCCGCCAGCGAACTGAAGAACTGCGCCGTCATGATGGTGTAGAAGCCGCGCTTCATGGCGATGATTTTGTGTGCCGGAGCGCTTCAGCGAGGGGCCGCTGAGTGAGGTGCGCCGGCCTTTTTATGCGACAGTTGACGGGTCTCCAGACGATGCCGGGTTATAGCACGCCACCTTGAAAACACCGGGTGCATGTCCCCTGGGTTTACACCGGTTGTGACGCCTTCGGCCCGTCTCGCGACTTACCGCACGCCCCCTCTGAAGATACCCCCCACCCCTATGCCCCGTCCGATCCTTGCCACCGTCCACCCCGAGGCCCTTCGGCACAACCTGGATCGCGCGCGGTACTTCGCGCCTGACGCGCGCGTCTGGGCCGTGGTGAAAGCCAATGCGTATGGCCATGGCATCGAGCGCTGCTTCGATGCCTTGCGCGGCGCGGACGGCTTCGCGCTGCTCGACCTGGCCGAGGCCGAGCGCCTGCGCGCGCTGGACTGGCGCGGTCCCATTCACCTGCTCGAAGGCGTTTTCGAGCCGCGCGACCTGGAGCTGTGCTCGCGCCTGCACCTGTGGCACACCGTGCATTGCAACGAGCAGATCGACTGGCTGGCCGCGCACAAGACGCTGGTGCCGCACCGTGTGTTTCTCAAGCTCAACAGCGGCATGAACCGGCTGGGCTTCAAGCCGGCGGCGTTTCGCAGCGCCTGGGCTCGGCTCAACGCCTTGCCGCAGGTCGATGAAATCTCGCTCATGACGCACTTCAGCGACGCCGACGGCGCGCGCGGCATCGCGCACCAGGTGGCGGCTTTCGAGGAAGCCACCGCCGACCTGCCCGGCGAGCGCACCGTGTGCAACAGCGCGGCCATGCTGCGCTACGCGAAGCAAGCCTTGCACGGCGCGCAAAGCCTGGCGGCCGACTGGGTGCGAGAAGGCATTGCGCTGTACGGCAGCGCGCCCGACTTCCCCGAGAAGCGCGCGAGCGACTGGGACCTGCAGCCGGCCATGACGCTCTCCAGCCGCATCATCGGCACGCAGGCGCTGCAGGCCGGCGACACGGTCGGCTACGGCTCGACGTTCACGGCCGATGGACCGATGCGCATCGGCGTGGTCGCCTGCGGTTATGCCGACGGCTACCCGCGCCACGCGCCCACCGGCACACCGGTGCTGGTCGACGGCGTGCGTACGCGGGTGGTGGGCCGGGTGAGCATGGACATGCTCACGGTGGACCTGAGCGCGCTGGATGCGGCGGGCATTGGCTCGGAGGTGGTGCTGTGGGGCCGCGCCGCCTCGGGTGCGGTGCTGCCGATAGACGAAGTGGCCTCGTCGGCCGGCACGATCAGCTACGAGCTGATGTGCGCGGTGGCGCCGCGCGTGCCGTTTCGCTGAGCTGCGCGGCGGATCAGGGCCGCCCGGGCGAGCAGGCCGCGAAGCCGTAGCGCTCGCAGAACGGGTTGCCCAGCACGGGCAGCCAGCGCGGAATGTCGTGGAACTCGCGCGCCACTTCGGCCAGCACCTTGTCGTGGAAGACCGGGTACTTGAAGCCCGTGCCATCCACCGCGAAGAAGGCCACGCCATCCACCTCGAAGCGCTTCTGGCTCACGCGCTCGAAGTACGGCGCGAAATCGGCGAGATTGGGTTCGTCGTACAGAAACACGCGGATGGGCTGGCCGTCGTAGCGGCGGAAGTCGATGATCTGGTCGTCTTGCCGCGCGTGGTGTTTGCCCAGGCCGAACACCGGCACGTATTGCCCGTGGTGAAAGGCGAGCATGGCGGCGGGGTTGTAGGTGCGGCCCATGAGCGTGGCGCCAGCGGGCAGGTCTTGCTCCAGCGCGGCCACCACGGCAGCGGTTTCGCGCAGGAACACCGCGCGGTCGTGGATCTTGAACGACTGCCACCACGACAAGGGCGACCACGCTATGGCCGCCACCACCAGCAGGTGGGGCACCGACAGAGCCACCGTCCAGACCAGGCTGCGCCGCAGCGGTCGGGCCTCCAGCCGCAGGCCGGCCCACACCACGAACAGCGGCACGAAGCCCAGCACCCAGTGCAGGCCGATGGTGCGGCGCGCGCTCAGCAGCAGGAACACTGCCAGCGGGAACAACCACAGCACGAGCAGCGTGCGCGCCGTCGTGGACGAGACGCCGCGCGCATCCGGGCGCGCTGCCAGGGCGCGCCAGAGCAGCCAGGGTGTGAGCAGGTAGAGCGCCATGGCCACGTACACACCGAAGGTCTCGAGGTTCCAGCTCGAGCCTTCGTTGCGGTTGAACACGTTGAACATCACGTTGCTCCAGCCATGCGTGGCGTTGAAGGCGATGTTCAGTGCGATGGCAGGCAGGGCCAGCACAAAGATCAGGAAGGGCGCCCACCAGCGCTCGCGCCGCCAGCCGAAGCAATGGGCCGCGTAGGCAAAGCCGAGCAGGGCCGCGAAGTACTTGGAGAGAAAGGCCAGCCCCAGGAACAGGCCCGCCAGCGCGTACCAGCCCGCGCCGTGGCCGCGGCTGGTGTCTGCGCGCAGGTAGCACCAGGCCGAGAGCGCCATGAAGAAGATCAGCGGGGTGTCGGTGGTCACCAGCACGAACAGCCACGACCACGGCATGGCCAGGTACACCGCGCCGGCCAGCCAGGCGCTGGCTTCGCGCTCCTCGGGCAGGAAGCGGCGCAGCAGGTCGACCACGCCGAGGGCGATCACGCTGGTGACGAGCAGCGTCGCGCTGCGCAGCACCAGCGGGTGGTCGCCACCGAGCGCGCGGAGTGCCGCGATCAGCCAGCCCACCATGGGCGGGTGGTCGGAATAGCCCCAGGCCGGGAACACGCCCCACTGGTAGAAGAAAGCTTCGTCGCCCGTGATGGGAAAGCCCGCCGCGAGCGCGACCTTGATCAGCAGGGTGAAAGCGAAGACGCCCCAGAAAATCTGGCGCGAGGCGTGGGCGGAATATTCGGAGGCGCGCATGGTCAGGGTGTCAAGCGTCCAGGGCCAGCAGGCTCACGCCCACCACGATCAGGGTGCAGCCGGCCACGCGCAGCCACGAGAACGGCTCACCCAGCCAGAGCACGCCCAGCGCGAGCGTGACCACGAAACCCAGGCTCACCAGCGGGTAGGCCACGCTCACGTCCAGCCGCGAGAGCACCCACAGCCAGAGCACGGCGCTTGCGCCATACAGCATGAGACCGAGCCACACCATCGGGCTGCTGAGTGCCTGCAGGTAGATGCTGCCCACGTCGGCGGCTGCGGGGGCGCCCATGCCTCGCTTCATGGCGATTTGCGCGGCCGAGGACAGCAGCACGCAGAACAGGGCCAGGCCCAGGGCAACGGATTTCATGGCGAAGGTCTCGAGGTCAGAAGCCGACCGTGGCGGCCAGGCCGATGCCGCCCATGACGAGCAGCGTGAACCAGCTGAAGGGGTCCTTCAGCGCAAACTGCAGTGGGTCTTCGCCGTGCAGTTCGCGCCGACCGGTCTTGAGCCAGATGCGCATGACCCAGAGCAGCAACACCGGTGCCGCGGCCCAGAGCCAGTCGGGGTGTGCGTAGAGCTGGCGGCTGTTCTGGCTGTCGATATAGAGGGCGAGCACCAGCACCGCCAGGAAGCCGCTGGACATGCCCATGGCGCGCAACGAATCCAGATCGCGCGGGCGATAGCCCCGACCCGGCGCGAGCACGCTGCGATCGTCTTCCAGCTCTTCGAGTTCGGCGCAGCGCTTGACCAGCGCGAGGCTCAGGAACAGGAAGATCGAGATGGCGAGCAACCAGTTGGACAAGTCCACGCCAGACGCCACAGCGCCAGCGCCAATGCGCAGCGTGTACAGGCCCGAGAGCACCAGCACGTCGATCAGGGCGAGCCGTTTGAGCACCAGCGAATACGCCAGCGTCGTCACCGTGTAGGCCAGCAGCATCCAGGCAAAGCCGGTGGACACCGCGAACGCCAGCACGAAGGCGAGCACCAGCATCACCAGCGCCAGCCCCACCGCGGTGGGAATGCCGATGGCACCCGAGGCCAGCGGCCGGTGGCGCTTGATGCGGTGCGCCCGGTCGTTGGGCAGGTCCAGCAGGTCGTTGACCAGGTAGGTGGCCGAGGCGCACAGGCCGAAGGCCACGAAGGCGAGCAGCACCGACCACCACAGCTGCGGGCTCAGCGAATGTGCGGCCAGCAGCGGCACGAACAGCAGTCCGTTTTTCGTCCACTGCTTGAGGCGGATGGCGCGCAGCACGGTTTTCAGGCTCAGCGGTTCGCGTTCGAACACGCGGGCCTGCGGGTGGGTGCGCTGCAACGAGGCCACCACGCCGCCCGGCGCGTTCACCGCCACCGCTTCGGCGCTGCCGGCCCACACGTCGAGGTCGTCGCGGCTGTTGCCCGCGTAGGCCCAGTGGCCATGACCGCGGGCGCTGGCGTGCGCGTCGATGGCCGTGCGCTTGTTGCCGCGGCTCAGGTTCACACCGTCGGCCTGCGCGTTGGTGCCCAGGTGATCGTCGAACACCTCCAGATGGCTGGCCACTTCCTGCACGATGCGCGCGTCGGCGGCGCTGGCCAGCACCAGCGGGCGACCGCGCGCGTGCTCGTCGCGCAGGTACTGCACGAAAGGCTCGTTGTAGGGCAGCAGGGCGGGGTCGGGCCGGGCCTCGCTGGCCAGACGCTGCTTGAAGCCCGCCTTGCCCAGTGGCAGCCAGGCGAGCAGGCGCAACAGGTTCAGCGGATGCCGGCGCACCAACAGCAGCGCCGACTCGTGCAGGGTGTCGCTGGGCGTGAGCGTGCCGTCCAGGTCCACATAGAGCGGGCTCTGGTCAGGCGATGCAGCGTGTGGGGCAGGTGGCGTCAAGCGGGCGGTCCGTGAAGCGGAAGGCCGATTTTAGGCGGCCTCCTCTGCTTCACACGCTGCCCGGGCGTCAGGGTTGTGCTTTGCGCAGGGTGGTGGGTGTCTTCAGGCGGCCTGCGACCCAGTGCAGCGCGATGGCGGGCACCAGCAGGCACAACAGACCCAGCGCCCAGACGGTCCACACCAGCGGTGCGACCCAGCCGCTCAGGCTTTGCGTGGACGGCAGCACCTGGCCCAGCCACTGCACCAAGCCAAGCCACGCGGTCTGCATGTCTTTCAGCCAGGCGGGGTCGATCCACAGCGCGAGCCAGGCTGGCACGGGCCATTGGCCAGCCGCGTTGGCCGCATCGGTGACCTGGCCCGCGGCGATGGCCGTGAGCATCCACTCGGTGATCTGCACCGATGCCGCGGCAAGCCCGGTCCAGCACAAGGCGAGCAGGCCAAACACCCCCCAGATGAGTGGCTTCATGCCCGCGCTCCTGCGGCGCGCGCAGCTCCGTTGACCGGACTGGCGCGCCAGGCGCGGGTGAGCGCATCCAGCAGCGCGGCCTCGCCATCGGCCTCGTGCCCGTCGGCTTGCACGATGGCCTGGCACAGGTCCACCACCAGCGCGCGCAGCGCCGGGTCCTGAACTTCGTCGAGCAGCTGTTGCCGGATCGTCTCGTCCATGCGGGCCGAGCCCGTCCATTCGCCATGGGCAGCGGTCAGCAGGTCTTCGCAGAAGTGGTCCAGCACTTCCTTGAGCGCATCGGGTGCCAGGCCCAGCCGGCCGGACGCCTGGATGCGGTCCAGCGCGCGGATTTCGGTGAGCGAGTAGTTGCCATCGGCCACCAGGGCCATGGCCAGGAGGCGGGCGGCCGCCTCGGGGCTGTTGGTGCGGTAGTTGCGCATGGTCGTGTCCTTTCTCGGTAGCGTGTGCGGGTTTGCCCTTGGGGCGAGGCCCGGAGCATAGCCGTGACCTGGATTCGAAAAAAGCAGAAAATTGCGGAATTAATGTCACAGAAAGACGAAGCATGAATCAGGAACTCAACTACAAGCACCTGTACTACTTCTGGGTCACCGCCAAAGAAGGCGGCATGTCGCACGCCGCCGAGCGCCTGGGCCTCGCGGTGCAGACGGTGAGTGCACAGGTGCGCCTGCTGGAGCAGTCGCTGGGGCACGCGCTGTTCAAGCCGGCCGGGCGCGGCCTGGCGCTGACCGAGGCCGGGCAGACCGCGCTGGAGCTGGCCGAGCAGATCTTCGCCCTGGGCGAACAGCTGCACACCGCGGTGGGCGATGCGGCGAGCCAGAACCGGGTGCGCCTCGTGGTCGGCATCTCCGACGGGCTGCCCAAGTTCGCGGTGCGCGACCTGCTCGGTCCCGCGCTCACCGAGCCCAACCTGCGGCTGCTGTGCCACGAAGACGGCTTCGAAGACCTGCTGGGCTCGCTGGCGCTGCACCGGCTCGATGTGGTGCTGTCGGACCGGCCCGCCCCGGCCAACCCCAACCTGCGGCTCTACAGCCATCCGCTGGGGTCGTCGCCGCTGGGTTGGTATGCGCCCAAAGCCTGGCTGGCGCAGGCCCGCCGCGATTTCCCGCAGTGCCTGTCGCAGGTGCCGGTGTTGCTGCCCACCGCGCAGTCGTCGGTGCGCCTGCGCATCGACCAGTGGTTTGAGCGGCAAGGCGTGCAGCCGCGCGTGGTGGGCGAGTTTGAAGACAGCGCCTTGCTCGCCACCTTCGGCGCGTCGGGCATGGGCGTGATTCCCGCCGCCGAGCGCCTGCGCGACGACCTCGCGCAAGGCTACGGACTGAAATGGTTCGCGCCGTGCGACGGTGTGCAGGAGCACTTCTACGCCATCGGCACCGCGCGCAAGGTGCAGCACCCGCTGGTGCAGCGCCTGCTCAACGCGTCGGTGTACTGAGGCGCCAGCGCGCCACCGCGACGAACACCGCGCCCACCAGCAGAAACACCACCAGCAGGCCCAGCGCGTTCAAGAGCGTGCGCGGGTAGCCCAGCACGCCCACGTCGATGAACGGGTAGGGATAGCTCTGCAGCCAGTGACCGCGCAGCAAGGCATACGCCAGATAGGCCAGCGGCCATGCCGCCCATGCGAAGGGCGCCAGCCACGGCATGCGCCGGGGTGGCACCACGCACCACCAGTGCAACACGCACAGCAGCGGCACTGCGTAGTGCAAGGTCACGTCGGCCACTTTCTGCAGACCCTGCGGGTCCCACACGTGCCGCAGCAGCACGTGGTAGGCCAGGCCCACCAGCGTGATGCTCACGGTCACCGCCGTTGCCACCTCCGTGCGCCTGAACCAGCGACCCGCGGCGCTGGTGGGCAACCCGGCAGCCAGGCTCAGGCTCACAGCCACCAGCAGGTTGGTGAGCACGGTGAAGTAGCCCATGAAGATCACCAGGCCGTCCGTGGCGGACTTGCCTTGCTGCGCCACCAGTTGCAACGACAACCACAGCTGCAGCCCCAGGCCGAACCACGCGACCAGTGCCACCAGCCTTGTGAGGCTCGGGTGGGGCCAGTGGGCGTTCGGGGTGTTCATGTCAGCGCGCGGACGGTGGGGTGGTGGCGGCCGGGCACATGAACACGCAGCCCGGCGGCGTGCGACCGACGAAGCGACCGTCGGGGCACTGCAGCACGTCTTGCGTGCACATGATCGGCGTGCGCTCGCTGGCCGGTGGTGCCACGGGGGTGCTGGAGCAGGCGGTGAGCAAGACCGTGAGCGAGGCCAGGCAGAGGGTGGTGGGTTTCATGGGCGCATTGTGGTTGAAAGTCGGGCCTCAGCCATGGTGCATCAACTGTTGGCGCAGCATGTTCCAAAGGTCTTCGGCCGGGCGGCTCAGGCGGGTGTCGCGCCGCTTGAGCAGCCCGATGCGGCGCACCACGTCGGGCGAGTGCAGCGGCCTTGAAAGCAGGTCCACCGCCGCACCGGCCTGCAGCGCCAGGCGAGGCAGCACGCCGATGCCGACGCCACCGCGCAGCAGGCCAAGCATGGAGGACAGGTGCTCCACCTCGTCAAACCACGGCGAGGCAATGCCTGCCGCCGCCAGCGCTTCATCAATCTGCTGGCGGTTGGCGCTGGTCGAGCGCAGCGCCACCACGCGCCAGGCTTGCAGGTCTTTCCAGCCGACTCGCTTGCGCCTTTGCAAGGCATGTCCCGCGCGAAAGGCAATGACGTAGGGGTCGTCGGCACAGTGTTCGACGTGCAGCTCGGCCGACGGCGGCCCGAGCACGCCAATGCCGAATTCGGCCTCGCGGGCCAGCACGGCCTGTACGACACGCTGACCGGTGTCGTCGCGCAGATGCAGGCGCACATGGGGGTAGCGTTGGCGAAAGGTGTCCAGCACGGGGGGCAGCAGCGAGTACGCCACCGTGGTGAGGCACGCCACGTCGATGCGTCCCGATTCGCCGCGGGCGCTGCGCCCGGCCTCGACCATGGCGTCGTCCAGCTGCTCCAGCAGCAGGCCGGTCTTGCGCACCAGATCGAGCCCCAGGGACGTGAGCGCCACGCGGCGTGTGGTGCGCTCCACCAGGGCACCGCCGACGGCGGCTTCCAGCTGGGAGATGCGGCGGCTGAAGGCCGACTGGGTGATGTGCAGCCGCTCGGCTGCGCGCACGAAGCTGCCGCTGGTGTGCAGGGCGGACAGGGCGCGCAAGTCATCGACGCGGTAATTGATGATTGCCATGCAACAAATTCTGAAAATTGAGCAATTTACAGAATGTAAGGCGCTGCCAAGAATTCGCCATCTGTTCTTGCCCGGTCCGCCGCATGCCCGTCATCAAAGTTTTCAGTCCAACGCCTGTCACACCCGAGCAGGCCGAGGCCGTCGCCGTCGAGCTGGAGGCGCTCTGTCTGTCGCTGCTGCGGGCACACCCCACGGCCATCCAGATTGCCTTCGTGCCGGCCGTGATGCCCCGCGGCGCGGCGCTGCTGCTGGAGATGCATTACCGCGCCCAGCCGTACCGGGACGCCGACGCGTTGACCGGATTCATGGACGGCGCCGAACGCGCGGTGATCGAGCACCTGGGCGCGACGCCGCGCATCCGGTGCTTTGCGGTGGATGCCGCAAGCCTCTCGGCGCGCCACTGAGGGATGGCGATGAACCCATTCACTGCACCTGGGCCGGACGCCGCCGCGCCGCTGTGCCTGCGTGACATCCGCAGCTTTTGCGTGGGGGGCTCGGTCCGCACCCTGCAGGGCCTGGCGGTCGAGCAGCGGCGCTTCGCCCAGAACGGACCGGCGCGAAGCGTGGACCCGAACGGCGACCACATCAGCGGTCAGATGTATGTGCAGGCGTATCTGCAGGCGCGCCCCACGCGGCGGGTACCGCTGCTGCTCTGGCACGGCGGCGGCATGACCGGCGCCAACTGGGAAACCACCCCCGATGGCCGGCCCGGCTGGCTCACGTACTTCCTGCGGGCGGGATTCGATGTGTACGTCAGCGACGCGGTGGAGCGTGGCCGTGCGGGCTGGTCGCGATGGCCCGAGATCTATGCCGACGCACCGCTCCATCGCACGCTGGACGAAGGCTGGGACATGTTTCGCATCGGCCCGCGCGAAGGCTATGCCACGCAGGCACAAGACCGCCGTGCGCATGCTGGCCAACAGTTTCCGGTCGATGCGTTTGACGCCTTTGCCGCGCAGTGGGTGCCGCGCTGGGCCGACCATGAGGCGCTCACGCTGGCGGCCTACGATGCGCTCCTGCGCCAGGTGGGCCCGTGCATCGTGCTGGGCCACAGCCAGGGCGGCGGCTTCGCGCTGGAGGCCGCGCGCCGCCGGCCCGAGGCCGTGGTCGCGGTGGTGGCCCTTGAACCGTCTGGCGCACCGCAGGTGGCGCATGCCGACATCGGCAGCGCGTGGCCCGCGCACCTGTACGTGTGGGGTGACCGCATCGCCGACCACCCGATCTGGCAGCGTTACCGCGCCAGCGTGGATGCGCACGCCAGCGCGCTGCGCGCTGCGGGCGTTCGGGTCGATGTGTGCGACCTGCCGCGCGAAGGCCTCGAAGGCAACTCCCACTTTCCGATGATGGACCGCAACTCGGACGCCGTCGCCGCGCGCGTGCTGGCCTGGCTCGACACCATCGAGCCGCCGGTGCCCGCAACCTGATCGCTTTGAATGACCACAGGAGACACTGTTCCATGACCCGACGACTCTTTCTTCAAGCCGCCTGCGCGGTCACCGCCACGGCACTGTGCGCCACGCCAGCGCTCGCGCAAGAGCCGAACTGGCCCACGCGGCCCCTGCGCATCATCGTGCCGTTTGGGTCGGGCAGCGGCAACGACATCGTGGCGCGCCTGGTGGGCGAACACCTCACGCGCGCGCTCGGCCAGCCGGTGGTGGTGGACAACCGTGCCGGAGGCAACGGCACGATTGGCGCAGACGCCGCCGCGCGTGCCGCGCCCGATGGCTACACGCTGTTCGTGACCACGAACACCACGCAGGCGGCGGCACCGAGCCTGATGAAGAAGATCAACTACGACCCTGTCAAGGACTTCGCTCCCATCGGTCGCATCGCCAACACGCCCGCCATGCTGGTGGTCCACCCGTCGCTCCCGGTCAAGACCGTGGCCGAGCTGATCGCGCTGGCCAAGGCCCGGCCCGGCAAGCTGACCTACGCCTCGGGCAGCGCAGGCACCCTGGTGCCCGGCGCCATGCTCACCAGCATGGCCGGCATCGACATGCTGCACGTGCCCTACAAATCCATCCCGCTGGGCATCAACGACGTCATCGCGGGCCAGGTCGACATGATGTTCACCGACATGGCCACCGGCACGCCGCAAGTCAAAGGCGGCAAGCTGCGTGCGCTGGGCGTGAGCAGCCTCACGCCGGTGCCCGCCTTGCCCGATGTGCCGCCGATTGCGCAGTCGATCAAGGGCTTTGAGTTGCTGGCCTGGTACGCGATGTATGCGCCCGCCGGTACGCCGGCGCCGGTGGTTGAGCGCCTCAACCGCGAGCTGCGCGCCTTCGTGGGCAACCCCGCCACACAGGAGCGCATGACCACCCTGGGCCTGCAACCCGTGACCAGCACGCCCCAGGAGCTGGCCGACTTCGGCCGCAGCGAGCTGGCCAAATGGACGCGGCTGATCCAGCAGGCCGGCATTCAGCCGGAGTGAGGCGGCGGGTTCGGGGCGGTCGCCACCTCGTCGGCTGACATGGCGGCCGCGCGCGCCTTCACGCGCGTGGCCGTCTGGATGCCCCAGACCGCGACGAACATGGCAGCGACCACCGGGCCGATCACGAAACCGTTGATGCCCATCACCGAGATGCCGCCCACGGTGGAGATGAGCACCAGGTAGTCCGGCATGCCGGTGTCCTTGCCCACCAGCAGCGGGCGCAGCACGTTGTCCACCAGGCCGATCACCAGCACGCCGTACAGCACCAGGCCCACGCTCTGCCACACCTCGCCGGTGGCAAACAGCCAGATGGCGACCGGGCCCCACACCAGGCCCGCGCCCACGGCGGGCAGCAGCGACAGCACTGCCATCAGCACCGCCCATAGCAGCGCCGCGTTCACGCCGAGCACCCAGAACGCCAGACCGCCCAGGGCACCTTGCACCAGCGCCACCACCAGGTTGCCCTTGACCGTGGCGCGCAGCACGGTGCCGAACTGTTCCAGCAGCTCCTGCTTGTCATCCGGTGGCAGCGGAATGGCCATGCGGATGGCGCGCATGATGGCGCCGCCGTCGCGCACGAGGAAGAAGGCGAGGTACAGCGCAATGGCCAGGCTCACCACCAGGCCCAGCGCGTCCTGCCCGAGGTTGAAGGTTTGCGTGGCGATGAACTGGCTGCCCTGGGTGACCGCCTGCGTGAGCTTGCGCTGGATGAGGTCGAAGTTGCCCAGGCCAAAGCGCGCCAGCAGGTCGGTGAGCCACGAGGGCAGGGCCTCGAACAGGCCGCGCAGCATCAGCGCGGGTTTGAGCTCGCCCGATTCAATGCGCGCATACAACTGACTGGCTTCGCGTGCCAGCGAGGTGGCTACCAGCGCCGCCGGCAGCACCACGATGACGATGGCCGCCAGCATGGTGATCAACGCAGCCAGCGTGCGGCGCTGCCCCATGCGCGGCAGCAGCCAGCGGTTGAGTGGCGCAAACAGCAGCGCGATGATCGCGCCCCAGAGGATGGTGCCGTAGAAGGGCAGCAGGATCCAGACGAACGCCACCGACACGGCCACCAGCAGCACGCGCAACATGACGGAGCCGGACACCGGCTTCATCGACGGTGCACTGATGGGCGCGGTTTCGGTGGGTGGCGGGGCGGGCGGGGTGTCGTTGGGCTCGGTCATGGGTGCGGGCGGAAGTTGGGACAGCGAGGGGAGTATGACGCCGACGGCGCCTCAGGGGTGCACGGCAAAACCGTCTGCCAGCGCCACCCGCAACCACGCCACGAACGCCGACACCGCGCGCGGCACGTGGCTGGCATAAGGCCGGATGGCGTAGATCTGCGGGCTGAACGTGCCGACCGATGCCCAGTCGGGCAGCACCTCCACCAACTGACGCGACTTCAGCGCCGCCTGCGCGCTGAAGTCGGGCACGAGCGCGATGCCCAGGCCCGCGATGGCGGCGTCGCGCAGGGCTTCGCTGTTGTTGGCGCAGAAGGGGCCGCTCACCGGCACCGTGACGCGCTGGCGCGCCGCCTTGCGGCGCCCCTCGGGTGGCATGAAGTGCCAGGCCGGCGTGTCCTGCGCGCGCGGGTAGTGCAGGCAGTCGTGCGTGGCGAGGTCCTGGGGCGATGTGGGCGTGCCGCGCCGGCGCAGGTAGTCGCGGCTGGCCACGAGCAGCGAGCGCGTGGCGCACAGCGGCCAGGCCACGTGCGTGTCGGGTGGCGAGGCGGTGTGGCGGATGGCGAGGTCAAAGCCCTCGGTGGCCAGTGAGCTGAGGTGGTCCGACATGTGCAGCTCCAGACGCACCTTGGGGTGCGCCCGCGCGAACTCGGCGATGCGCGGCACGAGCTGCTGCCGCGCGAAGGCCACGGGTGCCGTCAAGCGGACCAGGCCGGCGGGCTCGTCGGCCAGGTCGCGCACGCTGGAGAAGCTCTGCGCGATGCGCTCGAACGGATCGCGCATGCCCGCCACCAGCTGCTGGCCCGCTTCGGTCAGGCGCACGCTGCGCGTGGTGCGCTGCACCAGCGGCACGCCGGCGGCGCGCTCGAGCTCGCTGATGCGCTGGCTCATGGCCGCCTTGCTCACGCCCAGGCGCTGTGCCGACGCGGTGTAACTGCCTTGCTGCGCCAGCACTGTGAGCCAGTGCAGGTGCGCCCAGAGGTCTTCCACTTTTTTATCACTCATGCCTGCATTGTTCACCATGACGAACAATGCGTTCAAGTCCGGGCCCCTAGTCGCTGCCGGGGTCGCTCCCTAAACTGAACCGCACTCCCTGTTTCAACCGAGCGAGACCGCCATGGCCAATACCCCGAACCCGATCCACCACTTCATCCAGGGCCAGGTCGCGCCCGGCACCTCGTCGCGCCAGATGGATGTGTTCAACCCCGCCACCGGCGCGGTCAGCGGCCGTGTGGCGCTGGCCAATGCGGCCGACGTGGGTGCGGCGGTGGCCGCGGCGCAGGCGGCCTTCCCGGCCTGGGCCGACACGCCGCCCATCCGCCGTGCGCGCGTCATGTTCAAGTTTCTTGAGCTCGTGAACCAGCACAAGGACGCGCTTGCGCACCTGATCACCGCCGAGCACGGCAAGGTGTTCACCGACGCGCAGGGCGAGGTCTCGCGCGGCATCGACATCATCGAATTCGCCTGCGGCATTCCGCAGCTGCTCAAGGGCGACTTCACCGACCAGGTGTCCACCGGCATGGACAACTGGACGCTGCGCCAGCCGCTGGGTGTGGTGGCCGGCATCACGCCGTTCAACTTTCCTGTGATGGTGCCCATGTGGATGTTCCCGGTGGCCATTGCCGCGGGCAACACCTTCATCCTCAAGCCCAGCCCGACCGACCCGAGCGCCAGCCTGTTCATGGCCGAGCTGCTGAAGAAAGCGGGCCTGCCCGACGGCGTGTTCAACGTGGTGCAGGGCGACAAGGAAGCGGTGGACGCGCTGCTGGTGCACCCCGACGTGAAGGCCATCAGCTTCGTCGGCTCCACGCCGATTGCCAACTACATCTACGAGACCGGCGCGCACCATGGCAAGCGCGTGCAGGCCCTGGGCGGCGCCAAGAACCACATGGTGGTCATGCCCGATGCCGACCTCGACCAGGCGGTGGACGCGCTCATTGGCTCGGCTTACGGCTCGGCCGGTGAGCGCTGCATGGCCATCAGCGTGGCCGTGCTGGTGGGCGATGTGGCCGAGCGCATCATGCCCAAGCTGATCGAGCGCACGAAGACACTCAAGGTGCTCAACGGCACCAACCTCGCGGCCGAGATGGGCCCCATCGTCACCGCGGCTGCGCACCAGCGCATCACCGGCTACATCGACGCGGGCGAGAAAGAGGGCGCGAAGCTGCTGGTCGACGGCCGTGTGTTTGACGGCGCGAAGGCCGGTGAAGGTTGCGACCACGGCTTCTGGATGGGCGGCACGCTGTTCGACCACGTCAGCACCGACATGAAAATCTACAAGGAAGAAATCTTCGGCCCCGTGCTCAGCTGCGTGCGCGTGCCCGACTTTGCGCAGGCCGTGCAGATCATCAACGACCACGAGTTCGGCAACGGCGTGAGCTGCTTCACCCGTGACGGCAACGTGGCCCGCGAATTCGCGCGGCGCATCCAGGTCGGCATGGTCGGCATCAACGTGCCGATCCCCGTGCCCATGGCGTGGCACGGCTTTGGCGGCTGGAAGAAGAGCCTGTTTGGCGACATGCACGCGTACGGCGAAGAAGGCGTGCGCTTCTACACCAAGCAAAAGAGCATCATGCAGCGCTGGCCCGAGAGCATTGGCAAGGGCGCCGAGTTCGTGATGCCTACGGCGAAGTAAGCTCCCCCCCTGCGCGCCTTCGGCGCTTCCCCCCGGTGGGGGGACGACACCTTGGACCGGCTTAGCCGGATCCTTGGTGTCTCTGGTATCAGGGCATCTCGCTTCGAGGAGACCGCGAATGGATGAAGGCAACAGTGCTTACGACCTTGCGCAGGGTGACTGGAAGACGCTGGTCACGTTCTTCAATCCGACCGAGGCTTTTCTCTTGCGCGGTTGCCTGCAGGCCGGGGGTGTGCCGGCGGCGGTGGCCGACGCGCACCTGGTGCAGACCCATATGCTGCTGGCCTCGGCCATTCCGGTGCGCGTGATGGTGCCCGAGACCCGCCTGACCGAGGCCGAGGCGGTGGTGGCGGCCTTTCAGCGCGGCGACTTCAGCCTGGACGAGACCCACACCTTCACCGACACCCACCCCGAAGCCCCATGAGCGACACCACCTTCGACTACATCGTGATCGGCGGTGGCACCGCCGGCTGCCTCATGGCCAACCGCCTTTCGGCCGACCCTGCGAAGCGCGTGCTGCTGGTGGAAGCGGGCCGCAAGGACGACTACCACTGGATCCACATTCCGGTCGGTTACCTCTATTGCATCGGCAACCCGCGCACCGACTGGCTTTACCAGACCGAGCCCGACGCCGGCCTCAACGGGCGGCGCCTGCGCTACCCGCGCGGCAAGACGCTGGGCGGCTGCTCCAGCATCAACGGCATGATCTACATGCGCGGCCAGGCGCGCGACTACGACCACTGGGCCGCCTTCACCGGTGACGACGCCTGGCGCTGGGACCAGGTGCTGCCGGCTTTCAAGGCGCACGAAAACCACCACCGGCTCGATGCCGCGCAAGACCCTGCGTTCGCGGCGCTGCACGGGCATGGTGGCGAGTGGCGCATCGAGAAACAGCGCCTGCGCTGGGACGTGCTCGACGCCTTCGCGCAGGCCGCGCAGCAGGCCGGTATCCCGGCCACGCCCGACTTCAACACCGGCGACAACGAAGGCGTGGGCTACTTTGAAGTCAACCAGAAAGCGGGCTGGCGCTGGAACGCGTCCAAGGCATTCCTGCGCCCGGTCCTGCAGCGCGCCAACCTCACCGTGTGGACCGAGACGCTCACCGAGCGGCTCGTGCTGCAGCGCGATGCGGGCGGTGCCTTGCGCTGCACCGGCGTGGAGCTGCGGCGCCAGGGGCAGCGCGTGCAGGTGCAGGCCGCGCAAGAGGTGGTGCTGAGCGCGGGCAGCATCGGTTCGCCAGCCATCCTGCAGCGCTCGGGCATCGGCCCGGCGGCGGTGTTGCAGCCGCAGGGCATTGCCGTGCAGCACGAGCTGCCCGGCGTGGGCGAGAACCTGCAGGACCACCTGCAGATTCGCGCGGTGTTCAAGGTGCAGGGCGCGACCACGCTGAACGTGCTGGCCAGCTCCCTGTGGGGCAAGGCGCGCATCGGGGTGGAGTACATGGCACGGCGCACCGGCCCGATGAGCATGGCGCCCAGCCAGCTCGGGGCCTTCACGCGCAGCGACCCGCGGCAGCCGCACCCCAACCTGCAGTACCACGTGCAGCCGCTCAGCCTGGACGCGTTTGGCGAGCCCCTGCACGCGTTCCCCGCTTTCACGGCCAGCGTGTGCAACCTCAATCCCGCCAGCCGCGGGCATGTGCGCATCACCTCGCCCCGCGCGGACGACGCACCCGCCATCGCGCCCAACTACCTCAGCACAGAGCAGGACCGGCAGGTGGCCGCCGACAGCCTGCGCGTGACGCGGCGCATCGTGGCGCAACCGGCGCTGGCGAAGTACCAGCCCGAAGAGTTCAAGCCCGGCCCGCAGTACCAGAGCGACGAAGAGCTCGCCCGCCTGGCCGGCGATATCGCCAGCACCATCTTCCACCCTGTGGGCACCACCCGCATGGGCCGCGCGGACGACCCGATGGCCGTGGTCGACAGCCGCCTGCGCGTGCGCGGTGTGCAGGGCTTGCGCGTGGTGGATGCGGGTGTCATGCCCACCATCACCAGCGGCAACACCAACAGCCCCACGCTGATGATCGCGGAGAAGGCGGCTCGCTGGATGACCGCCCCACGCCACTGACGTTTGCGCTCAGCGCAGGCGGCCCACGTACTGGCCACCGCCCGGGGCGTTGCGCAGCGCGTCGGCGGCCACATCGAGCAGCGTCTTGCGCTGCGGCGCGTTCATGGCGGGGATGGCTGCTTCCAGTTTCTCGGCCCAGGGCAGCAGCTCGTCCAGCCCGTCGCTGGCCGCTTTCTCGCGCGCATGGCGCACCACTTCGCGCGCGTAGTCGGCGTTGGTCGCCATCCATTCGGTGTCGGTCACACGCCCGGTCTTGCGGCGCAGCAGCACATGCAGGTGGGCGGCAATAGCAAAGACATCGCTGGTGCTCATGGCTACTCCTTCGTCGCGGCGCGCGCGCCGCAGGTTCAACCCACGCTCTCGTTGTGCAGGGACACGTCCAGGCCCGCGCGCTCTTCGCCTTCGCGCACGCGCAGCGTGGCAAAGCGCGAGGTGAGCCACAGCACCACGGCCGTCATCACCAGGCTGTAGGCCAGCACCGCCACGCAGGCAATGAGCTGCGCCACCACGCTCGACTCCACGCCCGAGATGGCCGGGTCGGCCAGCACGCCCGTGAGCACCGCGCCCACCAGCCCGCCCACGCCGTGCACGCCGAACACATCGAGCGAGTCGTCCGCGCGCAGCTTGCGCTTGAGCGCGGTCGCGCCCCAGTAACACGCCACGCCCGCCACCAGACCAATCACGAGCGCGCTGCGCGGTGTCACGAACCCGGCGGCCGGCGTGATCGCCACCAGGCCTGCCACCACACCTGAGCACAGGCCCAGCAGCGAGGCGCGCTTGCGCGAAAACCACTCGGCGCCCATCCAGGCGATCGCGCCCGACGCCGCCGCCACGTGCGTCACCAGCAGCGCCAGACCCGCGCGGCCATCGGCTGCGAGCGCCGAGCCGGCGTTGAAGCCGAACCAGCCCACCCACAGCAGGCCAGTGCCCGCCATGGTCAGACCCAGGTTGAACGGCACGAAAGGCTCGCGCCCATAGCCCGCGCGCGGGCCGAGCGCGTAGGCGCACACCAGGGCGGCCGCGCCTGCGTTGATGTGCACCACCGCGCCCCCCGCGAAATCGAGCGCACCCAGCTGCGCGAGCCAGCCGCCCGGCTCCCACACCCAGTGCGCAATCGGCGCGTACACCAGCAACAGCCACAGGCCCGCAAACAGCAGCAGCGCGCCGAAGTGCATGCGCTCCACCAGCGCGCCCACCACCAGCGCGCAGGTGATGATCGCGAAGGTCAGCTGGAACATGGCAAACACCGATTCGGGCACGTGCTGCGCGATGTGGCTCACCGCCACCTGCCCCGAGGCCGCCAGATATTCCATGCCCGAGAACCCCATGCGGCTCGCGCCGCCGATGAAGCCGCCCAGCGCGCCGCCCGGCGTGAACGCCAGCGAATACGCCAGCGCAAACCACAGCACGCTCACCACCGCGGCAATGCCCACCACGCTGGCCAGCGTGTTGATGACGTTGATGCGCCGGACCATGCCGCCATAAAAGAGCGCAATGCCGGGCAGCGTCATGAGCAGCACCAGCGCCGTGCTGACCATGAGCCAGGCGGTGTCCGCACCCTGAATGGCACTGGCGGCCACCAGTCCCGGTGCCGTGAGCGCGGTGGTTGCGGCCGGTTCAGGCGCGGCAGCCGGCGCGGTCTGGGCCAGGGCGGCCAGTGGACTCAGCAGCAGGGCGATCAGCGGGGATGGAAATGAATGCTTTCGTGGTGGTTTGGACGGACTGCGGGCGGGTGCGACACGGTTCTGGTGCATTTTGTGGCCTGTTTCCAACGACGCTGGCCCTCCGCATTTCCTGTGCCAAGGGTTGTCCCGGACAAGGGAAAGCCCGGATGCACAGTGCTGGTGCGGGCCGCTACAGTGCATGCACTCGCCAACAGCGCACAGCGCTGGTGACCGCGGGGGACCGAGGAGACAACCCAGTCCAAATAAAACAACGGTTTCAGCGTCCTCCAGAGATGCCAGATTCCTCAAGCCGACCCCGAAAGGGTCGGCTTTTTTTTGCCCGTGCGGGCGCAGCGACAATCTCGCGATGGAACTCTTGCTCGTCTCGCTGGCGTCGCTCTTTGCCGGCTTTGTGGATTCGATCGTTGGCGGGGGCGGGCTCATCCTGGTGCCGGCGCTCTTTGCCATGTTTCCCACCACCCACCCGGCCACGCTGTTCGGCGTGAACAAGGGCGCCTCGGTGTGGGGCACGGCGGCGGCCACGGTTCAATACGCGCGCCGCGTGCAGATGCCGTGGCATGCCCTGCTGCCGGCGGCGGCGGTGGGCTTTGCCGGCTCCATGGCCGGCGCATGGACGGTCACCGTCATATCGCCCGATTTCCTGCGCCGCGCGCTGCCGCTGGTGCTGCTGTGCGTGCTGGGCTACACGCTGGCGCGCAAAGAGCTCGGTCGCCACCACGCACCGCGCTTTCAGGGCCGCCGCGAGGCCTGGGCCGCGTGCGCGCTGGGCGCTGTCATCGGCTTCTACGACGGCTTCTTCGGCCCCGGCACCGGCAGCTTCTTCGTCTTCCTCTTCGTGCGCTGGCTGGGCTACGACTTCCTGCACGCCAGCGCCAGCGCCAAGCTGCTCAACACCGCCACCAACCTCGCGGCGCTGTTGCTCTTTGCCTGGAAAGGCCACGTGTGGTGGCACTTCGTGCTGGCCATGGCCGTGGCCAACGTGGTGGGCAGCCTGCTGGGCACGCGGCTTGCCCTCAAGCACGGCAGCGGTTTCGTTCGCATCGTGTTCATCTTCGTGGTGAGCGCCCTCATCCTCAAGACCACCTACGACGCGTGGCTGCGCGGCTGACGTTTCCCCACCTCCTGGAGCCCGACATGACGACCCGTTCCACCCGCTCTCAAATGCTTGGTTTTCTGGGCTGGCTGGCCCTGGTGATGGCCACCGGTGGCCTGGGCGCCCTCGCCTCGATCGATGCCGCCTCGTTTTACGCCGAGCTGAAGCAGCCGGCCTGGGCACCGCCTGCGGGCGTCTTCGGCCCCGTGTGGACCGTGCTCTACCTGCTGATGGGCGTGGCTGCGTGGCTGGTGTGGCGCGAGGTGCATGCGCCGGCCCGCAGATCCGCGCTGGTGTGCTTTGTGGTCCAGCTCGCGGTGAATGCCCTGTGGTCGTGGCTGTTCTTTGCCTGGCACCTGGGTGCGTGGGCCTTGGCCGACGTGTTGCTGCTGCTGGCGCTGATCGTGGTCACCATCGCGCTGTTTGCCCGCGTGCGCCGCCTTGCGGCATGGCTGCTGGTGCCTTACCTGGCCTGGGTGGCGTTTGCCAGCGTGCTCAACGCGACGCTGTGGCTGACCAACCCGGGCGTGCTCTAGCGCGAACTCAGGGCGCTGACGTGGCCGCTTCGGGTGGCCAGGGCATTTCGCTGGCCTTGCGCGGCGTGCCGATCGGCGCGCTGGCCTGACCGACGCGCACCGCCGCCAGGTCCTGCGTGCTGGGGTACTGGTCGAGCAGCAGGTAGTCGAACACGCGGCGCGCGATGGGTGCGGCATGCGCCGCACCAAAGCCCGCGTTCTCCACGATCAGGGCCAGTGCTACGCGTGGCTTGTCGACGGGCGCGAAGGCCACATAGAGCGAATGGTCGCGCTGGTGCTCTTCGAGCTTGCGGGCGTCGTAGCGGTCTTTCTGGCCGATCGTCACGGCCTGCGCCGTCCCCGTCTTGCCGCCACTGGCGTAGCCGGCACCCGCAAACACACGGGTCGACGTGCCCTCGGTCGTCACGGCCTGCATGGCGTTGAGCACCACGCGCACGTGCTCGGGCTTGTAGCCCAGGCTCTCGGCCGGCGGGCTGGGCAAGGGCACCCGTTCGCGCGTGATCACGTTTTCGGTGGCCATGGTCAGGTGCGGCTTGTACTTGATGCCGCCGTTGGCCAGCGTGGCCATGGCGTGCGCGAGCTGCAGCATCGTGAAGCTGTTGTAGCCCTGGCCAATGCCCAGGGAAATGGTTTCGCCCGGAAACCAGCGCTGCTGCTCGGGCCGCTTGTAGGTGTTGCGCTTCCATTCCTGGCTGGGCAGCACGCCGCGCACTTCGCCGCGCAGGTCGATGCCGGTGATCTGGCCAAAGCCCAGCGGCTTCATGAAGTCGTGCATGGCGTCCACGCCCATGTCGTTGGCCAGCGAGTAGTAATAGGTGTTGCTCGACTTCACGATGCTGCGGTGCATGTCGACGATGCCCAGCCCGTCGCCATGGCTGCGGAAGCGGTGCCCGCCAAACATCCAGTAGCCCGGATCGTTCATCGTCATGCTCGCGCTGCGCGTGCCGGTCTCCAGGGCACCCAGTGCCATGAAGGGCTTGTAGGTCGATCCGGGCGGGTAGGTGCCGCGCAGCGCGCGGTTCAGCAGCGGCTTGTCGAGCGACTCGTTGAGCGCGCGCCAGTTGTCCACGTCGATGCCTTCGACGAACAGATTCGGGTCGAAGGTCGGCTTGCTCACGAAGGCCAGCACCTCGCCCGAGCGCGGGTCTATGGCGACCAGCGCTCCACGCCGCTCGCCGTACATGTCCTCGATGAGCTTTTGCAGCTGGATGTCGATCGACAGCACCACCGCATTGCCCGGCGTGGCCGGCGTGTTGGCCAGCGCGCGCACGGCGCGCCCACCCGCCGAGGTTTCCACGCGCTGGAAGCCCGTGAGGCCGTGCAGCTCGCGCTCGTAACTCTGCTCTGCGCCGAGCTTGCCGATGTACTCGGTGCCCCGGTAGTTCGCCTGGTCTTCCTCAGGCCAGTCGGCAATGGCTTCGGTCTCGCGCTGGTTGATGCGGCCGATGTAGCCGATCACGTGGCTCGCCACCTCGCCGTTGGGGTACTGGCGCAGCAACCGTGCGCGCACATCGACACCCGGGAAACGGTAGCGCTGCGCGGTGAAGCGCGCCACCTCCTCGTCGGTCAGGCGCGTGCGCAGCGGCAGCGAGTCGAACCGGTGCGACTCTTCCAGCAGCTTGCGAAAGCGGCGCTGGTCGCGCGGCGTGACCTCCACCAGCTCGCCCAGGCCGGCAATGGTGGCGTCCATGTCTTCGACACGCGAGGGCGTGATCTCCAGCGTGTAGGCCGAGTAGTTGGTGGCCAGCACGCGGCCGTAGCGGTCCAGGATCTGCCCTCGGTTGGGCACCACCGGCAGTACCGCCGTGCGGTTGCTCTCGGCCTGTGCCAGCAAGTCGTCGTGCCGCACCACCTGCAGGTACACCATGCGCGAGGCCACCAGCCCGAACGCAAAAACCACGGCCAGACCGATCAGCAGTGCCCGGGTGCGGAACTGCGCGATGTCGGCTTCGACGTTGCGGATTTCGGTCATGTCACAGCGGCCGGTTGTCGTCGGGGTCGGGTGCCCGCCGCTGCGGTGCCAGCAGCATCACGCTCACCACAGGCCAGAGCGCGGCCTCGATCAGCGGGGCCAGCAGGTACAGCGCGCCCGGAAAGCTGCCCCCGGCGGCCATGCGCACCAGCAGCTCCAGCAGGTGCGCCGCCACAAACAGCGGCAGCACCTGCACCGCCTGGTTGGGCACGCCGAACCAGAGCAGGCGCCGGTGCATGGAGATCCCCAGGAAACCCAGCGCCGTGTAGGCCAGGGCGTGCTGGCCCAGCAGCGCGCCCTGGTGCACGTCCATCGCCAGACCAAACGCGAACGCCACCCCCACGCCGATGCGCAGCGGCTGGTGCACGCTCCAGAACACGAGCACCACCGCCAGCAGGTCGGGCACCCAGGCGGCGCGGCCAAACATTCCCATGTTCAGCGCCATGTTGAACAGCAGCGCTGCGATCAGGCTGAACCAGATGAAGACGGGGTTGGCGGGCAGCAGCAGCTGCTGGCCGGGACGCATGATCATGGTGCGGGGCTCCGGACACCCGGTCGGTCGGCGCGCGCGGGTCGGGCGCTGCGCGGCGCCGCTGCGGTCTCGGCCGTCGGCGGTGGTGGCAACTGGGCGGAGGTGGACGCCAGCACCAGCACATGCAGGGTGCCCTGCACGCGCGCGAGCGGTTCACACTGGATGCGCGCAAACGACGACTCGGCCTGGCGCTCCACCTGCGTGACGCGCGCCACGGGCAACCCGGCGGGGTACACGCCGTCCACGCCGCTGGTGGACAGCAGGTCGCCCTCGGCGATGTCGGCGCTGGCCAGGGTGTAGCGCAGCTCCATGCCATCGCCGCGCGTCGACGGCTGGCCATACGCCACGCTGCGCACGCCGGTGCGCGTGTTCAGCACGGGAATGGCCTGGTCGCGGTCGATCAGCAGCGTGACCTCGGACACCAGCGGGTAGACCTGCGTCACCTGACCGAGCACACCGCGCTCGTCGACGACAGGCGAACCCGGTTCGATGCCGTGGGTCTGGCCCCGGTCGATCACGACCTTGCGCGAATACGGATCGGCCGAGTCGTAGAGCACCTGCGCGCCCGTGGCTTTCGTGCTCACGCGCTCGCGCATGGCGAGCAGTTCGCGCAGGCGCTGGTTTTCCAGGGTGATCTGTTCGAGCTGCAGGCTGCGCTCGGCCTGTGCGGTGAGCCGCGCCAGGGCTTCGCTCTCGCCCTTTTGCGCCGCATGCAGCGAGGTGAAATACCCGCCTGCCATCGAGGCCAGTTCCACCGGTTGCAGCACCGCCCATTGCGCCGGGTACAGCACCACCGCCATGGCCGTGCGCACCGGCCCCGTGATGCGGAAACGCAGGTCGGCCACCATGAGAAACAGCGCCATGGCGCTGAACACGACCAGTTTGGACAGAGCCGATGGACCCTGCTTGAAAAACGGGGGCGGTGTGCGGTCCAGGGTGCCCAGTGGCATGGCGCTCGGATGGGTCTGGTCGGTGGGCGGTGGCAGCGCCTGCGGGAGGCGCGCGCAGGTTTATTCGCTGGTGAAGATCGTGCCCAGGCGCTCCATGCGCTCCAGGGCCATGCCGCAACCGCGCACCACGCAGGTCAGCGGTTCTTCGGCCACCAGCACCGGCAGGCCGGTTTCTTCGGCCAGCAGGCGGTCGAGGTCGCGCAGCAGCGCGCCGCCGCCGGTGAGCATCATGCCGCGCTCGGCGATGTCGGCACCCAGCTCGGGCGGCGTGTGTTCCAGCGCCATCTTCACGGCGGTGACGATGTTGTTCAGCGGATCGGTGAGGGCTTCAAGGATCTCGTTGCTGGAGATGGTGAAGCTGCGCGGCACGCCCTCGGAGAGGTTGCGGCCCTTGACTTCCATTTCCTTGACTTCGCTGCCCGGGAACGCCGAGCCGATCTGCTTCTTGATCGCTTCGGCGGTGGGCTCGCCGATCAGCATGCCGTAGTTGCGGCGGATGTAGGCAATGATGGCGTCGTCAAAGCGGTCACCGCCCACGCGCACACTGCCCTTGTAGACCATGCCGCCCAGCGAGATCACGCCCACCTCGGTGGTGCCGCCGCCGATGTCGACCACCATCGAGCCGGACGCATCCGACACCGGCAGGCCGGCACCAATCGCCGCGGCCATGGGCTCTTCGATCAGGTACACCTCGGAGGCCCCGGCGCCCAGTGCCGACTCGCGGATGGCGCGGCGCTCGACCTGGGTGGAGCCGCAGGGCACGCAGATGATGATGCGCGGGCTCGGCTTGAACATCGAGCGCGGGTGCACCATCTTGATGAACTGCTTGAGCATCTGCTCGGTCACCGTGAAATCGGCGATCACGCCGTCTTTCATGGGGCGGATGGCCTCGATGTTGCCCGGCACCTTGCCCAGCATGGCCTTGGCTTCGTGGCCCACCGCCTGGATGGTCTTCTTGCCCTGGGGGCCGCCTTCGTGGCGGATCGACACCACGGAAGGTTCGTCAAGGACGATGCCCTTGTTGCGGACGTAAATCAGGGTGTTGGCGGTGCCGAGGTCGATGGCCAGGTCGGTCGAGAACTGCCGACGGAAAGCTTCAAACATGGTGCATGGGTCCTGTGGGGCACGGGCGCGGCTGCGCGCGCTCGTCGCCGTATATGGGGCCGGGTGGATGGCCGGGCATCGGTGCTAAGTGGTTGATTCCAAGGCGAAAACCGCAACGGCGCTGGCGCTGCCGTTAAACCTTGGATAATACTGCATCCCCTGTGCACAACTGCACGCAAATGGGGCGCATTTTTGCCGGTTACAAGCCGTTTCATGGGCGAAAACCGCGTTTTTCTGCCCGATCCCTTCCCACCCGGAACCCGTCGCCTGCCATGTCCCTGACCTTGTCCGATATCGGGCGCATTGCCAATCTGGCTCGCCTGGAACTCTCTGGTGCCCAGAGCGAGACCATGCTCACACAGCTCAACGGCTTCTTCGACATCGTCGAGCAGATGAATGCCGTGGACACCACGGGCGTGGAGCCGCTGGCCCATCCCACTGCCGTCATCGATCACGTCAGCCTGCGCCTGCGCCCCGATGTGGCGAGCGAACCGAACGCGCGCGAAGCCAACCAGAAAAGTGCCCCGGCGGTCGAGCGCGGCCTGTTCCTCGTGCCCAAGGTGATCGAATGAGCCAGAAGCAGATCCACGAAATGGGCGTGGCCGAGCTGGCCGACGCTATTCGCCTCAAGAAAACCTCCTCCGCTGAAGCCGCACAAGCCATGCTGGCGCGTGCCAAGCAGCACCAGAACCTGGGCGCATACCTTGCGTTCAACGAAGACCTGACGTTGTCGCAGGCCAAGGCGGCCGACGCGCGCATCGCCGCTGGCGAGCGCGGCCCGCTGCTGGGTGTGCCGCTGGCGCACAAGGACATCTTCGTCACGCAGGGCTTTCCCAGCACCGCCGGCAGCAAGATGCTGCAGGGCTACCAGAGCCCCTTCGACGCCACCGTGGTGGCGAACCTCGCCAAAGCCGGCGCCGTCACCCTGGGCAAGCTCAACTGCGACGAGTTCGCCATGGGCGGCAGCAACGAGAACTCCGCCTACGGCGTAGCGCGCAACCCGTGGGATGTGCAGCGCGTGCCCGGTGGCTCGTCGGGCGGCTCGGCGGTGGCCGTGGCTGCGCGCCTGGCGCCTGCCGTCACCGGCACCGACACGGGCGGATCGATCCGCCAGCCCGCGAGCTTCTGCAACGTCACCGGCATCAAGCCGACCTATGGCCGCTGCTCGCGCTACGGCATGATCGCCTTCGCCTCTAGCCTCGATCAGGCCGGCCCCATGGCGCGCAGCGCCGCCGACTGCGCCACGCTGCTGACGGCCATGGCCGGCCCCGACATCGACCGCGATTCCACCAGCCTGGACCACCCCGCCGAGGACTACACCCGCCTGCTGGGCCAGCCCTGCGAAGGCGCGACCGCAGCCCAGCCGCTCAAGGGCCTGCGCATCGGCCTGCCCAGGGAATTCTTCGGTGAAGGTTGCGCGCCCGACGTGGTCGCCGCCGTGCGCGCCGCGCTGGCGGAGGTGGAGAAGCTGGGCGCCACGCTGGTCGACGTGTCGCTGCCGCGCACGCAGCTCTCCATCCCGGTCTACTACATCATTGCGCCGGCCGAGGCCTCGTCGAACCTGAGCCGATTTGACGGCGTGAAGTTCGGACACCGCGCTGCGCAGTACGACGACCTCGTCGACATGTACAAGAAGTCGCGCAGCGAAGGCTTCGGCCCCGAGGTACAGCGCCGCATCATGATCGGCACTTATGTGCTGAGCCACGGCTACTACGACGCCTACTACCTCAAGGCCCAGCAGATCCGCCGCCTCATTGCGCAGGATTTCCAGCAGGCTTTCGCGCAGTGCGACGTGATCGCCGGCCCCGCCGCGCCCACCACCGCCTGGAAGATCGGCGAGATGAGCGACGACCCGGTGGCCAACTACCTGGCCGACATCTTCACGCTGCCCGCATCGCTCGCCGGCCTGCCCGGCATGAGCGTGCCGGCCGGCTTTGGCAGCGGGGGTCTGCCGGTGGGCCTGCAGCTGATCGGCAATTACTTCAAGGAAGGCGAACTGCTGCAGACCGCGCACGCCTTCCAGCAAGCCACCGACTGGCATACGAAGACGCCGGAGGGGTTCTGAACATGAGCGAGAAAAAACAAGCTTCCCTGCTGGTGCAAGGCTACGAGGTCGTGATCGGCTTCGAGACGCACGCCCAGCTCGCCACGCAGTCCAAGATCTTCAGCCGCGCGCCCACGGCCTTTGGTGCCGAGCCCAACACACAGGCCTGCGCGGTGGACCTCGCGCTGCCCGGTACCTTGCCGGTGATGAACCGGTCGGCGGTGGAACTGGCGATCCGCCTCGGTCTTGCGCTGGGTTCGCACATTGCCGAACAAAGCGTGTTCGCGCGCAAGAACTACTTCTACCCCGACCTGCCCAAGGGCTACCAGATCAGCCAGTTCGAGATCCCGGTGGTGCAGGGCGGCGAGGTGTCGTTCTTCCTCGGCGCCCATTCGACAGGCTCAGGGCAATCGGAAAAGCGGACGGTGCGCCTCGTGCGTGCTCACCTCGAAGAAGACGCGGGCAAGAGCCTGCACGAGGACTTCATCGGCCAAAGCGGCATCGACCTCAACCGCGCCGGCACGCCGCTGCTGGAGATCGTGACCGAGCCCGACATCCGTTCGAGTGCCGAAGCCGTGGCCTACGCCAAGGAGCTGCACAAGATCGTCACCTGGATCGGCATCTGCGACGGCAACATGCAGGAAGGCTCGTTCCGCTGCGACGCCAACGTCTCCGTGCGCAAGCCGGGCGCGCCGCTGGGCACCCGACGCGAGATCAAGAACCTGAACTCGTTCAAGTTCATGCAGCAGGCCATCGACTACGAGGTGCGCTGGCAGATCGAGCAGATCGAAGACGGCCATGCGATCCAGCAGGCCACGGTGCTGTTCGATCCCGACACCGGCGAGACGCGCGCCATGCGCACCAAGGAAGACGCGGCCGACTACCGCTATTTCCCCGACCCCGATCTGCCGCCGCTGGTGATTGCGCGCAGCTGGGTGGATGAGGTGAAAGCCGGCATGCCCGAGCTGCCGCGGCAGATGGCCGAGCGCCTGGTGACCGAATACGGCCTGCCCGAGTACGACGCGACCACGCTCACGCAAAGCCCGGCGATGGCAGCCTACTTCGAAACCGCCGCCCAAGGCAGTGGCCAAGCCAAGATGGCCAGCAACTGGATCATGGGCGAGGTCTCGCGCCGGCTGAACGCTGAAGAGAAGGACATGGCACAGGTACCGGTGAGCGCCGACACACTGGCCGCGCTGCTCAAGCGCATCGCCGACGGCACCATCAGCAACAACGCCGCCAAGCAGGTGATGGATGCGTTGTGGGCAGCTGAAGCCAGCGATGTCGACAGCGTCATCGAAGCCAAAGGCCTCAAGCAGATGAACGACGCCGGCGCGCTGGAGAAGATCGTCGACGAGGTGATGGCCGCCAACGTCGAGAACGTGGCGCAGTTCCGTGCTGGCAAAGAGAAGGCGTTCAATGCCCTCGTGGGTCAGGTCATGAAGGCGAGCAAGGGCAAGGCCAATCCTCAGCAGGTCAACGACGTGCTGCGCCAGAAACTGGGGTGAGGGCGCGCCTCAGCGCGAGGGCGCCGCGCTGAGGCCTGTGCGGCTGCCACCGGCCGCCAGCCAGAGCTGGCGCAGCTTGGCCAGCTCTTCGTCAAACCGGGCGTTGATGCGCTGCTTTTCCTGGACCTGCTCTTCCAGAAAGCGCTTCTGCACACCCATCTGCTTCTCGTTGTCTTCGACCTTGCGCTTGAGCCAGTTGGGCGCCTTGTTCACGTCGCCCTGGTAGAACTCCAGCTCGGTGTTGATGTCCTTGCGCTGGGTCACCAGCGCGAGCTCGCGCTTGTGCACGGCGCCAATCACTTCGTCGACCTGCGCCAGCGCCTCGGCCCGTTCCTTGTCATGCACTTGCTGGCTGGGGTAGCGGATCATCAGCGCGCGCTCGCGGCGCCGCTCTTCCTGCACGCGCGAGCGTTGGTCTTCTTCGGCCTTGCGCTGGGCCTCGACCTTGGCACGTTCGTCGGCGGTGTAGCTCGGGGGCAGCGTGTTGCGCACGATGCCGGTGTTGCCCAGCTGCTTTTGCTCGCGGTCCAGGCACTCCACGATGGGGCGGTCGCGCACGATGGTGTTGCCCTTGGCGTCCACGCAGGTGTACATGCGGGCCTGCGCGTGCGCCACGCCACCACTGCTGAGCAGCAGCGCGCAGCTGGCCACCCAGATGCGGGCGGGAGACAGGGTGGGCATGGGCAGGGATGACAACATGGGAGGAGGGGTCAGGCCACGCCGTAGCGTTGGCGGTAGGCCAGCACGCGTTCGTGGTGTGCATCGAACTCGCCGCCGGCACGGAGGTTCAGATACTGCAGCAAATCGGCCAGCCTCGCAATCGTACAAACTTGCATGCCGAGCTCGCGCTGCACGTACTGCACGGCGCTGTGGTCCACATCGCGCACCTGGCCGTCGGCGCCCACTTCGGTGGCCTTTTCCTGGCGGTCCAGTGCAATGGCAATCGCATGCGGTATGGCCCCGGCCGCGCGAATGAGCGCAATGGACTCGCGCGCGGCGGTGCCGGCGGACATGACGTCGTCCACGATCAGCACGCGACCCTTGAGCGGTGCGCCCACCAGCGTTCCGCCTTCGCCGTGGTCCTTGGCTTCCTTGCGGTTGTAGGCAAAGGGCACGTTGCGGCCCAGGCGTGCGAGCTCGATGGACACCGCCGCACCGAGGGGGATGCCCTTGTACGCGGGGCCGAAGATCATGTCGAATTCGATCCCGCTGGCCACCAGGGCTTTTGCATAGAATTGCGCGAGCCGCCCCAGCTTGGCGCCGTCGTCAAACAGCCCGGCATTGAAAAAATAGGGGCTCAGGCGCCCTGCCTTGGTCTTGAATTCGCCAAAGCGCAGCACGCCGGCATCAACGCAAAACTGCACGAATTCCTGCGCGAGCGCAGCATCCGGCGCGCCGGCTTGTACCGCGCCTGTGTCCAACACCATGGAGACATCCTTGTTCAAACTCACCAGCCTCAATCTCAACGGCATTCGTTCGGCCACCACCAAAGGGCTGGAGAAGTGGCTCGCCGCGCACCGGCCCGATTGTATTTGCGTGCAGGAAGTCAAGGCCCAGGCGCCCGATGTGATGGGCCGCTTTGAAGAAATGGCCGGCCTCAAGGGGCACTTCCATTACGCGCAGAAGAAGGGCTATTCGGGCACGGCGGTCTACACGCGGCACGAGCCCAGCGACGTGATCATCGGCTTCGGTTCCACCGAGTTCGATGCCGAGGGCCGCTTCACGGAGCTGCGCTTTGACACCCCGCAGCGCAAGCGCTCGATCCTCAGCGTGTACTTTCCCAGCGGCTCGTCAGGCCCGGAACGGCAGGAGGCGAAGTACCGCTTCCTCGACGCCTTCTACCCGCACCTGCAGGCCCTCAAGAGCGAGCGCGAGTTCATCCTGTGCGGCGATGTGAACATCGCCCACCAGCAGAAGGATCTGAAGAACTGGCGCAGCAACCAGAAGAACAGCGGCTTCCTGCCGGAAGAGCGCGCTTGGATGACCCGGCTGCTGGACGAAGCCGGGCTGGTCGATGTGTACCGCCGCCTGCAGCCCGACACCACCGACACCTGCTACACGTGGTGGAGCAACCGGGGTCAGGCCTACGCGAACAACGTGGGCTGGCGGTTGGACTACCACCTGGCCACGCCCGCGCTGGCCGCGCTGGCGCGCACGGAATCCATCTACAAGGGCGAGAAGTTTTCCGACCACGCGCCCATCACCATCGAATACGACTTCGCGCCCTGAGCCTGGATCGCTGGACGCATGCACGCGCGTCCACGGTCAATGCGAGTGCTGTCGAATGGGGTCTTCAGTCCGGGAAGTGCTCGATGTGCGACTCCCCGCGGCGGCCCAGGTAGGTGACATGGCGTCCCGCGAGCCACACGGTGTATCCGATGCAGCCCGCGCGCTGTGAGAGCCGTTTGAACTCGGGATACATCACCCGACCCTGCTGCGCGCCGAGAATGGCCGCGCGTATTTCGCCGTCATTGAAGGTGTCTGCAATGCCCTCTTGCGGCCGACCGAAGGCGAGGTCCAGGGTGCTGCCGTCGGGCAGGTAGTAGGTGGTGCGGCCGGTGCGGTAGTCGACGTGGTAGGACTCCACCTGAACACGCATCAGCTGGCTGATCACTTCACCGAAGTGAATGGTGCCTTGCTGGGAAGCGTCGAAGGTGGCCTGTATGGCTGAGTGGGTGTTTGCGTTCATGTGGGCTTTGGGCGGGTATGGCTTCAGGAGATGGGAACGGCCTGGAGCTGATGCTGTTGCACCAGGGCCTGCAAACTTGTCATCAGCGTCTGCCTATCCTTTGCGGGGAGGTGGCTGAAGAAGTGCTCGTCGTTGGCGTCGGCCAACGCGGCCAGCCGGGGCACCAGGTCCTTGCCCGCTGCTGTCAGCACCAGCGACTGCTCCCTTGCACGGCCGAGCACCCGTTGCCTTTCGGCCAGTGCCTTTTCCTCAAGGCGGGACACCACCTTGGAGGTGGCTCCCTTGGTCATGCCCAGGGCTTGTATCAGCTCGGCGTGCGTGGTTCCGTCTTGCGACCACAGCGTGCGCAACGCCACCCATTCCGTGAGGGTGACGTCCTGGGTTTCGAGAAGTTGCTGGAAGCGCAGGGATACATGGTTGGAAACGAAGCGCAACCAGAAACCCAGGTGGGCTTCCAGTGGCGCGGGTGGGGTTCGGGACGTGGAGGCTTTCATCAGGTTTCCATGGAAACTTTCTGAATTCTAGTTTCCACGGAAACCTTCGTCAACGCTTTTCCTGCTGACGCGTGCACCGATACCGGCGCAGCGCCCTGAGCGTCAGCGCATCAGATGTGCGAGGGCAGCCACGTGGCCAGCGGGGGCCACGCGTAGATCAGCCAGGCCAGGAACAGGATCAGCACCCAGTAGGGCACCGAGCCCATGAAGATTTCGCTGACCTTGATGTTGCGGTCGGGAATGGCCGCCTTCACGACGAACACGCCGATGCCAAACGGCGGCGTGAGCACGCCGGCCTCGATCACCAGGATGCCGATCAGCGCGAACATGATCGGGTCGATGCCCAGTGCCTGCGCCACCGGCCAGAAGATCGGCACCGTCAGCAGCATGATGGAGATGCTGTCGATCATGGCGCCGAGCAGGAACCACACGGCCACCATGAACAGCAGCGTGCCGCCGGTGCCCAGGCCCATGGACTCCAGCACTGCCTGCACCTCTTGCGGAATGCCGTTGAGCGCGATCAACTTGCTGTAGATCGTGGCGGTGAGCAGGAGCAGCATGATGGGCGTGACGGTGCGTCCGGCCTCGACGAACGCGTTGAACACGCCACGCCCGCGCATGCCCTTGGCCCAGGCCAGGATGGCCGAACCGACCAGGCCCACGGCGCTGCCCTCGGTGGGCGTGAAGTAGCCGAACCAGATGCCGCCGAGCGTGACCGCGATCAGCACGCCCACACCCAGCGAGCCGCCGATCTGCCCACGCGTGAGACGCACCTGCTGGTCGCTGGCCACTTCGGGGGCTGCCGATGGCCGCAGTTTGGCGTAGACCATGCAGTACACCGCATAGAGAAAGGCCAGCAGCAGCCCGGGGAACACGCCGGCGGCGAACAGCTTGCCCACCGATTGCTCGGTGAGGATGGCCCAGACGATCATGAACACCGAGGGCGGGATCAACAAGCCGAGCACCGAGCTGCCGGCGATGCAGCCGGTGGCAAAGCTGCGGCTGTAGCGCGCTTCGCGCATGGCCGGGTAGGCCACATGGCTGAAGGCCGCGGCCGCAGCCACGCCCACGCCCGTGACGGCGGCAAACACCGCGTTGCCACCCACGGTGGCCACCGCGAGGCGGCCCGGCACGCCACGCAGCCCGCGGTTGACCACGTTGAACAAATCACTGGCCGCGCCGCAATGCGCGATCAGCATGCCCATCACGGTGAAGCAGGGGATGACGATGAAGTTGTATTCCTTGATGCCCGAGAGCGCCGACTGCTGCAGCAGGTTGATCATCGGGTCCAGACCGCCGAGCGCGAAGTACAGGCCCAGCGCGGCGGAGGCCGCGAAGGCAAACACGATGGGCACGCCCACCACCACGAGCACGAGCAGCGCAATCAGGCCGCTCCACATTTCGAATGACATGTTGGTTTCCTATTCCGGCAGTTGTTCTTCTTCTGGCGCGCCCATGCGGCCGCGCATGCCCTCGGCCACGAAGCCGATGCACACCAGCGCGGCCACCACCCACAGCACGATGGAGCCAAAGCGCAGCGGCCAGGCGGGGATGCGGAAGGCGTCGTTGCCGAAGAACTCGCCGCTGTTCCAGCCCGCCAGCGATGGTTCCCAGGAGGCGATCACCATGGCAATGAAGAACGCGGCGCCCAGCAGATAGGTGAAGGCGTTGAGCTGGCTGCGCACGGCCGGCGGCAGGCGGTCCAGAAAGAACGTGACGCGCAGCAGCTTGCGCTCGCGGATCACGTAAGGGGCCTGCATGAAGGTGAGCAGTACGAGCCCCACACCCGCGAGCTCGGCTGTGCCGGCAAAGGGTTTGTTCAGCAACAGCCGGCCTGCCACGTCGTAGCAGATCACCAGCGTGAGGATGACCAGCACGATGGCGCCCGCCACATGCAGCCCCAGCAGGGCCCGATCTGTCCAGGTTTTCATGGAATGTCCTTGTTGTTCAATGTCTTGCTTCTTGTTTCGGGTCTCAGGTGCGGGCGCTGCGCTGGGCCGCGAGCAGGGCCACGGCGCCTGCGCCCACCATCAACAAGGCCACCGTGGCGGTGCGTTGTGTGGCATGGCCCGGCAGCAGTGCAGCACCACCACTCACCAGCGCGCCCACCGCCATCTGCAGCATGCCGGTGAAGGCCGCTGCCATGCCGGCGCGCGCGGGCAGCGCCTGCATCACCACGCTGAGTGCCGACGGGAAGATCAGGCCGTGGCCGGTCGAATAGACCAGCATGCCCAGGATCCACATCGGCGTGGAAGGCCACCACACGCAGGCAGCGATCATCGCCGCGCCCAGCGCCGCCAGCGCGCCGCCCGCGTGGCACAGGGCCAGCGCACCGGTGCGCCGCGACTGGCGCATGGCCCACAGGCTGCCCACCAGAAATCCGAGGTAGGTGCCGCCCAGCACCCACGCGATCTCGCGCCCGTCCAGGCCCACCGATTCGCGCAGCGCCGCCGGCCCCTGGGCGATCAGCAGGAAAAACACCGAGCTGATGGCCGCGAAGCCGATGGCCACCCAGCGCGGTGTGCGGTGCTGCCAGAGCGCGGGCAGTGTGTCCCAGCCGGGCAGGGTGGTGCCGGCCGGGCGCGTCTCCACGTGTCGCCCCAGCGCCACCGCGCCGCCCAGCGCCACCAGCAACGGCACCACGCCCAGTGCCACGCGCCAGCCGCCGCCGTGCGCCAGCAGCCACCACCCCAGCACCGGCGCCACCGCCGGCGTGAAGGCGAAGGCCACCGAAATGATGGCCATGCCCCGCTGCAGTGGCGCGCCGCTGCAGAGGTCGCGCAAGGTGGCACGCGGCACCACCAGCACCACGCTCAGGCCCAGTCCCGTGAGGCAGCGGCCCGCCAGCAATATCGTCGCGTTCGTGGCGGCTGCGGCCATCGCACTGCCGCACAGGCCGATGAACAAACCGGCCAGCAGCGTGCGCCGCCGCCCCCAGCGGTCGGCACCCCAGCCGGCCAGCGGCTGACCCACGGCCAGCCCCAGCACATACAGCGCAATGGCGGCCTGCCCTTGAAAGGCCGTGAGCTGGAGCGCTTCTCGCAGCGCCGTGTCCAGCGGCACCAGCACATTGAGCCCCAGCGGCGGCAGGCATGCGATGGCGGTGAGCCAGATCAGCCATGACCGGATCGGCAGCTCGCGAGCGGGGGTCACCGTGGCACAGCCAGCTCGGGGTTCAGAGCGGGTAGTCCACCGGGAAGCTGTAGCCGGCTTCCTTCAGGAATCGCACATACGTCTTCAGCACCTCGGTGGCGGGCATGCCCTTGCCGTCGAGTTCCTTGGCGGCCTTGCCCGGCAGGTCCTTGAGCAGCTCGGCCCAGCGCTTCTTCTCGGCATCGGGCAAGGTGTTGATCTTCACGCCCGCGGCCTTGGCGCGCGCTTCCACATCGATGTCGCGCTGCTTGCTCAGTTCGGCCACGCGCATGGACGATTCTTCGGCCACCTGGTCGATGATCGCCACCACGTCCTTGGGCAGCTTGTTGCGCGTGTCCAGGTTCATGAAGGCCACCAGCGTGCTCAGCGAACCCTGGCCCGTCTTGTTGAAGAACTTGGCCACCTCCTGCAGCTTGAAGGCCTCCAGACCCGAAGCGTAGAACAGGCTGCCGTCGGCCAGGCCGTTCTGCATGGCCTGGTAGTGCTCACCGATACCCAGCGTCACCGGCACGGCGTCCACCGCAATGAACAGCGGTGCGTTGGTGCCGGCCAGCGCAATGCGCTTGCCCTTGAGTTCGGCGATGCTGTTCCAGTCGAACTTGGTGGTCAGGCCATAGGCTTCAGACGTCATGGCCCCCAGCACGTGGCTGTTGTAGGGCTTCATGCTGGCCTGAAGGGCGGGCACCTCCTTCATCATGCGGTTGGACACCTTCTGCTGAAGCACAGGGTCGGGCGAGGTGAAGGGCATGTAGGCGCTGTAGTTCAGCAGACCGGCGCGCGACTGCTCGAAGCCGATGGGCGACAGGCCGATGTCCAGCGTGCCTTTCTGCACGGCTTCGATCACGCCATCGACCTTGGCGACGCTGCCGCCCCAGGCCTTGATAAAGCGGACGTCGTGGCCGGTTTTTTCCTTCACGCGTTTCGTCACTTCGGTGGCGAAATAGCTGTCGTACACGCCCACGTAGGTCAGGCCGGTGGTGTGGCCGCCACCCATGCGCAGCGTGAAGCTGTCGGCGTGTGCGGCGCAGGCGGCCGCTGCGATGGCGGCCAGGGTGAACAGTTGCTTGAATTTCATCGTTGTCTCCTTCTTGGAATGGTCAGGTGGGGTCGGTGAGCAAGGCTTCGTACATCTGGGGGTTGAGCACGTGCGGGTAGTGGCCACCGGTGGGCAGGCTCACGTGGCGTGCACCGGGATACTGCTGACGCAAGCGCTCGCGCACCTGGGGTGGAATCAGCGGATCGTCGTCGCAATCGAGCACGGTGATTGTCGTGTCGGGCAACGGCAGCGCCGGGCAAACCTGCGAACGTACCACCCCCAGAAAACGCGCGCGCAGGTTCTCGGGCGATTGCCGCTCGGCCAGCATGATCGCCTGCAACTGCTGCAGCGGTGCCACCGGCGAAGCCTGCACGCGTGAGAGCCACTCGGCGTGCAGGTCTTGCGCGCTGATGCCTTCGACGAACTGCCGGTCAAACATCGGGTTGGCCGCCAGGTCGGAGCCGTCCACAAAGCCGTTGCCCAGCACCAGCGAGGTCACGTTCTGCGGATGCCGCAGACCGTAGAACTGCAGCCAGTAGGCCGAGAACGACGAGCTCACCACGCGGCCGGGCGGCAGGCCCAGGTGCTTCACCACGGCGGCGAGGCCGTCGGCCAGCTGTGCCGGATCGTGCAGTGCCGGGTAGGTGACCGCGACCAGGCGCAGGCGCTCGCCCAGCGAGAGCAGCGTGCGCACGAACATGGCGCCATCGCCCACCGAGCCGGGCAGCAGCACGGTGGCCGGGCCCGGGGCTTGCGTGTCCAGCCAGCGCCATTCGTGCCCGTCCACCACCAGCGACTGCCAGGCGTAGCGCGCCTCGAGCTGCGCGAGCAGCTCGCGCATCGTCGACTCAGAAGTTGCCGTCGGCATCGACATAACCCTTGGCTTTGAGCTCTTCCATGGCCTCGGGAGAGAACTCCGCTTCGGGCTGGTTGCCGCCGATCACGAACAGCAGCCAGTGCGAGCTGTTGGGCTCTTCGAAGGTGATGTTCTCGAAACGCCGCTGCACGCCCGCCGGGAACGAGATCACGTCGCGCGGGCCCAGCTCGAAGGCCTCCACGCGGCCGTCCACTTCCCACGAACAGCGCCAGCGTCCGGTCAGCGGCATGAAGGTTTCGTTCGTGTCGTGGTTGTGCATCATCGGGCCCTTGCCCGGCGTGGTCTCGCACATGCCCATGTTGAAACCTTCGTTGATCTTGATCGCCGCGTTTTGCGCCGAGTTCGCGCCCACGGGCGAGTGCTTGTCCGGGTCGCCTTCGGGCGGCTGGAAGCCAATGACGTTGTACAGGGTGCGCACGGCGCTGGGGTAGCGGCTGTCGGGCAGGCCGCCGTCGGAGCCCTTGAGCTCGCTGAACAGGGCGACGCGCTTGCGCATCTCTTCTCGGGTAACGCGGATGGTGGGGATCTTGCCCATGGTGGCTCCTCGGGGGTGGGAAAAATGGCGCGGCCACCCGTGGGTGGCACGTGGTTGAAATACGCGGGTCATGCGTGTGGTGTCTCCGATGCCCGCTCGTGAACGGACAAATTAAAGACGCTGGGTGCCGCACAGGCAATTGACCTGACCGATACCCGTTATCGCGCTGTCGATGGGCACAATGGGGTCGGGAGTCCCAAGGCCGGCAAGAGCCTCAATGCAAGGAGACCCTGTGCGACTGCGCAATGCCGACCTGAACCTGCTGGTGGCCTTTGACGCCCTCATGCGCGAGTGCCACGTGACGCGCGCGGCCAACCTGCTCGACATCAGCCAGTCGTCCATGAGCCTGGCGCTGGCCAAGCTGCGCGTGCTGTTTCACGACCCGCTGCTCATCAAGTCGGGCAACGCGCTCATTCCCACCGTGCGCGCGCGCGAGCTCATTCCGCAGGTGGAGCAGGTGCTGCGCAACGTGGACATGCTCATCCACGAGCAGACGCCTTTTGACCCGGCCCACGCCAGCCAGGTCATCAGCATGATCGTGGTCGACTACATCGACTTTGTCGTCATGCCCACGCTGATGGCCGCACTCGGACGCGAAGCCCCCGACGTGTCGCTGCGGCTCATCAACCCCAACCCGCGGCGGCTGGGCGAGATCATGAGCCGGGGCGACATCGACCTGGCGCTCTCGTATTTCCCGACACCCCCGGAAAACATCCGCACGCGCCCGCTCTTCACCGACCGGCTGGTGGGCATCGCGCGCACCGGTCACCCGATGTTCGAGCGGCCCCTGTCGCTGGAGCGCTTCTGCGAGTACGGGCACGTGGCCATCGAGCCAGGCGAAGGCGCTACCATGTACAACGCGCTGGTCGACGACGCACTGCAAAACGTGGGCATGCAGCGCCGCGTGATGCTCTCCAAGCCCACCTTTCTGGGTGTGCCGTTCGTCATTGCGCAGACCGACCTGATCGCCACGCTGCCCGAACGGCTGGTGCAGCGCTTCACCGATATCGCGCCGGTGCGCATCTTCGAGCCCCCGCTGCACCTGGACCGGCTCAACGTGGTGCTGATGTGGCACGACCGCACGCACAACAACCCGCTGCACCGCTGGGTGCGCGATCTGGTGGCGCGGCTGTTTGCGCGCTGAGGGGCGGGCTCAGCGGTACTGCGCCGCCGAGATGAATTCGCCGAAGGTCTCGCACCAGACCACCACCGTGTTGTAGGCCTGCAGGTCCACGCCCTGCGGCAGTGCCACGATGAAGTTCTCGAAGGTCTTCACGTCCCCCACGCGCAGCGCCTGGGCCTTGATGCGCAGGAACCCCGGCTCGTCCTGCACGAACGCGGGCGCGAGGTACAGCTTGTAGTCGGGCCCTGGGGCGAGGCGGCCCATCAGCGCCACCGCCGTCGGCCCCACCGAGACCGTGCCCTCGCCCCAGTGCAAGGCGTCGCTGCCGGCGAGGTCACGGCGGAACCGGGCGGTGAACTGTGCCTTCGTGGCCAGGGCGCTGACCTCGGTTGCTGCCGGCGCCGGTGGTGCGATCAGGATCGGCAGGGCGTAGATGCCGAGCGCGAAGCCCGCGAGTGCCACGAGCGAATGGGAGACAAGGAGCAGCAGGGCTTTCTTCATGGGTGTCTTTCTACACCAGGCAGCAATGCCCTGCGAGCCAGACAGAGGTGGCGGGATCGTCGACCGACGCGTGCGGCGCTCCCGCTTGCCTGCGCAGGCGCATGCGGCAAGTTTTGCCGACCACCCTGCGGCATGTGAGGGCATGCCGCGGGCTGGCCGCCACCGTGGCGGTGTCCTGTCGGCTACCGCTGGGGATCCTGCCGCAGGCACATCGCTTGCCGCGTGCAGTGGCGTCCGATCCTTTTTGTACGACGCAGTCCCTTCAACCCATCCAGGAGATACCACATGGCATCGAACACCCAGAACCAGCAAGAGCAGGGCTCATACCAGCAAGGTCAGAACCAACAGGGTCAGAGCCAATCAGGCCAAGGCCAGCAGGGCCAGAGCCAGACCGGCCGCGGTCCGCAAGGCGACACGCGGAAAGAGGGCGATCGTCAGAGCGAACAAGGCCAGCCGGGCAAGCCGGATCAGCAGGGCCGCCAAGACGCGCGTCCGTCGCAGCAGGATGGCCAACGCTCCGGATCCCAAGCCGAGCGCGACAGCACCCGCCGCCCTGGCGACAACAACGCGATGTGAGCGCTCGTGCGGCGTCTGCTCCGGGGTGAGACCTGGTGCCGGGCGCCGCACCTTGTTCAAGCTTCCACCCACGATTCAGGAGAACCCCATGACGACCACCCGCTCCCAAGCCGACGCCTGCACCTGGCTCGATACCGACCACAAGGCAGTCAAGAAGATGTTCAAGGCCTATGACGAACTCACGTCATCCCGTGCCCGTGGGGTGGACGAGAAAAAACGGGAGCTGGCCCGCGAAATCTGCCAGGCGCTGACGGTCCATGCGACCCTTGAGGAAGAGATCTTCTATCCCGCCTTGCGCCAGGCACTGAAGCAAACCGACATCCTGGCCGAGGCTGAGGTGGAGCATGCAGGCGCCAAGGACCTCATCGCACAGATCGAGGCGATGCAGGAGCCCGACGAAGCGTTCGATGCCAGGGTGAAAGTGCTCGGCGAGTACATCGACCACCATGTCAAGGAAGAACGCAACGAGATATTTCCCAAGGCACGTGCCGCACGCGGCGTAGACCTGGTGGCGATGCGCGATGCGTTGCAAGCCCGCAAGGAGGCCCTGATGGGCATGGAGCCGGCCTGAGCCGAAGTAAGAACCCATCGGAGCGTCCACCATGACCACCCCCAAGAAAGCCAATCAATCCATTGCGCCCGTGTCCACGGCAGCTTCCCGGGCTGCGGCCCGTAACACGGACAGTGCCCCTTCCCGTGTGGAGCCGGCAGACGACCGCGCCGCGCAGAAGGCTGCCCAGACCGACCAGCTGGCCCGCGGCATGCCTTTCAATCCCCAGAAGACCGGCGAGCATGGTTTTGACAATGGGGTGTTGGTGCAGGCGGGTGCGACGGTCGCGCCCGAAACCCGCAGGCCCACAGCCAGCACACTCTACGAGGAGCACCACTCGGAGAAGACCGGCAGCGTGGCGGCCGAAGGCATGAACTGGACGATCGAGTCGCTGGACCGCGTGCGCGTGGACAGTGCCGACCAGATGCTGACCACCAACCAGGGTGTGCCCGTTGCCGACAACCAGAACTCGCTGAAATACGGCCTGCGGGGCCCCGCTCTGCTGGAGGACTTCATCCTGCGTGAAAAGCTCACGCACTTCGACCACGAACGCATTCCCGAGCGCATCGTGCACGCGCGTGGCTCGGGTGCACATGGCTATTTCGAGTGCACGGAGGCGCTGACGGAGATCACCCGCGCCGCCCCGTTCCAGGAAGTCGGCAAGATCACCCCGGTGTTTGCGCGCTTTTCAACCGTGCAGGGTGAGCGCGGCTCGAAGGACACTGCGCGCGACGTGCGCGGCTTCGCGGTGAAGTTCTACACCGACGAAGGCAACTGGGATCTGGTGGGCAACAACATGCCCGTGTTCTTCATCCAGGACGCGATGAAGTTTCCGGACCTCGTGCACGCAGTGAAGCCCGAGCCGCATCATCAAATGCCGCAGGCCGCCAGCGCGCACGACACCTTCTGGGACTTCGTCTCCCTCATGCCGGAGTCCACGCACATGCTGATGTGGCTCATGTCGGACCGTGCCATTCCGCGCAGCTACGCGACCATGCAGGGCTTTGGCGTGCACACCTTCCGCATGGTCAACGCGGAGGGCGATTCAGTGTTCGTCAAGTTCCACTGGAACCCCGTGTACGGCACGCATTCCCTGGCCTGGGATGAGGCCGTGAAAATTTCGGGTGCCGACCCGGACTATCACCGCCGTGACCTTTGGGAGCGCATCGAAGCGGGGGCACACCCGGTATTCGAGCTGGCCCTCCAGGTGTTCACCGAAGAGCAGGCCGACGCCTTCAGTTTCGACGTGTTGGACGCGACCAAGCTCATTCCCGAAGAGCTGGTGCCCTTGCGAACCGTCGGGCGCCTGGTGCTCAATCGCAACCCGGACAACTTCTTTGCCGAAACCGAGCAAGTCGCCTTTTGCACGGCGCACATCGTGCCTGGCCTGGACTTCTCCAATGACCCTTTGCTCGCGGGGCGGATCCACTCTTACGTCGACACGCAGATCACCCGGCTGGGCGGTCCGAACTTTCACGAAATCCCGATCAATGCGCCGCTCGCGCCTGTGCACAACCACCAGCGCGACGGCATGCACCGTCAGGCGATCCACCGTGGACGTGTGAACTACGAGCCCAATTCACTGGCGGGCGGTTGTCCCTTCCAGGCGGGTGCGGCGCACGGTTTCGTTTCGGTTCCTGCGCGTATCCAGGCCCGCGAGGAGCAAGGCAAGGTGCGCGCCAAGCCAGACAAGTTTGCCGATCACTACACGCAAGCCACGCTCTTCTACGAAAGCCAGACGCCTGTGGAGCAGGCGCATGTGGTGGCCGCGTTTCGCTTCGAACTGTCCAAGGTCACGGTGCCGGCGATACGGGAGCGCATGGTCTCCTCGCTGCGCCATGTGTCGGACGACCTGGCCGTGCAAGTCGCCGGCGGTCTGGGAATGAAAGAGTTGCCCTCACCCATGCCGCTTGCGCTGGATCAGCCCGCCGCACCCGAAGTGACGTTCTCGGCAGCTCTATCGCTCCAGGCCCGTCCGGGCGATGGCTCCATCCGAGGCCGCAAGGTGGCCATTCTGGTGGCCGATGGCGTTGAGGGCCGCTCGCTCGTGGAGATCCAGGCGACCTTGTTGGAGCAGGGAGCCGTTGCACGGTTTGTCGCACCGCGCATCGGCTTGGTGATGACCACGGATGGCGTGACCATCAACGCGGACGCTTCCCTGGAAAACGAACCTGGCTTTTTGTTCGATGCGCTGGTTCTTCCGGACGGAGAGGCCGGGGTGCATGAGCTCGCGCGCGATGGACACACCGCAGAGGTTGTTCGAGACCAGCACAGGCATTGCAAACCCATCCTCGTCATGCCCGCGTCTCGCGAGCTGCTGGTGAACGCCGGGGTGCCGTGGACGCTCCCCTCTGGCGAAGCCGACCCCGGGATCATCGTCGGGCCCGACACAGCCGCATTTGCGCGGGCCATCGCGAGGCATCGGCACCACGAGCGCGAGACAGATCCGCCATCGCCGTGAGGTGGGCGTCGCCAACGCGGGTCCAGGTTGTGAGCCAGTGTCTGCGTACCCTGATGCTTCTTGTAGAAGAATCAGGGTCTTTGCTGCAACGAACACGCCCATCACCATGCTGCGCTACCTCACCGTTCCTGTCACCGCCTTTGCCCAGAACTGCTCGATCGTCTGGTGCGACGACACGCTGGAGGCTGCCGTGATCGACCCCGGCGGCGACCTGGAGCGATTGCTGGCCGAGGTGCAGCGCCTGGGGCTGAGCCTCAAGGCCATCTGGCAGACGCATGCGCACATCGACCACGCGGGAGGGACCGCAGAGCTGTCGCGCCGCCTGGGTCTGCCCATCATCGGCCCGCACCCGGGCGACCAGTTCTGGATTACCGGGCTGCCGCAGCAGGGCGCGATGTTCGGCTTTCCGCCCGCCGAGGCGTTCACCCCCACGCGCTGGCTGGCCGATGGCGACACGGTGCAGGTCGGCCGCTGCACGCTCAACGTGCGGCACTGCCCGGGCCACACGCCGGGGCACGTGGTGTTTCATTCGCCTGAGGCGCAGCGTGCGTTTGTGGGCGACGTGCTGTTTGCGGGCAGCATCGGCCGCACCGACTTCCCGCAGGGCAACCACCAGCAACTGCTCGACAGCATCAAGCAGCGCCTGTGGCCCATGGGCGACGACACCGTGTTCATTCCCGGCCACGGGCCGGAGAGCACGTTGGGCGCCGAGCGGCGCAGCAACCCCTACGTGCGCGACCGCGCCTAGCCCTTGCGGGCCTGCTCGTACAGCCCCTGCACCTTGGGCAGGTTGGCTTCGAGCTGGCGAATGCGCTCCGGGCCGCTGGGGTGGGTGGAGAGGAAGCTCGCGTTCGAGCCCCCGCTGTTGGCGGCCATCTTCTGCCACAGCGTGACGCTGGCGCGGGGCTGGTAGGCCGAGCGCGCGGCCAGCTCCAGGCCCACCAGGTCGGCTTCGGTTTCGTCTTCGCGGCTGAACTTGAGCGTGAGCAGCTGCGTGCCCAGGTTGGCGGCCACGTCCCCGAGCTGGCCCAGCCCCAGCAGCTGTGCGCCGATGGACAGCACCGCGCTGGTGGCGCCGCTCTTGGCCACGCGTGAGCGGGCATGCTCGCGCAGGGCGTGGGCCATTTCGTGGCCCATGATCATGGCGGTCTCGTCGTCGCTCAGGGCGAGCTTCTCCAGGATGCCGGTGTAGAACGCGATCTTGCCGCCCGGCATGCAGAAGGCGTTGATCTGCGCGCTTTGAATGAGGTTGACTTCCCACTTCCATTGCGGTGCGCGCGAGTTCCACTGCGGCGTGTAGGGAATGATGCGGCGCGCGATGCTGCGCAGGCGTTGCACTTGCGGTGCGCTGTCGGGCATCAGCACGTTCTTGGCTTTGGCCTCGGCCATCATCTGGCCGTACTGCTGGCCCGCCGCGCCTTCGAGCTCATCGGCGGGCACCAGCTTGCGCAGCTGGGAGCCTTCGCCCACGTCCACCTGCGCTGCCGCCGGCAAGGCCGCACCCGCTGCGGCGGCCGTGCCGGCGAGCAGGAAGGCGCGACGGGCCGACCACACGTGTTCCGGGCGGGGGGTCTCAGGGGAGGGGGACTTGAGGTCGCAGAGGAAGCACATGCGTGAATAATAGACAAAGCCGGGTCGTTGTGCCTGCCCGCGTTCACGCCGCTTCCACATTTTTCTTCCCGCCCATGGCCCAGCCACCGACCTTGCCGACGACCGCTTCCGCCGAGGCCGAAGCGCCGGCCCGCCCCACCTGGGGCGAGACCCTGCGTGTGTATCTGGAGCCGGCGAGCCTGCGCATGTTTGCGCTCGGGTTTTCAGCAGGGCTTCCCTTGCTGCTGGTGCTGGGCACGTTGAGCTTTCGCCTGCGCGAGGCCGGCCTGGACCGCACCACCATCGGCTACCTGAGCTGGGTGGGCCTGGCCTATGGCTTCAAGTGGTGCTGGGCGCCGCTGGTGGACCGCCTGCCCATTCCGCTGCTCACGCGCTGGCTGGGGCGCCGGCGCAGCTGGCTGCTGCTGTCGCAGGCTTGCATCATGGCGTCGCTCGTGGGCATGGCGTTGGCCGACCCACGCACCGAGTTGCAGCTGGTCGTGTGGTGCGCGCTGGCTGTAGCGTTTGCGTCGGCCACGCAAGACATTGCGCTCGATGCCTTTCGCATCGAATCGGCCGACATGCGCCACCAGGGCGCGCTGGCCGCCACGTACCAGACGGGCTATCGCCTGGCCATGATCTGGGCTGGCGCGGGCGTGCTGTGGATTGCGGCGCGCGCCGAGCTTGCACCCGCAGTGCCTGCGGCAGGCGCCGTGGCGCCGGGCGCGCTGTACCAGCAGGCCGCCTGGACCACGGCGTACCTGGTCATGGCCGCCAGCATGCTGGTGGGCGTGCTCACGGTGTTGTTCTCGCGCGAGCCGGCGCGCGTGGCGCTGCCGCCCGCCAGGAACGCGGCCGACTGGCTGCGCAGCGCGCTGGTGGAGCCCTTTGCCGACTTCCTCAAGCGCTACGGCAAGCAGGCGCTGCTGATCCTGGCACTCATCGGGGTCTACCGCATCAGCGACGTGGTGATGGGCATCATGGCCAACCCGTTTTATGTGGACATGGGCTACACCAAGGACGAGGTGGCCGCCGTGACCAAGGTGTTTGGCGTGATCATGACGCTCGTGGGGGCCTTCATCGGTGGCGCGCTCTCGCTCAAGCTGGGCGTGATGCGCGTGCTCATGCTCGGCGCCATTCTGTCGGCGGCGAGCAACCTGTTGTTTGCGTGGCTGGCCGGCCACGGGCATGACGTGACGGCGCTGATCCTCGTCATCTCTGCCGACAACCTCAGCGCGGGTGTGGCCTCTGCCGCGTTCATCGCCTACCTGTCGGGCCTCACCAATGTGCAGTACTCGGCCACGCAGTACGCCCTGTTCAGCTCCATGATGCTGCTCGCACCGAAGTGGCTGGCGGGCTACTCGGGCGCGTTTGTCGATGCCTACGATTACCCGACCTTCTTCATCGCCACCGCCTGCCTCGGCGTGCCGGTGCTGGTGTTGATCTGGCTGGCCACGCGGCTTGCGCCGGTGGACGGCAAGCGCTGAGCCTCAGGCCTCACCGAGGCGCGTCAGCAGCGCCTTCACGGCCGGTTTCTGCACCTTGCCCAGCGCGGTCTTGGGCAAGGCGTCCACGCGCTGCCAGCGGCGTGGCCATTTGTAGCGCGCGAGCCGGCCATCCAGAAAGCCCTGCAGCGCTGCGGCCCAGTCTGCGGGCGCGCCTTCGCGCAACACCACCACGGCCACCACCGCCTCGCCCCAGCGCGCGTCGTCTTGCCCGACCACAGCGCACTCCAGCACCAGCGGGTGCTGCACCAGCAGGTTCTCGATTTCGGCGGGGTAGATGTTTTCGCCGCCGGAGATCAGCATGTCCTTGGCGCGGCCCACCACAGTGAAGCTGCCGTCGGCCGCCTGCTGCGCAAGATCGCCGCTGTGGAAGAAGCCATCGGCGTCACAAGCTGGCAGATCGGGCCAATAGCGTTGCACCACATTGGGCGCCCGCACCCATACTTCGCCCACCTCGCCGGCCTCCACTGGCGCGCCATCGGGATGTCGCAACGACACCGCCACGCCCGGCGCGGGCCAGCCGCAGGTGCCGAGGTGGCTGTGCGCATGTTCGGGTGGCAGGGCGATGGAGAACGGACCGGTCTCGGTGCTGCCGTACACGTTGCACACCGGCACGCCGCGCGCGTGACAGACCTCGATCAGCGAGGCGGGCAACAGGCTGGAGCCGGCCCAGATGGCGCGCAGGCTGGCGAGGTCGGTGCCCGCCCATTCGCTGTGGGCGGTGAGCGCCTGCAGGGTGGCGGGCACCTGCAGTGTGAGCGTGGGGCGGTGCGCGCGCAGGCTGTGCAGTGTGGCTCCGGCATCGAAGCGGCTGTGCAGCAGCACCTGTGCGCCCACCGAGAGCGCGGGCAAGGTCTGGATGCACAGGCCGCCCACATGAAAGAGCGGCAGCACGGTGAGCACCACGTCGCGCTCGCCCATGCGCTGCACCTGTGCCGCGATCGCCATGTTGGCCAGCAGGTTGCCCTGCGTGTGCACGGCGCCTTTCGGTGTGCCGGTGGTGCCCGACGTGTATACCAGCAGCGCCGGGTGGCTGTGCGTGCCGCGGTCGTTGATCGTGCCCCGGCTGTTCAGAGGCAGCCCATCCACATGCAACGCCAGGTCGGGCGCCAGCGCCCGTGCGGCATCGGCCAGCGGGGTGTCGTGCAGCAGCTTCACGGGGCGGCAGTCTTGCAGCAGCGCGGACCATTCGGCGGGAGAGAGGCGGTGGTTCACCGGCACCAGCAGGGCACCCAGGCGCGCGAGCGCAAACAGCAGCGCGATCTGGGCCGGGTGGTTCAAGCCCAGCCAGGCCACGCGGTCGCCCTCCTGCACGCCGTGGTCGGTGGCCAGGGTGTGGGCCATGGCATTGGCGCTGCGGGCCAGCCCGGCGTAGGACAGTTGTGCCCAGGGCGCGCCCGGGTCTGCATCGCACCAGCGCAGTGCGGTCGCCTGGGGCCAAGCGCGCGCCTGCTGCTCGAGCAGCGCGGCCAGCGAGGGGGCGGGCCCATCGGGGGCTGTGGGAGACCAGGGTGGGGGCAACGTCATTTACATGACTTTACGTGAGCGGCCCGCGCGCTTCACACGAGGCTGACACGATGGAGGCTTCGGCGGTCGCCGCTACACTGAAACGCATGACTTCCCCTCTGCTGATGATTGAAGACGACAGCCGCCTGGCCCAGATGGTGGTGGAGTACCTCGGCCAGTCGGGCTTTGACGTGACGCACGCGAGCGACGGCGAGCAAGGGCTGGAGCAGTTGCCGTTGATCCAGCCCGAGCTGGTCATTCTCGACCTGATGATGCCCGGCATCGACGGCCTCGAAGTGTGTCGGCGCATCCGCTCTTTGCCAGGCGATGCCGGGCGTGTGCCGGTGCTCATGCTCACCGCCAAGGGCGACCCCATGGACCGCATCATCGGCCTCGAACTGGGTGCCGACGACTACCTGCCCAAACCCTTCGAGCCGCGCGAGCTGCTCGCGCGGGTGCGCGCCGTGCTGCGCCGCCGTGGCGACGTGGGCAGCGCCAGCGTTTCCCGCTCCACGCCGGTGCTGCGCTTTGGCTCGCTCGAAATCGACCGCGATGCCCGCACCGTGCAAGTGGCCGGGCAGCCGTGTGAGCTCACCTCCTACCAGTTCGATTTGCTCGTGGCCATGGCCGAGCGCGCGGGGCGCGTGCTCACGCGCGACCAGATCATGGAGGCCGTGCGCGGGCGCGAGCTGGAAGCGTTTGACCGCTCCATCGACGTGCACATTGGCCGCATCCGCATGGCCATCGAGGCCGACAGCAAAGACCCCAAGCGCATCCTGACCGTGCGCGGCGTGGGCTACGTGTTCGCCAAACAGCAAGAATGAGTTCCCTGTTCGGCTCCCGTCTGTATGTGCGCATCTGGCTGGCCGTGGTGGCTGCGGTCACCGTGCTCACGCTGGTGGTCGGCTGGCTGTGGCAGCAGGCGCTGGACGAAGACCGTGCCGAGCGGGAAGCCCGCGTCACCCGCACGATCATCGTGCGCGACGGCACACGGGACATCATTGGCCAGGCGCCAGCCCGCGCGGTGAGCCTGCCCGGCGAAGGCTGGGAGTTCGAGGTCGAGATGAACGACGGCCAGACCTTGTACGTGCTCTTGCCGCGCACCGGTCGCCCGTCGAACAACCCCGGGCGCCGCGCGCCCGAGTGGTTGCAAACGCCCACCGGCTTTGCCTGGCTGCTGGGGCTGGTGGCCCTGGCCGTGGCCCTGGGCGCTTACCCCATCGTGCGGCGCCTCACCAAGCGCCTGGAGACGCTGCAAAAAGGCGTGGAGCGCTGGGGCGACGGCGACCTGTCCACGCGGTTGCCCATGCAGGGCCAGGATGAAGTGGCGTTCCTCGCCACGCGGTTCAACGCCGCGGCCGAGCGGGTGCAGACGCTGCTGCAGTCGCACAAGGCCTTGTTGGCCAACGCCTCGCACGAGCTGCGCTCGCCCCTCGCGCGCATCCGCATGGGGCTCGAACTGCTCGGGCACGACAGCGCGTACGCACCGCAGCGCGCCGAGATCGCGCGCAGCATCGACGAGCTCGATCAATTGATCGACGAGATTCTGCTGGCCAGCCGCCTGGACCTGATCGATGCCCGCGAAGCGTCTGCGCTCGGACCGGTGGAAGAAGTCGACCTGGTGGGCCTGGCGGCAGAGGAGTGCGCGCGCACCGGCGCTGACCTCGACATTGCGCCGGGCGCGTCGCCGGCGCTGGTGCAAGGCCAGTCGCGCCTGCTGCGCCGCGTGCTGCGCAACCTGCTGGAGAACGCACGGCGTTATGGCGGCTCCGGCGCCACCGGTGCACCGCAGGTTCGGCTGAGCATCATGCGCCGCGCGCCGGTCGGCGTGGGCGACGCGTCCGGCGTGGTGATGTGGGTGGAAGACCGCGGGACCGGCGTGCCGCCAGACCAGCGCGAGCGGATCTTCGAGCCGTTCTACCGCCTGCCGGGGGCCAGCGAACGGGAGGGCGGCGTTGGTCTGGGGCTGTCTCTCGTGAAGACCATCGTGGAGCGCCACGGCGGCGTGGTGCGCTGCGAGGACCGACCCGGCGGTGGCGCCCGCTTTGTGATCGAGCTGCCTGCCTGAAGCCACGCGGGCGCCGGCCTGTGTCCTGGTTTTATTCACCAAGAAAATCGGCCGAATCCTACAAATGGGGGATGGTCGAAAGCGATGCGGCGGCGCACAATTCGTGGCGATGCTGTCACCACATCAGAACAACAGATCCGGCAAACACCACACGTCATGAAAAACGTTTGAAACTGGTCTCCCAACGACGTCCCTTCAAGGACTTTCAAAAGCCACCGCAAGGTGGCTTTTTTTTGTTCAGTCACGCGACGCGTTCTGCGCAACGCCGGGAGACGTGTGCAGCCAGTCCACCACATCGCCAGTAGGTTGGTAGCCCTGCACGCACGACTGCAGCAGCTTGCGCACCCTGGACACGTCATTGACCGCCATCGCCGCCTCCAGCTTGGAGAGCACCCCCTGCAACTCGCGCCAGGAAAACAGGTGTTCCTGCGCCTTCATGATGCGAGGGTGCTGCGTGGGCTGCGGGTTGTCGCCGATCAGCAGCTCTTCGTAGAGCTTCTCGCCCGGCCGCAGGCCCGTGATCTGGATCTCGATATCGCCTGTCGGGTTGTCTTCGGTTTTCACCTGCAGGCCAGAGAGCTCGACCATGCGCTGCGCCAGATCCACGATGCGCACGGGTTCGCCCATGTCGAGCACGAACACGTCGCCGCCTTCGGCCATGGCGCCGGCCTGAATCACCAGCTGGGCCGCTTCGGGAATGGTCATGAAGTAGCGCGTGATGTCTGCGTGCGTGAGGGTGATGGGCCCGCCGCTCTGGATCTGCTCGCGAAACAGCGGCACCACCGACCCGCTGGAGCCCAGCACGTTGCCAAAGCGCACCATCGCAAAGGTGGTACCGCCGGTGGCGTCTGCGGCCAAGGCTTGCAGCACCATTTCGGCCAGGCGCTTGCTGGCGCCCATCACATTGGTCGGGCGCACGGCCTTGTCGGTGCTGATGAGCACGAAGTGCGCGGCGCCCGCGGCTTGCGCCGCGCGCGCACACACCAGGGTGCCCCACACGTTGTTGCGCAGCCCTTGCACCGGGTTGTGCTCCACCAGCGGCACATGCTTGTAGGCGGCGGCGTGGTACACGGTGTCGGGCCGCCACGCCTGCATGATCTGCGTGATGCGCGCTTCGTCCTGCACAGAGGCCAGCAATGGAATGAGCTGCACGGCATGCACCGCATTCGCGTCCTGGCTTTCGAAAGCGGCCTCCAGCTCGCGGTGGATTTCATACAGGGCGAACTCGCTGTTTTCCACCAGCAACAAGGTGCTTGGCTGGCCCGCTGCGATCTGCCTGCACAGCTCACTGCCGATGCTGCCACCCGCGCCCGTGACCGCCACCACTTTGCCCCGTATCAACCGGTGCAGCAGCTCGTCGTCGGGCTGCACCGGATCACGGCCCAGCAAGTCCTCAATGTCGAGCTCGCGCACGTCGCTCATGCTCACCCGCCCCGCGGCGAGGTCGGACATGCCGGGCAGCGTGCGCACGCGCACCGGGAAGTGGCGCAACGAATCGAGGATGGCCAGCCGTTGCTGGCGCGTGACGGAGGGCAGGGCGAGCAGCACATCGGTGACGCCCAGGTCAGGGATGAGGTGCGGCAGCTCGGCCGGGTCATAGACCGTGCGGCCGTCCAGCGTATTGCCCTGCAGTTGCGGGTCGTCGTCCAGAAAGCCGAGTAGGCGTTGCTCGTGGCCGCGCGCGAGCGCAGCGGCCAGCTGACGGCCTGCCAAGCCCGCGCCATAAATCAGCATGCCGGGCAGGTGCTCGCGCTGCAGCATGGTGCGGTACAGCCCGCCCAGCCAGTAACGCACTACCACCCGGCTAAAGCCAATCGCCACCAGCAACAGCAGTGGCTGTATGACGCCCACCGTGCGCGGCACGCCCGCAATGCCGATCACGGTGAATACCGTGGCGTAGAACAGGGTGTAGAGCACCATCGCCTGCGCCAGGCTGACCATGGCGTTCCAGCCCGCGTAGCGAAAGATGGCGCGGTACAGGCCAAAGCGGATGAACAAGGGCAGTGCGATCAGCGCAGCGCCCAGGATCGCCAGGCCATGAGCGGGCGTGAGCTGCACCCAGTGCTCCAGGCGCAGACACAACGCGAGCCAGACCGTGAGCGCGCACAGCGAAATGTCCACCAGCACCGCGAACAGGCGCTTGACCATCCGCGGCATGAGCAGCAGCGCGGTGGCTGTGTGGCCACGGTTTTCCCTTGAAAGATTCATTTTTCTAGTGGGCCACACCATCGCGGCGCAGCACTTTGACGAATGTCATCCAGAGGATTCGCAGGTCGAACCACAGGCTCTGGCGCCGCCGATATTCTGCATCCAGCGCCACCTTCTGCGGGATCGGCAACTCGTCCCGCCCGTTCACTTGCGCCCACCCTGTGAGCCCGGGCACCAGCTCGTGCACGCCCTGCTCCGTGCGCAGGGCGATCAGGTCGTCCTGGTTGTACAAAGCCGGGCGCGGGCCCACAAAACTCATGTCGCCCTTCAGGATGCTCCAGAGCTGTGGCAGCTCGTCGAGGCTGCTTTTGCGCAGAAACGGCCCGATGGGCGTCAGGTACTTTGCCGGGTCGGTGAGCAGGTGGGTGGCCACCGCAGGCGTGTCTGTGCGCATGCTGCGGAACTTGGGCATGCGGAAGATGCGGTTGTGGCGCCCGACGCGGTCGCTCCAGTACAGCGCTGGGCCCTTCGAGGTAAGCCGCACGGCGAGAGCTACGAGGAGCACAGGCACCAGCAAGATGGCCGCCGCACACAGCGCCAACAGCAGGTCAAACAGCCGCTTCATACTTTCACCATGCCTGCGGCCGCGCGGCGCAGGCCCTCGTCCACGCTAATCGGCGGCGTCCAGCCGAGCGTTTCGCGCGTGTGGCTGATGTCGACCTGCAGGCTGCCCAGCAGGCGTTGGGCCATGTCACCTTTGCCGATCAACCCGGCGCCCAGCTTCAGCAAAGCAGGTGGAACAGGCAGCAGTCGTGCCGGTGCGTTCATGGCCTGGGCCATTCGCCGCAGCAAATCGGTCGTGGAGAGGTCTTCTCCGTCGCTGACCAGGAAGGTCTGGTTGGCCGCAGCCGGGTGGTCGATGCAGGTGATGAGCAGGTCGACCAGGTTGTCGAGGGCGACGAGGCTGCGGCGGTTGCGGGTGACGGCGCCCAGGGGAAGGGGCAGGCCGCGTTGCACGGCTCGCATGAGGGCTGCGAAGTTGGCTTTGACGCCTGGACCATAGACGAGCGGTGGCCGCACGATGACGACCTCCATGCCGGTTTCCCGCGCGATCTGGCGCAGGCCTTGTTCGGCCTCCATCTTCGAAATGCCGTATGGGTCCAGCGGTGCCGGCGCCTGCTGAGCCGTGAAGGGACGTTCAGCATCGGTGCCCTCTCCGTTCACCTTGACCGAACTCACGAAGATGAAGCGGCGCACGCCCGCTGCTGCTGCCTGGCGTGCCAGGTTGAGCGTGCCTTCCACGTTCACACGCCGGAATTCGCTCAGCGGGTCTGCGGCGGATTCGTCCATGACGTGGACGCGCGCAGCAAGGTGTAAGACCACCTCGCATCCTTCAAGGGCTAAGGTCCATCGGGTATCCCCATCGACAGCACCGACGGCTGTTGCAGAAACATCGCCACCCAAGTAGTTGACCCTGGGCAATCTCAGGCACTCACGCACAGGCATACCCGTCCCGCGAGCGCGTGTACAGAATGCACACCCCACATAGCCGTTCGCACCTGTGACCAATATTCGGCCTGATGACGACGCGGCGGCGCCATTCATGGCTTGCGCCATACCGTGCGATTGACGTAGTCCGTGTAACTCATGACAACGCGCAACACTTGTTGCGCCACGCCAGGTGCTTCGTAGTCAGCGACGACACGTCTTGCAGGCAGGGAATGATGCTGTGCCATCACCACTCGCACCGAATCCAGAACTTGTTGCGGTTTGAGTCCGCTCATGATGAGCGTGCCGACATCCATGCCCTCGGGGCGTTCGTGTGCGTTGCGGACAGTGATCGCAGGTAGATTCAGCAGGGAGGCTTCCTCAGTGATCGTACCGCTGTCAGATATCACGCACGCAGCCTCCATCTGCAGCTTGTTGTAGTCAAGGAACCCGAAAGGTTTGACAAAGCGCACCAGCGGATGTGGTGCTGTGTGATCGAGATCTTCAAGACGCTTTCGCGTGCGCGGGTGCGTCGAGACGATAACCGGGAAGCCGTGGTCCTCGGCCAGCGCATTGAGGCTATCGAGCAGATGACCCAGGTTCTCGGGCACATCCACGTTCTCCTCCCGGTGGATGCTCACCAGGAAGTAACGACCTTGCTGAAGTTCCATGCGCTCCAGTACGTTCGAGGTACGGATTTTGGGCAAATAGTGGTCGACCACTTCACGCATGTGCGAGCCGGTCTTGATGATCGTCTCGGGCCTTACCCCTTCGGCGATCAGATAGCGTCGTGCATGCTCTGAAAGCACGAGATTGATGTCGCTCAGATGGTCCAGCACCTTGCGGTTGAGCTCCTCGGGAACTCGTTGATCAAAGCAACGGTTGCCCGCTTCCATGTGGAACACGGGGATCTTTCGGCGTTTGGCTGACAGGACGGCAAGGCAGGAGTTGGTATCGCCATAGAGCAGCACGGCATCGGGCTGCTCTTCTGCCATCACTTGATCGGACTTGATGATGACCTGACCAATGGTTTGCGCTGCGTTTTCTCCTACCGCATCGAGAAAATGGTCAGGCTTTCGAATCTGCAAATCGTCGAAAAAGACTTGGTTGAGTTCGTAGTCGTAGTTCTGCCCGGTATGTACCAACACATGCTTGGTGTGTTGGTCAAATTCGGCGATGACCCGGCTCATTTTGATGAGCTCCGGTCGCGTGCCAACGATCGTCATGACCTTAAGCATCAAGCTCCTCCTTGATGTAGTCGAGACTGAGAAGCAGCGACTTGATCTCCTCCACATTGAGGCGGTGTGTGTTGTGAGAGGTGTAGTCGTCCAGCGTCGCAATGCCTGCATCGCCTTCGCTGAAGTACTTGGCGTAGTTCAGATCGCGGTTGTCGGCGGGGATACGGTAGTAGTCACCCATATCAACGGCCTGTGCCATCTCTTCACGCGATATCAAGGACTCGTAGAGTTTTTCGCCGTGGCGTGTGCCGATAACCCGTGTTTGCGCATCGGTATGGCCAAAAACCTCCTTGAGGGCCTGGGCGAGATCGCCGACAGTCGAAGCGGGTGCCTTCTGAACAAAGATGTCACCCTGCTGGCCATGTGTAAACGCGTACAGAACAAGATCAACAGAATCCTCGAGCGACATGAGGAAGCGGGTCATGTTCGGGTCGGTCAATGTGACCGGCTGCCCAGCTTTGAGCTGAGAAACAAAAAGCGGGATCACAGAGCCGCGCGAAGCCATCACGTTGCCGTAGCGCGTGGCACAAAACACCGTTTCGCCACTTTGCTGCAATCGCGCTTTGGCCACCATGAGCTTTTCAGCCATGGCTTTGGACATACCCATCGCATTGATTGGATACACCGCCTTGTCGGTTGACAGCACCACGACGCGTTCCACACCCGCTTGGGTTGCTGTCGCCAGCACGTTCTCCGTGCCCATGACATTCGTGCGGATGGCTTCCATCGGATAGAACTCACACGAAGGCACCTGCTTCAGCGCTGCTGCATGAAATACGTAGTTCACCCCTTTCATGGCCTGGCGCAAACTGCTTTCCTCGCGTACATCGCCGATGTAGAAGCGCAGCTTGGGATGGTTGAGGGCGATTCGCATGTCCTCTTGCTTTTTCTCGTCGCGACTGAAAATGCGAATTTCGCGCACGCCGGTATCGAGAAAGCGCTTGAGCACCGTGTTGCCGAAGGAACCAGTGCCACCAGTGATCAGCAATGTCTTGTCTGCAAACATGGACAGTCCTTTATTGAAATGCTCGCATCTGTGCTACCAGCTGAGGCCAAGGTGGTGCGGAATAGCCCGTCGTAGCTTTGAAGCGTTCGCTGTCGAGTGACCGGTCTATCTGGAGATAGTTGTCGGGATCTATCCGCAAATTCTTCTGGTATTCGCGGTTGACCAAGTCCAGCAGCGAGCATTTGGTGATGGGGTCAGAAGACACGTGGTAAACGCCATGCAGTTCAGGGTGTGGCAGTACGAAATCACGAATCACTCTGGCCAGCTCGACGGTGGGCAGACCAGAAAAAATGGCTTTGGTGAACCCCTTGACGCTACCTTCTTGGGAAAGAAACCAGCCGACCAATCCGTGCGCGCTGTCCAGTTCGTGCCCAATGATGGACGTTCTCAACGTGATTGCATGCGGGTAGTCGACTTCACCAAGCAGCTTCGAGCGCCCGTAGAGATCCTGAGCGTCTGGCAAGTCCGACTCTTTGTAGCCGCCCTTGCTTCCCGAAAACACGCAGTCTGTGCTGATGTGGATGAACCGGGCTTTCGACAGCTCGCACAAGCGAGCGATGCGGTGTGGAAGCAGGGCGTTGATGGGTAGCGCCGCAAGAGGGTTATCAGCCTCTCCAAGTTGCTTGACCAACCCAATGCAGTTGATCACCACATCGGGTCTCGCTTGCGAAAACAGACGCACCATGGCATCTGGGTTCTCGACGTCGACGCCAGTGAGCAAATTCTTGCCCAGTGCGCCAGCGAAATGTTTCAGAGCCATGCTGGATCGCGTGCTGCCAAACACGTGCAGAGTCGTATCCCGCGCAAGGTATCGGTATACCGCGTTACCCAGCATCCCCGAAGCACCCAGTACGAGTACTCTCATGAGGCCGTCCTCCTTGCGGAAATCACGTCGTTGAAGTGCATTTTGAGTTGCTCGACCAATTGGGCCGGTTCGAAGTGTTTGTGAAAGTACTGCTGGCCGCGTTGCCCCATCGCTTCACGTTCTGCCAAAGGCGTATTTGCCATTCGCAGAATGGCTTCAGCCAAGAGCTCAGCGTTGCCGGCTGCGCAGCAGAACCCAGAACCTGACTCATCCACAATGCGTGCGCCCTCGCCGTCGAGTGACGCAATGATGGGACGCCCAGCCGCCAGATACGCCTGGATTTTGCTCGGAATGGTTAGGGCAAAGGCGGGGTCTGCACGCAGAGACACCAAGAGCGCCGATGCAGCGCCAAATAGGGTCGGCATATCGGAGGCATCGAAGCGACCCGGTAGCACGACGTTGTGGAGATTCTTTTGGGCGCATTGATCTGCCAGCCAAGGGTCCATGCTTCCACTGCCCACAAGTACCAAGCGGACGTGAGCGTGTGGTTGAAGTTTTTGTGCCGCTTCCAGCACGGTATCAAGCGCCTGTGCAGTGCCAAGGTTTCCCGCAAACAGGACGTTGAAATGCTCGTTCAGTCGCTGTGCCAAATCGCGAGCGTTCTGGCTGGGGGGCGAGTACTTCTGAGGCTGGTACAAATTTGGGTAGTAGTAGATTTTGCCCGGTTGATCGGTGAGCGCCGCTACTGGTGCCACAAACGCACGAGACTGGACCAGGATGCGATCGGTGGCGCGGTAAATTCGCTTCACGGATCTGGCAACCAGACCCAAAAGCCAAGAGTTTTTGACATGACCAGTGGCCGACAAGCTTTCTGGCCACAGATCCTGCACCCAAACCACTAGCGGTAGTTTGTAAAGCCGAGCCAGCCTTACCGCTGCCAGCGCTTGAAGCAAAGGTGAGGGGGCATACACGAACACGACATCAAATGGCGCCGCGCCACGCAACACTCTCCGCCCGAGCAATCCTGCACTTGCGATGAACGAGAGGTAGTTCAGCGCCAGTCCCATTCTGGACTTTTGCCCTCGCGGAACGATGGGGACACGATAAATGGAGATGTTCTCAAACTGCTCACGCTCGCATCCCAAGGCGCGGTAGCCAGCAAACACTTGTCCTGACGGGTAATTGGGCTTTCCGGATAGCACCGTGACCGTCACGCTTTGCTGATTGAGTTGCCGCGCAAGGTCGTTGATCGGAAAGTTCTCCGGCCAGAAGTACTGTGTAACCAGCAGCACATGCATATCAGGCGATACCTCGAAGCTTCTGCCAGAACTCCGTGGCGACTGGGGGGCATTGAGGCACTTCGAAGCGCCCTAAGTAACGCATGACCGCGCGCGATATGGAGAGCGCAGATGAGGGATCGAAACTGGCGTCGGGCTCTATGACGTCTCGCACGTAGTCCAGCTCGGAGGCCAAGATGGGCAATCCAGAAGCGCGCGCCTCGATCAACGGAAGGCCAAACGATTCGAACAGCGAGGGAAATATCAATGCGCGGCTCTGTGCATAGAGCGCCGGCATATGGGCAGCATCTGATTTCTGGTTGTGGATGCGGAGCCCTTCACCGGCCTGGCGAGCCCGAATCCAGTCGAGCAATAGGGCGTCATTGGACTCATCCAAAGTCAGGCACAAGCTCGGACGGATCCCTTTTTGAGCGAGCATTCCCCAAGCTTCGATCAGTTTGCGATGGTTCTTGTGAGGTTCCCCTGACGCGACGTAAATGAAGTCAAATGATGGTGACCGATCATCGCGTGCGCGCATGCCATTGGGTGCGAAGGGAAGAACTTCGCAGCTGCGCCGCAGGTTCTGGCGAACTTCGTTAGCCATGGTTTCGGTCTGAACGATCACTGTTGCATCTCGCAAGTACCGTCTAAGCCACAACCTTTCGAGGTGAATGCGCACCTGCGCTTTCAATGGCAGGCCCTTCAGCGAGCGATGTGCAGAGAGGTAGCGGTTTTGAAGGTAAACGAATACTTTGCCGCTGCACTCGCGCAAAGGCGGAAGGTTGCCGAAACAAAGTACGACATCTTGGGGGTAACAAGCCTTGCTCAGTTGCGCTTCTGCATTCCATCGCTGACGCAGGCTTGGCGCTACACGAACCACTTGCAACGCTGAAGGCGTCGTTTCTGGCAGCTGCATCCTGGCATCGATGAAGGCCATGTCAGGCCCATTCGGGGCTGTCAACAAATCTCGAAGCAGCGTTGCACCTCCCCCCTGATGGACGTTGGGTGCATGAACGATGAGGCGAGGTCCAGTTGTATCCCTCGCGGCGTTTTCGAGCCTGGTCATGGATACGCCCATCTCAACACACCAGAGAATCTGAGGCGCGCTTTCCAAAGCGCGAAACACGGTGAGAGCATGAGAGCAACCCAGATCCAGACGGGGTAGACCTGATAGCGCATGAGTACGCCAACCGCAAAGCAGAATGCCGCCGTGGCTAGCGCATATGTGGTCTCAACCGTACGTTGATGCAGGTAAGCATGAACGCCTAACCAAATTGCATATACCCAAAAAATCACCAAGGCGCAGATTCCTAGCCATCCACTGTCGTCGTATGCAGTGAGCAGCCCGGAATCTCTTTGCTCTCCTGCAAAGCGACCTTCAACTGCGATCACTGTTTCTGGTTTGAGCATGAGGTTGGCGAATTCACCGGTCATTGAAAAACCAAGCTCGCGAAGAACTACCGCGAGAATCTGGATTGGAGCGTCGACCAGTCGCATGGCCAGTACCCAGAAGTGCTTGGCGGGACCTTGGCCGCCGAGATTCCACCAGGCAATTGAGAGCGCTGCGGCGAGCAGCAGGCCCAATATGTAGACCAGTGCTGGTGTGAACCTGCTCCTTGCTCCAGCCGGCAGCATCGAACCTGTAGCCAGGAGGAAAAACAGAAGCAGGCAACCGAGGCTGCGCGAGGAGGCAAGGTAAATGCCTACACCTGCGAGGAAGATGCCTGGTAGCAGCACCCAGTTCTCTTTATCTCCAGCTGCCTTGTGCCAGCGAAAACCAAAGAAGGCCGCAAGCATCGTGCAAAAGAGCCCAAACAGATTTGGATTGAAGAACAAAGAGCTTGCTCGCACAACCATCAATTCATCAACCGTGTAGAACGATGCCCATGCCACATCGCTTGAAATTTCGTAGACGGCTAGGCCTACGGAGATCAGCAACAGCAGGCATAAAGCGCTCGCCATGAATCGTGCAGAGTTTTCTGAACGCGATCGCGTCATGATTTCTCCGTTCAAGGCATTCGCGCCAGCGGCGATCAGGAGCAGCATGCCGACCAATGACAAAGTGTTGATCACTCTTTGCGAGTCGGGTGGTGTGTCCAGCGTGAACATGCCGATGAGCAGCATTGACGCGAGTGCCGTGGGAATGGGGCGCGGTATCGCCGCGATCGAGGTGCATCGAGTCAAAAGCAGTAGGCTGGCTACAACAGTGGCAGCCGCCAACGCCTTGATGATGTGAGGGCTTCCTGACTGCCTTAACGCAGTGATGTCGTCCAGTGGCGAACCGTCAAACATCATGACGACGCTGGGAAGGAAGTAGATGACCGAGCTCGCCAGCAGCAGGAACGCAATCCATATGGCGTCCTTGCGCCAACAGAACGCGGCGAGCGCGCTTGTCCCGGCGATCATTAGCCACTCTGTCGTATGCACCATCATTGCTTTACCAGTGATTCTGGGCTGAACACGTCGCAATCACTCGTAAACGACTTTGCGCAACGCTTTGAGGTAGGCGTCGCCCCAGCGCTGATCTGGCTCCATGTAGTTCCCCTCTGCCCACTCGTTCCACGACTTCAGGAATACCAGACGTTGCTCTGGAGCTCGGGATGAAACAGACGCGATGGCCTCGTTCATATGCTTTTCAAACAGGTCTGGCGTTGAATGGGTCAACACCAGACCTTTGCGACCCGAGCGGGGCGTGTGGTCCCAGTTTGGGTAGGCGCACGGATAGGCGTCAAAACTGAACTTGTCCAGATCAGGTATGAGATGTCTTATGGCCTCTTCGTACCTCTCAGTACGTGGCCCCCCCAAGTCCAGCTTTTTACTGGCACCCCAGAACAGCCATTTAGCCTTGTTCACCAACGCATTGCTGGCCGTGATCAGCCCCAGTGTGCTAATTACGCCACCATCCAAACCCAGGCTCGAAGCATCCTCGAAATCGAGCAAGTTATTGCCGAGAACGTACAGGCCCTTCAACCCCGCCTGGTGCGCCCACTCTCGCCAACGGTCGAGGCGGCGCTTTGCATCTGGCAGCTTCAGTGGTTTGTAGATGTAGAGCAGCGGACGGCCATCTACAGTGATGTATCTGTCGTCGCTAAAGGCTCTAAGCAAATAGTCGAAATGAGCGCGGTCGTCGGTCTCGCCTGGATAGGTCTGCTCAATGAGCATGCGACGGGGTTCGTTGTTCCACACCCCTGTCCAGGATTCATTGGCCCAGCCCAAGCAAAATGGAAAATCAGGGCGCCCAGATTCAAGCACTTCCTCAAACGGGCGTTCGAGCAATCGACGTCCTGCAAACCAGTAGTGCCAGTAGCAAAAGCCTTCTACCCCGTGGGTAGACGCCATCTCGGCCTGTATCTCCCGGACTTCTGGCACTCGAAGATCGTAAAAGCCCAGATCGGCGGGTAGACGCGGCTGCTCATGTCCATCGAACAAAGGACGCGCGCGAGCCACGTTGGTCCATTCAGTAAAGCCCTTGCCCCACCACTGGTCGTTTTCTTCAATGGGGTGGAACTGTGGCAGGTAGAAGGCGATGACTCGCGCCTTCTTCCGGGCGTTCAGATTGTTCATTCGCTGCAAGGGGATTCAGGGCACTGACACAACTTCCAACTCAGGCAGCGGGAATACCAGCTGTACACCCGATAGCTTCGTGTTTGCGACAAAGAACCTCCGAAAGTGCCAAGGCAAGACAATCAGGTAATCGGGTTTGCTTTGCAGCAGCTCCGCTTCCGGCACGATGGGGATCCAGGTGCCGGGCGTAAAGCAACCAAATTTCTCGGCGTTCACCTCGCCAACACTCGCCACATGGTCGGTGGTGATGCCGCAATACTGAAGCAGCACATTGCCCTTGGTAGAAGCCCCCAGCACTGCGATCGTTTTTCCCTGCGCGCGCTTCTGGCTGATGAAATCGAGCAGCCGTTGCCTGGTCTCCTCTACGCGGCGAGCAAAAGCTTGGTAAGGCACTAAGGTGTCAAGGCCATTCCTCTCCTCTTCTTCAAGCACCTTTCGCACCTCTGGGGCCAGATCTGTACTCGCTTGCGACTTCTCGACGGTGACTGAAAAACTACCACCGTTGACGTCGTTGAACTCGACATCCTTGATGCGGAAGCCTGCATGCTCCGCCATCCATTGAATCTGGCGCAGTGCATAGAACTCCAGGTGTTCATGGCATACGGTGTCATAAGAGTTCGTAGCGAGCATCGTGGGCATGTAGCTCTGCTCAAACACCCAGATGCCGTCGTCGGCCAGGACGTCATGGACCTGGCGCATGAAGCCTAGAGGATCTTCCAGGTCGTAGAACATGGAGAAGGAGGTCACCACTCGGGCCTTCTTGCCAGGAAAGCGTTCCTTCACCAGGGCAGCGGAGAAAAAATCCGGAATCAGCTGGATGTGCTGTGGGTAGTAGGTCTTGAACTTCACGCCAGTCGGGTCCACACCCACCAGCACCGGCCCGTTGGCCGGGTACGCCTGCAGAGTGGTACTGTCGTTGCTGCCGATATCGATGACCAGATCGCCCGCCTGCAGGTTCACCATGCCCAGGATGCGCTTCACCTTGTTGTGAAGGTGCGCAACCATGCTGGCGTTCAGGCCGGAGCGGTAGCCGTAGTTTTCGCCATACATCTCGCCTAGGTCGTAGGAGTGCTCCAACTGCAGCAGGCCGCAGGCATCATTCGAACCTGTGCACTTCACCAAGCGAAGTGGCCCTGTAGTGACTTCCGCTTCTCTTTCGCGAGGGAACACACCGGTGAGCATTTGCTCACCCAAATCGAGCACGCGCTCTAGTTCTGTATTGCCGCAGATACGGCATTTCTCAATTATTTTGTACATCAGTTTCACCTCCATTTTTTCCTAAATCCAAATCGTTCAAAACCTGCATGTCTGTGTCTACCATCATACGAATCAATACCTCGAAAGACACGTTGGGCTCCCAGCCCAATACGGCTCGGGCTTTGGCGGATGAGCCGACTAGCAATGCAGGCTCTGCAGGACGATAGGCCTTTAAATCTTCCCGAACATAATTCCGGTAATCGAGTCCTACATGACTAAATGCCAGTTCACATAGCTGACGAACAGAATGGGCTCGTCCAGTTGAAATGACGTAGTCTTCAGCGTGCTGTTGTTGGAGCATGAGCCACATAGCACGGACATAGTCTCCAGCGAAACCCCAGTCTCTTTGAGCATCTAGGTTGCCTATTTGCAACTCGGATGCAAGGCCTAGCCGAATCTGTGCTGCTGCGCGTGAAATTTTTCGGGTAACGAATCCAAGGCCTCGTTGCGGACTCTCATGATTGAATAATATAGCGGAGCATGCATATAAATTGTACTTACTCCTATAAATGCGAATCATTGTGTCTGCATATGCTTTCGCAGCGCCGTACGGACTCCTTGGATTTATAGGCGTCGATTCATCTTGTGGACTTGGCGGTGCGTCGCCGAAAATCTCTCTACTAGAAGCTTGGCATAAACGGATTCTGCTGTCGATCTTTCTTATCGATTCCAGAATTCTCAAAACGAGCATCCCGTTGGTTTCGCCAATAGAGACTGGGTCCTCATACATGCCAGAGCCCGATGACATCGCTGCGAGATTATATATTTCTCTTGGTCGATATTTGTCGATTACATCCGATATGCTTTGTGAATTACTGAAGTCTGCCTCAACGAGGCTGACCGATTGATCGCGCAAATGAATGGCTTTGGAACGGGCTTCGTCTAGGCTGCGAGTGATGCCAATCACTCGATAGTTCTTTTCTGCTAGGAGCTTCAAAAGGTAGAAGCCGTCCTGCCCCGAAATGCCAGTAACAAGCGCGCTATTCATTGAATTTAAATGATGTCAGGCGGTGTTCGGTCAATTTGGCACTGCTCGACCAATCAAAGCATTTGTGTGCAAATAGGCGCCCGTTGGCAGACACGCTGTCCCAGTTGATGCCATCTAACAAATCGCTCACCCGGTTTGCAAAATCTATCGGATTGTTGGCGACATAGAGATGCTTTCCTGATACCGCATTAATTCCGCTATTTCCAGCACTTGTGGTGACCACAGGTGTCCCTAAAGACATGGCCTCGAGCACTTTCGTTTGCACGCCGATTTCGACACGAATCGGGCAGATACTAACCAGTGCGCGTTTAATGTAGGATGAAATAACAGGTACTTTCCCCGTGACTTCAATCTTTGACCCATGATCAGCAGCGGCTGCGATGATTCGTGGATCAGGGTGCGCTCCAACTATGAGCAAACGAATAGTAGGATGTCGTGCTGTGACAAGAGGAAATATCTTGGCAATGAAGTAAAGGACTGCGTCTATATTGCTCGGGTGAAACATGCTGCCCGAGAAGATTATGCATTGATCTCTTTCAGTAAAGCTGGTGGGATGAATTGCTTGGAAAGAATCGACTCCGTATGGAATGTGTGAAAGATTCTTTAAGCCGGTCCTGGCCATCATCTTTGTAACGTCAGCAGAAGAAAGCAAATAGACTTCTGCTAATTGCCCTAACATTTTTTTCTCATACCTAGCTGTCAAGACGGCAAGTGCTCGAATCTTTAGTTTTTGCCACGTGCTCCAAATCTCTAATCGTGCAATTGCTTCAAGCTTAAGTGCTTGTGGATCTTCGATATTGGCAAATGTGATTTTCAGAGCAGAAGTGGGTATGTATTGTATTGCGGTAAGCTCGAAAAGCAAAATCCTATCTACTGCATTGGCTTTAAGGAATTTCTTCACCTGCGCGTTCATTGCATCGGATTGATGCGTTGTAAAGGATGGCGGAATTAATCTTGCGCTATTTAAGATGCGCAGAAACTGCTTTGAGGCTCGACTTGCGTAGCTTGGTTCAACAGCTATAACATTAATTCCAAAAGCATGCCCTTCACTGGCTGAAGCTCCCGGGTGGATCAATGTAATTTTGTGCTGTTGCAATAAATGCTTGATGGTATTAAGAGCAACAATGCCACTACCCGTTTGCGATCCAAACGGGGATGTGGTCATAACGATTAAAATCTCCATCTTAGAACGTATTCTGTCGCAGTCAGATATCAACGAACTGCTCGTTCTCTATCAGTTTAAATTGATCGGCGCTTGATATTCTGAATTTTCGATACTGATACAAGTTTTCAGCGAAGCTAAGCGGCATTATATTCTTTAGAAAGCCTCGATCGAAATGTGCTGGATCGACAAAAAATGCGTTGACGCCGTTCTGATCAATGGTTACGAATTGATATCCCTGAGCTTCGAAAAAGTTCCGCCAGCCTTTAATTGATACGCCGTAATACAGCTGAGTCGGATGGGCGGAGCTAAATACGAAGTCATCACGATACGCTACGGTTGTCGATCTCTCCGGGCCGAAAACAGAGTTGAACTCAACAACGAAAATCTTAGGTCGAATGCCATTGTCCAATATTGCTTTTGCAATATAGTAGTCATTGCCGTCGATATCGAGTGAAAATACATCTGGATCGTTGTGGAACATTAGCCTCTTGAGCTCGTGAACATTTTCCCTGGTTACGAACATATTGCGACATTCGCCACCTACACTATGCCCTGCAATCATTCGCTTTGCTCGCTCGGCAAGCGTTGGATCACCTTCGATCATAATCCCGCTCAGTTTCTCTGCTACGACCAACCACGAAGAGTTGTTTTCGATGCCATCTGAGCAGCCTATCTCTACGAAATACCTATTCTGAGTGAGGAGTTGTTTTCGCAGGACGTCGATTATGCCGTCTTCGCCATTTTGACTGAAACCCGAAAATTCCCATGTCGCAGGGCTCATTAGGTCCACCCGTCTCGCGTTCATCGTTGCTCCGCCCTTTGTTAGCGCGATGATGATTCGTTGACGATCGCGAACATCAAGTAGGTAGTTTTTCAGTTGGGTGATCATAGTTGTTCAGATAGGGGGGTGACATTTTGTCATTTGAAGATTCTATGGCAGGCCATGTGTCTGAATTGGCGTGATGTGGCGAGTGATACAAGGACTGAAAGAATCAATACTACGACGCATGCAGCTAACCTCCAGATGCCAGTTGTGTGCGTAGCCCTTAGGATTTGATCAGCAGTAGCTGCGATCGCAGCCGAAATTATCATTGGTGTGCCGACATCAAAGAGCAACCATTTCAAAGCGATGCCCCTTAAAAGATACCTGTGTGTCACCCATGTGCCTAGGAGCAAATAAGTAGAATGTAAAATTGCCCATGCTCCTGCCCCACCAACTGCTCCGAAATGCGAAACGAGATAGTAAATCAATGGGGCGAGAAGTGTGATAAGCGCAAGGTTAATCGCTAGTGGCAACCGCGTGTTGCCATACGCCAGTTGCAAGGCATATGGGAAATGCATGACACCATGTAGCACGGAACCAATCGCAAGGAGTCCAATTATTGGTGCAACGGATTTCGCGAGACTGGCGTCTCCGATCCAGAGATTCAATAGATCGCCGCTGAAAATAATGAGCATTGAAGCGATAGGGAAAAGAATGCTGGCCAGCATCCTCGTCCCAAATCGATAAAGATTCTCAATTCGGGCCGTGTTTGAAGTGACGACTAATGCTGCGAAGCGCGGATAGACAATATTGAAAACGGGTGTAACCACTATATATAAAGAGCTAACCACTACCGATGCGAGCATATACTTGCCAAATTCATCTAGTCCGAGAGATTTGCTAAGTATCACTTTGTCAATCTGTGTAAGCACGAGAGCTGTTACGCCAATCGCACTCATTCCTGCGGCGAAATTTGCGATCCCTTTAAGATCACTGATGTTGAAGGCCGGTACTTTGAGCCTGCCGATGATTGACCATGCAGCGCTGCGAATCGAGATGGCATATGCAAAGCCTACGCAGGCTTGCCAAGTAAAGAAGGCCTCAATCGTGGGAGATACTAAAGCAAGTACTAGTATCGCTCCCCCGTTGGCTAACACTACCATGACAATGTTAATGCTGCTCGATACGTCCACTCGTTCGGCGCCGAGCAGTGCGCCGGTATAAAGGCCTATTGGCCAACGGCACGCTATAACCAAACCAAGCAGTTGTATTGCTCTAATGATCGATTCTTTTGGTAGCTTGTTTCCCTGAAGCCAATGTTCCGCAATAGCTGGGGCAAAGGTGGCGAGCAGTACGCCAATAGTTATGGCAATGCCCCAGTAAAAGTGCGCTAGTGTATGGAGAATCTTTCCCGATTCCTTAATATTGCCCACGGCGGACTGTCGAGAAATCTCCCTGCTAATGGCGGGTGTTATGCCGAGGTCCAATAGCTGAAGAATAGATTGGGTGGCCAAATAGAAGCCTATCAATCCATAGGCTTCTATTCCCAGATGCTTTATATAAAAGGGAACGCTCGCAAGGCCAACGCAGGCTGACCATGCGGAGTTAAATAGTCCTATCGATAGATTTCGACTCAGTTTCAATGGATTCTATTCGTGATTCTGAGTTGCAGAATATCCGTGACGCTTGATCAATTGATCGCGTTCCGCTGATCTAAGATCCTCGCGCACCATTTCAACGACCAACTCTTTGAATGTGGTCGCCGGTTCCCAGCCCAATTTGGACTTGGCCTTGGACGCATCGCCCAGCAGGGTTTCCACTTCTGTCGGGCGGAAGTAGCGCGGATCGACGGACACGATGCAGTTGCCTGCAGCGTCGTATCCTTTCTCTTCGATGCCTTGGCCTTCCCAGCGTACCTGCATGCCCAGCTCGCTGGCTGCCGCGTTGACGAAGTCGCGAACGCTGTACTGCACACCCGTGGCGATCACGAAGTCTTCCGGCTGTTCCTGTTGCAGCATCAGCCATTGAGCTTCCACGTAGTCACGAGCGTGTCCCCAATCTCGTTTGGCATCCAGATTGCCGAGGTACACCTGCTTTTGCAGTCCAAGTTTGATTCTGGCCAGTGCGCGCGTGATCTTTCGGGTAACGAAGTTTTCCCCTCGTACCGGAGATTCGTGATTGAACAGAATGCCATTGCAAGCAAACATGCCATACGCCTCCCTGTAGTTCACCGTGATCCAGTACGCGTAAAGCTTGGCGACGGCATAAGGAGATCTGGGATAGAAAGGTGTGGTTTCCTTTTGGGGTGTCTCCTGCACCAAGCCGTACAGCTCAGACGTCGAGGCTTGATAGAAACGTGTCGTGTTCTGCAGCCCCAGTATCCGCATCGCCTCAAGGATGCGCAGCGCGCCCAGTGCGTCTGAATTGGCTGTGTACTCGGGCTCTTCGAATGAGACGGCAACGTGGCTTTGAGCTGCTAGGTTGTAGATCTCGTCCGGCTTCACCTGCTGGATGATGCGGATCAGGCTGCTGGAGTCCGTCAAATCTCCGTGATGGAGAAAGAACCGGACGCCATCCTCGTGGGGGTCGCGATAGAGGTGATCGACGCGTGCTGTGTTGAACGATGACGCGCGGCGCTTGATGCCATGCACCACATATCCCTTGTTCAGCAGGAATTCCGCCAAGTAAGCGCCATCTTGTCCGGTCACTCCCGTGATCAAAGCAACTTTGTTCATTTTTCTGTCTTCATGAGTGGGTGATGCGCGCCAATCCATACATTGCTGGATCGGTCATTCGTCTTGCGTAAGTGTTAGGAAACTCGCGCCTGCTTCGTCCTTCGCTGAAACGAGAGGTGGCTGGGCACTTGGCCACTCAATCGCAAGGGTTGGGTCGTTCCAGCGGATGCACCGTTCATGCGCCGGCGCGTAGTAGTCCGTCGTCTTGTACAAAAAGTCCGCCGACTCGCTCAGCACCAGGAAACCATGTGCCAGTCCCGCTGGCACCCAAAGCTGTCGGTGGTTGTCCTCCGAAAGCTCCACGCCCACCCATTTCCCAAAGGTCGGTGAGCCCTTGCGAATGTCCACCGCCACATCAAAAACCGCACCGCGCACCACGCGCACGAGCTTGCCCTGGGGTTGCTGCACTTGGTAGTGCAGGCCGCGCAGCACGCCTTTGGCGCTTCGGCTGTGGTTGTCCTGGACGAAGTTCACGTCCAGACCGGTGGCCTCGTTGAAGGCTTTCTGGTTGAAGCTTTCAAAGAAGAAACCGCGCGTGTCGCCGAACACCTTGGGCTCGATGAGCAGCACATCAGGGATGGTGGTGGGTGTGACTTTCATCGTGGCACCGATTCGTTGAGCAGGCGCAGCAGGTACTGCCCGTAGCCGTTCTTCTTCAAGGGTTCGGCCAGCGCCTGCAGGCGCGCCGCGTCAATCCAGCCGTGCCGCCACGCGATTTCTTCCGGGCAGGCAATCTTCAGACCCTGGCGATGCTCCAGCGTGGCGATGAACTGCCCCGCTTCCAGCAGGCTGTCGTGCGTGCCCGTGTCGAGCCAGGCGTAGCCGCGCTGCATGATCTGCACATTGAGCTGGTTCAGGTCCAGGTAGGCCTGGTTGACGGCGGTGATTTCGAGTTCGCCGCGCGCGCTGGGCTTGACTGCCTTGGCAATGTCGACCACCTGCTGGTCGTAGAAGTACAGACCGGTCACCGCGTAGTTGCTCTGAGGCTTGGCCGGTTTTTCTTCAATGCTGCGGGCCTTGCCTTGCGCGTCGAAGGCAACCACGCCGTAGCGCTCGGGGTCGTTCACGTGATACGCAAACACGGTGGCGCCATGCGTTTGCGCGTCGGCGCCGGCGAGCAGCGTGGTGAAGTCGTGGCCGTAGTAGATGTTGTCGCCCAGCACCAGCGCGCTGGGGCTGTTGCCGAGGAAGTCAGCGCCGATGATGAAGGCCTGTGCCAGGCCGTCCGGGCTGGGCTGCACCGCGTACTGCAGGTTCATGCCCCAGGCGCTGCCGTCGCCAAGCAACTGCTGAAAGCGCGGCGTGTCCTGCGGCGTGCTGATGATCAGCACATCGCGGATGCCGGCGAGCATCAGCGTGGTGAGCGGGTAGTAAATCATCGGCTTGTCGTACACCGGCAGCAATTGCTTGCTGATGGCCAGCGTGGCCGGGTGCAGACGGGTGCCGGAGCCGCCCGCGAGGATGATGCCTTTGCGTTGAGTCATGCGGTGCCTGTGGGTCAGAGGATTTCGGTGAGCATGCGCCGCACGCCCACGCGCCAGTCGGGCAGCGCGAGGCCAAAGGTGTCGCGCAGGCGGGTGGTGTCCAGCCGCGAGTTCAGCGGCCGGCGTGCGGGGGTGGGGAATGCGCTGGTGGGCACGGGCGCCACTTCTTGCGCCTTGATCGCCAGCGTGGGCTTCAGCTGGCGCGCGGTGTCGATGACAAAGCGCGCATAGCCGTTCCAGTGGGTTTCGCCTGCGGCGCTCAGGTGGTAAGTGCCTTGGGTGGCGGGGTCGCGCAGCGCTTGCCGGATGGCGTGCGCCGTGACGTCGGCGATCAGGTCGGCGCCGGTGGGTGCACCGTGTTGATCGTCGATGACGGTGAGGCGGTCGCGCTCCTGCGCCAGGCGCAAGATGGTCTTGGCGAAGTTGCCGCCGCGCGCGGCATACACCCAGCTGGTGCGAAAGATGAGGTGGCGGGCGCCGCTGGCGGCGATGGCTTGTTCGCCAGCGAGCTTGGTCTGGCCGTATACGCTCAGCGGGCCTGTGGCGACATCTTCGCGCCAGGGGGTGGCGCCGCTGCCGTCAAACACATAGTCGGTGGAGTAGTGAACCAGCAGGGCGCCCACGTCGCGCGCCGCCGCTGACAACACCCCAGGCGCCTCGGCGTTGATGGTGTGTGCCAATGCCTTTTCGCTCTCGGCCTTGTCCACGGCGGTGTGCGCAGCGGCGTTGACGATTACCGTGGGGCGAAGGCGCTGCACGGTGTCGCGCAGCCCTTGCGGGTTCGAGAGGTCGCCGCAGCCACCGTCGGCTTCGGTGCTGTGGCGGTCCAGAGCGACCAGTTCGCCCAGTGGCGCAAGGCTGCGCTGCAGCTCCCAGCCGACCTGACCGTTCTTGCCGAGCAGGAGGATCTTCATGCGGTGGCCGGTGCGCCGTATTGTGTTTGCACCCACTGCCGGTACGCACCGCTCTGCACGCGTGCCACCCAGTCGGGGTGGTCCAGGTACCACTGCACGGTCTTGCGGATGCCGGTGTCGAAGGTCTCGGCGGGTTTCCAGCCGAGCTCGGCTTCCAGCTTGCGGGCGTCGATGGCGTAGCGCCGGTCGTGGCCCGGGCGGTCTTTCACGTGCGTGATCTGCGTCGTGTACGACGCGCCATCGGCGCGCGGGCGCAGCTCGTCGAGCAGGGCGCAGATGGTGTGCACGATCTCGATGTTGGGCTTCTCGTTCCAGCCGCCCACGTTGTAGGTTTCGCCCAGCGAGCCGGCTTCCAGCACGCGGCGGATCGCGCTGCAGTGGTCTTTCACATAGAGCCAGTCGCGCACCTGCATGCCGTCGCCGTACACCGGCAGGGGCTTGCCCGCGAGGGCGTTGACGATCATGAGCGGGATCAGCTTTTCGGGGAAGTGGAACGGGCCGTAGTTGTTGCTGCAGTTGGTGGTGACCACCGGCAGGCCGTAGGTGTGGTGCCACGCGCGCACCAGGTGGTCGCTGGCGGCCTTGCTGGCCGAGTAAGGGCTGTTGGGTTCGAAGCCGTGGGTTTCGGTGAAGGCGGGCGCGTCAGGGGCGAGGCTGCCGTACACCTCGTCGGTGCTCACGTGCAGCAGCCGGAACGCCTGTTTCTCGGCATCGGGCAGGGCGGACCAATGCGCGCGCACGGCCTCCAGCAGGCGGAAGGTGCCGACGATGTTGGTCTGGATGAAGTCTTCGGCACCGTGAATGGAGCGGTCGACGTGGCTCTCGGCCGCGAAGTGGACGATGGTGCGGGGGCGGTGCTCGGTGAGCAGGCCGGTCACCAGCGCGCTGTCGGCAATGTCGCCTTGCACAAACATGTGCCGCGCGTCGCCTTGCAGGCTCGCGAGGGTTTCCAGATTGCCGGCGTAGGTGAGCTTGTCGAGGTTGATGACGGGCTCGTCATGTTGAGCCAGCCAGTCAAGCACGAAGTTGGCGCCGATGAAGCCAGCGCCACCAGTGACCAGAATCATGGGTATCCCTTGAGGTGTGGGTCTTCGGGGTGCCGCCCTCGGCACCCAGCCCATCGCATTATCTGCGGTCTGCCGGGGTTTCCGGCCGACCGTATTGTTCGATCAGTGACCGTGTGAAACGGTCTCGCCTGCCTTCAGGCGGTACACGGTGCCGCAATAGGGGCACTTGGCTTCGCCGGTGGCCGCCACGTCCAGGTAGACCTTGGGGTGGCTGTTCCAGAGCTTCATGTCGGCCAGCGGGCTGGGGCAGAACACCCCGCCGTGGGCGTTCAGGTCGGACGCCTTGAGTTCAACGGCAGCTTTGCTCATGGCGTGCTCCTCAGACCTTGGCCAGCCAGTGGGCGTACTTGGGGTTGCGGCCGTTGACGATGTCGAAGAACGCGCTCTGGATCTTCTCGGTGATCGGGCCGCGGCTCCCGCTGCCGAGCTCGATGCGGTCGAGCTCGCGGATCGGGGTGACTTCGGCGGCCGTGCCCGTGAAGAATGCTTCGTCGGCAATGTAGACCTCGTCGCGCGTGATGCGCTTCTGGATGATCTCCAGGCCGAGGTCCTTGGCGATGTGGAACACCGTGTTGCGGGTAATGCCGTTCAGCGCGCCGGCCGAGAGGTCGGGCGTGTAGATCACGCCGTTCTTGATGACGAAGATGTTTTCGCCCGCGCCTTCGCTGACGAAGCCGCTGGAGTCGAGCAACAGGGCTTCGTCGTAGCCCTCGTCTGTCACTTCCATGTTGGCCAGGATGGAGTTGGTGTAGTTGCTCACCGCCTTGGCCTGCGTCATGGTGATGTTGACGTGGTGGCGGGTGTAGCTGCTGGTCTTCACGCGGATGCCGCGCTTGAGACCTTCTTCACCCAGGTACGCGCCCCAGGCCCAGGCGGCGACCATCAGGTGGATGGTGTTGCCCTTGGGCGAGACGCCCAGCTTCTTGTCACCGATCCAGGTGAGCGGGCGGATGTAGCAGCTCTCCAGCTTGTTTTCGCGCACCACCGCCTTCTGGGCTTCCATGGCTTCTTCCATGGTGAACGGCAGCTTCATGCGCAGGATCTTGGCGCTGTTGAACAGGCGCTCGGTGTGTTCTTCCAGGCGGAAGATGGCGGTGCCGCCGACCGCGTTGTAGGCCCGCACCCCCTCGAAGGCGCCGCAGCCGTAGTGCAGCGTGTGGGTCAGCACGTGGATCTTGGCGTCGCGCCAGTCCACCATCTGGCCGTCCATCCAGATCTTGCCGTCGCGGTCGGACATCGAGGGAACGATGGGGCTCATGGGGGTCCTTTGGTTGTTCGTCGGGAGGGCAGGCCGGCCGGCTGCCAAACCCGCGATTTTACGGCGTCGGACCGGCCGTCTCTGACGCCTCTGCGGCGGCCGGACGGTCCAGCTTCCAGCGCACCAGCTTGCCGTCCTGGAAGTCGGCGGTCACGGTGGAGTCGCCGTTGTCGCGCCATCGGTAGACCTCGGGCTGCACGTTGTCGGCAGACAGGCGCTCGCCGAGCGACCGCGTCATGGCCATCACGTGCATGAGGGTGGAGCCGGGCTTGAGCTTGGCATTGAGCATGACCGCGCTGTCGACATAGCCAATGGGCCGGTCGGCGGCGCGCTTGAGCACGGTCATGACCCGCGTGAAGTGCAGCAGCAGCCACATGGTGAGGCCACCGCCCACGGCGGCCACGCCCGGCCAGCCAAAGGAGCGGTAGGCAAGAAAAAGCAGGCCCAGGCCGGCTGCGGGGTAGAGCAGTTTCTGAAATGGCATGGGGCGATTGTCGGCGCAGGCCCGGGTGCCGGCCCTGCGGCTAGTACGGATGCCGGCGCTCAGGCCAGGCTGCGCGCCAGTTCCATGGCTTCCTCGATGCGGTCCACCCCGTGCACCGTGAGGCCTTCAAACGCCTTGTCGTTCTTGCGCGGCAGGTTGGCCTTGGGCACCACCGCCACGCTGAAGCCCAGCTTGGCGGCCTCCTTCAGGCGGTCCTGGCCGCGCGGCGCCGGGCGCACTTCGCCGGCCAGACCCACCTCGCCGAACGCCAGAAAACCCTTGGGCAGCGCCTTGCCACGCAGGCTGGAGGTGATCGAGAGCATCACCGCCAGGTCGGCCGCCGGCTCGCTGATGCGCACCCCGCCCACGGCGTTGACGAACACGTCCTGGTCCATGCAGGCCACCCCGGCGTGGCGGTGCAGCACCGCCAGCAGCATCGCCAGGCGGTCGCGGTCCAGGCCCACCGAGAGGCGGCGCGGCGAAGGCCCGCCGCTGTCCACCAGCGCCTGAATCTCCACCAGCATGGGCCGCGTGCCTTCCAGCGTCACCATCACGCAGCTGCCCGGCACGGGCTCGCTGTGCTGGCTCAGAAAAATCGCACTCGGGTTGCTCACACCTTTCAGGCCCTTTTCCGTCATGGCGAACACGCCGATCTCGTTGACCGCGCCAAAGCGGTTCTTGATGGCGCGGATCAGGCGAAAGCTGCTGTGGGTGTCGCCCTCGAAATACAGCACCGTGTCCACCATGTGCTCGAGCACGCGCGGGCCGGCCAGTGCGCCCTCCTTGGTCACGTGGCCCACCAGCACGATGGCCGTGCCACTGGCCTTGGCCGCGCGCGTGAGGTGGGCGGCGCATTCGCGCACCTGCGCCACCGAGCCCGGCGCGCTGGTGAGCTGTTCGGAATACACGGTCTGGATGGAGTCGATCACCGCGATGGCGGGTTTCGTGTGGTCCAGCGTGGCCAGGATCTTTTCCAGCTGGATCTCGGCCAGCACACTCACCTGCGAGCCGTCCAGCCCGAGGCGGCGCGAGCGCAGCGCCACCTGCGCGCCGCTCTCTTCACCCGTCACGTAGAGCGTCTTGAGGCCCGCGCGCTGCAACGAATCCAGCGCCTGCAGCAGCAGGGTCGACTTGCCGATGCCCGGGTCGCCGCCGATCAGCACCACGCCGCCTTCCACAATGCCGCCGCCGAGCACGCGGTCGAGTTCGTCGTGGCCCGTGGGCGTGCGCTGCACGTCGGTGGCTTCGATGTCGGCCAGGGTGGTCACTTCGGCCGTTTTGGCCAGCGAGGCAAAGCGGTTTTTCGACGGGGCCGCCGACTCCGCCACCGACTCCACCAGCGTGTTCCAGGCGTTGCAGTGCGGGCACTTGCCCAGCCACTTGGGGCTGGAGCCGCCACATTCGTTGCAGGTGTATTGCGTTTTGTCTTTGGCCATGGTGCTGGGCAATATAGTCGACACCCTCATGCCCGCATCCGACCCTGCCGCCGCCCTGCGCGTGCTGCCGCCCGGCGCGCAGCCGCGCTCGGCGGCCGCGCGCGCCTACAACCTGCAGCTCACCCGCATCGACAAGCTGCGCAGCCAGCTGGCCGAGCTGGACGCGCTCGGCCAGCAGCACCGCATGGCGCTGCACAGTGCGGTGGAGCCCTTGCGCCGACGGCTTGCCAGCGAACAGCGCGGGCTCGCGCTGGCGCTCGATGCCCACCTGCAAGGCAAGCTGCTCAGCCGCGTGCAGGCCGACACCGCGCGCACCGTGCTGTGCCAGCTCGCGCGCGTGCTGGCCGAGGCGGGCGATGCCGGCATGCGCGAGCTGCACGACCGCCACAGCCTGCGCACGCTGGCGCAGCTCAAGCAGGACGCCGCCGATGCGCTGCGCCAGCGGCTTGAAGCCGTGCTGGGCGAACCGCTGGACGACGACGGGCAGGACATGAGCGCCGAACAACTGCTGCGCGCCGGCATGGAGCGCCTGCGCCGCGCGCAGGACGATTCGCGCGCCGCCAGGCGCGAGGCAGCGCAGGCACGGCGCGCACGCAAGAAGCCCGGCGCCTCGGCGCACGAGGCCGAGCAGCAAGACGCCGACACGCTGCTGCGGCGCCTCTTTCGCCAGCTCGCCAGCGCCCTGCACCCGGACCGCGAGACCGACCCCCACGCGCGCCTGCACAAGACGGCGCTGATGAGCGAAGCCAATGCCGCCTACGAGCGGCGCGACCTGGTGGCGCTGTTGCAGATTCAGACCCGCGCCGAACTGGCCGACCCCGAGGCCGTGCGCCAGCTCCCCGATGCGCGCCTGGCCTCGCTCACGCTGCTGCTCAAAGCGCAGGTGGCCGAGCTGGAGCGCGAGCGCGCGGGGCGCCAGGCTGCGCTGGCCGCCGAGTTCGATGTGCCTGAAGGCGTGTCACCGAACGCGAACACCTTGTTGCAAAACAGGATCGACCAGACCCGTGAACTGGAAGACGCGCTGGCGCAGCTGGCCCGCGACCGCGCGCAGGTGGACGACCCCGCGCGCCTCAAGCGCTGGCTCAACGCGTGGCGGGACGCGCGTTGAAGCCCTGAACCAGCTCGGTCACGAGCTGCGCCGCCGCCACCTCGCGGCAGCCGCTGGCGTTCTGGCCCGACCACAGCGGTGAAAAGTCGCCGCTGCCCTTGGCCTCCCAGTGCGCCCGCAGCGGCGCCATGGCGGCCGTGGCCAGCGGGAAGGCGGGCGCCACCGGGTTCATGGGGCCGAGCTCGCGCATGACGCGGTTGACGATGCCGCGCGCCGGGCGGCCCGTGAAGAGGTGCGTCAAGGCGGTGTGGTGCGCGGCCTCGCTCTGCAAGGCCGCACGGTGCAGCGCGCTGGTGGTGGTCTCGGTGCAGCACAGGAACGACGTGCCCACCTGCACCCCGGAGGCGCCCAGCGCCATGGCCGCTGCCACGCCCGACGCATCGGCAATGCCGCCGGCCGCGATCACGGGCACCGACACGGCCGCGACGATCTGCGGCAGCAGCGCGAACGTGCCGGTCTGGGTGGTGAGGTCGTCCGAGAGAAACATGCCCCGGTGCCCGCCCGCTTCGATGCCTTGCGCAATGACGGCGTCCACGCCAAACGCCTCCAGCCAGCGCGCTTCTTCCACCGTGGTGGCCGACGACAGCACCACGGCGCCCCAGCCCTTCACGCGGTCCAGCAGGTCGAGGTCGGGCAGGCCGAAATGAAAGCTCACCACCTTGGGGCGAAAGCGCTCCAGGATGTCCAGCGCCGCGCGGTTGAAGGGCACGCGCCCCGCACCAGCGGGCACGGTGTCGATGTCCAGCCCGGCCTCGTGGTAGTAGGTGGTGAGCCAGGCGCGCCATGCCGCTTCGCGCGCCTCATCGGCTTCGGGCTGTGCGTGGCAGAAAAAGTTGACGTTGTAGGGGCGCTGTGTGCCCGCGGCCAACGCAGTGAGTTCGCGGTCCATGGCATCGGGCGACAGCGTGGCGCAGGGCAGCGAGCCCAGCGCGCCGGCGTTGCTCACGGCCACCGCCAGCGCCGCCCCCTGCACGCCCGCCATGGGCGCCTGGATCAGGGGGAATTCGGTGCCGAGCAGGGTGGTGAGTGCGTTCATGCGCGCATTCTCGCCCTGCCACCGTCTCGGGTAAACCCTTGATTTGTTTCCAGAATATTCATTTAATATATTAAATAAATGAGCCGCGACGCCCCCTTCATCCACCGCAACCTGCCCCGCCTGCTGCTCGAAGCGCGCGAGGCCGTGATGCTGCACACCCGGCCCAGCCTGCGCCAGCACGGCCTGTCGGACCAGCAGTGGCGTGTGTTGCGCGTGCTCGGTGAACACGCGCAACTCCCCGGTGGCGTGGAAACCGGGCGCGTGGCGCGCGAGGCCTTTCTGCTGGGCCCCAGCCTCACCGGTGTGCTCACGCGCATGGAGCGCGACGGCTTGATTGCCCGCAGCCGCTGCCCGCAAGACGCGCGGCGCACCGTGGTGCGCGCCACGCCCGCGGGCCTGAAGCTGGTTCAAGACCTCTCGAGCACCATCGAGGCGCACTACGCCTGGATGGAGCAGCGCCTGGGCAAGGCGCGGCTGGCCGAGCTGTACGCACTGCTCGACGAGGTGATTGCCCTGGAGCAACCTTTCAACGAAGAGGCCGATGGCCTGGAAGAAGACGCCGCATGAACCCTGTTCCCTGGATGCCGGCCGGCACGGTCTACGGCGCCTTGCTCAATTTCCGGCGCGAGCACGCGCTGTGGGCGCCGCGCATGAACGACGCGCCCTACAAAGGCGCGCCGAAGGCGCCGGTGCTCTACATCAAGACCGCCAACACGTTCACGCCCGCGGGCGCGGCCATTGCGCTGCCGGCGGGTGCCTCGGTGCAGGCCAGCGCCTCGCTCGGCCTGGTGATGGGGGAGGGCGGTGTGGCCGGCGCCGTGCTGTTCAACGACCTCGCCATTGCCCACGAGAGCTACTACCGCCCACCCATCAAGGCGCGCTGCGTCGACGGCTTTCTGGGCGTGGGCGGCGAATGCGTGCCACTCGCCGCACTGGGTGGCCTGGACGGCATCGCCCGCCTGCAGATCGGGCTGCACATCAACGGCGTGCACCAGCAGACCACAGCGCTGGCCGACCTCGTGCGCGACGCCGCCACGCTGCTGGCCGATGTGAACGAATTCATGACCTTGCGTTCAGGCGACGTGCTGATGCTCGGCACCGACTGCCTGGCCGATGGCACGCGCCCCCTGGTGCACCCGGGCGACACGGTGGAGATCACCGCGCCGGGCTTTTCGCCCACCTTGCACAGCTTCACACAGGAGGTGGCCGCATGAAGCGCGCCCGCATCGCCTGGGCCGGCGCGGTCCACGACGCCATCGAAGCCGACGGCCAGCTCGAACTGCTCAGCCCGGGCTTCAAGGGTCGGCGCGTGTCGTTTGACGAGGTCGTGTGGTTGCCGCCACTCGCACCGCTGCCCCCGCAGCGCCCGCGCACGGTGCTCGCCCTTGGCCTGAATTACGCCGACCACGCCAAAGAGCTCGCCTTCAAGGCGCCCGAAGAACCGCTGGCCTTCGTCAAGGGCGAGGCCTCGCTCACCGGCCACCGCGGCTTCACGCAGCGCCCGGAGGGGGTGAACTTCATGCACTACGAGTGCGAACTCGCGGTGGTGATCGGATGCACGGCGAAGCGCGTGAAGCAGGCCGATGCGCTGGACTTCGTGGCCGGCTACACCGTGGCCAACGACTACGCCATTCGCGATGTGCTGGAAAACTGGTACCGGCCCAACCTGCGCGTGAAGAACCGCGACACCTGCACGCCCATCGGCCCCTGGCTGGTGGACGCCGCCGACATCCACGAAGGCCATGGCGGGCCAATGAACCTCGCGCTGCAAACCACCGTCAACGGGCAGGTCACGCAGAAGGGCCACACGCGCGACATGATCTTCGATGTGCCCACGCTCATTGCGCACTTCAGCAGCTTCATGACGCTGCAGCCGGGCGACCTCATTCTTACCGGCACGCCCGACGGCGTGGTCGACTGCCAGCCGGGCGACGTGATCGTCACCTCCATCGAAGGCATCGGCGACCTCGTCAACACCATCTCTCTCAAGGCCTGATTCCATGAGCACGATCCAGCACCTCATCAACGGCAAACCGGTGGCCAGTGGCACCACGTTTGAAACCCTGAACCCCGCCACGCAGGACGTGCTGGCCGAAGTCGCTGCCGGTGGCGCGGCCGAGGTCAACGCCGCCGTGCAGGCCGCGAAAGACGCTTTCCCGAAATGGGCTGGCCTGCCCGCCACCGAGCGCGCCAGACTCATGCGCAAGCTCGGTGAACTGATCGCCGCGCACGTGCCCGAGATCGCGCAGACCGAGACCAACGACAGCGGCCAGGTGATCGCACAGACCGGCAAGCAGTTGATTCCGCGCGCGGCCGACAACTTCCATTACTTCGCCGAGATGTGCACGCGTGTGGACGGCCACACCTACCCCACGCCCACGCACCTCAACTACACGCTGTTCCACCCCGTGGGCGTGTGCGCGCTCATCAGCCCCTGGAACGTGCCCTTCATGACGGCCACCTGGAAGGTCGCGCCCTGCCTGGCCTTTGGCAACACCGCGGTGCTCAAGATGAGCGAGCTCAGCCCGCTCACCGCCGCGCGCCTGGGCGAGCTGGCGCTGGAAGCGGGCATTCCCGCCGGGGTGCTCAACATCGTGCACGGCTACGGCAAGGAAGCCGGCGAGCCGCTGTGCGCCCACCCCGACGTGCGCGCCATTTCCTTCACCGGCTCCACCGCCACGGGCAACCGCATCGTGCAAAGCGCGGGCCTGAAGAAGTTCAGCATGGAGCTCGGCGGAAAGAGCCCGTTCGTGATCTTTGACGACGCCGACCTGGATCGCGCGCTGGACGCCGCCGTGTTCATGATCTTCAGCAACAACGGCGAACGCTGCACGGCGGGCAGCCGCATCCTGGTGCAGCAGAACATCTACGCCGACTTCGTGGCCAGGTTCACCGAGCGCGCCAAGCGCATCACCGTGGGCGATCCGCTGGATGAAAAAACCATCGTCGGCCCCATGATCAGCCAGGCGCATCTGGCCAAGGTGCGCAGCTACATCGAGCTCGGTCCGAAGGAGGGCGCCACGCTGCTCTGCGGCGGTCTGGACCGGCCTTCTTACGCACCGGAACTGGCGTCGCGCGTGGCGCAGGGCAACTACGTGTGGCCCACCGTGTTTGCCGACGTGGACAACCGCATGCGGATTGCGCAGGAAGAGATTTTTGGCCCGGTGGCGTGCCTCATTCCGTTCAAGGACGAAGCGCACGCGATCGAGCTGGCGAACGACATTCAGTACGGGCTCTCCAGCTATGTGTGGACGGAAAACCTCGGACGCGCGCACCGGGTGGCGGCGGCGGTGGAGGCGGGCATGTGCTTCGTGAACTCGCAGAACGTGCGCGACCTGCGCCAGCCGTTTGGCGGCACCAAGGCCAGTGGCACGGGGCGTGAGGGCGGTACGTGGAGTTATGAGGTGTTTCTCGAACCCAAGAACATCGCGGTGTCGATGGGCTCGCATCACATTCCGCACTGGGGCGTCTGAGATGTCTTCGTGCCCACGGGCTGGCGGGAGCGGGGAGGGTGGGCACTCTGCTCCGCGAATGTCCCCCGGCGGCTGGAGCCGCCTCCTCCCTTTATTTCGCTGCGCAGAGCGCCCACCCGCCCCGATCTGCCGAGTGGCTGGGGCGCATCCGTTGGCCCGTGTTTCCCGCAGTGGGATGAGGCCTTGGGGTGTCCACCGCAGCGAAATAAAGGAGGAGGGGCCGCAGGCCCCGGGGGACATTCGCGGAGGTGGGCATCCCAAGGCCTTGTGCCACGGAGCAAACAACAAACAGAAGGGCAACAAGACATGGGCAAGCTAGCACTCGTCGCCAAGATCACACACGTTCCCTCGATGTACCTCAGCGAAATCGACGGACCGCGAAAAGGCACGCGGCAGGACGCCATTGACGGCCACCACGAAATCAGCCGCCGCTGCCGCGAACTCGGTGTCGACACCATCGTCGTCTTCGACACCCACTGGCTCGTCAACGCCAGCTACCACCTAAACTGCGCCCCCCACTTCCAGGGCACCTACACCAGCAACGAACTGCCCCACTTCATCAGCAACATGCCCTTCGAGATCCCGGGCAACCCCGCGCTCGGCCAGTTGCTCGCGAAGGTGTGCAACGAACACGGCGTGGAAACCCTCGCACACCACGCCACCACCCTGGGCCCCGAATACGGCACCCTCGTGCCCATGCGCTACATGAACGCCGACCAGCACTTCAAGGCCATCTCGGTCTCGGCGCTGTGCCAGTCGCACTACCTCAACGACAGCGCGCGCCTGGGCTGGGCCATGCGCAAAGCCGTGGAAGACCACTACGACGGCACCGTCGCCTTCTTCGCCAGCGGCTCGCTCAGCCACCGCTTCGCGCAGAACGGCCTCGCGCCCGACTTCGGCTTCAAGATCTGGTCGCCCTTCCTGGAAACGCTGGACCGCCGCGTGGTGCAGATGTGGGAGCAGGGCGAGTGGAAGGCGTTTTGCGAGATGCTGCCCGAGTACGCCGCCAAGGGCCACGGCGAAGGCTTCATGCACGACACCGCCATGATGCTCGGCGCCCTCGGCTGGAGCGACTACGACGGCCGGGCCGAAGTCATCACGCCGTACTTTGGCGCCTCCGGCACCGGGCAGATCAACGCCGTGTTCCCCGTCACGCCGCAAACCGGCCGGGCCATCCCGGCCGCGCAGGCCTCCGCCGCCCAGGGCTACCAGGCCGTCTCCCGCCTCTGACCTCACCGCCATGCCGCACCTCGTCATCCTCTACACCCCCAACCTCGACCGCCCCGCTGCCGAGGGCGGCGCGGACATGGGCGCGCTCTGCCGCCGCCTGTGCGACGCCATGCTCGCCGTGCGCGACGAAGCGGACAAACAGGTCTTTCCCACCGGTGGCACGCGCGTGCTGGCCTACCCCGCCGCGCACAGCGCCGTGGCCGACGGGGGCGCCGCAGGCGCAGCGGCCGGGCTGGGCAGCGACTACGCCTTCGTCTACATGAACGTGCGCATGGCCCAGGGCCGCAGCGCGCTCACGCACCAGCGCGTGGGCGATGCGCTGCAGGCGGTGGTGAAGGCGCACTTCGCCACACAACTGGCCACGCGCCCCATCGGCATCACGGTGCAGGTGGACGAAGGGCACGAGGTGTTCGACGGCAAGACCAGTTCCCTCCACCCGCTCTTTCCCCGCCCATGAACCCGCTCACGCACAGACCCATCTCCGCCGTTCGGGCCGAGCCACTTCCAAGGTTCTGCCTGAGCCACTTCCACCGTTCGGGCTGAGCCCATTCCACCGTTCGGGCTGAGCCTGTCGAAGCCCACGCACACCACCATGCTTGACGACACCCTCATCCAGCAGCTCGCCGCAGAGCTCGACGCCTCCGAGCGCAGCCGCGTGCCCATCGAACATTTCTCCAAACGCTTTCCGGGCATGACCATCGACGACGGCTACCGCGTGGGCCGTGCCTGGGTCGCGCTGCAGGTGGCGGCCGGGCGCCAGGTCATCGGCCACAAGATCGGGCTGACCAGCCGCGCCATGCAACTCTCCAGCCAGATCGACGAGCCCGACTTCGGCACGCTGCTCGACAGCATGCGTTTCACCGCGAAGGCTGGCGAAGTGCTGCAGATTCCCACCGCGCGCTTCATTGCGCCGCGCGTGGAGGTGGAGCTGGCGTTTGTACTCAAGGCGCCGCTGCAGGGCACCGACGTGACGGTGGACGACGTGCTCGCCGCCACCGACTACGTCACGCCCGCCATCGAGATCATCGACGCGCGCATCGAGCAGTTCGACCGCCACACCAAGGTCATGCGCAAGGTGTTCGACACCATCAGCGACAACGCAGCCAACGCCGGCATCGTCATCGGCGAGGGCGATGCGCGCTACCGCGCCGATGCCTTCACCACCGATCTGCCGTGGTGCGGCGCCATCCTGCGGCAGAACGGTGTGGTGGAAGAAACCGGCCTGGCCGCCGGCGTGCAGGGCCATCCGGCCATCGGCATCGCCTGGCTGGCGCACAAGCTGGCGCCCTGGGGCGAGTCGCTGCGGCCCGGCCAGATCGTGCTCGCCGGCTCCTTCACGCGGCCGGTGGCTGCCCGCCAGGGCGACCGCTTCGAAGCCGACTACGGCCCCTTGGGCTGCCTCCAGTTTCAATTTGTCTGAACGCACCATGCACACACCCACCAACGTCTTCAAACAAGCGCTCGCCGAGCGCCGCGCCCAGATCGGCCTGTGGCTCGGACTGGCCAACGCCTACAGCGCCGAGATCTGTGCCGGAGCCGGTTTTGACTGGCTGCTCATCGACGGCGAGCACGCGCCCAACGGGTTGCAAGACGTGCTCGCGCAGTCGCAAGCCATGGCGGCGTATCCGGGCACGCACGCCATCGCGCGCGTGCCGGTGGGCGACGCCACGCTCATCAAGCAATACCTCGACCTGGGCGTGCAGACCCTGCTGGTGCCGATGGTGGACACCGCCGAGCAGGCCGCCCAGCTGGTGCGCGCCTGCCGCTACCCGCAAGACGACGGCCAGGGCGGCGTGCGCGGCATGGCCGGCGCTCGCGCCTCGCGCTGGGGCCGCTACCCCCACTACGCCAAAGAAGCCAACGCGCAGGTGTGCCTGCTGGTGCAGGCCGAAACGCGCCAGGCGCTGGAGCAGCTCGATGCAATCGCCGCCACGCCAGGGGTGGACGGCGTGTTCATCGGCCCGGCCGATCTCTCCGCCTCGCTGGGCCATGTGGGCAACCCGGGTCATCCCGAGGTGCAGTCGGCCATTGAAGACGCCATCGCCCGCATCCTGCGGGCGGGCAAGGCGCCCGGCATCCTGACGTCGGACGAGGCGCAGGCGCGCCACTACCTGTCGCTGGGCGCGGTGTTCGTGGCCGTGGGGCTGGACACACAGATCCTCGTGCGCCAGACCAGCGCGCTCGCCGCCCGATTCAAAACCGATGCCCCGGCCGCGCCCGCGCAGGCCAAGGGCAGCGTGTACTGATCCCCCGGGAGATGCCATGAACGCCGCCCTGCCCACCCCCACACCCGCCGCCGCGCCGGCCGGCATGCACGCCGACGAATGGGCCGCCCGCGTCGAGCTGGCCGCCTGCTACCGCGTGTTCGCCATGCTCGGCTGGACGGAGATGATCTACAACCACATCACGCTGCGCCTGCCCGCCAGCGTGTGCGGCGATGACAAGCAGTTCCTGATCAACCCGTTTGGCCTGCACTACAGCGAGGTCACCGCGCGCAACCTCGTGAAGATTGACCTGCAGGGCCGGGTGCTCGACGGCTCGCCGCACCCGGTGAACCCCGCCGGCTTCACGGTGCACGCCGCCATTCACGATGGCCTGAGCGGCGCGCACTGCGTGATGCACACCCACACCACCGCCGGCGTGGCCGTGGCGTGTTTGAAGGATGGCCTGCAGCAGACCAACTTCTACACCGCGCAGCTGCACAACATGGTGGCCTACCACGCGTTTGAAGGCATCACCATCCACGCCGACGAAGCGCCGCGCCTGCTCAAGAGCATTGGCGACAAGCCCGCCGTGATCCTGCGCAACCACGGGCTGCTGGCCTGGGGCGCCACGCTGCCGCAGACCTTCGCCATTCTCTGGACGCTGCAGCGCGCCTGCGAAATTCAGATGGCCACCTTCTCGATGGGCGGTGCCCCGGCGGCGCTGCCCGTGCCCGAAGCCATTGCCGAGAAATGCACGCGCGACGCGCTGCAGTTCAATCCCCACCACGGCGCGGGCCGTGACGTGTTTGACGCGCTGGTCCGGCAGGTCAACCGCCTGGACCGCAGCTACCTGGAGTGAACCCTTGACCGCTGCCCCTTCCTTTCAACGCGTGGCCATCGTCGGCGCGGGCGCCATCGGCGGCTGGCTCGGCGTGCGCCTCTCGCACGCGGGCTGCCAGGTCAGCGCACTCGCGCGCGGCGACACGCTCGCCGCCCTGCAGCGCGACGGCCTGCAACTGCACCAGGACGGCCAGCTCCAGGGCGCACCCGTGCAGGCGGCTGCCAGCGCCGTGGCGCTGGGCGTGCAAGACCTCGTGATCGTGGCCGTGAAAGCGCCTTCGCTGCCGGCGCTGGCGAGCAGCATCGCGCCGCTGCTCGGTCGCCACACCGTGGTGCTCACCGCCATGAACGGTGTGCCCTGGTGGTTCTTCAACGGCTTTGGCGGCGAGCGCGCCGGCACGCCGCTCAAGACGGTGGACCCCGACGGCGAGATCGCGCGCAGCATCGAGGCGCGCCACGTCATTGGCGGCGTGGTGCACGCCAGCTGTTCGGTGGACGCGCCCGGCGTCATCCGCCATCACTTCGGCAACGGGCTCATCGTCGGCGAGCCCTCGGGTGAAGCGAGCGAGCGGGTGAATGCACTGGCCGCGCTGCTCCAGCGCGCCGGGCTCAACGCCACGGTGTCGCCGCAGATCCAGAAAGACGTCTGGTACAAGCTCTGGGGCAACATGACCGTCAACCCCGTGAGCGCGCTCACCGGCGCCACCACCGACCGCATTCTGGGCGACGAACTCGTGCGCGGATTCATCAGCCGCGTGATGCTCGAAGCCAAGGCCATTGGCGAGCGCATCGGCATTCCGATCGACCAGCAACCCGAAGACCGCCACGCGGTCACGCTCAAGCTCGGCGCCTTCAAGACCTCGATGCTGCAGGACGTGCAGGCCCACAAACCGGTGGAACTCGATGCGCTGGTGACGGCGGTGCGCGAGCTGGGCCAGCTCACGGGTGTGCCCACGCCGTTCACCGACGCGCTGCTGGGCCTCTCGCGCCTGCAGGCCCAGACGCTGGGGCTGTACCCGTCAGCCCAGTAGGGCGGGGAACAGCTTCACCAGTCCGGTGGCCATCACCTCGACCGACAGCGCGGCCAGGATCAGGCCCATCAGGCGGGTCATCACGTTGATGCCGGTCTGGCCCAGAAAGCGCGCAATCGGCTCGGCCAGCGTGAAGCAGATGGCGGTGGCCAGCGCGATCACCACGCCGTAGCCCACCAGCGCAGCATGCTGGAAGAAGGTCTTGGCCTGGTCGGCGTAGATCACCACGGTGGACATGGTGGCCGGGCCCGTGAGCAGCGGAATGGTCAGCGGCACCACTGCAATCGAGGTGCGCGCCGGGTTGTCGCTCAGGTCCTGGTCGTTGGTCTTGGCTTCGGCGGGGCGCGCATTGAGCATGGACAGCGCCGAGGTCAGCAGCAACATGCCCCCGCCCACCTGGAAGCTCGCCAGCGAGATGCTGAAGAACTCCAGGATCTGCAGGCCGATCACGGCGCAGGTGGCAATCACGGCGAAGGCACTGAAGGCCGACACCATCACCGTGCGCTGCCGCTGCTGGCGCGAGAAACCCTGTGTGTAGTGAATGAAGAAAGGCACGATCGCCAGCGGGTTGACGATGGCCAGCAAGGTGATGAGCGGCTTGAAATCCATGATGTGGATTGTGGCCCACCCCCGCCGCGCTGTGCGCGTCCCCCTCAAGGGGGCGCACGCTGGGACCGGCGAAGCCGGATCCTCGCGAGCCCTTGAAAAGGCACGGCGCGTCGGGCAGACGGCCCCGGGCCAGCCGCCGGGCCGCCCCCAAGGCGGGCCCAGCCCCCTCGGGGGGCAGCGACCCGCGCAGCGGCGGAGCGTGGGGGCCACCGGGCCAGCCGCCGGGCCGCCCCCAAGGCAGGCCCAACCCCCTCGGGGGGCAGCGACCCGCGCAGCGGCGGAGCTTGGGGGCCCTTACCCCCCGCGCCGGCGGAACATGCCGTAGCCTTCCATGAACAGCACCTTGTCGCCATGCTGGTTGAACATCTCCCAGGTGGTGCGCACCAGGCCCACGTCCGGTCGCTTGCTCATGGGCCGCTTTTCCAGAATGGTGTGCTGCAGGCGCAGCGTGTCGCCGGGGAACACGGGCTTGAGCCACTTCACGCTCTCCAGCCCCGGCGAGCCCAGGCTGGAGCTTTCATTGAGGAAGTTCAGCACCATCAGGCGCATGGCCATGGCGCAGGTGTGCCAGCCGCTGGCGCTGAGCGCGCCGAACACCGAGGCGCGCGCCGCGTCGTGGTCGAGGTGGAAGGGCTGCGGGTCGAACTGCCGCGCAAAGGCGAGCGTGTCTTCTTCCGTGGGGGTGATGGTGCCGAGGTCGCGCGTTTCGCCCACCTCCAGGTCTTCCCACCAGTACTTGATGTGGCTTGTGCTGTTCATGTCCGTGCTCATGTTCATCGTCCTCCGGAAATGTCCATCAGGCTCATGGTGGTGTAGCTCGCCGCGTTCGACAGCAGCCACACGATGGCTTGCGCCACCTCATCGGCCTGGCCGCCTCGACCCATGGGCACCTGGTGGCTCAGGTCGCGCACGCGGTCGGGCAGGCCGCCCGAGGCGTGGATCCCGGTTTCGATCAGCCCGGGGCGCACCGCATTCACGCGAATGCCTTCGCTGGCCACCTCGCGCGCCAGGCCGATGGTGAAGGCGTCGATGGCGCCTTTGGCCGCGGCGTAGTCCACGTATTGCCCCGCCGAGCCCAGGCGAGAGGCCGCGCTGGACACATTCACGATGGAGCCGCCCTCGCCGCCATGGCGCGTGCTCATGCGGCGCACCGCCTCGCGCGCGCAGAGCATCGAGCCGATCACGTTGATGTCGAACATGCGGCGCCAGCGCGCCACGCTCATCTCGTCCACGCGGGCGGTGACGTCGACCACGCCGGCGTTGTTCACCAAGCCTTGCACGCGCCCGAGCTTGGCGTCGATCCGCGCAAACATCGCCATCACCTGGTCTTCCTGCGCCACGTCGGCCTGCACGCTCATGGCCGTGCCGCCCTCGGCGCGGATGGTGCGCACCACCTCATCGGCCGCCAGCGAATTCGCGGTGTAGTTCACCGCCACGGCCCAGCCCTGTCGAGCCGCGAGCCGCGCGGTGGCCGCGCCGATGCCGCGTCCGCCGCCAGTGACCAGCAGCGCCCGGCCTTGCACCTTGTCCATAACCCGCCTCCTGCAGAATCTGGCGGCTTCGCGTACAACACGGGCTCGCCATCGGCTTGCCATTACAACAGCGTCAGGAGACCGCCATGCGTCGCACAGTCGACTACTACCTTGCTCCCCAAAGTCCCTGGACCTACCTCGGTCACGAGCGTCTGGCCGCACTGTTGCGCGAGACGGGCAGTGCGGTGCGCGTGTTGCCCATGGACCTGGGAAAAATCTTTCCGCTGTCGGGTGGCTTGCCTCTGCAGAAGCGGGCCCCGCAGCGGCAGGCATACCGGTTGCTGGAGCTGCGTCGCTTCAGCGAAGCCCTGAACATTCCCCTGATTCCCGAGCCGCAATACTTCCCCGTGGCCGGCGACCCGGCCGCGCGCCTTATCACTGCCGTGGCCCTGCACGACGGCGACGAAGCCGCCATGCGCATCACCGGCGCGGTGCTCGCCGCCGTCTGGCACCAGCAGCGCGACATCGCCTCCCCGGCGTTGCTGGCCACGCTGCTGGCCGAAACCGGTTTGAGCGCGGCGCGGCTGGACGATTCGCTGCAGGCCGATGTGCAGGCGCGGTACGAGGCGCAGACACAGGCCGCCATCGACCTGGGTCTGTTCGGCTCGCCCAGCTATGTCATCGACGGCGAGCTGTTCTGGGGCCAGGACCGGCTGGACTTTGTGGCCCGCAAGCTGCGGGCCTGATTTTTTTCAACTCATCACTGGAGAGACACCATGGGACAAATGATCGAACTCACCTCCGCCGACGGCTTAAAGTTTCCCGCCTACGTGGCCCAGCCCAGCGGCAAGCCGCGCGGCGGCCTGGTGGTGCTGCAGGAAATCTTCGGCGTGAACTCGCACATCCGCTCGGTGGCTGACGGCTACGCGGCCGACGGCTACTTCGTGGTGGCACCCGCTACCTTCCACCGCGCCAAGACGGGAGTGGAGCTGGGCTACACCGAGGCCGACATGGCCGCCGGCTTCGGCCTGAAGACCGCCGTGGAAGCCTTGCCGGCACCCGGCGTGATGCCCGACATCCAGGCCGCCATTGACCATGCTGCACAAGGCGGCAAGGTGGGCATCGTGGGTTACTGCTGGGGTGGCCTGCTCACCTGGCGCTCGGCCTGCACGCTCAAGGGCCTGTCGGCCGCTGTGCCTTACTACGGCGGTGGCATGACGGCGGAAGGCGACGCCTCGCGCGCACCCACCGTGCCCGTGATGGCGCACTTCGGCGACCAGGACCACTGGATCCCGCTGGACACCGTGGAGGCCTTCAAGAAGGCGCAGCCCGGTGTGGCCGTGCACGTCTACAAGGCCAACCACGGCTTCAACTGCGACCAGCGCGGCTCCTACAACGAGTCCGCCGCCAAGCTCGCCCGCGAACGCACGCTCGCGTTCTTCGCACAGCACCTGGGCTGATGAAGCAGCTCCGCCGCAGCGCGCGCGTGGCGCGTTTCCGCTCGGTCGCAGGCTGGCTGGCCGGCGGCGTGCTGTGCGCATCTGCGGCGGCGGCCGACTACAGCGGCCCGCTGTTCGACGCCCACCTGCACTACAACGACGAAGCGTGCACGCACGACACGCCGGCGCCGGGTTGCCCGCACCCGATGGCCGACGTGCTCGATCGCATGCAGCGCAACGGCGTGCGCGCCATCGTGGCCAACTCGCGGCCCAACGACGGCACGCGGGCCCTGGCCAGCGCCCGGGAGCAAACGCGCCGGGCGGGTGTGACCGTGGTGCCTTTTGTGCGCCTCTACCGCGACCGCGCCGACTACAACAACTGGTTCCGCGACCCCACCATCGCCGCGATGGTGAACACCGAACTGCAGCGTGGCACACCCGCAGGGCCTTACCGTGGCCTGGGCGAGTTCCACCTGTACGACAGTGCAAACGCCAATGGCCCCGTGGCCCGGCAATTGATGGCGCTGGCCGAAGACAAGCAGCTGGCCATCTTGGCGCATGTGGACGACGCGGCGATCGACCTCCTCATGGCGCACACGAAGGCCGGCAGCGGCGCGCCGGGCGTTCGCGATGCCGCGCAGCGCGGGGGCTTTCGCCTGATCTGGGCGCACACCGGCATCGGGGGCACGCCCGCTTCGCGGGTGGACGAACTCTTCGCGCGCTACCCGCAGCTCATGGGCGAGCTGTCGTACCGCCCTGGCCTGACCTGCGGCGATGCCGGCCAGCTGTGCCCGGAATGGCGCGCACTGCTGCTGAAGTACCCCGACCGCTTCATGATCGGCTCGGACACCTGGGTCAACCAGCGCTGGCAGTACTACGACGAACTCATGAAGGGCTACCGCACCTGGCTGGGCGGGCTGCCCGCCGACGTGGCGCGGCGCATTGCCTGGGACAACGGAGCCCGCCTCTTCGGCGTGGCCACACCCACGCCCTGAACATGATCCAGCTGCACTTCTATCCCAGCACCGCGGCCATGGTGCCGCACATCGTGCTGGAAGAACTCGGCGTGCCGTACGAGCGCGTGTGGGTGGACCGCGCGCACGATGCGCACAAGTCGCCCGAGTACCTCGCGCTCAACCCCAATGGCCTCATCCCGGTGCTGGTGGACGGCGATCTGGTGCTGTACGAGACCGCCGCCATCTGCCTGCACCTGGCCGACACGCACCCCCAGGCCGGGCTCATGCCGGCGCTGGGCAGCCCCGGGCGCGCGCACGCCTACAAATGGCTGATGTGGCTCACCAACACGCTGCAGGCCACGCTCATCGTCTACTTCTATCCGCACCGCTGGGTGGAAGAGGGCAGCGCTGCGCAGGACGAAGTGAGAGCCACGGCCAAGCGGCGTGTGGGGGAATTGCTCGATCAGCTCGATGCCGAACTCGCGCGCCATGGCGGGCCGTGGTTCATGGGCGAGGCGTACTCGCTGCTCGACGCCTATGTGTTCACGCTGTGCCGCTGGACGCGCCACTTTTCGGACGACTCGCCGGTGCGCCCCGCGCGAGAGCGCGCGCACCTGGGGCCGTATCTGCAGCGCATGCTGGCGCGCCCCGCGCTGCAGCGCGTGATGACCAACGAGGGCCTGAGCCCGGCCTACGTGTGAGGCGTCAGCGCGCCGAGCGCACGAGATAGCGCTTGCGCCAGAACAGCACGCCCAGCACCGCGGCGGTGAGGGCCATGGAGCCCAGCGCCCACCAGAAGCCGGTTTGCTGGTGCAGCAGCGGAATGAACTGGAAGTTCATGCCGAAGATGCCCGCGATCAGGTTGAGTGGCAGGAAGATGGCGGTCAGCGCGGTGAGCGTGCGCATGATGTCGTTGGTGCGGTTGCTCTGCGCCGAGAAGTGCATCTGTACCGCCGTCTCGGCATTTTGTTCGAGCCGGCGCACGTGGTGCACCACGCGTTCAATGTGTTCGAGTACGTCGCGCGAACGCACCTTGAGCAGCTCCAGCCCGCGCTGTCCGCCGATCGATTCGGTCGGCTCCCAGGTGGCGAGGTTTTCGTTCCAGTCCTGGATCGCCGAGCGCTGGTCTTCGCAGATCTCGTCGAGCTGGTGCAGCGAAATGCGCGCGTCCAGCAACGAGCCCCAGTTGCTGAAACGCCCCCGGGGTTGCAGCAGTTCGGTCTGCCAGTGGTCGAGCTGGCGCGTGAGTTCGCGGCGCAGCGCGAGGTAGCCGTCGACCATCTGGTTGACGATGCGCAGCATCAGGTCGGGCGGGCTGGGGGGCAGGTGCACGCCGGCCGCGCGCGAAGCGGCGGTGGCGGCCGACGTGAGGCGGGTGGCGTAGTGCTCCAGTGCCAGGCAGCCGACCGGGTGCACCGTGAGCAGCACGCGGTCAAACACCGCAAAACCGACCGGGCTGGTGTCGATGCGCCGCAGCACCGGCGGGCCGCCGCGCTTGACGGACTGCGTCAGCACTTCGCCCGGGTGGGCGAGATCGGTTTCGCTGTGCCCGGCGGCCAGGCGGCGGAACACCAGCACGTCGTACTGCGAGGTGTAGTCGTAGTGCGAGGGCAGCTGGTTGTTGAGCAGGTCGGAGATGTGCAGGTCCACCAGCGTCATGCCGCAGAGCACCTGCAGCGTGGACTGCACCGCGCCTTGTTCGACCTCGAACTCGCGCCGTCCGCACGCGATCCACAGGTAGCCCTTCTCGGGCAGCACCATCGGCAGCGTGCTCGACTCGCTCACCGAGCCGGGCAGGATGTGGAAGACGCGCATGGGGGTTCTCAGCCGCGCAGCAGGCGCGCCGCGTCGCGCGCGAAGTAGGTGAGCACGCCGTCGGCGCCTGCGCGCTTGAAGGCCAGCAGGCTCTCCATCATCACGGCGTCGTGGTCCAGCCAGCCATTGAGGGCGGCCGCCTTGAGCATCGCGTACTCGCCGCTGACCTGGTAGGCGAAGGTGGGCACGGCGAACTCGTCTTTCACACGGCGCACGATGTCCAGGTACGGCATGCCGGGCTTGACCATCACCATGTCGGCGCCCTCGGCCAGGTCCAGCGCCACCTCGCGCAGGGCTTCGTTGGAGTTGCCCGGGTCCATCTGGTAGACCTTCTTGTCGGCCTTGCCCAGGTTGGCCGCGGAGCCCACCGCGTCACGGAACGGGCCGTAGAAGGCGCTCGCGTACTTGGCGCTGTAGGCCATGATGCGCGTGTGCACCAGGCCGTGGGCTTCGAGTGCGGCGCGGATGGCGCCAATGCGCCCGTCCATCATGTCGCTGGGGGCCACCATGTCCACGCCGGCCTGCGCCTGCGTCACCGCCTGCTTCACCAGAATCTCGACCGTAGGGTCATTCAGGATGTAGTTGTGCTCGTCGAGCACGCCGTCCTGGCCATGGCTGGTGTAAGGGTCGAGCGCCACGTCGGTCATCACGCCGAGCTGCGGGAAGCGCTGCTTGAGCTCGCGCACCACACGGGGCACCAGGCCGTCGGGGTTCAGCGCTTCCTGCCCATCGGGCGTCTTGAGGGACTGGTCAATCACCGGGAACAGGGCCATCACCGGAATGCCCAGCGCCACGCAATCTTCGGCCACTGGCAGCAGCAGGTCCAGACTGAGCCGCTCCACGCCCGGCATGGAGGCCACCGCCTCACGCCGGTTCTGGCCGTCCAGCACGAACACCGGGTAAATCAGGTCGGCCGGGCTCAAGCGGTGCTCGCGCACCAGATCGCGGGTGAAAGCATCGCGCCGCAGGCGGCGCGGACGGTGGAGGGGGTGGGGGGCAGGTGGGTGCATGGTGGCCTATTGTGGCAAACGGGTCTTCATCTTGTGCGACAGCGCGTCGCCTTGGGGTGGCCGTGTTCGCCCCCGCGTGTGCCCGTCTGCAAATGGCGCAGGGCGTGTCGAACTCCACAGTAAGAAGAAAATACTGGTGGCCGAGGCAGGCCGGCTTCGCAAAGAACGCGCTAACCTTCAGTCAACACAGTTTGTTACCGGTTTGCAGGTCTTGCCCATGGGGTGCCGCGAACCTCGAGGCCGACCATGCAAACCCTACAAAAGCCTTCCATGAGCAGCTTTGCCAACACCTCATCTGGCGCCAACGAACCCGAGCCGTGGTCGCTGGACGAGCAGTGGCCGACGCTGTTGTCGGGTTTCGCCGACCAGGTGACGGAAGGCGTGAGCGCGCTGCAGAACACGATCGACCTGCTGTTGGCGAAGGGCCGCATTTCCAAGCAAGAGCACCGCGCGCTCAGCATCCCCGCAGACCGCATCAAGCTCTCTGGCATCAGCGCCCAGCAAATTCACCGCTTCTACGCCGGGCGCATCCGCCAATCGCACGAAAAGGTGGGCATGGCCGACCTGGTGGAAGGCGTGCTGCAAGAGCGCAAGAAAGAATTCACCGTGCTCGGCATCGAGCTGCGCCGCAAGCTCAAGCCCGTGGAGGTGTTGATCGACCCGACGGTGGCACACACCTTTGTGAACGCCGTGCTCGACTGGGGCCTGCCCTTTGGCAACCGCGTGGACGCGCGGCTCGACCTGAACGCCTGGCCGCAGCATGCCCGTTTGCAGGTGCGTGTCTCCAATGACGGTCAGCCACCATCGAGCCAGGCGACGGCCGACAGCCTCAGCTGGATTCTTGTGCGCCAGATTGCACTGGCCGCCGGGGGCATCGAAATCGACCGGCAGCTCACCGACGAGGGCGTGAGCTTCACCGCCATGTTCACCCGCACCGTGCAGGCGGTGGACGGCATATCGGCCGTGGACCTGTCGGATGACCACTCATCCATGTTCAAGTCGCTGTCAGGTGTGTATGTGCTCACCATCTCGCCCACGTTGCAGATTCGGGCCGATGTCCGGGATGCCCTTCGTGAAATCGGGATCATGTCGGACAGCGTGGTGGACTTCCGTCAGGCGCGCGAGGCCATCGTCTCGCGCATGCCCCACCTGATCGTCGTGGACGCTGCCATCAAGGAAAGTGGGTTCGACCAGTTTCGGCGCGAGCTCCTGCGCGAGGTGTTCGAATTCCCGTTTGTCGAGATTTCGCCGGACGACAGCTCTTTCGACATGTCCGGGTTCGGCGAGTTTTCCATGGCCAAGGTGGGGCGCGGCAATATCCGCGAAGCACTGGGCACGGCCGTGATGTTCGAACTGGCAAAAATGATGTAGTCACTTTGACTACATCATTTCGGTTTGTCTGCCAATGTCAGAACTAACAGGTTTTTTTGTTTTTGCGGTTCCTTGGTGTACCATTCGCGCGGGCCATCCGCAAGGAAGGCTCCCCGCTTTTCCTCCCTGAGCGGGTGCCTTAGTGTGTGACAGCAAAAAGGCTTCCTGACCCGGCCCCAAAGGCCGGGTTTTTTTTGCCCTGTCAACCTTGACGGGTTCATCGGCGGTCGAGAGCACGGGGCTACACTGACCGCATGCTTTGGGTCAAGTCCTTCCACATCGTGTTCGTGGCGAGCTGGTTTGCCGGCTTGTTTTACCTGCCACGCATCTTCGTGAACCTCGCCATGGTGCCTCCCGAGAGCGTCGCCGAGCGCGAGCGCTTGCTGCTCATGGCGCGCAAGCTGCTGCGATTCACCACCATCCTCGCGGTGCCTGCGCTCGGCCTGGGTTTGTGGCTCTGGTGGGGTTACGGCATCGGCCGCGGTCCTGGCAATGGGTGGATGCACGCCAAACTGGCCTTGGTGCTGCTGGCTCTCGGTTACCACCATGTCTGCGCGCGTCTCCTGCGCCGTTTTGTCCAAGGCTCCCAGCGCCGCAGCCATGTCTGGTATCGCTGGTTCAACGAGGCGCCCGTGATCCTGCTGGTGGCCATCGTGGTCCTCGTGGTGGTCAAGCCGTTCTGACCCTTTGAAAACCCGATCGTCCGCCTGGCCGCTGGCACTGCTGTTTGCGGGCATGGTGGTCTATGCCAGCCTGTACCCCTTTACGGGCTGGCGCGTGCAGGGTGTGTCGCCGCTGGCCTTTCTTCAAGCGCCGCTGCCGCAGTACTGGACGGGGTTTGACGTGGTGTCCAACCTGCTCGGCTACGCCCCCCTGGGCTTCTTGCTGAGTGTGGCGATGTTGCGGTCGGATGGGCGGCGGTGGGTGTGGGCTGTCGCGTTTGGCGTTCCGACCCTCCTGTCGCTGGGCGTGGAGACGTTGCAGAACTACCTCCCGATGCGCGTGCCGTCCAATGTGGATCTCGTTCTCAACAGCGCTGGAGCCGCGCTGGGCGCCTCGTGCGCCTGGGCGCTGGAGCGCCTGGGTGCGCTGCGGCACTGGAGCCAGTTTCGGGCCGACTGGTTCGAGCCCACGGCGCATGGTGGCCTCGTGCTCCTTGCCTTGTGGCCCTTGTCGCTGCTGTATCCGCTCTCGGTGCCTTTCGGTCTGGGGCAGGTCTGGGATCGCCTGGAATCCGGGCTGGTGGAGCTGCTCGACGAGACGCCTTTCCTGACCTGGCTCCCGATTCGGCTGGAGGCGCCCGATCCTCTGAGTCCGTTGGCCGAGGCGTTCTGCATCGGCCTGTGCCTGCTCTCCCCCCTGCTCATGGGCTACGCCGAAATGCGTTCCATCGGGCGTCGTGCGGTGTTCCTGCTGATGCTCTTCCTGTGCGCATTTGGCGCGGCAGGGCTGTCGGCCACACTCACCTACGGCCCCGCCCACGCCTGGGCCTGGGTCAATCCCCAGACCTTTCTCGGCATGGGTGCCGCGCTGCTGGCGGGCTTGCTGATGCTGGGCCTCACGCGCCGGCTGTGCACCGTGGTGATGCTTCTTACGCTCGCCGTTTCGCTCACGCTGCTGAATCTGGCGCCCGACAGCCCGTATTTCGCGCAGTCGCTCGAGGTCTGGGAGCAGGGCAGGTTCATCCGTTTTCATGGCGTGTCCCAGTGGCTGGGCTGGCTGTGGCCATTTGCTGCACTGATTTTCGGCATGCGCCTGCTGGCCCGCACGCCGGCTGCCGCAGAGCCGCCCCACTAAAATTCCGCCATGAGCGAAAACCATTCCTATTACGAACGGCACATCTTCTTTTGCCTCAATCAGCGTGAGGGTGGCGAGGCCTCATGCGCTCAGCACCGAGCGCAGGCCGCGTTTGATCGTTGCAAATCACAAGCCAAGGCGCTGGGTTTGTCGGGCGTCGGCAAGGTGCGCGTCAACAAGGCGGGTTGCCTGGACCGGTGCGCGGGTGGCCCGATTGCCGTGGTGTACCCCGAAGCCGTCTGGTACAGCTATGTGGACGAACACGACATCGATGAGATCGTGCAATCGCACTTGCGCGATGGTGTCGTGGTGCAGCGCCTGGTGACGCCTCCCGACGTCGGGCGTTGAGACGGATGAACGCACAGACCGAATTCCTTTCCATGGTGGGGCCGGCCGGCGCGCTTGAGCTGGCGATGGATCGCCCCGCAGGCGAAGTGCTCGGCACCGCCGTGATCGCGCACCCGCACCCTTTGCACGGCGGGACGATGACCAACAAAGTCGTTCAAACTCTCGCACGGGCTTTCGTGCAGGCGGGCTGGACGGCTGTGCGGTTCAACTTTCGGGGCGTGGGCAGCAGCGAAGGCGCTTACGACGAGGGGCGCGGCGAGCTGGACGATTTGCTGGCGGTCGTGGATGCCCACGCGCCGTCGGGCCCGATCTGCCTGTCGGGTTTCTCGTTCGGTTCATTTGTGACCAGTCACGCCGTCGCGCGTCTGCACGGCGCGCGGGACATTCGTCACCTCGTGTTGGTGGGCACTGCCGCCAGCCGTTTCGACGTCGCGCCCGTGGCTGCGGAACTCCACGCGCGAACACTGGTCGTTCATGGCGAGCATGACGATACGGTGCCCCTGTCGTCCGTCATGGACTGGGCTCGACCCCAGTCGCTCCCTGTGCTTGTGGTGCCTGGGGGCGGCCATTTCTTTCACGGCCAGCTCCCGTTGTTGCGGGATGTCGTGCTGCGGCACCTGCGCGCCTGACCGCCCGCAGGTTTGTTTTTTCCCCACTGAAGGACCCGATTTTGTTGCGTCGCCTTTTCTCTCGGTTGTTGCTGTCTCTTTCTCTGTGTGCTGCTGTGCCCGCGATGGCGCAGATGCCCGTACCGCCCGAGGTGGCGGCACGCGCCTACCTGTTGCTGGACGTGACGTCTGGCCAGGTGCTGGCTGCGAAAGATCCGGATCAGCCCGTCGAGCCTGCCTCGCTGACCAAGCTCATGACCGCCTACCTGGTGTTCGATGCATTGAAGTCCGGCAAGATCAACTTGACGCAGACCTTCGGGGTCAGCGAGCGCGCCTGGAAGATGCCAGGGTCGCGCATGTTCATCGACCCCAAGATGCAGGTCCCCGTGGAAGATCTCATCAAAGGCATGATCGTGCAGTCGGGCAACGATGCGACGGTGGCCCTGGCAGAGGGAGTGGCCGGCTCGGTTGAGCGCTTCGTGCAGCTCATGAATGAACAGGCCAAGGCCCTGGGCATGAAAACCACCAGCTATCGCAACGTCGAGGGGCTCACGGAGGCGGGGCACACCACCACCGCGCGCGATCTGGCCACCCTGGCCTCGCGACTGATGACAGATTTCCCCCAGTACGTGCCTTATTACTCGATCCAGCGCTACCGCTATCCGGGTACGCCTGCGGCGAACGACACCAACCGCAACCTGCTGCTCTTCCGCGACCCCAGCGTCGACGGTCTCAAGACCGGGCACACCAGTGCCGCGGGCTATTGCCTGGTCGCCACCGCACGTCGTCAGGTGCCGGGATTGGGTGAGGGCGCTCAGGGTCAGCGGCGCCTGATCAGCGTGTTGTTGGGCGCGTCCAGCGAAAACGCGCGCGCAGCAGAAAGCCAGAAGTTGCTCAACTGGGGCTACACGGCCTTTGATGCCGTGCGTCTGATTCCCGTGGGCCAGCCTGTGGCCACGCCGCGCATCTGGAAAGGCAAGTCCGATCAGGTGCGTTTGGGCCGTGCGGAAGGGGTGGTGGTGTCTGTTCCCGCCGGTGAAGGCGCCAAGCTCAAATCGGAAGTTGTACGACCCGAGCCGCTGGTCGCGCCCCTGGTGAAGGGTCAGCAGGTCGGCTCGTTGCGCGTCACCACGGCCAGTGGTGCGGCGGTGGCCGAAATTCCTCTGACGGTGCTGGAAACGGTTGAAGAAAGCGGCGTTTTTGGCCGTGCGTGGGACGCGATCCGTCTCTGGATTCAGTGAGGCGTCGTCTCCTCGGCTTGCAGTAAGCGGGCTGCTGATTGTCACCAATCGGAGCCCGTGCTACAGTAGAGGGCTTTTCGGAATCTTCCGAGGAGTTTTCGTTTTCGCTTTTTTCAAACGTTTAGGGACGTTTTAATGCCAACCATCAATCAACTCGTGCGCCACGGCCGGGAGGTCGAAAAGACCAAGTCCAAGAGCCCGGCCATGGAGAACTCTCCGCAGCGTCGCGGTGTTTGCACCCGTGTGTACACCACGACCCCCAAGAAGCCCAACTCCGCTCTGCGCAAGGTCGCCAAGGTGCGCCTGACCAACGGTTTTGAGGTGATTTCCTACATCGGCGGCGAAGGCCACAACCTCCAGGAGCACAGTGTCGTGCTGGTCCGCGGCGGTCGTGTCAAGGATCTGCCGGGTGTGCGTTACCACATCGTGCGTGGCTCGCTCGACTTGCAAGGCGTGAAAGACCGCAAGCAGTCGCGTTCCAAGTACGGTGCGAAGCGCCCGAAGAAGGCCTGATCGTTCGAATTTCCGGTGTTTGTACTGCCTGGCAGGTGGTTCAAGCGCAGTGGCCCACAACACGGAATTGTCCGTGCGGGTCGAGTAAGTGAGAGTTGCTGCATGGCTCTCGCGGTGCCTGTCAAGGTACCAACTGAAGCAATATGAGGTGAAAAAATGCCACGTCGTCGCGAAGTCCCTAAACGTGAAATCCTGCCGGATCCCAAGTTCGGCAATGTCGAGCTCTCCAAGTTCATGAACGTGATCATGGAAGGCGGCAAGAAGGCTGTCGCCGAGCGCATCATTTATGGTGCGCTTGAGCAGATCGAGAAGAAGAGCGGCAAAGACCCCGTCGAAATCTTCTCGGTTGCCATCAACAACGTCAAACCCATGGTGGAAGTGAAATCCCGCCGCGTGGGTGGTGCCAACTACCAGGTGCCCGTCGAAGTTCGTCCCGTCCGTCGTCTGGCGCTGTCGATGCGCTGGATCAAGGAGGCTGCTCGCAAGCGCAGCGAGAAGTCCATGGCCCTGCGTCTGGCCAACGAGCTGATCGAGGCCACCGAAGGTCGTGGCGGTGCCATGAAGCGGCGCGATGAAGTGCACCGCATGGCCGAAGCCAACAAGGCATTCAGCCACTTCCGCTTCTGATTCGGGCCACCGCCCCCACATCAGAGCATTCAGAACCGAGAGCCCGCATTCCCTGACTGAGGGTGGCGGGCTCGATCCCTTTTCGGAGTATTTCCATGTCCCGCACCACGCCCCTTGAGCGTTATCGCAACATTGGTATTTCCGCGCACATCGATGCCGGCAAGACCACCACCACGGAACGCATCCTGTTCTACACCGGTGTGAACCACAAGATCGGCGAAGTCCATGATGGCGCGGCCACCATGGACTGGATGGAGCAGGAGCAGGAGCGCGGCATCACGATCACGTCGGCTGCCACCACCTGTTTCTGGAAGGGCATGGACTTGTCCTACCCCGAGCACCGCTTCAACATCATCGACACCCCCGGCCACGTGGACTTCACCATTGAGGTGGAGCGTTCCATGCGCGTGCTCGACGGCGCCTGCATGGTTTACTGCGCCGTGGGTGGCGTGCAGCCTCAGTCGGAAACCGTCTGGCGCCAGGCCAACAAGTACAAGGTGCCGCGTCTGGCCTTTGTGAACAAGATGGACCGCACCGGTGCAAACTTTTTCAAGGTCTATGACCAGATGAAGTTGCGCCTGAAGGCCAACCCTGTGGCCATCGTCATCCCGATCGGCGCTGAAGAAAACTTCACCGGCGTGGTGGACCTCATCAAGATGAAGGCCATCATCTGGGACGAGGCGTCGCAAGGCATGAAGTTCGAGTTTCAGGACATCCCCGCCGAACTCCAGGCGCAAGCCAAGGAGTGGCGCGAGAAGATGGTCGAGGCCGCGGCTGAATCCAGCGAAGAGCTGATGAACAAGTACCTTGAGGAAGGCGATCTGACCGAAGCCGAAATCAAGCAGGGCATTCGCACGCGCACGCTGGCTACCGAAATCCAGCCCATGCTGTGCGGCACCGCGTTCAAGAACAAGGGCGTGCAGCGCATGCTTGACGCCGTGATCGACTTCCTGCCGTCGCCCGTGGACATTCCGCCAGTGGGCGGTACCGACGACAACGAAGCGCCGACCTCGCGCAAGGCATCGGACGACGAGAAGCTGTCCGCGCTGGCGTTCAAGCTGATGACCGACCCGTATGTCGGCCAGCTCACGTTCGTGCGCGTGTACTCGGGCGTGCTCAAGAAGGGCGACTCGGTCTTCAACCCTGTCAAGGGCAAGAAGGAGCGCATCGGCCGTATCGTGCAGATGCACGCCAACAACCGCCTGGAAGTGGAAGAAATCCGCGCCGGTGACATCGCCGCCTGCGTGGGCCTGAAGGACGTGACCACGGGTGAAACCCTGTGCGATCCGGATGCCATCATCATGCTTGAGCGCATGGTGTTCCCCGAGCCTGTGATCGCTCAGGCTGTGGAGCCCAAGACGAAGGCCGACCAGGAAAAAATGGGCATTGCTCTGCAGCGCCTGGCTTCCGAAGATCCGTCCTTCCGCGTCAAGACCGACGAAGAGTCCGGCCAGACCATTATTTCTGGCATGGGCGAGCTGCACCTGGAAATCATCGTCGACCGCATGAAGCGTGAATTCGGTGTGGAAGCCAACGTGGGCAAGCCGCAAGTGGCTTACCGCGAAACCATCCGCAAGGAAGTGGCGGAGGCCGAAGGCAAGTTCGTGCGCCAGTCGGGCGGCAAGGGCCAGTACGGCCACGTGGTGTTCAAGATTGAGCCTAACGAAGCCGGCAAGGGTTTCGAGTTCGTCGACGCCATCAAGGGCGGGGTGGTGCCGCGCGAGTACATCCCGGCAGTCGAAAAGGGTGTGATCGAGGCCCTGAACGCCGGCGTGCTGGCGGGCTTCCCCGTGGTCGACGTGAAGGTCACGCTGCACTTCGGTTCGTACCACGATGTGGACTCGTCGGAAATGGCCTTCAAGATGGCGGCCATCTTCGGCTTCAAGGAAGGTTGCAAGAAGGCCAGCCCGGTCATTCTGGAGCCCATGATGGCCGTGGAAGTGGAAACGCCTGAAGACTACGCCGGTAACGTGATGGGTGACCTGTCCAGCCGTCGTGGCATGGTGCAGGGTATGGACGACATGGTCGGCGGCGGCAAGGCCATCAAGGCAGAAGTGCCGCTGTCTGAAATGTTCGGTTACTCGACCACGCTGCGCTCGATGTCGCAGGGCCGTGCTACGTACACCATGGAGTTCAAGCACTACTCGGAAGCCCCGCGTAACGTGTCTGAAGCCATCGTGGCTGCGCGCGCCAAGTAATTTTCAGCCGGTCTGCGACCATGCGCCGCCCCGTTCCCGTGCGGGGCGAATCAGCAGCGTGGTGCAGACCTTAAACCGTGACACGGGGATGTTCTTTAGGAATTGAAAAATGGCAAAAGAGAAATTTGAGCGGACCAAGCCGCACGTGAACGTGGGCACGATTGGACACGTTGACCATGGCAAGACGACGCTGACGGCGGCGATCACGACGGTGCTGGCGGCCAAGTTTGGCGGCGCGGCCAAGGCGTACGACCAGATCGACGCGGCTCCAGAAGAGAAGGCCCGTGGTATCACGATCAACACCGCGCACGTGGAATACGAGACGGCCAACCGCCACTACGCCCACGTGGACTGCCCTGGCCACGCCGACTACGTGAAGAACATGATCACCGGTGCTGCCCAGATGGACGGCGCCATTTTGGTGTGCTCGGCCGCTGACGGCCCGATGCCCCAGACCCGCGAGCACATCCTGCTGGCGCGCCAGGTGGGCGTGCCTTACATCATCGTGTTCCTGAACAAGTGCGACATGGTCGACGACGCCGAGCTGCTCGAGCTGGTCGAGATGGAAGTGCGCGAGCTCCTGGACAAGTACGAATTCCCGGGCGACGCCACCCCCATC
>NZ_JAHVAB010000020.1 GCF_019264445.1 Hydrogenophaga sp.
GGGCCGTCACCCCCTCGAGGGGGCAACACCTGCGGACTGGCGGAGCCAGATCCGCGGTGTTCTGAACCAACCCGCTTCGCTGCGGTCGGATGTGTGGCTTTTGTTGATGCGATAAGGTCCACCGAATGAGTACACCCCCCACTTCCCTCCCGATCCGCTTCTGGTCCCTGGGTTGGTCTTCGCTGGTGCGCGACTGGCGCGCGGGCGAGTTGCGCCTGCTGGTGCTGGCCGTCACGCTGGCGGTGGCGGCGCTCACGGCCGTGGGCTTCTTTGCCGATCGGCTGCAGGGCGGTCTCACGCGTGACGCCAGTGCGCTCATTGGCGGTGACGCTGTGGTGAGCAGCGACCATGCCTTGCCCGGCGCCTTCGAGGCACGTGCCCGCGAGCTCGGCCTGACCGCCACGCAAACGCTGGGCTTTCCCACCATGGGCCGCGCGCGCGACGAGGAGGGCGGCGCCGCCCGCCTGGTGGCCCTCAAGGCCGTCGGCGAGGGCTATCCCCTGCGCGGCACCATGCGCGTGGCCGACGCGCAGGGCGCGCCCGACATCGCCACCCGCGACATTCCCGCCCCCGGCACCGCCTGGGTCGACGAAGCCTTGCTGGTGGCGCTCAACCTCAAGATGGGCGACCCGCTGTTGCTGGGCGACACCTCGCTGCGCATTGCGCGCATCGTGGTGGTCGAGCCCGATCGCGGGGGCGGCTTCATGAGCTTTGCGCCCCGCGTCATGCTCAATGCCGCCGACCTGCCTGCCACCGGCCTCGTGCAGCCTGCCAGCCGCCTCACCTACCGCCTGGCCGTGGCGGGCGACACGGCGCGGGTGACCGACTTCAGCCGCTGGGTGGATGAGGAGTTGAAGAAGCCCGGGGCGCGCGGCATGCGGCTGGAGTCGCTCGAAGGCGGGCGGCCCGAGATGCAGCAGACGCTGGGGCGTGCCGAAAAATTCCTGAACCTCGTGGCGCTGCTGGCCGCGCTGCTGTGCGCCGTGGCCGTGGCCATTGCCGCGCGCGGCTTCGCGCAGCGACACCTGGACGACTGCGCCATGCTGCGCGTGTTGGGGCTTTCGCAAGGCACCATGGCGCGCGCCTACACGCTGGAATTCACCTTGATCGGCCTGTTCGCCAGCACGCTGGGCGTGGCCATCGGCTACGCGGTGCACCACGTGTTCGTGCTGCTGCTGGCCGGGCTGGTGGAAGCGAGCCTGCCCGCGCCCGGCATCGCGCCGGTGCTGCTGGGCCTGGGCATGGGGCTCACGCTCATGCTGGCCTTTGGGCTGCCGCCCGTGCTGCAGCTCGCGCAGGTGCCGCCGCTGCGCGTGATCCGCCGCGATGTCGGCCAGCTCAAGCCCGCCACGCTGGCCGTGCTGGGCCTGGGCATTGCCGGCTTTGCCGCGCTGCTGCTGGCCGCCAGCCGCGACCTGTTGCTGGGCGCCATCGCCGTGGGTGGTTTTGCGGGCGCCGTGTTGCTGTTCGCCGCCGCCAGCTACGCCGCCGTGCGCGTGCTGCGCGCCAGCGTGAACGAGGCCACCGCACCGCGCGCCCTCGTCATGGCCACGCGCCAGTTTTCAGCGCGGCCTGCCTATGCCGTGGTGCAGATCAGCGCGCTGGCCGTTGGCCTGCTCGCGCTGGTGCTGCTGGTGCTGCTGCGCACCGACCTGATTTCGAGCTGGCGCAATGCCACGCCGCCCGATGCACCCAACCGCTTCGTGATCAACGTGCAACCCGAGCAGGGCGATGCGTTCCAGCAAGCGCTCAAGAGCGCTGGCGTGCAGCGCTACGACTGGTACCCCATGATCCGTGGTCGCCTCGTCACGGTCAACGGCAAAGCCGTGGTGCCCGAAGACTTCACGGAAGACCGGGCGCAGCGCCTGGTGGACCGCGAATTCAACCTTTCCAACACCGCCACGCTGCCCGAGCACAACCCGGTGAGTGCCGGCCGCTGGACCGACAACGAGCCCGACGCACTCAGCGTCGAAGAAGGCCTGGCTGAAACCCTGGGCCTCAAGCTCGGTGACCGCCTGGGCTTCGACATCGCGGGCCAGATCACCGAGGGCCGCATCACCAGCCTGCGCAAGGTGGACTGGGGCTCCATGCGCGTGAACTTCTTCGTGGTGTTCCCGGTGGCCGAGGTGCCCAATGTGCCGGTGAGTTACATCAGCGCGTTTCGCGCGCCCGAGGTCGCTCCCGGCGCGACCCAGGGTTTTGACAACGCGCTGGTGCGGCAGTTTCCCAACATCACCAATGTCGACATGAGCCTCACCATTGCGCAGGTGCAGCGCGTGCTGGGGCAAGTCATCAGCGCCGTGGAGTTCCTGTTTGCCTTCACGCTCGCGGCCGGCTTGGTCGTATTGCTCTCGGCCATCACTGCCACGCGTGGCGAGCGCGAGCGCGAGTTCGCCATCCTGCGCGCGGTGGGCGCGGGCTCCAGGCTGCTGCGGCAGGTGCAGCGCATCGAGCTGCTCGGTGTGGGCTTGCTGGCGGGTTTCCTCGCGTCCGTCGTGGCGGTGGCTGTGGGCTGGGCGCTGGCGCGCTTTGTGTTCCAGTTCTCCTGGACGGCCTCTCCCTGGGTGCCGCTGGCCGGTGCGCTGGCCGGTGCGTTGCTCGCGCTCATGGCCGGCTGGTGGGGGTTGCGCAGTGTGCTGCGCACGCCCGTGGTGGAAACGCTTCGCAAGGCAGCCGCATGAACATCCCCGTGTACCAACCCCAGGAACCCACGCGCTTTGACACCCCGTTCGAATGGATCGGCGGCGAAGACAAGGTGCGCGCATTGGTGGACCGCTTCTACGACCTCATGGACATCGAGCCGGGCTACCGCGAGCTGCGCGCTGCGCATGGCAGTGCGCTGGACAACGCCCGGCAACGGCTGTTCTGGTTTCTGTGTGGCTGGATGGGCGGCCCGCAGCACTACACCGAAAAGTTTGGCCATCCCCGCCTGCGCATGCGCCACATGCCGTTTGCCATCGGCATCATCGAGCGCGACCAGTGGCTGGCCTGCATGGACCAGGCGATGGGTGAGACGGGTGTGGACCCCGCCCTGCGTGAGCGGCTGAAAACCAGCTTCTTCCAGACGGCGGACTGGATGCGCAACTCGCCGGGGTAATGGCTCGCGCCGGTCTGATGTTGGCTGTCACCCCGACCGCAGCAGCACCACCAGCGCCCCGGCCCCGCCTTCTGCCGGCCGTGCCTGCACAAAGGCCATCACTTCGCTTTTCTGCACCAGCCAGCGCAGCACGCGTTGCTTGAGCACGGGCGTGCGGCCTGGCGAGCCCAGCCCCTTGCCGTGCACCACGCGCACGCAGCGCAGACCGTTTTGATGGGCCTCGCGAATGAAACGGCCCAAGGCTTCGCGGGCTTCGTCGGTGCGCAGGCCGTGCAGGTCGATCTGGCGCTGGATGCTCCAGCTGCCTTCGCGCAGTTTGCGCACGATTTCAGGCCCCAGGCCGGGGCGGCGGTAGCTCAGCAGCTCATCCGTGTGCAGCAGGGTTTCGATGTCGAAATCGTCAGAGAGCGCCTCGCGCATCACCGAGGCTTCGTCGAGCTGGCGCTGCACGGGCACGGGCTCCACGGGCACCGGACGCGGCTCGATGCGGCCAGGATGCGGAATCGGTTGAACCGGACCGACCGCGAGCTCAAACAGCCGGCGTTCGCGCTCGCGCTGCTCGGCCGCCAGCCGCTCGGCTTCGCGCCGTGCAGCCTCTGCCGCAGCCCGCTCGGCCATGGTGCGCTTGAGCGCCTGGAGCTCGGCGAGCGTGTGGACTTTCATGCGCCGGATTGTCACCCAGCCCACGGGCGCGATCGGCCAATGCCCTCACATCAGCCCCTGCTCGGCCATGGAAGTGGCGTGGTGCCGCGTCACGATGAAATGGTCGAGCACGCGCACATCCACCAGCGCCAGGGCACTGCGCAGGGTATGGGTGAGTTCGATGTCGGCACGAGACGGCTGGGCCACGCCGCTGGGGTGGTTGTGGGCGAGCACCACCGCCGAGGCGTGGTGGTGCAGCGCGCGCAGCACGATTTCCCGGGGGTACACGCTGGCTTGCGTGAGGGTGCCGCGAAACAGCTCCTCGAGTGCGATCAGGCGGTTCTGGCTGTCCAGGAACAGCACGGCAAACACCTCGTGCGGCTTGCCGCCGAGCTGCAGCTGCAGGTACTCCCGCACGGCGCCCGGGCTCTCAAACACCGCGCGTTCCTGCAGTTGCTGCGCAAGCGCGCGCCGTGCCAGCTCCAGCACGGCCACCACCTCGGCGCGTTTGGCAGGCCCCAGGCCCTTGATCTGCTTGAGCGCATCCGCGCCGGTGTGCAGCAGGCCGCCGATGCCGCCAAAGCGGTCCAGCAGCTCCTGGGCCAACTGCAGCACGTGTTTGCCCGCAATGCCGGTGCGCAGCAGCAGGGCGAGCAGTTCGCCGTCGCTCAGCGCCGCCGGGCCGCGCGCGAGCAGCTTTTCGCGCGGGCGTGAGTCGCTCGGCAGGCCCTTGAGCCCGGGGGTGGCAAGGCCATCCATGTGTTTTTCTCCCTGGTTGTGCCTGCTTTTTACAATAGGGGCTCTTGCGGTACCCCCGCCCGTTGTCCCCTCACGCCATTCCCTCGCCATGCCCCAAGTCCAAGAAGGTTCCTTTCTCACGCTGCACTACCGCATGTCCGGTCCGCAGGGGCAGGTGATCATCAACACCTTCGACGGCCAGCCCGCCACGCTCAGCCTGGGCGCCGGCGAGCTTTCGCCCGCCATCGAGCAGCGCCTGATCGGCCTGGAAGAGGGCACGCGCACCGTGATCGAGCTCGACGCGGGCGAGGCGTTTGGCGAGCGGCAGCCCGAGATGGTGCAGTGGGTCGCGCGCAAGCTGCTCAACGAACTGGGCGACCCGCATGAGCAGTACGCCGAGGGCGATGTGGTGCAGTTCCCCACGCCCGACGGCCTGGGCAGCTACGCAGGCTCGGCCGTTGAAGTGCGCGAAGACGGGGCTGTGCTGTTTGACTTCAATCACCCGCTGGCGGGCCAGCCCGTGAGCTTCGAAGTGCAATTGATCGGAGTGCTTTGATGGCCGACTCTCAAGAAATCCTGCTGGCCGAGCCGCGCGGTTTCTGCGCGGGCGTGGACCGGGCGATTGAAATCGTCGAGCGCGCGCTGACCAAGTTTGGCCGGCCCATCTATGTGCGCCACGAGATCGTGCACAACACCTACGTGGTCAACGACCTCAAGGCCAAGGGTGCGATCTTCATCGAGGAGCTGTCCGATGTGCCTCCAGGCGCCACGCTGGTGTTTTCGGCGCATGGCGTGAGCAAGGCGATCCAGGAAGAGGCCCAGCGGCGCGGTTTTCATGTGTTTGACGCCACCTGCCCGCTGGTGACCAAGGTGCACGTCGAAGTGGCCAAGCTGCATCGCGAGGGGTTCGAGTTCATCATGATCGGCCACAAGGGGCACCCCGAGGTGGAGGGCACCATGGGTCAGCTCGACAGCGGCATTCACCTCGTGGAAGACGTGCACGATGTGGCCCGCGTGGCGCCCGCCCAGACGCAGCGGCTGGCCGTGGTGACGCAGACCACGCTGTCGGTGGACGATGCGGCCGAGATCTTGAGCGCGGTCAAGGCGCGGTTTCCGAGCGTGCGTGAGCCCAAGCAGCAAGACATCTGCTACGCCACGCAGAACCGGCAGGACGCGGTCAAGCTGCTCAGCCCGCAGGTCGACATCGTGATCGTGGTGGGCAGCCCAACCAGCTCGAACAGCAACCGCCTGCGGGAACTGGCGGTCAAGCTCGGCACGCCCAGCCACATGGTCGACAGCGCCGATGAACTCCAGCCCGAATGGTTCGAAGGCAAACACCGCGTGGGACTGACCGCAGGCGCTTCGGCGCCCGAAATCCTGGTGCGGCAGGTGATCGAGCGCATCAAGGCGCTGGGGGCGATCTCGGTGCGCACCATGGACGGACTGACCGAGACGATCAAATTCCCGTTGCCCAAAGGCCTTCGCATCGATGGCGAGAGCGCCACGCCGCTGGGACACCTGCGCTGAGCGCCCCGCGCCCGCAGAGGGCGCAAAACTACAATCGCCGCATGCTAGACATCGTTCAACTGAGAAAAGACCTCGACGGGATCGTGGCGCGCCTGCAGACCCGCAAGCAACCGCAGCCGTACCTGGATGTGCCCGCCTACAAGGCGCTGGAAGCAGAGCGCAAGGCGCTGCAAACCCGCACCGAAGAGCTGCAGAGCCAGCGCAACAGCCTGTCCAAGCAGATCGGCATGCTCAAGGGCAAAGGCCAGCACGCCGAGGCCGAGGCGGCCATGGCGCAGGTGGCGGCTTTCAAAGCCGAGCTCGAAGCCTCTGCCGCGCGCCTGGAGGTGATTCAGGCCGAGCTGCAGAACCTGCTGCTGGCCGTGCCCAACCTGCCGCACGAAAGCGTGCCCGTGGGCAGCGACGAGAGCGGCAACGTGGAACTGCGCCGCTGGGGCACGCCCCGCAGCTTCGACTTCGAGCTGCGCGACCACGTCGACATCGGTGAAAGGCTGGGCCTCGATTTCGAAACCGGTACCAAGCTCGCCGGCTCGCGCTTCACCTTCATGCGCGGGCCCATTGCGCGCCTGCACCGCGCGCTCGCGCAGTTCATGCTGGACGTGCAGACGCAGGAACACGGCTACACCGAGTGCTACACGCCGTACATCGTCAACGCCGAAACCCTGCATGGCACCGGCCAGTTGCCCAAGTTTGAAGGCGACCTGTTTGCGGTGAAAAAAGGCGGCCAGGAAGGCGAGGCTGTGCCCGACACGCAGGCGCTTTACCTCATTCCGACCAGCGAAGTGACCCTGACCAACACCGTGCGCGACACCGTGCTGGCCGAGAGCGAACTCCCCATCAAGCTCACCGCGCACACACCTTGCTTCCGCTCCGAAGCAGGCAGCGCCGGGCGCGACACGCGCGGCATGATCCGCCAGCACCAGTTCGACAAGGTCGAGATGGTGCAGATCGTGCACCCCGACCAGAGCTATGCCGCGCTGGACGCCATGACCGGCCACGCCGAAGCCGTGCTGCAGAAGCTCGGCCTGCCCTACCGCGTGATCGTGCTGTGCACCGGCGACATGGGCTTTGGCTCCACCCGCACGCATGATCTGGAAGTGTGGGTGCCTGCCCAGGCGACCTACCGCGAGATCAGCTCTGTGTCCAACTGCGAGACCTTCCAGGCCCGCCGGCTCCAGGCCCGCTTCAAGACCGCTCAAGGCAAGAACGAACTCGTGCACACGCTCAACGGCTCCGGCCTCGCCGTAGGCCGCGCGCTGGTGGCCGTGCTCGAGAACTACCAGAACGCCGACGGCAGCGTGACTGTGCCCGAGGTCTTGCGCCCTTACATGGGCGGGCTGGACCGGCTGGTTCCGGCATGAATACGCCTGCCTGACGCGCAGACCCCATCCACCCCACCGCAGAGACAGCACCACATGCGCCACCACTCCAAGCGTCTCGAACGGCTCAAGCAACTGATGATTCTCGAGACGCCTCCGGAGGCGGCCTACGACGACCTCACGCGTGCGCTGGCGGACGGGCTCGGTGTGCCCATTGCGATGGTGAACATCCTGGACCAGCACCGCGACTGGTTCAAGTCGGTGGTGGGTTTGCCGTTGCGCGAGTCTTCGGCAGCGACCTCGTTCTGCGAGGTGTTTCTACAGACCGAGGACGACCTGGTGGTGGCCGAGGACACTGCGCAGGACCCGCGCTTTGCGGCACATCCGATGGTGACCGGCGAGCCGCACATTCGGTTTTACGCCGCTGCGCGACTGGTGGTGGACGGGCAAACCATCGGCACGCTCTGTGCCTACGACACCCAGCCCCAGACGGTGAGTCCGGAAAAAGTGGCCGAGCTCAAGGTGCTCGGCGATGCGGTCATGGAACTGCTGCGCAAGCGTGACGTGTCACCAGAGTGATCGTTGACGTGGTCTTGCAGGACAAATAGCGTTCAAGCTTTGTTGCTATGAATCCGATAGTGGTGATTCCAGTCACCACTGTCCTCATAGCGCATGTTCCGTCACAACGTCTGCCTTTCTCTTTCAAGCTCCCGCGTCCGGGCAGCCCTGATCATGGCTGCCACGGTATCTTTGCTGGCCGCGTGTGGCGGCTCCTCACAGTCCCGTACGCCTACCGCGTCGGCTCCCACCTCACCGCCCGTCACGTTCAGCGTTGCCGGGCGTGTGAGCGGTCTCACGGGGTCGGGGTTGAGCCTTTCGCTCAACAGTGGTCCGGCGCTCGCCATCGCGAGCGATGGGGCCTTTGCGTTTCCCGCGGAAGCCAGCCAGCGCTTCACCGTGACCGTGACGTCACCCGCCGCCGGGCAGACATGCACCGTCTCCAACGCCACGGGGGCGAGCGCACAGACGGACGTTGATACGGTGCGCGTGCACTGCTCGTCCACGTCCTACGCCGTGCGCGGCACTGTCAGTGGACTGGCCGCGGGACAGCAGCTCACCTTGACCAACAACGGCGCCGACCCTGTGGTCGTGGCGGCCAACGGTGCCTATGCGTTTGCGGTGCGGGTCGCGCAAAACGGCGGCTATGCCGTGGCGGTGGCGAGTCAACCGGCGGGCCAGACCTGCACCGTGCGCAACGCGACGGGCGCAGGCGTCCTTGCCGACATCACCGATGTGGCGGTGCTGTGCGCCAGCACCAGCCACCGGGTGGGTGGTTCCGCTGCGGGTCTGGCGGCTGGCGCCTCTGTCACCCTGCTCAACAACGGCGCGGACGCCACCGTGTTGTCGAACAATGGGACCTATGCCTTCGCCGCGCGGGTGGCCGACCAGGCCAGCTACAGCGTCACGGTGGGCACCCAGCCCGATGGCCAGACCTGCACCGTGTCCAATGCCCGGGGCGACAACGTCGGCGCTGATGCAGGCAATGTGAACGTGCAATGCGATGCCGTGACGCACACCATTGGCGGCACGCTCAGCGGTTTGCTGGCCAACCAGCAAGTGACCTTGTTCAACAACGGAGCGGATCCGCTCACCTTGACGGCCAACGGTGCCTTCCAGTTCGAGACGCCGATTGCTGCACAAAGCGCCTACGCGGTCAGCCAGGGCGCCGCCACCTCGGGAGTGAGCTGCAGCCTGAGCAATGCCAGCGGCAGCAACGTGACCGCCAACGTGAGCAACGTGGGCCTGAGCTGCTCAACCTCGGCGGTGTCATTCCTCTACATCCCTGACTACGGCAATGCCCGCGTGCTGGGCTACCGCATCGATCGCGCCACCGGTGTGCGCACAGACCTCCCCGGTGCGCCATACGCCGCAGGCTCCAACAACCGCTGGCTGGCCATGAACCCGGCGCAGAGTTTTCTCTACAGCGCCAACGTGGGCAGCAGCAACGTCTCGGCCTACACCGTCGACAGCACCACCGGTGCGCTCACGGCGGTGGCTGGCAGCCCCTTTGCTTCGGGCGCGCAGCCCACGGCCATTGAAGTCAGCCCGGATGGTCGCTTCGCGTACACGGCCAACAGCCAGAGCGCCAACGTGAGCGGCTACAGCATCGACCAGACCACGGGCGCTCTCACGCCATTGCCTGGCAGCCCCTACGCGGCAGGCACCATCCCGACAAAGATCGCCATCACGCCCAACAGCCGTTACCTGTACGTGACCAACCAGAACAGCAACAACCTCTCGGCTTACAGCATTGACGCGACCACAGGCGCGCTCACCGAACTGGCGGGGAGTCCTTACGCACTGGCCGGGCAGCCTTATGGCATCGGCATGCACCCCTCGGGCGATTTCGTGTACCCGGTGGTTTATCAAGCAAAGCTGCACGCCTTTCGCATCGACCCGGCCACCGGTATCCTGACCGACACACAACCCGGCGGGTATGGCACCAGCGGGTCGGACTGGGAATGGCTGTCGTTCACCACCAATGGTGCGGGCACGGTGGGCTACGTGGCGACCAACCAGGGCATCCGCGCTTACGACATCAACACCACCACCGGCGCGCTGGCCGAACGCAGCCCGTTTGCGCATGCCGGCAGGTACCAGCACGTCACCACCAACCGCGCCGGCAGCCGCCTCTATGCGGGCGACTTCCACGCGATTTACACGCACATCCTGGACATCAACCCCACCACCGGCGACCTCTCGCCGATCACCGGCAGCCCGTTCTCTGTGGGAGCCCGGCCTTACAACATGGTGGTGGTCGAACGCTGAAGCATCCACGGAACCGCCGCACTCCATCGTGTTTCGGTGGGGAGCGGCGTGGATGGGCACAAACAAAAAAGCGGCCCGGAGGCCGCGATTTTGCTAACTAACTGGCGGAGAGGGTGGGATTCGAACCCACGGTAGTATTGCTACTACGCCTGATTTCGAGTCAGGTACATTCGACCACTCTGCCACCTCTCCGGGTGTTGGTCTGAATTGCAAGACGGCGAGTATAGCAGGGCCACAACGGCCAGCCGCTGCCCACCGAGGCGGGTGCAACCGCGCAGACCGGGTGAGACAATGCGCCACCGTTGTTCGCTGGTCTTCCATGCTCGTCGATACCCAACCCGCCACCTACCAGCACGTTCCCGCCTCGCCTGAGGTGCGGGATCACTGGGTCAACTCACAGCTCATTGGTGTGCTCATGGACAACATGGGCCCGTCGCTGCTGGCGGCGGTGCTCTCGCTGCCTGTGCTGGTGTACCTCATGGCCGGCCAGTCCAACACCATCGCCCTGGTGGTGTGGACGGTGTTGATGGTGGTCATGCTGGTTCTGCGCTATCGCCTCATCGGTATCTATCGGCTGCGCCACGACAGCCTGGAAGGCCCGCAGCGCATGGCTTTTGTGCGGCGCTACCGGTGGTCCTGGACGGCGATGGCATTGTTGTGGGGTGGTCCGGTGTTGTTGAGCTACCAGCATTCCACTCAGGCCACGCAGTTCGTGTGTGGGCTGGTGGTGTTGGGGCAGGGGCTGCTCACGCTCACCGCATTCAGCTCGTACTTGCCGGTGTTTCGCCAGTACGCGAACGCCCTGATCCTGTCGGTGTTTGTGGGCTTGGCCTGGAACACGCTGTTGAAACTCCACAGGCCGGAGGCGGTGCAGATCGGCTTGGTGTTGATGGCCCTGCTGTTTGTTTTCTGGGGGCTGCTGCTCATGGCAGGGCGGCGTTTGCACGAAGTCCATCGCTCCAGTTTCGAACTGCAGTTTTCCAACCAGGAGTTGATTGATTCGCTGACGTTGCAAACGCGTGCGTCTCTGCGAGCCGTGGCAACCAAGAACCGCTTTCTGGCATCTGCAGCGCACGACCTGCGTCAGCCTGTGCACGCCCTGAGCCTTTACGCCGACTGGCTGGCCACCGAACCCGAAATGGCGCGTGACATCGCTCCCCGCATCCTGCAGTCAACGAGAGCCATCAACGAGTTGTTCGACTCCCTCTTTGACCTGACACGCATCGACGCCGGAAATTACAAAGTGCGCTTGCAGCACGTCGATGTGCAGACCCTTTTCGCCGATCTGGCGATGCAGTTCGAACCGGTGGCTGTCGGCAAGTCGCTGCGGCTGCGCACGCACAGCAAGCCGTGCACGATCTGGTCCGATCCGGTGGTGCTGCGCCGCATTCTGGGCAATCTGGTCTCGAATGCGTTGCGCCATACCCAGCACGGCGGTGTGTTGCTCGGGCTGCGGCACCGAGAGGACATGCTGGTGTTCGAGGTGTGGGACACCGGTGTCGGCATCGCCAGAGAACACCAGCAGGCGATCTTTCAGGAGTTCTTCCGCGTGTCACAGCACCAGGGCACCGAAGACAGTCTGGGCCTCGGGCTCACCATCGTCTCCAAACTCACGTCGCTGATGGGCTACCAGCTGGCATTGAACTCAGTGGCCAATCGCGGCAGCGTGTTTCGGGTGATGCTGCCCGACTTCACTCAGCGCGAGCCGCTGGCGACGCATTCCGCGAAAGAGCCGAACGTCGGCTTCTGATGGTGTCAGAGGTCGAGCAGACCTGCCGTACGGGCCAAGTGGCTGGCCTGCGAACGGCTCTTGACATTGAGACGGCGGAACAGGCGCCACAGATGCACCTTGACGGTGTGCTCGCTGATCTGCAGCTGCTCGGCAATGTCGCGGTTGCTCAGGCCGCGGTCCAGCATGACCAGCAATTGCTTCTGGCGTTTGGAGAGTTTCTCTGGAATCGTGGGCGCGTTCTCGTCTTCCACTTCGTCGGCCAGAAACTCGCGGAGCACTTTGGCGATCTGCGCTGCGCCTGCGGATTTCTCCACGTAGGCGTCAGCACCGGCTTCCCTGGCCAGGTCCTCGTAGTCCGACGAGGGCGACGCCGACAACACGATCAAGGACGTGTCGGGAAGCATCTGTCGCACTTCCCTCACGCCTGACACGCCGTTGGTGTCCGGCAATTTCAGATCCAGGCAAACCAGCTCGGGCTCGCCGTGCTCTGCGATGGCCTTGCTCACAGCGGCCAGGCGCTCCAGTTCGACCACCTGCGTCGATGCGCGCAGGCGTCGCAGCAGCATGACGACGGCTTCGCGCATCAGCGGGTGGTCGTCAATAACAAAAATACTCATGTCTGGCGGGTCGGTGATAACGGAGGGGAAGCGGACAGCATATAGGCAATGTGCATGTTTGGCGATAGCCATTAGCGTGCCAATGCGGCCGTTCCTTTTACTTTAAATACCAAACACCCGGGGGTATTCGGACCAAGCGGCTCGAACCCTTGGCCGACAACGGTCGGAAGACAGCATTCTGGGCTCGCCGAACAGGTGATTGTCCCTCAAAGCGCCAAGGTGGCCAGGTAAAGCCTGGCGCTCAAGCCTGCAGCGCCGCGAAATGCGCCAGCGCTTGCGTGAGTGCTTCGCCGTCTTCCTGCAGGGTGAGTTGTTCCCGAAGGCTCGGCAGGGCCTGGCTTCCTTCTCGCTGAAGGCGTGCGATGGCCTGGGCGGCTTCCTTGCCGGAGGCAAAGCCGGTGCTCTGCAGCAGCAGGGTGCCCGTGCCATCGACGAGCTTGAAATAGAACAGGCCATCGCCCTCGCGGTACTGCTTGAACGCGGGCGCTGTCACCTTGGCCGCTTTCACCGGCGCCGCCGCCACCCTGTTGTCGAGCTGGCGCAACCCAACCGCTTCACGCAGCCGGGTGGTGAAGGGGGTGGCGATGGCACGGGCTTTCTCGGCGCCGGCCTTGAGCGTCTTTTCGATTTGCGCGGGATCCTGAATCAGCTGGTCGTATACCTCGCGCATGGGGGCAATCTCGCGGTCCAGGCGCTCGAACAGCGTCTGTTTGGCGTCGCCCCACGCGATACCCTCGGCATAGGCCTTGGCCAGCGACGCAGTTTCTTCTTCCGAGGCAAAGGCCTGAAAGAGCTGGAACAGCGCCGAGCCCTCGGTGGACTTGGGCTCGCCCGGGGCGCGCGAGTCGGTCACGATGCCCATGATGAGCTTGCGCAGCTGATCGCGCGGCACGAAAAGCGGGATCGTGTTGTCGTAGCTCTTGCTCATCTTGCGGCCGTCCAGGCCCGGAAGGGTGGCCACGTGTTCTTCAATGGCCGCTTCGGGCAAGGTGAAGTGCTCGCCGTAGAGATGGTTGAAGCTGGACGCGATGTCGCGTGCCATCTCGATGTGCTGGATCTGGTCGCGGCCCACAGGCACCTGATGGGCGTTGAACATGAGAATGTCGGCCGCCATGAGCACCGGATACATGAAGAGGCCGGCTGTGACGCCAGCGTCGGGGTCCACCCCGGCGGCATTGTTCTTGTCGACGGAGGCCTTGTACGCATGCGCGCGGTTGAGCACGCCTTTGCCTGTGACGCAGGTGAGCAGCCACGTGAGTTCGGGAATCTCCGGGATATCGGATTGCCGGTAGAACGTCACCTTCTGCGGGTCGAGCCCGCAGGCCAGCCAGGTGGCCGCGATCTCGAGTGTGGAGCGCTGCACGCGCGCGGGCTCGCCCACCTTGATGAGGGCGTGGTAGTCGGCCAGAAAGTAAAAGCTCTGCACTTCGGGCAGGCGGCTGGCGCGCACGGTGGGGCGGATGGCACCCACGTAATTGCCCAGATGCGGTGTGCCCGAGGTGGTGATGCCGGTGAGGACGCGTTGGATTTTCTTCATGAAGGAATCAGAACAGCAGCATTCGAAGGGGGGTGAGCAGCACCTCGATGGCGCTGTTGGTGAGCATCATGAGCGGGCGCAGCCAGAGTGTGCCCACCACGCCTGTGATGACCAGGGCCATCACGATGAAAAATCCCCACGGCTCCACGCGGGAGACCAGCGCCGCCTGCTTCCAGGGCAGCAGGCCCACCAGAATGCGGCCGCCATCCAGCGGCGGCAGCGGGAAGAGGTTGAAGGCGAACATGACGAGGTTGACCAGCAGACCGGCGCGGCACATCTGCAGGAAAAAGTCTTCCTCCACACCGGAGGCGACCAGCACATAAAGCAGCACCGTCCAGGCGATCGCCTGAAAGAGATTGGCGCCCGGGCCGGCCAGGGCGACCCAGATCATGTCGCGCTTGGGGTTGCGCAGGCGACCAAAATTCACGGGCACCGGTTTGGCATAGCCAAACAGGAAGGCGCCCGACGTCGCGAAGTACAGCAGCAGCGGCATCGCAATGGTGCCCAGCGGGTCGATGTGCTTCACCGGGTTGAGCGTGATGCGGCCCATCATCGCCGCGGTGTGGTCGCCAAAGTGCCGGGCCGCGTAGCCGTGCGCCGCTTCGTGCAGCGTGATGGCGAACAGCACCGGGATGGCGTAGATGGCGACGGTTTGAACGATCTGGGCGAAATCCATGGCGGGAGCTCGAAGCAAACGCGTATTGTCCCAGACAGCCGGCTGGCGGCGACTGGCGTCTGCTCAGAGACCGAGTCGGGCCAGCGCACCCTGGCCGGTGCGCAGCACCTCCGGCTCACCGCCATCCCCCATCGGGGTGAGGTCGATCACCGTGGTGGGCTCCAGGGCACAGGCCCCTGCGTCGATCACGCCGGCGAGGTCATGTTCCAGGCGGTCCCGAATGTCATGGGCGTCGTTGAGCGGGTCAGACTCGCCCGGGAGGATGAGCGTTGTGGCGAGCAGAGGAGCGTTGTGCAGGTCGAGCAGGGTCTGCAGCGTCTTGTGGTCGGGCACGCGCAGGCCAATGGTCTTGCGCGCGGGGTGGCTCACGCGGCGTGGCACTTCTTTGCTGGCTTCCAGAATGAAGGTGTAAGCCCCGGGTGTGCCCAGCTTGAGCAGGCGGTACTGGCGGTTGTCGACCTTGGCATAGCTCGCGAGTTCACTGAGGTCTCGGCACAGCAGGGTCAGGTGGTGCTTGTCGTCGACCTGGCGGACGCGGCGCAGGCGGTCTGCTGCGGCCTTGTCGTCCAGGTGGCAGACCAGCGCGTAGCTGGAGTCGGTGGGCACGGCCAGCACGCCGCCGCGCTCTAGCAATTGCACGGCCTGCTTGAGCAAGCGGGGTTGCGGGTTGTCGGGGTGGACGTCGAAGAATTGAGACATGGCGGTGACGCAGGGGTTGTGCTCAGGCTTCGGGGGGTTCGACCGGCAAGCGGCGATCGCGCGCGGTGAGCCAGCTTGCGGTGGCGCCGCACAGCACGATCATGGCGATGCCGATCAACTCGAGCTGGCCAGGTACGTGGCCGAAGACGAGCCAGCCGCAGAACATGGCAAAACCGATCTGGCCATACAGGTAGGGCGTCAACGTGGACGCCTGCGTGCGTTTGAAGGCCAGGATCAACAGGAAATGGCCCACGGTGCCCATGAGGCCGATCAGGCACAGGATGGCAAACGTGCCCGCGTCTGGGATCGTCTTCCACACCACTGGAAGCACCAGGCTGGAGAGCAGCGCACCGACCCAGCCAGTGTAGAAATGCATCGTCATGGGGTCTTCGGTGCGCGCCATTTTGCTGGTGAGGATCTGGAACCAGGCGTAGGTGAACACCATCACCAGGGGCAGCAGGCTGGCCCAGCCGATCACGTTGCCGCCAGGCTGCACCACCAGCAGCGCGCCAGCAAAACCGCCAGTGACCAGCACCCAGCGCAGCGCCGACACGCGCTCGCGCAGGAACAGCGCAGCCAGCAAAGTCACCACCAGTGGCGTGATCATGACGATGGCCGTGAACTCGCCCACGGGCATGTACTGAAGGGCGACAAAAGAGATGGCGCTCACCGCCAGCAGCAAGCTGCCACGCAGCACCTGAAAACGGGGGTGGGCCGTGCGCAACAAGCTGCGCCCGCGCAGCGGCAGCATGACAGCGGTGACCACCACCGCGTGGAACATGTAGCGAAACCACACGGCCATCAACACAGGGACAAAAGCGCCCACGTATTTCACCGAGGTGTCGAGCACGGCGAAGAACGCCGTGGCCAAGATCAGAAAAAGAATGCCCAGCGCGGCCTGCGTGGGAGGGTGTCTGGAGGGGTCGGACATCACTGCAGGATGCGCGACTGCAGCAGCTCCCAGACCGGGGTGACGCTGCCCGGCAGGTAGGGCAGCTGGCCCAGGTCGGCGTGGCTTTCCTCGGGGCTGTGGAAGTCGCTGCCCCGCGAGGCAACGAGGCCGAACTCCTGGCAGAAGCCGGTGTATTTGGCGAAGTCCGCCTGGCCGTGTGCGCCGGTCATGACTTCCACACCTTGACCACCGTGCGCCTTGAATTCGCTGAACAGGGCGAATTCCTCGTTGGGGGTGAGCTTGTAGCGCCCGGGGTGGGCGATCACCGCGACACCGCCGGCGTGCGTGATCCAGCGCACCGCGTCGGCCAGCGAGGCCCAGCGGTGTGGCACGAAACCGGGCTTGCCCTCGGTGATGTATTTGCGAAACACCTCGTTGGTGTCCCGGCACGCACCGATTTCCACCAGGTAACGCGCAAAGTGTGAACGGGAAATGAGATCGGGGTTGCCCACGTACTTCAGTGCGCCTTCGTAAACGCCCTTGATGCCCACGCGCGCGAGGTCGTCGCTCATTTCGCGTGCGCGCTGCTCGCGCCCGCCGCGGGTGGTTTGCAGGCCGGCCAGCAGCTCGGGGTGCTTGTGGTCCATGCCCAGGCCCACGATGTGCACCGTGATGCCAGCGAAGGTGACGGAGATTTCTGCACCCGTGAGGTAGGGCAGCCCAGCTGCGCGTGCTGCTTCCAGTGCGCGATCCTGTCCGCCGAGCTCATCGTGGTCGGTGAGCGCCCAGAGCTCGACGCCGTTGGCCTTGGCGCGCTGCGCCAGTGCTTCGGGCGTGAGCGTGCCATCCGAGACGACAGAGTGGCAATGGAGGTCGGCGTTGATGTAGGAGGTCACGGGGTCATTTTAGGTGGCGGTGCCGCAGGCATGTGTCAACGAGGTTTCACCCCGTGTTGCGCAGGCCGGCGGCAATGCCGTTGATGGAAATGTGAATGCCGCGGCGCACGCGCTCGTCGCGATCGGCCTCGTTTTCCCCCGCGCGGTAGCGCCGCACCAACTCCACCTGCAGGTGGTGAAGCGGGTCGATGTAGGGGAAGCGGTGTCGAATGGAGCGTTGCAGCGCCGCGTTGTTCACCAGCCGCTGCTTCTCACCGGTGATCAGCGCCAGCGCGTCGGCTGTGCGTTGCCACTCGGCCTCGATCGCGGTGAACACCTGCTTGCGCAGGCGCTTGTCGGGCACCAGCTCGGCGTAGCGCGAGGCCAGGGCCAGGTCGCTCTTGGCGAGCACCATGTCCATGTTGGAGAGCAGCGTGCTGAAGAAGGGCCACTGCTTCACCATCTTTTGCAGCAGCGCTTTCTGCGCAGCCAGGCCCTTGGGCCCGTCTCGGTGGAGGAAGGCGTGCACCGCCGAACCAAAGCCGTACCAGCCCGGCAATGTGAGGCGGCACTGGCCCCAGCTGAAGCCCCAGGGGATGGCGCGCAGGTCCTCGATCTTCTGCGTGGCCTTTCGGGAGGCTGGGCGCGAGCCGATGTTGAGTTCGGCAATTTCCCGGATGGGGGTGGCGGCAAAGAAGTAGTCGGCAAAGCGTGGGGTGTCGTACACCAGGGCGCGGTAGGCGGCCATGCTCTGGCGCGAGATTTCATCGGCTGCCGCCAGAAAGCTCGCGGGTGCGTTGCGCGTGGGCTTGAGCAAGGTGGCCTCCAGCGTGGCGGCCACCAGCGTCTCCAGGTTGCGACGGCCGATCTCGGGGTTGGCGTATTTGGAGCCGATCACCTCGCCTTGTTCGGTCAGGCGGATCTGGCCGCGCACCGTGCCAGGAGGCTGCGCGAGGATGGCCTGGAAGCTGGGACCGCCACCGCGGCCCACGGTGCCGCCGCGGCCATGGAACATGCGCAGCTGGATCGGGGCTGCGCTGCCTTTGTTGAGCGCGTCGAACAGTTCCACCAGCGCAATCTCGGCGCGGTACAGCTCCCAGTTGCTGGTGAAGATGCCGCCGTCCTTGTTGCTGTCGGAGTAGCCGAGCATGATGTCCTGCTCGCTGTAGCCGTCCGCCGCACCGCGCTGCACCATATCGCGCACGCCCGGCAGGTCCAGGTAGTCGCGCATGATGGGCGCGGCGTTGCGCAAGTCTTCAATGGTTTCGAAAAGGGGCACGACGATCAGGTCGCAGCGCGCGTCATCGGCCAGCGTGCCGCGCATCAGCCCGGCTTCCTTTTGCAGCAGCAGCACCTCCAGCAGATCGCTCACCGTCTCGGTGTGGCTGATGATGGCGTGGCGAATGGCCTGCGCACCGAAGCGCTCGCGCCCGCTGCGCGCGGCATCAAAAATCGCGAGTTCGCCCTGTGTGTGCGCCGAGTAGTCGACGCCCGGCACGCGCAGCGGCCGCGCGTCATTGAGTTGGCGCAGCAACACAGTGCGCTTGCCGGATTCGTCCAGCGCCGAGTAATTCGCCTCGATGCGCGCGGCCGCCAGCAACTCGGCGACCACTTCCTCGTGTTTGTCGGAGCTTTGCCGCAAGTCCACCGTGGCGAGATGAAAGCCAAACACCTGCACCGCGCGCATCAGCGGCTGCAGCCGCGCGCGTGCCAGGGCTTCACCATGGTGCGACTTGAGTGACGCTTCGATGGTGCGCAAGTCATCCAGCAGCTCGGCGGCTCGTGTGTACGCATCCTGGGGTGCGACAGCGTGGCGCGCGGCCTCGCCGCCCGTCAGCCGCTTGAGCGTGGCGGCGAGGCGTGCGTACATGCCGGTGAGCGCACGGCGATACGGCTCGTCCTGGCGGTGGGCATTGGTATCGGGCGAGCGCGCGGCCAGCGCCTGCATGGCCGGGCTCACCGGCGTCAGCATGGCCGAGACGGAGAGCTCAGCGCCCAGGTGGTGCAGTTGCGTGAGGTGGTGCCGCAGCACCATGTCGGCCTGGCTGTGCAAGGCCAGCTCCAGCGTCTGGGCGGTGACGTTGGGGTTGCCGTCGCGGTCGCCCCCAATCCACTGCCCCATGCGAAGAAAAGGGGCGATGGAGGCGCTTTGGTGTGCGTCGCCGAGACCCTCTTCCAGCTCGCGGTACAGGCGTGGGATCTGGGTGAGGAAGGTGGCTTCGTAATAGCTCAGCGCGTTCTCGATCTCGTCGGCCACGGTGAGTTTGGTGAAGCGCAACAGGCGCGTTTGCCAGAGCTGCGTGACGCGGGCGCGGATTTGCGCTTCGATGTCGGCGCGCTCGCGCGGCAGGCACTCTTGCGCGTCGCGCTCGCCGAGCAGGCGGGCAATGGCACGCTCGGCGTCCAGGATGCTCTTGCGCTGCACCTCGGTGGGGTGGGCGGTCAGCACGGGCGAGATGTGTGCGCTGGCCAGCGTGCGCACCACCTCGGCCGGCGCAATGCCCGCCTTGTGCAGTCGCTGCAGCGTGCGTGCCAGGCTGCCCTCCTGGGTGTCGCCGGCGCGCTCGTGCACCGCACGGCGGCGGATATGGTGCCGGTCTTCGGCCAGGTTGGCCAGGTGGCTGAAGTACGTGAAGGCGCGGATCACGCTCACGGCGCGGTTACCGCTCAGGCCCTTGAGCAGCTTTTTCAGGGCTTTGTCGGCGGACTCGTCGGCGTGGCGGCGGAACGCCACCGAAAGCTGGCGGATCTGTTCGATCAAGTCGTATGCGGCTTGCCCTTCTTGCTCACGGATCACGTCGCCCAGAATCCGTCCGAGAAAACGGATGTCGTCAATCAGCGGCTGGTCCTTGTCAGCGCGGCCAGCCGTGCTTTTGGAAACCTGGGTGGCGGAGGCGGTGCGGGGGGACTTTCGCGTCATGATGCTGGGGCTTGGGTGGGGCAGGGCGCCGGGGCAAACGGGCCATGCTAGCATCCAAAAACACCGTTCCCGTTACCAGCCGGGTACCAATTGGCCCGCGCGATTCGGCCCCTTGAGGCACCTCCCCAACATGTCTGATTCCACCTCCGCCCTGGCCATCACCATCGCTACCCGCGAAAGCCGACTCGCGCTCTGGCAGGCCGAACACGTCAAGGCCCTGCTGGAGGCACGCGGTCACCGGGTGTCTCTGCTGGGGATGACCACGCTGGGCGACCAGATCCTGGACCGCAGCCTGTCCAAGGTCGGCGGCAAGGGGCTGTTTGTGAAAGAGCTGGAGCTCGCACTGGAAGACGGCCGCGCCGACATCGCCGTGCACTCGCTCAAGGATGTGCCCATGGACCTGCCGCCGGGTTTTGCGCTGGCCTGCGTGATGGAGCGCGAAGACCCGCGGGATGCCTGGGTGTCGCCGCACTGCGCGGGGCTGAGCGACCTGCCCTCGAACGCCATCGTCGGCACCTCCAGCCTGCGCCGCCTTGTGCTGCTGCGCGCGGCCTTGAGCGCGTTGGGTCGTGATGACGTGCGCATCGAGCCGTTGCGCGGCAACCTCGACACGCGCCTGCGCAAGCTGGACGAAGGGCAGTACCACGCCATCGTGCTCGCCGCAGCAGGCCTCAAACGACTGGACCTGGGCGATCGCATTCGCCATATTTTTGAACCCGCCGACTCATTGCCCGCCGCAGGGCAGGGTGCCCTGGGTATCGAGGTGCGCGCCGATCGCACCGACCTCATCCAGGCACTGGCACCTTTGGTGCACCAGCCCACCTGGCTGCGCGTGGCCGCCGAGCGCACCGTGTCTCGGGCCATGGGGGGCAGCTGCTCGATGCCGCTGGCGGCATACGCCGACTGGCGCAGCGACGGCATGTTGCAACTCCATGCAGCCTGGGGAGACCCGGACGGTCGACACGCGCTGCTGCAGGTGGACGACCGGGCTGCGGTGAACACGCTTGCCGAGGCCGAGGCCTTGGGCCAGCGCGTGACGCTCGCCTTGCGCGCGGCGGGTGCCCATCCGCCGCCTGCGGAGACCTGACACCTTGACCGACGCCTCCGCCCCCATCCCCGGTCATGCGGGTCGGCTGGAGCGGCTCATCGTGACACGGCCTGCACCGGAGGCCGCTGCCTGGGTCGACGTGTTGCGTGGCCACGGGTGGCCTGCGCAGGCGCTCCCGCTCATCTATATCGCTCCCCCTGAAGACGAGCACGACCTTGCCACACTCGAGCATTGGCGCAGGCACTGGATGCAGGCAGACGCCATCCTGTTCGTGAGCGGGGCCGCGGTCACACATTTCTTCGCCCATGCGGAGGCACCCGTTGGCGCCCCGTTGCGCACGCGTTTCTGGGCGCCCGGTCCGGGCACGGCCCGCCTGCTCGAAAAAGCGATTGCCCCTTGGGGGCTGGGCGCCGAACGGATCGACTCACCACCGCTGGACGCGGCGCAGTTCGATTCCGAACACCTGTGGCCTGTCGTTGCCCCGCAGGTGGATCAAGGTCGACTGGTGTTGATCGTGCGTGGAAGTTCCGGGCATGGGCCGCGTGCACAAGATGCCACGGGTGTGGCCGGCGCGGGGCGCGACTGGCTGATCCAGCAATGCCTGGCCGCCGGCGCGCAGGTGCAGGGCTGTGTGGCCTATGCGAGGCGCAGCCCGCCTTTGTCCACGCTGGACCACGACCTCCTTGCCGCTGCCTGCGGTCCCCACAGCGCCTGGCTCTTCAGCAGCTCCGAGGCCCTGATCCCCTTGCAGGCGCAGCGGCCTGCCGCCGGCTGGGCGCAGGCCACCGCCATCGTGACGCATCCGCGCATCGCGGCGGCAGCCCGGCTGGCCGGCTTTGACCGCATCGTGCCGACGCGCCCGGCTCTGGACGACGTGATGCGCACTCTAGAATCAGGCTGGACCCGACCATGAGCGCCGATACCCCCCCACCCCTTTCTGCTGCCTCGCCTGCCGAGGCCAACTCCCCCCCGGCGACCGTGGTGTCCCCACGCCGCCCGGGCTCCGTGCTCCCTTGGATCGCGCTGCTGGCGGCCGCGCTGGCGCTGATGATCACCGGCCTGCTGTGGCAGAAACTGAGTTTTACCCAACAGGAACTCGCGCGCCGCAGTCAGGACACCGCAGCACAGGCCGTGGAGGCCCGCACGTTGGCGGCCCAGGCCGAAGCCCTTGCGCAAGAGTTGCAGGCGCGGCTGGCGGTGGCCGAATTGCGCCTCTCCGAGGTCACGCTGCAACGCAGCCAGCTCGAAGAACTCATGCTGTCGCTGTCGCGCTCGCGCGACGACAACCTGGTGCAGGACCTCGAGTCGGCGCTGAGGCTGGCGCAGCAACAGGCCCAGCTCACCGGCAGCGCGCAGGCGCTGGTCTCGGCCCTGCAGGCGGCCGACCAGCGCATCGCGCGCGCGGCGCAACCGCGCCTGAACCCGGTGCAGCGGGCCATTGCCCGCGACATTCAACGCATCCAGGGCGCGTCGCTGGCCGATATTCCTTCGCTGGTGCTGCAGCTCGATGAAATGGCCCGCCAGGTGGATGAATGGCCGCTGCTGAACCAGGTCGGACTGCCCGGGCCGGGCAGCAAAGGTGCGGCCGCCAAAGGCCGCAAACCCACTGTGGCCGCGGCCGCCGAGCCGGCTGGTGCACCCGAAGCACTCTCCGACAGCGGCGAACCCGCGGCTTCCGCTGCCGCAGATCAGGGTTGGCGCCGCGTGTCGGGGTGGTGGGCTTCCCTCTGGGAGCGCATCTGGGCAGACCTCACGCGCAGCGGTCGCGAACTGGTTCGCGTGAGCCGCATCGATCGGCCCGAGGCCGTGTTGCTTGCGCCTGACCAGGCGCTCTTCATGCGGGAAAACATCAAGCTCAAGCTGCTCAACGCGCGCCTGGGTCTGCTCGCCCGACACATGCAGGCCAGCCAGGCCGATCTGTTGGCCGTGGAGGCCGCGCTCGCCCGCTATTTCGATACCGCCTCCCCGCGCGTGTCCAGTGCACAGGCAGCGCTGGCCCGCTTGCGCAAAGACCTCGTCGACAGCGAGCTGCCCCGGCCAGAGGACACCCTCACGGCCTTGACCGCAGCTGCGGGAGGCCGCTGATGCCCGCCCGCTTTGGTGGCGCCATGCGCAGCGTGTTCTGGTTGCTGGGCCTCGCCGCGCTGGCCGTGGCGCTGGCCCTGCTGGTGGGGCACAACAACGCCACGCTCACGCTGTTCTGGCCGCCGTACCGGTTCGATGTCTCGTTCAACTTCGTGGTCTTCTGCCTGATCGCCGGGTTCGTCCTGCTCTATGCCGCGTTGCGTGCGTTCGCGATGTTGCGCGACCTGCCGGCGCAGGCGCAGCGCTGGCGCAGTCAGCAGGTGGAGCGATCGGTGGTGGGTGCGGTGATGGATGCGCTCTCGCATCAGCTCGCAGGTCGCTTCGTGCGCGCGCAGGCGGCAGCTCAGCAGGCGTTGGACCAGCTCAAGGGCGTACCGCCAGGGCATTGGCCCCGGCGAGACCAGCTGCAGTTGCTCGCCCATCTGTTGCTCGCCGAGAGCGCGCAGTCGCTGCAGAACCGGGAGCGTCGTGACGACAACCTGCAGGCAGCGCTCAACCCCAAACTGACAAAAAATGCGCCCGAGGCATACGAAGGCGCGCTGCTGCGCGCGGTGCGCTGGGCGGTGGAAGACCGCGATGCCGATGCAGCGCGCGCGCGCCTGGCCGAACTCCCGCAAGGCGCAGGTCGGCGCATCCAGGCGCTGCGCCTGAAGTTGCGCGTGGCCCGGCTGGGCGGTGAGAGCGCTGAGGCACTGGAGACGGCGCGCCTGTTGGCCAAACACCGTGCGTTCTCACCCGAAGCCTCGCGCAGCATCGTTCGCGGTCTGGCGCTTGATGTGCTGCGCGAGGCCCACGACATGGCGCAGCTCCAGGCTTGCTGGAACGGGCTGGATGCGCCAGAGAGGGCGATGCCGGAACTGGCGCTGGCCGCTGCGTACCGCGCCCATCAGTTGAGCGCCATCGCGGGCAGTGACCCCGACGGCGCTGAAGCGCACGCCCGTGTGTTGGCCTGGCTCGAACCGCTGTGGTCGGAGTTCGGTTCACTCGATCCGGCGCAGCAGCGCCAACTGGCACTGGCGATGGAGCCCGCCCTCGGTGCGCTCGATGCTGCAGGCCTGGCGCAGCTGGAGCAACGCCAACGCCAATGGCCGCAGAACCCGTTCTTGCAATACCTGGCTGGCCAAGCCTGCATGCGACGCCAGCTGTGGGGCAAGGCTGCACAGATGCTGGGCCAGGCGAGTCACAGTTTGAACGACCCGGCCCTGCTGCGGCGCACGTGGCGCGGCCTGGCGCAGCTCGCTGAAGAGCGGGGCGACGTGGAAGCGGCACACGTTGCATGGAAGCGGGCTGCGGCACTGGACTGAGCCAGCGCCCTTCCAGTCAGCAAGCGAAAAAAAGCCGGTCGGGTTGTTCCCGGACCGGCTTTTTTGTGCCTCAACCAGGCTGCTGCCTGTCGGGCAGCAGCCTCTTGAATCAGGCGTTCTCGAAGGGCAGTTTCATGTCGCGCAGATCCTTGCGCGTTTCCACCAGCACCAGCGGGCCTTCGTCCAGCACCACGGGCGGCTTGGGCTCGCGTGGCACATGGATGGGCTTGGGCTCGGCCGCAATGGCCGCTTGTGCCTGCGCGACCTTGTCGGCGTTGGAATTGACCCACTCCAGACCACTGGACTGGGCGACCTGGTGCAGGGCATCGAGCGACAGGGTGAATGGTTGCACCTTGGGCAGGCCATTGGCACGTGGTGCCTGCGCCGTGGCAGCGGGCGCTGCTGCGCGCGGTGCGCGAGGCGCAGCAGGCGCTGCCGTCTCGGTCGGCGCCGCTGTCACAGCCACTGGCGTGGGTGCCGGCGTTGGCGCTGCCACCGCTTCAGCTGCAGCGGCGACCGGCTCGGCAGCGGTCACCACGGCTGGCTGCACCACCACCGGCGCAGCAGCTTCGGCCAGGGGCTGTTCGGCCGGTGGCATGCTGAAGTAACTGCGGGTCGGCGCTTCGTAGGTTGAGGCCTCGGCGGTGGTGTCTGCCAGCGGCGCGGGCACGGCTTGCGCAGGCGTTTCGGCCTGTGCTTCTTCGCCTTCGGCGGCTGCGCCCTCGCGCGGGCCGCGTTCACGGCGGTCACGGCCATAGCGGTCGCGGCTGCGGCGTTCGCGGTTGCCACGAGGCGTACCGTTGTCGGCATCGCCGTCGCGCACGGCGGTTGCATCGTTCACGCCTTCAGCCACTGCTGGCTCGGCTTCAGGCGCGTCCGTGCGCGCATCCGCGCCTTCGGCGCCCGGCTGGCGGCGGCGGTTGTCACCGCGTGGGCGGCGGTCGCGCTCGCGGCGCGGCTGGCCTTCTGCCGCTTCTGGTGTGTCGCCCGCCTGCGCTTCCAGTGGCAGCGCGTTGGGGTTGACGCCTTCCGTCACCGGTGCGTCGCGGCGGCCGCCGTCGCGGCGATTGCCGCCCTGGCGGCCTTCTCCACGGCCTTCACCGCGCGCTTCGTTGCGGTTGTCGCTCCGGCCTTCCCCACGTCCCTCGCCTCGACGGCCTTCACCGCGGGGCTCGTTGCGCCCCTCGACGCGACCTGCATCGGCACGCGTCTCGACCGCACGGCCTTCACCGCCGCGGCCTCCGCTGCGTGCACCACCTTCGCGGCCTTCACGCTGGCCACGTCCGTCGGCACCGTTGCGGCCACCACGGCCACGCCCATCGCGGCCACCTTCGCGGCGGCCTTCAGGTCGGTCTTCACGCGCACCTTGCTTGGTGGCAGGTGCGGCCACCGCTGGCGCGGCAGCAGGTTTGGCCGGCGTCGGCTCGGCACCGAAAAGGCTCTTGAGCCAGCCGAAGAAACCCTTCTCGGCCGGGGCAGGTGCGGCCGGTGCCGGCGTGACGGCCACCTGGGCTGCGGCGGGGGCAGCAGCGGGTGCGGGGGTCTCGGCGCGCGGCGCGGCCACGGGGGCGGGACCATCGGGCAGCACGCCCTTGATCACGGGCTCCTGCTTGTTGGTGCGCTCCTGGCTGCGGCGCGTGAAGCTGGCGACGTCGTCCACTTCATCGGCCAGCTTGTAGCTCGCGTCGAGGTTGTCCAGACGGGGGTCGTCGTGCTTGAGGCGTTCGAGCTTGTAGTTGGGCGTGTCCAGCGACTTGTTGGGCACCAGCAGCACGCTGATGCGCTGCTTGAGCTCGATCTTGGTGATTTCGGTGCGCTTTTCGTTCAGCAGGAAGCTGGCCACCTCGACAGGCACCTGCACCAGCACGGCGGCCGTGCTGTCCTTGAGCGACTCTTCCTGAATGATGCGCAGGATCTGCAGCGCCGAGCTCTCGGTGTCGCGGATGTGGCCCGAGCCACCGCAACGCGGGCAGGGGATGGAGGCGCCTTCATTGAGCGCGGGCTTGAGGCGCTGGCGGCTCATTTCGAGCAGGCCGAACTTGCTGATGGCGCCAAACTGCACGCGGGCACGGTCCTGTCGCAGCGCATCGCGCAGGCGGTTTTCCACTTCGCGGCGGTTCTTCGACTCTTCCATGTCGATGAAGTCGATCACGATCAGGCCGCCCAGGTCGCGCAGGCGGGCCTGGCGCGCCACTTCGTCGGCGGCTTCGAGGTTGGTGCGGGTCGCCGTTTCTTCGATGTCGCCGCCCTTGATCGCACGCGCGGAGTTCACGTCCACCGCCACCAGCGCTTCGGTCTGGTCGATCACGATGGCGCCGCCCGAGGGCAGGTTCACGGTGCGGCTGTACGCGGTCTCGATCTGGTGCTCGATCTGGAAGCGGGAGAACAGCGGCGCGTCGTCGCGGTAGCGTTTCACGCGGTGCCCGTGCTCGGGCATCACGTGGCTCATGAACTGGTGCGCCTGTTCAAAGATGTCGTCGGTGTCGATCAGGATCTCGCCGATGTCGCTGTTGAAGTAGTCGCGAATCGCGCGGATCACCAGGCTCGATTCCTGGTAGATCAGGAAAGCGCCCTTGCCACCCTTGGTGGCGCCGTCAATGGCGTTCCAGAGCTTGAGCAGGTAGTTCAGGTCCCACTGCAGTTCGGCGGCATCGCGGCCGATGCCGGCGGTGCGGGCAATGATGCTCATGCCGTTGGGGTATTCGAGCTGGTCGAGCGCTTGCTTGAGCTCCTGGCGGTCCTCCCCTTCAATGCGACGGCTCACGCCACCACCACGCGGGTTGTTGGGCATCAGCACCACATAACGGCCCGCCAGGCTCACGAAGGTGGTGAGGGCCGCACCCTTGTTGCCGCGCTCTTCCTTCTCGACTTGCACCAGGAGTTCCTGGCCTTCCTTGATCACGTCGTTGATGCGGGCCTGATTGACCGGCACGCCTGCGGCGAAATACTGGCGCGAAATTTCCTTGAAGGGCAGGAAGCCATGGCGCTCTTCGCCGTAGTCGACGAAGCAGGCCTCCAGCGAGGGTTCGACCCGCGTGACCACGGCCTTGTAGATGTTGCCTTTGCGCTGTTCGCGCCCTTCGATCTCGATTTCGTAGTCCAGCAGTTTCTGCCCGTCCACGATCGCCAGGCGGCGCTCTTCGGCCTGCGTGGCGTTGATCAGCATGCGTTTCATGATGCGTTTCCTTTGTTCAAACACAAGGACGCACGGACCACGGGCCCATGCGCCGACCTGCCGTGAACCAGCGGAAAGCGCGAACGAGGGGAGGAATTGCCGGAGAGCCGTTGACCCGCGGTTCGGGTAAGGCGTTCAACACAGGCGGGCACCGGGGTGCCGCGTCGAACCGCCAGGTCAGGGCGTAGGCGCGTGGAGGTGGGTGAACAGGGAAGGCTCGATGGCTGTCAATGACATGGATCTGGCCGGTGTCTCTCTGGCTTCACTTCGTCCTCACCCAGCCACGCATGGCGGGCTGGGCGATTGGGGTATTCCGTTTTCGGGTTCGCGTTTGTTCAGCGGATTCGCCCGCCGCTTCGGCCGGTCTGTTGCCCTGCCTGGATTCGAATGTGAATGCATCAGGCAATGGCGCTGGATCCGGGTGCTGCGGGTGGCAACCCACCCGTGGCGGACGCCTTGCCTCGCAAGCTGCGGTCCCTGCCTTGGGTGACTGCCTTAAACTCAAGGCAAATCAATCACTTACGGCACACGACGGGTGTGGCGCATTATAGTCAGCTCCCCGCCACTCGTGGTGGCCTTATTCGCACCCATGCCCAGCACCCCGCCCACCGGGCAGATCCGCCACATCACGGTTGACGAGGAGTCGGCCGGGCAGCGGCTGGACAACCTGCTCGTTCGCCTGCTCAAGGGCGTCCCGAAGTCCCACATTTATCGAATCATTCGCTCTGGCGAGGTGCGTCGCAACAAGGGACGTGTTTCGGCCGATGACCGTGTGAACACCGGCGATGTGTTGCGCATTCCACCGATCCGGCTGTCCGAGCGCGCTGAAGAAAAGGCCGCCAACCCGGCCCCGCCGCGCGAATTCCCGGTGGTGTTTGAAGACGACGCTTTTCTGGCCATTGACAAGCCTGCGGGTATTGCCGTGCATGGTGGCAGCGGCGTGAGTTTTGGCGTCATCGAACAAATGCGTCAGGCGCGACCGCAGGCGCGATTGCTGGAATTGGTGCACCGGCTGGATCGGGAAACCAGCGGTTTGTTGTTGATTGCCAAGAAGAAGAGCGCGCTCAAGGCATTGCAGGACCAATTCCGGGAGCGCGAAACCGGAAAGACCTATCTGGCACTGGTCAAGGGTGTGTGGCCGGCGCGCCTGAAGGTGCTGGATCAACCGTTGCACAAATACCTTCTGCCCGATGGCGAGCGCCGCGTGAAGGTGACCACGCCCGATGACCCGGATGGCATGCGCTCGGTGACGCTGGTGAAGGTCGCCCGGCGGGTGCCGGCACCTGCCAGCCTGTTAAAGGCCGCGCCCGACGGATTCAGTCTGCTGGAGGTCACCATCAAAACCGGGCGCACGCATCAGATTCGCGTGCACCTCGCCAGTGCCGGTTTTCCCATTGCGGGGGATGACAAATACGGTGATTTCGAACTCAATCGCGATTTGGCCAAGGCTGGCTTGAAACGCATGTTTCTGCATGCCTGGCGCTTGAGATTGACACATCCTGTCACGGCTTTGCCGTTGGAATTGCAAGCTGAATTGGCCAGTGAACTGCACAAATGGGTATCTGTTGAATAGAATGGAAGCCTGCGTTGTTGGCAGCATTCCGACTCTGCGGACAGATCAAACACTTACAAGGACGATTGAAATGGCAAGCTATTCCGAACTCATGGCGCAAGCCCAGAACCTGATGGCGCAGGCCGAGCAGGCTCGCAAAGACGAACTCGCCGCGGTCATTGCTGACATCAAAGCCAAAATGAAACAGTTCGGCATTACCGCAGCCGATCTGGGTGGCACTGCCAGCACCAAGAAAACCGGCAAATCCAAATCCAGCGCACCGGCCAAATACCGTGGCCCGAACGGCGAACTGTGGGCCGGAGGCCCTGGACGCAAGCCGGAATGGGTGCGAGCGGTGCTCGCTTCGGGCAAGAGCCTGGACAGTTACCTGATCTGAGCGGCTCCGTTTCCTGATGCAAAGCCCGCTTCTGGCGGGCTTTGTTTTTGTATTTGATACCCTTGCTCGCATGTTCCAGATACTGGTCGTCTGCATGGGCAACATCTGCCGTTCGCCCATGGCCCAGAGCGTGCTGCAGGCGGATGTGGCACGGCGCGGCCTCGCGCATGCCGTGCAGGTGGATTCAGCGGGTACGTATGCGGGTCATCAGGGCGAGAAGCCGGATCGCCGCGCCATCGCGCTGGCCAAAGGCCGTGGGTACGCACAGATCGAGAAGCTGCGGGCGCGCCGTGTGCGAGAGGACGACTTCGAGCGGTTCGACCTGATTCTGGTGATGGACGACCTGAACATGGATCGCATGCGCTTTGCGTGCCCACGCGAACACCAGCACAAGTTGCACCTGTTTCTGGAATACGCGGGCGTCGAGGGCCTGCGCGAGGTGCCGGACCCTTACCGCGGCAACGCGCAGGACTTCGAGCGGGTGCTCACGCTGTGCGAGCAGGGCAGTGAAGGCGTGCTCAACCGCGTGGTGTCCGCACTGGGTTGAACACGGGCTTGAGCACTTGCTTGTGCGCGCAAGCCAGTGCCCCTGAAGGGGCTCAGTCCTTCTGCCAGATCACTTTCTTGCCGGAGGCCTCCCACGCTTCGTAGTGGCGTGCATAGAGGTCTTCGATGCGGTTGCGCTTGACTTTGAAGGTCGGGGTGATGACGTCGTTGTCCACCGTCCATGCGGTGGTGACGACCACGATGCACTGCAATTGCTCGTGGGGGTCCAGCGTGGCGTTGATGCCCTTGAGGTGGGCGGCCAGGGAGGTTTCGAGTTCGGCTCGGGCAGCGGCATCGCCGCTCACGCGCGCCACCGCTTCCGCGCCGAGCATGACGATGCCCAGCGGTTGCCCGAGGTTGGCACCGGTCACCACGCAGGCTTCGACCGCCTCGTGCATCACCAGCTTGTCCTCAATGGGTGCGGGCGCCACGTATTTGCCCTTGCCGGTCTTGAAGAGGTCCTTTACCCGGCCGGTGATGCGCAGCAGCCCTTGCTTGTCGATCGTGCCCTTGTCGCCGGTGCGCAGCCAGCCGTCTTCGGTGAAGGCCTCGCGGCTTTTCTCCGGCTCCTTGTAGTAGCCCTGCATCAGCGCCTGGCTGAGCATCTGCACTTCGCCCGTTTGCGGGTCCAGGCGGTGTTGGACGCCCGCGTAGGTCGGCCCCACCGTGCCTTGCTGGTTCTTGCCGGGTTCGGTGATGTGGGAAAGCGCGAGGTTCTCGGTCATGCCGTAGCCCTCGTTGATGTTCAGGCCGAGCTGGCTGTACCACTGCATCAAGGCCAGAGGCATCGGCGCGGCGCCGCCGGCCGCGAACTTGCACTGGTCCAGGCCCAGTGCCTTCTTGACCTTCTTGCGCACGATGCCGCCCAGGATGGGTATGCCGAGCAGGCGGTTGAGTTTGGCCGGGGGCATCTTGGCGTGAATGCCCTGCTGGAACTTGACCCACAGCCGCGGGACCGAGAAGAAGATGGTGGGGCGCGCGCGCTGCAGATCGGCGGCGAAGGTGTCGAGCGACTCGGCGAAGAACACGTGCATGCTGGTGCGCAGCCAGCCATGCTCGACCAGCATGCGCTCGACCACATGGGCCAGTGGTAGGTACGACAGCATGCGGTCGTCGCCGGAAAGCGGAATGCGCTTGACGCCCGAGTCGATGGCCCAGGCGAAGTTGCCGAAGCTGTGCATCACCCCCTTGGGCAGGCCGGTGGTGCCCGAGGTGTAGATGAGGGTGGCCAGTTCGTCAGCGGTGCGCGTGGGCTCGCCAGCCATGGGCTGGTTGCGCCCGCAGATGGCGTCCCAGCCTTCGTAGGCTTCGATGGCGTCCAGCGGTGAAAGGGCATAGCTGATGCAGGGCATGCCCGCGGGCACGCCAGGCTTCATGCCTTCCCAACCATCGAGCTTGCCGATGAAGCAGGCCTTGGTCTCACTGTGCGTGAGGATCTGGCGCACCGTCTCGGCGGCGAGCGTGGGGTACAGGGGCACCGACACGTGGCCCGCCATCCAGATGGCGAGGTCGCTCATCATCCACCACGCGCAGTTCTTCGAGAGGATGGCGACCTTGGAGCCTGGCTCCCAGCCTTGCGATTGCAGGTGCGTGGCCATGCGGCGCACCTGGTCGCCGATCTGTGCCCAGGTGAAGTCCTGCACCGCGCCATCGCCCATGGGTTGCGTGAGGGCCACCCGGTTCGGGGCGGTTTTTTCCCAGTGGTACAGGCGTTGCAGGGCCAGCAGTTCGGGCGCGACTTGGGTCATCGGGAATGTCTCCGTTGTTGTGTGAGCGAAGGGCGAATCTACCAAGCCCTCCGCTCACTGTTTAGAGGGTTTCACCTGTTCGGAGCCCCCATGCCAGAGATGGTTCAGTCGGTGAAGCGCACCGCCAGGCTGGGCAGTGGCAGGCCGAACTGCGCGGACCATTGCTCGCCGGGCAGCACGGGCCAGGCGTCGGTCCAGGTGCCGGTGGTGACCACGTCACCGGCTTTCACATCGGGTGCACCGGGGCAGTCGCGCAGCGTCTCGATGAAATGCCTGAGCGCGTGCAGCGGGCTGTCGAGCACGTTGCTGCCTCGGCCGCTTTCAACGGCCTGGCCGTTTTTGTGCAGCGTCACTTCGGCGTGGGACAACAGCGTATGGAGCGCGTGCGCGTCGCTGGCCAGTTCGAGGATGGGGACGCGTCGACCTATCAGCAGGCGGGCATGCAGGCCGCCATCGGCCACGGTGTCCGCGGGCAGAAACTTCCAGTCGGGCAGGTGGGACTGCACCACTTCGAAGCCGGGTGCGATCCAGTCGATGGCGTCGAAGATGTTGTCCAGCGTGGCCTGAGGCTTCGGCGTGGCCTTCAGGCCGAACACGGTTTCGGGTTCGATGCGGGGCTGGCACGCCCGCGCGAGCGAGACCTGACCTTCGTCGTCGGCCTGCGTGAGCGTGGTGTCCCAGACGGTGCCCCAGATGGGCGCGAACACGTTGTAGCGCGGCCAGATGGTGCGGTTGGTGAAACCCACCTTGTAGCCGCGCGGGTGTTCGCCGCGCGCCATGCGCAGCCGCCGCACCTCCAGCGCCTTGGCATAGGCCGCTTCGAGGTCAAAGCTGTTGTTCGCAGTGAGTGGGGCGGACCAGAGGCGGCCCTCGTCCAGGTGGTCGAGCAGGGTGTGAGGTGTCATGGCGCCATCGTACTCAGGGTGCTGGCTGTGCGCGGCCAAACAGCCGGTGCACCTGCGCGCGGATCCACTGGTGTGCCGGGTCTCTGGCCGTGCTGGCGTGCCAGACCAGACGAACGTCGTACGTGGGCGCGGCGGCGCGCGGCAGTTCCCACACGCGCATGTCCAGCCGCTGGCCGACGTTGGCTGCGTACATCTGCGGCACGATGGTGAGCAGGTCTGTGTTGAGCGCGAGCTCGGGCAGGGCGCCGAAGTGGCGTGCGCGGATGACCACGCGGTCGCTGAGTTTCAGGCGCACCAGCATCTGCTCCACGCTGCCATGAAAGGTGGCGGTGGGCGCGGCCACCACGAGCGACGACTCCGCGAGCTGCTGTGCGCTGAGCGTGCGCCCGGCCTTGCCGCTGGCCGGTCGCCAGCGCGGCGAGGTCATGGCCACGTAATGCTCGCGAAAGAGCAGGTCGGCGCGCACGCCGCGGTGGCGCGGTTGCAGGATGCCGATGGCGAAATCGATCTCGCGCGATTCGAGCGCCGCCGGCACGTCCTCTGCAGCCACCGACACGTTGGTGAGGTGCGATTGCGGCGCCTGCTGGCGCAGGGCCGCAGCCAGCGGTGGCAGAAACATCATTTCCCCCAGGTCAGAGAGCGACAGGCGCCAGCGCATGTCGCTGTGCGCGGGGTCGAACGCGTCGCGCACCGTGACGGCGGTCTCCAGCATCTGCAGCTGGGCCTGCACTTCGGGCGCGAGCCGCTCGCACAACCGCGTGGCCTGCAGGCCGCCGGGTGAGCGCACAAACAGGTCGTCCTGAAAGTAGTCGCGCAGCCGCGACAGCGCATTGCTGGTGGCCGGTTGTGACAGCGACAGCGCCTTGCCCGCTGCGGTGACGGAGCCGGTGCGGTGGATCGCCGCAAGCACGCGCAGCAGGTTGAGATCGAGTTGCCGGAAGTTCATCGTGGGCCTCTAAGGGTTGTCCCGAATTATCCATTTCGTGAATGCACCACATCCGATCAATCCATTGGTCAGATGGTGCCCCAAGCACTAGATTGCGGGCACAACACAAGGAGACCCACGATTGGAACGTTCATTTCACAGCGAGATTGAGGCGCTCAAGCTCGGCCAGGGCGAGACCTTTCAGGGCGAGGGCATCCTGGCGGTGACGAAGGCGCTGCTGCAGTCGGGCGTGACGTACGTGGGTGGCTACCAGGGTTCGCCGATCTCGCACCTGCTCGATGTGATGGTGCAGGCCAAGCCCTACATGGACGAGCTGGGCGTGCACGTGGAAGCCTGCACCAACGAGAGCTCGGCCGCGGCCATGCTGGCCGCTTCCATCATGTACCCGGTGCGTGGCGCGGTCACCTGGAAGTCGGTGGTGGGCACCAATGTGGCGTCGGATGCGCTGTCCAATTTGGCGTCTCCCGGTGTGATGGGCGGTGCGGTGATCGTGGTGGGCGAGGACTACGGCGAAGGCGCCAGCGTGATCCAGGAACGCACGCACGCCTTCGCCATGAAATCGGCGCTGTGGCTCATGGACCCGCGCCCGAACCTGCCCACCATCGTGCGCATGACCGAGAAGGCGTTCGAGCTGTCCGAGGCATCGAACACGCCGGTGATGATCGAGCTGCGCATTCGCGCCTGCCATGTGCAAGGCAGCTTCGTGGCCAGTGACAATATCGCGCCAGCCATTTCCAGCCGCCACTTGCAGCAGCAGGCGGCGGGGTTCAGCTACGACCGCCTCTCGCACCCACCTTCCACCTTCCGGCACGAAAAGCACAAGTACGAGGTGCGCATGCCGGCGGCGCGCCGCTTCATCGAGGAAGCGGGCCTGAACGAGCGCTTTGACGGCCGGCACGGCGCGGTGGGCCTGATCGTGCAGGGTGGCCTGTACAACACGACCATCCGTGCGCTGCAGCAGGCGGGCCTGGCCAATGGCCTGGGCGAGACCGATATCCCGATGCTGGTGCTCAACGTCGTGTACCCGCTGGTGCCCGAGCAGATCGCGGCCTTCTGTGCGGACAAGCGCGCGGTGCTGGTGATTGAAGAAGGCCAGCCGGAATTCATCGAGCAGGACATTGCCACGCAGCTGCGCCGGGCCGATCTGCAGACGCGTCTGCATGGCAAGGACCTTCTGCCCATGGGCGGCGAGTACACGGCAGAGATTCTGCTCAAGGGCCTCACGGCTTTCGCGGCCGAGCACCTGCCTTTGCTGGATCTGTCGCCCGCCAACCGCTTCAGCACCGAGCTGGCCGAGGTGCGCGAACGCGCGCTGGCCGAGCTCGGCGGCGGCGTGCCGGCGCGCCCGCCCAACTTCTGCACCGGCTGCCCGGAGCGCCCGGTGTTTGCCGCGCTCAAGCTGGTCGAGCGCGATGTGGGCAAGCTGCACATCTCGACCGACATCGGCTGCCATTCGTTCGCCACCTTCGAACCCTTCTCGTTCGGCAACTCGATCCTCGGCTACGGGATGAGCATGGCGTCCAGCGCGGCGGTCAAGAACTTCTCGGCCAAGCGGCCCGTTGCGATCATGGGCGACGGGGGCTTCTGGCACAACGGCCTGCTCTCGGGGGTGAGCTCGACACTGCTCAACCAGGGCGATGGCGTGCTGGTGATCATGAAGAACGGCTACACCTCGGCCACCGGCACGCAGGAAACCATGTCCACGCCCGCGTCGGAGGCCAAGCGCGTGGCCGAAGGCTCGAGTGCCACCGCCGGCGAGATGACGATCGAGAACACGCTGCAGGGCATGGGCGTGAAGTGGGTCAAGACAGTGCACAACTACCGCGTCTCGAAAGTGCGCGACCTGCTCAAGGAGGCGGTGAACTCGCCTTTCAAGGGGCTGAAGGTGGTGATTGCGGAAGGCGAATGCCAGCTCGAGCGCCAGCGCCGCCTCAAGCCCATTCGCGCGCGCCGCCTCAAGGAAGGCCTGCGCAGCGTGCGCACACGCTACGGTGTGGACGAAGACACCTGCACCGGCGACCACTCGTGCATTCGCCTCTCGGGCTGCCCCACGCTCACCGTCAAGCCCGCCAGCGATCCGCTGCGGCGCGAGCCGGTGGCGCACGTCACCAATGGCTGCGTGGGCTGCGGCCTGTGTGGCGAGGTGGCCGACGCGGCGGTGCTGTGCCCGTCGTTCCACAAGATCGAGATCGTGACCCACCCCGGCTGGTGGGACCGCGTCACCGACCGTTTCAACCGCTTCTTCATCGGCCTGCTGCAGCCGGCCTGACCCATGAATTCACAAGACAACGCCTACGGCATCTTGATCGCTGCACTCGGTGGCGAGGGCGGCGGTGTGCTGGCCGACTGGCTGGTGCAATGCGCGCTGCGCCACGGGCTGCCGGTGCAGGCCACTTCGGTGCCCGGTGTGGCCCAGCGCACGGGTGCCACGAGCTACTACATCGAGCTGCTGCGCGAGCCGGCGCCTGCCGGCGCCACGCCTGTCTTTGGCCTCACGCCGGTGGCGGGCCGTGTGGACGTGGTGGTGGCCAGCGAGCTGCTGGAAGCCGCGCGCATGGTGGAGCGTGGCTTCGTCACCGCGCGCACCACGCTGCTGGCATCCACCCACCGCATCTACACCACGGTGGAAAAGATGCACATGGCCGATGGCCGCCAGAACCCGCAACGCCTGGCCGACGCGGCGCGTGCACTCGCACGCAAGACCGTGCTGTTCGACATGGAGGCCGTGACGACCCAGGCCGGCACCGTGATCTCTGCGGTGATGTTTGGCTCGCTGGCAGGTGCCGGCGTGCTGCCCTGGCCGCGCAGCGTGTGTGAAGACGTGATCCGCGCATCGGGCAAGGGCGTGCAGGCCAGCCTGGCTGGCTTTGCCGCCGCGTTTGACGAGGCCGCAGCGCCTTCGAGCGCGTCCCCCGAGATGTCGAAAGACGCGCTGCAGGTGCTGGCCGATGGGGGCCTGCCGCAGGCACTGCAGGGCGAATGGGCGCAGCGCCTGCAGCCCTGGCCCGCGGCGGTGCAACTGCTCGCCGCGCATGGCGCACTGCGCTGCCGCGACTACCAGAACGGCGCTTACGCCCAAGCCTTTCTGGACCATGTGCAAGCGCTCGTGAGCGCTGCCACGCCCGAGGCCAGTGCCGCGCTCGAAGAGGCGGTGCGCCACCTGGCGCTGTGGATGTGCTTCGAAGACGTGATCCGTGTAGCCGACCTGAAGACGCGGCGCAGCCGCTATGCGCGCGTGACCAGCGAATCGCAGGCCCAACCGGGCGACATCGTCCGCGTGACCGAACACTTCAAGCCCGGCGTTGACGAAGTGGCGGCCGTGCTGCCGCGTGCGCTGGGCGAGTGGCTGGTGGCGCTGGCGACGCGGCGTGGCTGGATGGGCAAGGCGCATGTGGGTTTGCACATCCGCTCTACCAGTCTCTGGGGCTACCTCATGCTGCGCAGCCTGGCGTGGCTGCGGCCTTTGCGGCCGCGCTCCCTGCGTTACGCGCAGGAGCACGAAACCCTGTCGGTGTGGCTCGCAGCCATGCGCCAGGTGTTGCGCGAGTCGCCAGCGTTCGCGCTGGTGCTCGCCGGCTTGCCGCAAGTGCTCAAGGGCTATGGCGACACGCAGGCACGCGGCCGGCTGAACTACGCCCGCCTGTGGTCCACCCACGTGGTGCCAGCCCTGAGCGGTGCGCCTGGCGCACCGCAGGCCGCGAGCGACTTGAGCGCAGCGCTCAAAGCCACGCTGGCTGACCCTGAAGGCAAACTCAACCAGGCGCACCGCGCGCCCGCCTCGAACACGCACCCGGTGTTCTGGGCCGCCAAGGCGCCGCACCGGGAAACTACGCTCACCCCTCGCGCATGAATGCCTGCACCATGCGCCTTCCCTTGAAAAACGTCATTACCCAGGAGACAAACATGAAATCCCGCAACCGTTCTTCCCTTCGCGCCGTGGCCATTGCCACCTTGCTGCTGGGTGCACTCGGCGCACAGGCGCAGGACAAGGCCGTCGAACTCAAGTTCGCGCACTGGCTGCCGGCCTCGCACCCGCTGGCCAAGCTCGGTTTCGAGCCCTGGGCGAAATCGGTGGAAGCGGCGTCCAAGGGGTCCATCAAGGTTGCGCTGTTCCCGGCGCAGCAGCTGGGCAAGGCCGCTGACCACTACGACATGGCGCGCGACGGCATTGCCGAGATGACCTGGGTCAACCCGGGCTACCAGGCCGGCCGTTTCCCCATGATCGCTGCGGGCGAGTTGCCCTTTCTGATCGGCAAGCCCGGCCCAGGCTCGGCCGCGCTCGACCAGTGGTACCGCCCCTACGCCGCGGCCGAAATGAAGGACGTGAAGTTCTGCTTCGCCCACGTGCACATCGGCACCTTCCACGCCAAGAAGCCGATCACCGAACCCGGCCAGCTCAAGGGCATGAAGATCCGCTCGGCCAACGGCACCGTGGCACAGACCATGACGCTGCTGGGCGCCACCAACGTGCAGGTGTCCGCGCCAGAAGCGCGCGACGCGCTCGACAAGGGCGTGGCCGATGCCATCACCTTCCCCTGGAATTCGATCGTTTCCTTCGGCATCGACAAGGCCGTCAAGTTCCACAGCGACATGCGCTTCTATGCCTCCGACTTCGTGTGGGTGCTCAACAAGCCCTGGTACGACAAGCTCGCCGCAGGCCAGAAGAAAGTGATCGACGACCACTGCAACAACGAGTGGGCCGGCAAGGTGGGCGCCGCCTGGGGCGACGAGGAAGACTCGGGCCAGGGCAAGCTGGAGAAGACTGCGGGCCACACCATCGTGCCGATCTCGCCCGCGCAGATCGACGTCTGGAAAAAGGCTGTGGAGCCCGTGTACGGCCAGTGGGTGAAGGCCGCTGACGCCGCCGGCAACAAGGGCCAGGCCGCACTGGACGACCTGCGCAAGGAACTGGCCAGCCGCAAAGCCAACTGATGAAGCGCCTGTTCTCGGCCATCGAAACGGTGGCCGCGCTGTTCCTGCTGCTGATCGCGTTGTTGACCGCAGGCAATGTGCTGCTGCGCTACGTGTTCAGCGTGCAGATTCCTGACTGGTTCGATGGCACGCAGATGCTGCAGGGCATCGCCATGTTCTGGGGCATCGCCCTGGCCACTTACTACGGCACGCACATCGGTGTCGACATCTTGTGGGAACACCTGGGCCCGCGCGGCAAGCGCCGCGTGGACCTGCTCGCCACCGCCATCACCGCTGCCTTCCTTGTGCCCCTGGCCTGGATGGTGTGGGTGAAAGTGGGCGGCACCGGCAGCCAGGGCACCATGGACCTGCGCCTGCCGCTGCAGTGGTTCTACAGCGTGGGCGCTGCGGGCGCCACGGTGGCCGCGGTGCTGGCGGCGGTGCGGCTGGTGCAGCTCTGGCAAGGCCGTGAGGCCAGCCCTGAGCCGGTGGACGACGACGCACCAGGAGCAGCCCATGGATCGTGATGTGGTGGCCCTGCTGGGCTTCGTGGGCATGTTTGCCCTCATGGCCATTCGTGTGCCCATCGGCATTGCCATGGGCATTGCGGGTGTGGGCGGCTTTGCGCTGCTCTCGGGCACCAAGCCCGCGCTCAACCTGCTGGCCAATGTGCCGCTGTCGGTGCTCACCGACTACAACCTCAGCGTCATCCCGATGTTCATCCTGATGGGCGCTTTTGCGTCGCACTCGGGCATGAGCGCCGAGCTGTTCAAGGCCGGACGGGCCTGGCTCGGGCATCGGCGCGGCGGGCTGGCGCTGGCGTCCATTGCCGCGTGCGGCGGCTTCTCCGCCATCAACGGATCTTCCGTGGCCACGGCCGCCACCATGACGCAGGTGGCACTGCCCGAAATGCGCCGAGCAGGCTACAACCCGGGCTTCTCCGCCGGGCTGATCGCCGCTGGCGGCACACTGGGCATCATGATCCCGCCCTCGGTGATCATGGTGCTCTACGGGATCATGACCGAGACCGACATCACCAAACTGTTCGCCGCCGGCATCATCCCCGGGATCATGGCGATTGCGTTCTACAGCGTGGTGGTGGCCATCGTGGCCCGCCTGCGGCCCGATGCCATGCCGCGCGGCGAGCGCGTGGGCTGGGCGGAGCGGTTCCGGTCGCTGCGTTCCCTGTGGGCCGTGGTCCTGCTGTTCGTGTTCGTGCTCGGCGGTATCTACGGCGGCCTGTTCACGGTGCAGGAAGGCGCGGGCGTGGGGGCCATCGGCACGCTGCTCATCGGCCTGCTGCGCGGGCGCCTGGGCTGGAAGCAGATCAAGGCCGCCCTGATCGGTGCGCTGCGGGTGTCGTCTTCCATCATGCTGATCGTGGTGGGTGCCTACCTGTTTGGCTACTTCCTCACCATCACGCAGTTCACGCAGAACGCGGTGGAAACGCTGGTGCACCTGCCGGTCGGGCCGTATGGCGTGCTCGCGCTCATCATGGTGGGCTACCTCATCCTGGGCGCGGTGATGGACGAGCTCGCCATGATCCTGCTGACGGTGCCCATCGTCTTCCCGGCCATGATGCAGCTGGGCTTTGACCCGGTGTGGTTTGGCGTGATCGTGGTGATGGCGGTGACCTTCGGCATGATCTGCCCGCCCGTGGGCATGAACGTGTTCGTCATCAGCTCGATCGCGCGCGACGTGCCCCTGGGCGCGATCTACAAGGGCACCATGCCCTTCATCGCGGTCGATGTGGTGCGCTTGTTGATCCTGTGTGCGTTCCCGGCCCTGTCGCTGTGGTTGCCGGGGTTCATCGAATAGCGCGCTGGCGTGCGGCATGGCGCCCTCGGGCGCTATGCTGCGCCCATGAACACCTCCTCCCTCGAACTCCTTGAGATGGTGAGTGGCGACGATCCCGCCGCCACGCCCGTCGCCTCCATCATCGTGCTGCATGGCCTGGGTGCCGACGGCAACGACTTCGTGCCCATTGCCCACGAGCTCGACCTGAGCGATGTCGGCCCGGTGCGCTTCGTGTTCCCGAGCGCGCCGGTGCGCCCGGTCACGATCAATGGCGGCTACGTCATGCGCGCCTGGTACGACATTTACCCACCCAGCACCCAACCCGCCGTGCCGCGCCGTGAAGACAGCGAAGGCTTGCGGGCCTCGCAGGCCCTGGTGCAGGCCCTGCTGGAGCGCGAAGCCCAGCGCGGTGTGCCCGCGCACCGCACGGTGCTCATGGGGTTTTCCCAAGGCTGCGCCATGACGCTCATGGCCGGCCTGCGCGCGCCGCAGCGCCTGGCCGGGCTGGTCGGTCTCTCGGGCTACCTGCCGCTGGCCGAGACCACCGCCACCGAGCGCAGCGCAGCCAACCGCGAGGTGCCCATCTTCATGGCACATGGCGAACACGACCCGGTGGTCACCATCGACCGCGCCACCGCGTCGCGCGACCTGCTCCAGACCCTGGGGTACGGCGTGCAATGGCAGGCGTACCCGATGGAGCACTCGGTGTGCGCCGAAGAGGTGGATGACCTGAACGCGTGGTTGCTCAAGGTGCTGTCGGCTGGCTGAACCTGTTGTTTTGTGGTGGGTGAGCCTTTTGGTGTGAATAAATTGAAGTTAAAGTCGCCGGCTCGTTAAAAAACGAGTTCTTTGGTGTGAAGTGTGTACTTAAAAAACCCTGACACTCAGGACATAAAAAAACCGGCTCAAGGGCCGGTTTTCTTTTGGGGCGATGGTGCTGGTGCCTTGGGTGGCTTCGGCTTCGGCGGTGTGTTCAGCATCCGCCGCAGGACGTCGTCTTCCGAAGGTTTATCAGTGTTCGTCGTCATCGTCTACCAGTGGCTTCCGAGACTGGGCTGCTTCAGGCGCGACAACGCTGCGCTTGATCTTTCGTTTCAAGATGGCCAGCCAATCATCGAAGTCTTGGTAGCTGTCTGGGCTTAGAACTTCTGGCCACTGGATGGTCACATCGCCCTCGGCGAGGGCAAAAACTTCTTGTCGCATTCCGGCTCCTTTTGGCGGCAAAGCCGCTTTGCCCGGAGGCACTGGCGGATGGACTAATCCGGCCGGTGCCGGTGGGGTTTGGGGTGCAGACGATTGTACCGGAACTACCTTTTCACTAACAGCCCCGGCTGGCGCGTCGCTTTCGTGCTTTTTTTCTACAGCCTCTTCCATAAGGCCGGCAAATTGCACGGACCGCTTGTAGTTTGTCAAGAATCCGTCCACTGTCGACTCGTTGAACCCGTGATCGAAGATCAATGTAGAACGCATTGACTCCGGCATCTCCGCGCCAAAAAGATCCCAGCAAAGTTTGTACGCCTTCGGAGACAAGCATGCATCCCGGATCGCTTGCCTGCGCTCAATCGAAGAAGGGTTATCGACCAATATTCGGTACGCGCGATCCGTGATCTTGATGGTTTCTGCCTTATCGGATGACTCTGCAATATCAGCAAGACCATAGTAGCGAAGCGCCGCAACCGTCTTCTGCGCAGTGCTGCTGGTGGGGCTGTACTCCCACTTGTCTTTCACAACAGCCCCCAGATTGGCTGGAGTGCGTTTCGTGTACTCATACAGCTTCCGCGTCAGCTCAACGGCAGCCTCAAGATTCATGTACGGGTAGGCAGGTCCACGGGCCATTGCAGTTCTCCTAAAAGTCCCGCCATGATACCGCCAAAACCATCGCTTTGCGTATTTTTCGCAAAGCGATGTTGCGCTTAGGCGCGAAACTGGTATAGTTCGGCGTCGAAGGAGATCAATATGCGGAGAGCTTTCGGCCCCGGTGATCTGGCTGCTGCAGCCGGGGCGGAAAAAGGAAAACCCTCGTAGTGCTCATCCCGGAAAGAAGGGGCGCTACGAGGGTCTTAGGCAGCCGACTACTACGAGCAGCTTTGTCTGCACTTCACCAAGGCTGGCGCCTTGGGCAAGCGACCAGCACTGCGGAAACAGTGCTGGATTTGATGGCAAGTTCTGTGGCCCTGAAAGCCATCCTGAACCGTTCATCACTCTTGAGCGAGTGAGGGCATTTTACCCTCTGGTGGACATTCAGACAAGGATGGGCTTCGCCGTTCTTGAAGGAGATGGCCATGCGCTATCGCCGTGTCAAGGATGTGTTCGTGCGCGCCTATCGCCGCTTCCGCTTTGGGAAGTGGGAGGACGTGTGCCAGCACTTCCGCAGTCACCCGGGCCAGCTTGAGCTGTTCCCGTTCTAAACGGTAAACCGTTTCCCCGCCCCGGACTCACGTCTTGGGCGGGTTTTTCATGAGCTTGATCAGCAGCGTCTCAAACGTCGGTCGCTTGCTGCTTCCCACCAATCCGCCGATAGGTCAGGCGCTTACCGGTGATGCCCTTAAGCGCTGCAGTGGTGCGGTCGGTGTCGCTGAAGCCCTGCGACTGGCGCGTGTTCCAACGGAAGTCGAACTCGTTGCAGTAGCGCTGTAGGTGCTTTTCGCTCACGCTGTGAAACGTGCCGATTAGGCCACGCTTGAGGATGGCGAAGGATGCCTCGACAGTGTTGGTCGTCACATCGCCGCGAGCGTATTCGCCTCGGCCATGGCTCACGGATTCATGCTGTGCAAACGTTTTGCCGATGGCCTTGTACCAGCGGGCTTCGTCGGTCACAAGGCGGGCCTTCTCGCTGATCTGAGATTGAAGAACTGCGCCAAGGGTTTTGCCGTTGACGGTGGGGATGTGGAAAGAACGCTTGTTGCCGTCGCGCTCAACAAGAGAGACGACCATCATCTTGTGACGGAAGCCGCCGCGAGCGGTTTTCTTCTCGCCGCTTTCGGTGGTGGCTGTGCCCCAGAACGTTTCATCAGCCTCAACAACACCCGACGAACCGGGGCCGCCAAGCATCGTGGAGTTGTCCCCCGTCATGGCTTCGCGGATGCGATGCGACATGAACCACGCGGTTTTGTAGGAAACACCAAGCATGCGCTCGAGCTGCTTGGCGGAAATTCCCTTCTTGCTGGCGCACATCAGATGGACAGCCTGGAGCCAGACATTCAGGGCGATCTTTGAACGCTCGAACACGGTTCCCACGGTGACGGTGAACTGCTCATAGCAGTCCTTGCACTTGAACAAGCCCGGGCGGTACGACTTGCCTTCAAGCGCCAGAGGGGCGCGAACCGAACCGCAGTGGGGGCACACAGGCCCGTGAGGCCAGCGCAGAGCCTCAAGGTGCTCGCGTGCCTTGTCTGCGTCTTGGAAGTGGGGCTGGTTCAGGATTGCTTCGGCCATGGTTTGCTTTCGGTATGGCTGAAGTATCGGATAGTTCTAAGGGTTCGTCAAGTACATACTTCACTCTTTGGTTTTAACTTTATTCATTCATCAGGAGGTTTTCATGGATTCACGTTCGTTGTTCTCGGTGGCCTTGTTGGGCCTGGCAGCCATCGCCGCTGCCCCCGCCGCTGCCGAGGGCTTCATTCTGGAGGCGGCGGTCGGCTCCAGCAAACTCACCTCAGACAACAGCACGCTGCAAGACCGGGCCACCGCCATTGGCATCGTGGGGCGCTGGGGCGGCGGCAAGGGCCTGGGCATGGAAGCCGGCGTGCGCGGTCACGGCGAATGGGCGGTGAACGACGCGGCAGGCACCTACCGTTTCGCCGGCACCAGCTTGCTCGCGGGCGTGACATATGACATTCCGCTTGGCCCTGTGACGCTGGGCGCGCGCGTGGGTGGGCACGCCTGGCGCGTCAATGGTCAGGTCATCGGCGTGGGCAGCACCGTGCTGACCAAAACCGAAGACTCGGGTGCGGGCCTTTACTACAGCCTGGGCGCCAGCTACGCCGTGAGTGAACGCCTGTCGATCGGCACCTACTACAACGTGTTCAACCTGGAAGACGGCATCCGCGTCAAGGCGGTGGATGTGCGCCTGAGCTACGCCTTCTGAAATCCGGAACTGGCTGGGCAAAGTAAAGCTTTTTGACGCTTCCCAGGCGGGCGCGGTCCCCAGAATTCAAGTGCTACGGGGTGTGACCGATATGGATTGACATCCTTCGGGATCCCTGTTCAACCACGTCACTTCTGGAGTTCTCATGAAACTGAACCGCGTCCTCATGCTGGCTGCGCTGGCCGTCTCTGCCTCCTTCGCCCATGCCAACGACCCCAAGGCCACCATTGCCGACCTCGACGGTCGCCTGAGCAAGATTGGTGCACCTCGCATCGATGGCACCGACAGCGTGGCTGGCAAGACGGTGCCCGCCCTGTTCTTCGGCGAGCGCAAGATCAACAACAACTTCGACGTGGTCGACGGCATCCGCAAGACGCACCAGGCCACGGCCACCGTGTTTGTCAAAGAGGGTGACGAGTTCGTGCGCGTCAGCACCAACGTGCTCACGCCCGAAGGCAAGCGCGGCGTGGGCACGCAGCTGGCCCGCAATGCCGCCTACGACTCCGTGAGCAAGGGTCAGCAGTACTGCGGCCCCATCGACGTGCTGGGCACCGCCTTCGACGCCTGCTACAACCCCATCAAGGACGCCGGTGGCAAAGTGATCGGCGCCAGCTACATCGGTCACAAGAAGTGATGGCGGCGGCGCGATGAAAAAACTTCCCAATCCATTTGGCTGGCTCCGTCGACTGACGGTGGGTCAGCAGCTCTTCGGCGCGTTTGCGTCCATCCTGGTGTTGACGGCCGCTCTGGGCGCCACTGCTCTGGTGGGGTTGAAGAGCGTGGATGGCGAAGCCATCGCGCTGTCTGAAAAATGGCTCAAGGGCGTGGGCGCGTTGTCGGACGCACGCTCGCTGGCGGTCGAGTACCGCGAGTTCGAGATCAAGCACAGCCGCACCGCAGACGGCAGCTACCACGCCGAATACGAAGACAAGATGAAAGAGGCAGGCAAGTCGCTGCAGGCCTTGTTCACCGGCTACCAGGGCCGCGTCTCGGGCGATGAGGAAACCGCGCTCACTGCGAAGTTGATCGGCACCTGGACCGCTTACCAGCAGGCCAGTGAAAAGGTCATCAAGCTGGGGCGCGACAAACAGCAGGCGGACGCCGCAGACATCGCCGACGGCCTCTCCAGCATGGCGTTCGAAGAAGTGGTCTCGTCCCTCAACGGATTGATCCAGTTCAACTACGACGGTGGAGAGTCCTCTGCCGGGCACGTCAAAACCGTTTACGACCAGGCAAGGTGGGCCGTCATCGGGTTGCTGGGCATGTCGTTGGCGATCGGCGTTGGCCTGGCAGCCATGATCACCCGCAACATGCTCCGCCAGCTCGGCGGTGAGCCGCGAACCGCGGTCAACATTGCACGAGCTGTGGCCGAAGGCGATCTCACCACGCCGATCCACCTGAAGACCGGCGACACCGACAGCTTGCTGGCCTGGTTGCAGACCATGCAGGAGGGCTTGTCCAAGGCCGTCACCGATGTGCGCCGCAGCTCCGACTACGTGTCACACGCCAGCGGTGAGATTGCCTCCGGCAACCAGGACCTCTCGGCCCGCACGGAGCAGCAAGCCAGCGAACTGCAGGAGACCGCGGCCACCATGGAACAGCTGGGTACGACCGTGCGCAACAACGCCGACAACGCACGCCAGGCCAGCGACTTGGCCCAGCGCGCGTCCAGCGTGGCGGTGCAGGGGGGCGATGTCGTGGGCAGCGTGGTGCAGACCATGAAAGGCATCAACGAAAGCAGCCGCAAGATCGGCGACATCATTGGTGTGATCGACGCCATCGCGTTCCAGACCAACATCCTGGCGCTCAATGCGGCCGTGGAAGCGGCGCGTGCAGGCGAACAGGGTCGCGGGTTTGCGGTGGTGGCGGGTGAGGTTCGCAACCTGGCCCAGCGCAGCGCCGAGGCTGCCAAGGAAATCAAGACATTGATCGGCGCCAGCGTCGAGCGTGTCGAGCAGGGTTCGGCGCTGGTGGACCAGGCCGGCACCACCATGAAGGAAGTGGTGGCGTCCATCCGCCGTGTGAGTGAAATCGTCGGCGAGATCTCTGCCGCGAGTTCCGAGCAAAGCTCAGGCGTCGCCCAGGTTGGGCAGGCCATCACGCGCATGGACCAGGGCACGCAGCAGAACGCCGCGCTGGTGGAGCAAAGCGCCGCCGCAGCCGACAGCCTGAAGCAGCAGGCGCTGCAGCTGGTGGAATCGGTGGCGGTGTTCAAGACGCGAAACGCCCGGGCCTGAACTGAGGGGCGCACGGCGCCATTGCTTGTGCGCAGCGCGTCAAGGCGCGCGTTGGAGCGGTGGCACGGTCAGGTGGTGTCGCGAAGCCAGTAGCCTGGCTTGGCGTAGACCTTCTTCAGGTGCTCGATGAAAAAACGCACCTTCGCCGGCAGGTGCCGCTGCTGGGGGTAGACGGCCAGGATGTCGTAGGCGGGCAGGGCGAATTCGTCGAGCACCGTGACGAGTTCGCCGCGCTGGAGCTGGGCCTGGATTTCCCAGGTGGAGCGCCAGCCCAGGCCCATGCCTTCGCTCACCCAGCGGTGCAGCAGCTCGCCGTCGTTGCAGTCCAGGTTGCCTTCCACGCGCACCGTCACGGTCTTGCCCCCTTGCTGAAAGTACCAGCCCCGTTGCTGCCCGCCTTGCAGGTTGAAGGCCAGGCAGTTGTGCTGTTTCAGGTCGTCCAGTGTTTTCGGTTTGCCGTGCTTGCGAAAGTAGGCCGGCGTGCCGCAGACCACGCGCTGGTTGGTGGCGAGCTGGATGGCCACGAAGTTCGGGTCGATCGCGCCGCCAATGCGCAGGCCCAGGTCGTAGCCCTCGCGCACGAGGTCGACCACGCGGTCGGTGAGGTTGAAGGAAAGCTTCACCTCCGGGTTGGCTTTCAGGAAGGCGCTGGCGTGTGGCGCCACATGCAGGCGGCCAAATGCTGCCGGGGCCGAAACGACGAGGTGGCCGCTGGCCCGGTGTTTCTGCGCCGATACGGTGGCTTCGGCGCTGGCCCATTGCGTCAGCAGCGTGCGGCACTCGTCCAGAAAGCCCGCGCCCTGGTCGGTGAGGGCGAGGCGGCGCGTGGAGCGGTGAATGAGCTGCGTGCCCAGGCGGCGCTCGAGCGCGTCGATGCGCCGGCCCAGCATCACCGGTGTGATGCCGGCATGCAGCGCGGCGGCGGCCAGGCTGCCGTGCTCCATGGCCAGCACGAAAGCCTCGATTTCCTTGAAGCGGTCCATGGCGGCATGGTAATGCCGCAGACGGCCCATTGCATACCTGGGGTATCGAATCAACGTACCGCCACTGGCATTCTCAAGAGAGGAGCTTCTCCCTAGCATCCCTACCAGTCCATCAACCCAGGTAAGGAATCGCATCATGGCCCGTATGACTGCGGCACAAGCCGCCATCTGTGTGCTGGAGAAGGAAGGCATCTCGCAGGCCTTCGGTGTGCCCGGCGCTGCCATCAATCCGTTCTATGCCGCCATGCGCCAGCGCGGCAGCATCGGCCACATCCTGGCGCGCCATGTGGAGGCCGCGTCGCACATGGCCGAGGGCTACACGCGCGCCCGCGCCGGCAACATCGGCCTGTGCATCGGCACCAGCGGCCCCGCCGGCACCGACATGATCACGGGCCTGTATTCCGCGCAGGCCGACAGCATCCCCATCCTGTGCGTCACGGGCCAGGCGCCGCGCGCGCGGCTCTACAAGGAAGACTTCCAGGCGGTGGACATCGAGAGCATTGCCAAGCCGGTCACCAAGTGGGCGGTGACGGTGCGCGAGCCCGCGCTCGTGCCGCGCGTATTCCAGCAGGCGTTTCACCTCATGCGCTCGGGCCGCCCCGGCCCGGTGCTCATCGACCTGCCGTTCGACGTGCAGATGGCCGAGATCGAGTTTGACCCCGACACCTACGAGCCGCTGCCCATCTACAAGCCGGCGGCGAGCCGCAAGCAGATCGAAAAAGCGCTGGACATGCTGGCCGCGTCCACCAAGCCACTGATCGTGGCCGGCGGCGGCATCATC
>NZ_JAHVAB010000034.1 GCF_019264445.1 Hydrogenophaga sp.
TTCGAGAACATCTTCCGCCGCGAGAGCGTGCGCGCCGCCATCGTGGAAGGCGACAGCTTCCACCGCCACGATCGCCAGCAGATGAAGCTGCGCCAGGCCGAGGCAGAGCGCGATGGCAACCGCAACTTCAGCCACTTCGGCCCGGAAAACAACCTCTTCGCCGAGCTCGAAGCGCTGTTTGCCGACTACGGCAGAGCGGGCACCGGCAAGTCGCGCAAGTACCTGCACGACGCCGAAGAGGCCGCCCCGTACCAGCAGCAGCCCGGTACTTTCACACCCTGGGAAGACCTGCCCCCCGGCACCGACCTGCTGTTTTACGAAGGCCTGCACGGTGCCGTGATCACGCCCGAGGTCAACATCGCACAACACCCCGACCTGCTGATTGGCGTGGTGCCCGTCATCAACCTGGAATGGATCCAGAAACTCTGGCGCGACAAATCCAAGCGCGGCTACAGCACCGAAGCCGTGACCGACACCATCTTGCGGCGCATGCCCGACTACGTGAACTACATCTGCCCGCAGTTCGCGCACACGCACGTCAACTTCCAGCGCGTGCCCTGCGTCGACACGTCCAACCCGTTCATCGCACGCGAGATTCCGGCGCCCGACGAGAGCTTCGTGGTCATCCGCTTCGCCAAGCCCAAGGGCATTGACTTCCAGTACCTGCTCAACATGGTCCACGACTCGTTCATGTCGCGCGCCAACACGATCGTGGTGCCCGGCGGAAAGATGGAGCTGGCCATGCAGCTCATCTTCACGCCCTTCATCTGGCGAATGATGGAACACCGGCAACGGGCGATGGCATGACCCCCAGGAGCTGACCCCATGAAAAGCTATCCCTACGACCTGATCCTCTTCGACCTGGACGGCACCTTGATCGAGACCGCCCCGGAGATTGCCGACGCCGTCAACGACACCCTCAACGAATTCCGCCGGGCGCTGGTGACCCAGCAACAGGTCAACGACTGGATTGGCCACGGCACCCGCGAGCTGCTGATCCAGGCGCTGGCGCATGTGGATGGCGTCACGGCGCAGCAGGTGCGACAGAGCGATGCATTCGCCGGCATCGAGGCCGCTTTCGGCCAGCACTACGAGCGGCGCTGCGGCACGCGCAGCCGCCTCTACCCCGGCGTGCGAACCATTCTGCAGGCGCTGCGCGCCGCCGGCGTGAAGCTGGCCATCGTCACCAACAAGGAAGCGCGCTACACGCGGGTGGTGCTCGACGCCCACTCGCTCACGCCGCTCTTTCACCGCGTGATCAGCGGCGACACGCTGGCGGTGAAGAAGCCCCACCCCGCCGCGGTGGACGACTGCCTGACCCGCTTCGGCATTGCGCGCGAACGGGCCTTGTTCGTGGGCGACTCCAGCATCGACGTGGCGACCGCGCGCAACGCCGGCATCGCCGTCTGGGCGCTCACCTACGGCTACAACATGGGCCAACCCATCGAACAGAGCCATCCCAACCGGGTGATCGCCGACCTCTCTGCGCTCACCCACCATTTGCCTGTGTAGCCGACGACCGGCGGATGAACGCGGTGCGCACTGGAACTGCACCACCCAAAGCCGCCTATTCAGGGGATTGCCCACGGGCCGACTGGGCAACGATAAGGGCCCCGTTCTGTTTTCTCTTCGCTCGCAGCGACTTGCGAGCAGAAAGATCGCCCCATGAAGATCGCTCTCAAGCTCCCCATTGCGTTCGCCGCCGGCCTGCTGCTGGTGGCCGCTGCCGCGCTGTTCGGTATCTCGCGGCTGCACCAGGCCATCCACACCTTCGAAACCGAGGTGCACGAAAGCCACATGCGCGCGGCGCAGGCCAGCCACTTGCTGAGCCAGTTCAAGACGCAGGTGCAGGAGTGGAAGAACACGCTGCTGCGCGGCAAAGACCCCGCCCAGCTCGACAAGTACTGGAGCGCGTTCAACAAGATCGAGAAGGACATGGCCGAGCAGTCGCGCACGCTGGCAGCGGCCTTGCCGGCAGGCAAGTCGCGTGAACTGGTGGAACAGTTCTCCGCCGCGCACGCCACCATGGGCCAGAACTACCGCACGGCCTTCGAGACGTTCAAGTCCTCCGGCTTCGATCACGCCGTGGGCGACAAGGCCGTGAGCGGCATGGACCGGGCGCCCGCGAAACTGCTGGACGAAGCGGTGCAGCAGATTGCCGCAGACAGCACCGCGCTGGCCGCTCGCGCGAACGCCGACGCCAACACCGCCACCACCATCAGCCTGTCCCTCATGGGGCTGGTGTGCCTCGTGGGCATGGCCGGTGGCGCCATGTTCAGCCGCACCATCACCACGCCGATCCAGCGCGCCGTGGACACCGCCGAGCTGGTGGCCAGCGGCGACCTCACCACCCGGGTGAATGCCCGCGGCAGGGACGAAATCGCCCAGCTGCTGAACGCCCTGCAGGTCATGCAGGAAAAGCTCGCCGCCGTGGTGCGTGAAGTGCGTGCGAATTCGGAAAGCGTGGCCTCTGCCAGCGCCCAGATCGCCCAGGGCAACCAGGACCTGAGCCAGCGCACGGAGCAACAGGCATCTGCCCTGGAAGAGACCGCCGCCTCGATGGAAGAGCTCAGCTCCACCGTGCGCCAGAACGCCGACAACGCACGCCAGGCCAACCAGCTGGCCGTGGGCGCGAGCGAAGTGGCCGCCAAGGGCGGCGCGGTGGTGGGCCAGGTGGTCGACACCATGAAGGGCATCAACGACTCCAGCCGCCAGATCAGCGACATCATCGGGGTCATTGATTCGATCTCGTTCCAGACCAACATCCTCGCGCTCAACGCGGCTGTGGAGGCCGCGCGCGCGGGCGAGCAGGGCCGCGGGTTTGCGGTGGTGGCGGGCGAAGTGCGCAACCTCGCGCAGCGCAGCGCCGAAGCGGCCAAGGAAATCAAGCGGTTGATTGGCGCCAGCGTGGAGCGCGTGGGCAAAGGCACGGCCCTGGTGGACGAAGCCGGCGCCCAGATGACCGAGATCGTGGCCGCCATCCAGCGCGTGACCGACATCATGGGCGAGATCAGTGCCGCATCCAGCGAACAGAGCGACGGCGTGGCCCAGGTGGGCAACGCGGTCACGCAAATGGATCAGGCCACGCAGCAGAACGCCGCGCTGGTCGAAGAAAGCGCCGCAGCGGCCGCCAGCCTGAAGACCCAGGCCGAGCGCCTGGTGCAGGCGGTGGCGGTGTTCCGGCTGCAGGCCGCCTGAGCGGCGGCCCGCGCTTCAGTGGGGCAAGGCCTGCTGCGACACCTGTCCGGGCCGAGCCGAATAGCGCACCAGGCTGTCCAGCGCCTCGATTTCCACGCGCGCTGAGCGGCGCCCGTACACCTCGGCCTTGAGCCAGACGAGCTCCTCGTCCAGGCGGGCGGCGTCGGGCAAGGTGCAGAACCACACCTTGGCCTCGGCGTCCCAGCGGTAGCCGCGGGCCTTGAGCGGGTCTTTCGACTCAAACGGCGAACCCGTGGCGCGCAGCTTGAAGCTGGGCTTTGCGGCCGCCGCCATCAGGCGCGCCAGGCCGGTGGCCGCACCTTGCACGGGCTGCGCCAGCACCTGCAGCAAGGCGTGGCAGTCCACCAGCGCGCGGTGCGCGTCGTAGAACCAGCCGTGGTCCTGCGCCAGGGCACTGAGCTTGGACGAGCCAGCGCCGGCGGCCTTCCAGTCGATGTCGGCAAACGAACACGCCCAGGCCTTGCCCGCAAAACACGGAAAACGGGCTTCGACAAACGGACGGTCAAACGCAGCGTTGTGCGCCACGATCAGGTCGGCCTGGGCCACCAGGGCTTGCACCGCGAGGTCGTCCAGCCGGTGGCCGCGCACCATGTCGTCGCTGATGCCCGTCACTTCTTTGGCCACCGCAGGAATGGGCATGCCCGGGTCTTCAAAGCCTTCGAAGCGCTCGACCGGGCCAAACGGCAGGCCCGATGCCACGTCCACCTGCACGCACAGCATGGCCAGTTCGATGATCTTGTCGGCCTGGTGCGACAGGCCCGTGGTTTCGGTGTCGAGCACCAGCACGCGCTGCACGCCCTGCACGGCGGCGGGTGCCGGGCCAAAGTCGAGCACGGGCACCAGCCGGCGCAGCACGCGAAAGTCGGGGTCTTGTTCAAGCTGCCGGGCGAGCTCTTCCAGCGAAGGTGTGGCCTGGGA
>NZ_JAHVAB010000057.1 GCF_019264445.1 Hydrogenophaga sp.
CGTCGGTAGCGGCATCAGCGAACATCAAAATCTCCCAGAAACTGATGCCTATTGGAATTCAAACCGGGAGTTTTGGGTATCCGTGATCACCCCGAAACATAAGCATTCATGCGGGCGTCAGGGGTTTTGCAGGAGCGACTAAGAAAGCGGACCTCGGCGCGACGTTCATCAAGATCGGCAGCAACAACCGACGGCTGAAAATCTGGAACAAGGGGAAATCGGCCGCGCGCAACGTGTCGCTGTCGTTTCCCGATGGCAACGACTGCCTGGTTCAATCGGACATCGACTCGAAATTTCCGCTAGAGACACTGGACACGCTCCAGTCGGTGGAATTGATTGCGTCCATATCACTGGGTAGCAAAAGCAAGCACTCCATCAAGCTGACGTGGAGCGACGATTTCAGCGATCACAACGAGAAGGTGGTCTACCCGACGATCTGAAAAGATGCCTGCGCAAGGCCACTGGCTAGGAATAGAGCTGGCCGTCGGGACAAAGCAGACCAAACCACCGCTGCAGTTTCTTTTCTCGCGTGGCGAACGATCCTTCCAGTGTTCCCAACAGGAGGTAGTGCGCGTCGAGAACATCGTGCTCGATTTTCTCGTAGGCTTTTCCGCTCAGTGTGTCGGGAACACGTCCACCATAACGACAATATGCGTCCAGCGCGAAAAGCAACTGGACCTGCTGCCAACGAAATAGTGCCCAATCCCGGGTCATGATCGTGGCAGGCGGTAGTGGAAGTTCGCCCGAAGGGACTTCCAGGCTCCCGTAGAACTTCAACATTGCATCGGTATTGGTCGCGATGACCTCCTCGGCGGCCTCCCGCAGTGACTGTCGCTCCGCGCTGGTGCCTTCCAGAAGATTTGGGATTAGGGTCGGAATCAAGCGCACCCGGTCAAGAAATCGTTCGACATCTTCACGAAGTTCCGCCGTCTGCTCCTGAAGCGCCTCAGCCGCCGAAGGCGGCAGCGCGTAGTTCGCGCCGGTCAGCGCCTCGTTGAATTGGAAGCGGATATCCTCGTACCGCGTAGAGGGCTTGCCGCAGGCTTCGTGCGACTCTATCTCCTGTTTCAGCAGCGCCCCTACGTGATTGACCAAGATCACCGGGTTCTCGATCTTGGGAAACTTGGCGAAGCAGCGCGAGCGTCCCGGTTCGGACGACGAGATCAACTCGTAGAAAAGTACGTCGGCCATCAGCAACTGGTGCGACTGCGCGAGTTGCAGCATGTGCGCCGCCGTCGATCCTTGCAGGTAGTTCTTGTCGAGAACAATCGTGGGCTTTGCCATTGAAGTCCGGATCAGCTAAAGGTCGCCGCCTGGGGCTTGGCTTTCTCCCATGCCTTGCGCGCTGTGTTGTACTCAGCCTTGATGCGGTCCATCTGTGCCAATTCGTCAACCACGAAATCAATCGTCAACGGCACTTCGTGGAAGTCTGGCGAGTGGGAGTGAGCATCGATGTATCGGGATAACATCACCATGCGCGTGTGAACCTGTGCAGCAATGCCTTCATCAAAATACACCTGACTGAGGGTGAAGGTGATGTTCTCCCGCCAGCGGCGCACGACATTGCCGAACAGCTTTCGCTGAATGAAGTCCTCATAGGCGGTACGCAGGCTGCCACACGCCTTCTCCAGGCTGTCGCGCTGCTTGTCGCCATCCAGCGTGCGGGCGACGTCAAGGTGCTTTCGTGCGCGATCGTGTGCAGCACCTTCGTAATGTTCGTGAGGGAAGGCCAGGCTGTCGATGACACCTGGCTCTTCGGCCTCGCCACGCCACACGGTCCGGCCCGCGAAATCGACACCCTTTTCCACCGCAGCCGTCGCCAGATAGTTCGTAAACAGGATGTCGTGCGTAAAGACGATCACCTGCCGCTTGGCGGCTTCGTCCACCAGGCGTTGTGCGATCGCCTCTTTGCGTACATGGTCCATCGAGGTCACGGGGTCATCGAACACCACGCCCAAACAGGAACCGTTGAGTTCCACTTCAGTGAGAAAGTCGGCCAATGCCGCGGCGGTCTGTTCGCCCTCGCTCAGCACCGAAGACGGGTCGATGCCGGCCACGCTGGCGTTGGCAATCTCGATTTTGCGATCAGTCGTTCCAGCATCGCCCGCGAAGCGGAATTGCACCGGCAGCTTGAGCTGCAGGGCGGCGCAGTTCTCCGTGAATCGCGCGATGAAGCCCTGCGCCACCAGTTCTGTGGCCAGCGCTTTCTGCTTGCTGGTCACTTCGCGTTGGGATACGGCAAAGCCGCGGATGCACGAATTGGCCTTCACCACCCATTTGAGGTCTGCCACCGCCGCAGCGATGGCATCGTACTGGCCGGAGAGCACCTGGCGATCGAGTAACAATCGCTCCTCTGCCATCAACGACCCCATCAGTACCTTGGGGTCCTTCTGTCGCAAGGCATCGTTGTCGGATTTCAGGCGCTCAACCAACTCCGTGATGCGTACCGAGACCGGGTCATGGTCCAACATGCTCAAGCCAGGGTCGAAGGCACCGGCAACCGCCCGCGCCAATGCTCCGATGACTTCCCGATAGCCTTCGACATGACTGGAAACCGCCGCGGCCATTGCGGCATCCACCTCGGTCAAGGTCCGGCGCGCGACACTGCCCTCGTCGAAGAAGGCGAGACTGATCTTCGACAACTTCGTGCCATACCCTGCGAGCGTTGTCTTGGCCTGGCCAAGCTGCGCTTCGACACCACTGGTTGCGAACTGATAGAAGCGGGTCAATCGTGCAATGCCGTCTTCGTCGAGAACCTGATGGCAAAGCACGCATCGGGCCGCATCCGCCTTCGGTGGAAACGCCTCGTCAGGATAGGCTTCGGCGTTGTAAGCAATGGCCGCAGCCAGCAGGTCACGCCATGCTGCTGTGCCGATGGGCTGCACCGGCTCCTCGCCCAACTGTGCCGCTGAGAGCGCTGACGCCTTTTCCGTCAGCGTCTGAATCTGCTTGACGGCATTGGTGATCTGTTCCGCGACTGCAGGCGATACAGCCATGTGCAAACCTGAGATCGATGCTTTCAGTGCGTCCAGATCGATGATGCGCTGCTCATTCTGGCGAATGATCTCCTTGGGATCGGTGGTCCTGAGTGTCGCGAGTTGCTGGACAACCGATTCCAGGCGCGCGCGCTCCTCGTCGCCGAAGGCGGCCAATGCCTGCAAGCCAACGAGGTCCGTCTGTGCCGTCAGGGTGATCAGCAGCGAAGCGACTTCGGACGTGCTGCCTGGAATCGCGAACTTGTCCGTAGCGTGGGAACGTAGAGCGATGTCATCGCGCAGCTTGCGCTGGAGCTTTCCGAAGACCTCCACCATGCGGGGAAAAACATCGAACAGATAAGGCATGACTTGGAAGGCATTGCGCTCATCCAGATGGACACGCACGCAGGTCGAGTCGAACACCGCGAAGTTGTCGCGCAGTCGCTGGCAAGGCTCCTTGTAGACAAATGTCGTGTTGGAGCCGTCGTCGAAGGCAAACGTCGCGCTAGGCGTGGGTTGTTTGTGCTTGGCCAACTTCACATCGCCGAGAATCGCGGTTTGCTTGGAACGGGTGAAGCATGCGGCTTTGAGCACTCGCGCATAGCCGGACTTGCCCGCACCGTTGGGACCATAGATCACAGTGAGCTTGCGCCCGAAAGTCAGTGTTTCACCCGGCGCCAGGGCGTTGACGCCGGTCAGTGCGGTCATGGCGGTCACTACGCTTGAGTCCGTTGTGGGGCCGCCTTGGATCTGGGGCAAGGCGATGTCCCATGTGGCGCGTGGCATCTCCGTGGTGGCCAGTTGCTGGTCCATCAAGTACTCGCGGTAGACCTCATCCAAAGCCTCGTCCGGGAAATCGACGGCGCCAACGAGTTTGACCAGCAGGCACCGCTGCCAGTTGGAAAGCGTCTTGCCCCAAGCGGACAGCGCATCGAAGACATTGAACGCCGCTTGCGACATGAAGATTCCTTGTTTTAAGCCATTTGAATCTCGTTCAACAGGCTGGGACGGTCTATTCAGAGGAGGCAGGTGATTGTCGTATCACGATACAACAATCGATCAGGACGGCGTTGCGACGCCTACGAAAAGGACACTGCCGCTTTCTGCACGCCATCCAGTTTTCTATGGATCAGTGAAACCAGCGTCAAGATGTCGAGCGCATCCTGCTCAGACATAGGCCAATTCGTCTTCGGGGCATGGGCCAAGGGATTGCGCACGGCGCCGAACAGACCGATTAGCAAGTTCGCAAATCCTCTCTGCTCGCTCTTTTCGGACTCGGTGCTCAGTGGTCCCAAGACCAAGATTGGCTGCTGACCCGCGAACGCCTTGTTCACCAAGTCGGCACCATCGCCGGTCAACCCCGACAGTATGCGAATTCGCTCGGCGACACCCTTGCTCGCCTCGAAGACCGCATGAAAATAGTTCTCGTCCAACAGCTCGGCTCGGCAGTAATTCAAGACCTCCGCATGGACGACTCTGCTTTCCAGCGCCGCCTTGAGACGTCCAGCGCGTGCGCGGGCTGCATCCAACGTCGTCGCCTTGTCGGCATATCCCACCTTGCCATCGTCGCGAACATAGAAGCCAGAGAACGCCAGCACGACATTGAGTTCATCCCGCAGCCAAGCAAATGTTCCAGGATCGCGCACGTAGTTCACCGGGTTCATTGCGCGGTTGATGAACATAATCAGATGGTTGCCTCGCTGATGCTTGTTCTGCAACTCGGCGAGCGCGTTGAACAACCGCTTCCACTTCGTCATGCCCGGCGATGGGTCGATCACTTCCATCTCTTGCAGCAGCCTCCCAATCTGTGTGCCACTCAAGCCGCGCTCGGTGTCTGCAAGCACACGGCAGGCAGCTTCAAGATGCTGAGAACTGAACAGGTCAATTTGCGCCGCCATTGCCGACCTCTCCGCGTTTAGCGGACGACAACATCGAACGGTGCATGCACCGAGCGAAAGGTAGCGAGGATGCGGTCACGGGCGCAATCCAGTTCGTCCGCTACACGAGAACTGAGCATGTAGGTGGGGCAGTCCGCCTTGCCGCATTCACAATGCCGGATCTCGCCTTCTCGGAGGCGAGAGACGAAGATGCGGCGCAGTTCATCGACTTGACGCACAACCTGGGCCAGCACCTTGCGAACACGCTGATCTCTGATGTGATGGATCGATGGAATGCGCCGAATTTCGGTGCCTTCACGTGTTCTCCACGCTCCGGTGTTGAGTGCTCGAATGGTGTCCTCAACAGCTTGCTGGAAGGCGGGTAGCGAACTTTCCTGTTGAAAAGGTGTGCGAAAAGCAGGCCGGTCGAATACGGCAGCCATCAAACCCAGCGCCTCGGCGTCGGATAAGCCAGGGAAGTCATCAACGAATTTTCGGATCTCAGCTTCGGCTTCGGGGAACTCGACTCCCTGGACGAAGCGGTGCAAGAGGTATTCGCCACGCAAACGCAGGTTCTCCTCGAACTCGACGCTCGACCAGATCGTCACATGCGCTACGCCAAGTGCAGCAGCGCTATCGCTGATCCGTGTTCTGCTGGCGTCAGAGACTGCACCACGACAGATGAATTTGAAAGCATCTGGCGTACCGCCAGTAGCCTCGACAGCCTTCTCCATATCGGTTCGGGCTTTCGCCAGGGTCAGCATGTCACGATTAGCGCACTGGATAATCGTCTTGCGCGAAGGTCGATCGTCAAACTCCTCGATTCCGAAGATGTCTCGTCCCTGGTCGCTACCCGATTGGCCGTGCCAGATCAGGTCGCGCCAGCCGGTACGAACGTGATAAGCAAAAGCAAGGCGCTCAAATTGAACGCCGCTGTAGTCTTCAAAGTGAATCGGATGAACGATGCTTGCCATAGGCATCGAACATCAAGCCGCGTGCGCCGAGGGCGCAGAAGCCAGCGGCTGCACAGCCAAGCGTAGGCCCATCGTCTTGAGGATGGCGGTCAAGCTGTTCAGGGCGGGATTGCCCTTCGGCGACAACGTGCGGTAAAGCTGCGTCGGGTTAAGGTGAGCCTGTTCGGCCACCGCCTGCACGCCGCCGACTGTCTGCGCAAGCTGGCGCAGCACGGTCATCAGTTCGGCTTGGTCGCCATCGGCCAGGATGTTGTTGATGACTTCAAGTGCGAGCGCCGGATCGTTGCGGTACAGCTCGGCCATCGCCTCGTCATGGGATTTGCCTCTCATTCGTCGATTCTCCGTTGCCAGTCCTGCCAATAGCCCACCGCCCGGTCAATGTCCGCATCCTGGGTGCGCTTGTCGCCACCACACAGCAGCAGCACCAACCGTTGCCCCGCTAGGCCGTAATAAACCCGATAGCCAGGCCCCGCGTCGATGCGCAGCTCCCACACGCCATCTCGGCAAAACTTGTGGTCGCCGAAGTTGCCTTGCTCGATACGGGCCACGCGGCGGATGACCGCCACCTTGGCTTGTGCATCACGCAAGCGCCGCAGCCAGTCGGTGTAGAGATCCTTCTGTACGTCGGCCGAGAGGTAGTGCTCGATTCGGTACATTGTTATTTTCGTTTATAGACGAATGGAAGTCAAGGAGAAGGGGCGAGCCCGCGTCCACATTTCCGAGACACTGTCTCGGATTTCCCGGGTGGGCCTCCTTCTCATGCTTCGACCTCCGCCTGGCGTTGCGCACCCGTGATCGTCTTGCGCCGGGCCGCCACTAGTTCGGCCGCTTGCCGCACCGGATCGTCCTCGGTATGGACGTAGCGCATGAACATCGCCGCGGTCTTGTGCGCTGTCAGCGCCATGCCGACCTTTAGGGGAACGCCCGAATTGGCAATGTCGGTCGCCGAGCGGTGGCGGATACCGTGAGTGCCGACCTTCGGCACACCGGCACGGTCAAGGATGCGCCGCCACGCCTGATAGTAGGTGTGGGTGCTGAGGGGCTTGCTGTGGTCGAGGATCGCCGGGCAGACATAGGGCGAATCGCCGTAGCGAGGAGCATTGGTCAGCCGCCGGCGGGCTTCCTCACTCAAGGGCTTGGACATATCGCCGGTCTTGCTGTCCGGCCAGACCACCCGGCCGTTGGGTAGGTCGAGCCAATCCCACTGCAAGAGCAGGACTTCCGACATGCGTGCGGCGAACTCGAATTGCAGCCGGACTGCCAGCAGGTGGGTGGGATGCTCCAAGCCTTCGGCCTCGGCCTTCTCCAGATAGGTGAACAGCTTGGTCATCTGGTCGTCGGTGATGAGCCGGGTCGAACCCTTTTCCGGGTACTTGGGGACGTGGCGGCACGGGTTGGAGCCATCGGGCCGGTAGCCCCACAGCTCGGCCAGGTTGAACATCTTGCGGACGAGCGACAGCACCCGGTTAGCCTGGGTGGGCGACTTCTCCATGCGCTTCATCAGCGCGGTGATGTCGTGGCGTGTGACCTCGTGAACCTTCTTGCTGCCGAAGGCCGGGATGACGAAGCTGTCGATCTGGTACTGGTAGCCGGCCTGTGTGCTGGGCTTGTTGTGCGGCTTGGAGTGGTCGTCCATGAACCGGCCGCACAGCTCCTTGACCGTCGGCGCCTTGCGGGATTCGGCCTTGTCGAGTCCGGGATCGCCCCCGCGCCGGACTTCGGCCAGCCAGTCTTGCGCAAGCAATCGCGCCTGTTCGACCGTCAGTTCGCCGAACTGGCCGATTGCCGGCTTGCGCCGCACGCCGGAGTTCGTGCGGTACTGAACCATGAAGACCTTGCGGCCCGTTGGTGTAATCTTGCACAAGAAGCCCGGAACGAGCGTATCCCGGAGTTCCACGTCGCAGGTTTGAGCCTGCGATGTGTCAACGACGGACTTGGTGAGTTTGACCTTCGCCATGAGGTGCTCCTGAAAGGCCCCGATTCCAGGGGCCGGCTAGGAGCCAGGCGGAGGGGAACCGGGGCGGTTTGCATCGCGCACCGGGATATGATCGAAGGCACTGGCCTCGGGGAAAACCTGCTGCAGCAAGCCTCATCCAAGCCCATCCTTAGTCCGGTGCGGATGCCATGCTCAGGCTTAAAATCCGCCGCATCCTGAAAAGGGGCGTACCGGTTCGACCCCGGTTCGAGGCACCACTTCTAGGATTTTTCCGGTTTCGCCGGTACAGTGAGTTTCCATGACCCGATACAACGCGCCCTTCGAAATCCATGTGCACGGCGACGTTCCCCTGCGCGAGGAAGTGGCCTACAACCAGATTCAGGACGCGCTCAAACCCTTGTGGCAATACGCGGGTGCGCGTTCGCTCGCAGCGGCTGCAGAGAGCAGTTATGAGGATGAACCAGGCATTCGCTTCGATGCCGAAGCACACGTGCTGCAGATCTGCTGGACGGTTCCTGGTGACGAGGACTTCCGCCAAATCATCGAAGAGGCCTGCATGGGCCTGAATGACATCGCTTCGGCAGGGGCACCGCTGGAGGTGTCTTTCTACGACGCGGAGTACGACGAAGAGGATGAGGCTTCGCAAGAAGAGGCCCGGGACGATTTCCTGATGTGTTTCGTGGGGCCCACCCCTGCCGCCATCATGCAGGTCCAGCGCGATCTTCTGGTGCAGGATGTGCTGCACATCATGGAGCGTCACTTCGAACAGGCTGAGCTGGGTGAGGTGGTGGGCGTGATCGACAAGCTCTTCAACCAGCGGTTTGAATCGCTGGTCAATTCCATGCAGCTGGGCAAGCCGCCGCGTGGCTATGGTGGCCCATCCGGGCACGGTGGCCCGCGCAAGCCGCGGCATCTGCACTAGTCCGTGCATCACCGCGGTGGACAGTTCTTTCCCTCGCGACACGTACTAGACTCCAGCCCAGCGCGAGCAGATCGCCTCGCCGTCTGGAGTCTTCATGGCCTTTTTCTCGACCGATGCCCTGAACCCTGGCGTGCGCAAGCGCGAGGTGTTTGGTTGGGCGATGTTCGACTTCGCGAACTCGGGTTACACCACGGTGGTGATCACAGCCGTGTTTGCCGCCTACTTTGTAGGTGTGGTGGCGGGTGGTGCCGATTGGGCGACGTTTGCGTGGACGCTGGCATTGAGCGTGTCGCATGTCGTCGTGATGTTCACGATTCCTGCGATGGGCGCCTGGGCGGACCGCCACGCGGCCAAGAAGCGCCTGCTCATGCTGACTACGTTGGGCTGCGTGCTGGCCACGGCTGCATTGGGGCTGGTGGGGCCGGGGGCGGTGGTGCTGGGGGTGGTGCTCATCGTGGTGTCCAACGTGTTCTTTGCCTGGGGGGAGTCGCTGGTGGCGGCCTTCCTGCCCGAACTGGCAAAGCCTGAGGCGATGGGCCGCGTCAGTGGCTGGGGCTGGAGCCTGGGCTATGTCGGGGGCATGCTGGCCTTGGGACTGAGCCTCGCGTATGTGCTGTGGGCGCAAGCGCAGGGACAGAAGGCTGAGCAGTTTGTCCCTGTGACGATGCTGATCACCGCCGGTGTGTTCGCTGTGGCCGCAATGTTCACCCTCGGGTTGCTGCGCGAACGTGCCCTGCCGCCCGCAAAACTGGAAGGCGCTTCCGGTTGGCGCGAATCGTTGCGCCAATTGCGCCGCACATTTCAGGAAGCGCGGCGCTATCGGGACTTCATGTGGTTGCTCGCCTGCGTGGCCGCCTATCAAGGCGGTGTGGCGGTAGCGATCACGCTGGCCGCCATCTATGCAGAGCAGGTGATTGGCTTCGTGCAGCAGGAAACCATGGTGCTGATCTTCGTGCTGAACATTGCGGCGGCGCTGGGTGCACTGGCCTTCGGGTACTGGCAGGACCGGCTGGGGCACAAGCTGGCACTGGGCATCACGCTCGTGGGTTGGGTGGCGACCTGCCTCATCGCGGCGATCACCACCACCAAGGGCGGCTTCTGGTATGCGGCTGCCATTGCCGGGGTGTGCATGGGGGCGAGTCAATCTTCAGGTCGCGCCATGGCGGGCATGCTGGCACCGCCTGCGCAGCTGGCCGAGTTTTTTGGTCTGTGGACTTTTGCCACGCGCGTGGCCAGCATCATTGGGCCGCTGAGCTACGGCGCCATCACTTGGATGACCGGGGGCAACCAGCGCCTGGCCATCGGTTTCACCGCGGTGTTGTTCGTGCTGGGTCTGGCTCTGCTGATGCCGGTGAACATGCAGCGCGGGCGCGCGGCGGCGCTTGGCATTGCGCACAAGCCCTAGTTGACGGCTGGGCGCAGTTCGGTGGCCAGGCGTTGGGCTTCGCCCTTCAGGCCGAGCCAGCGATGGGCGGCTTGCGTCAATGCCACCGGGTCGCCCGTGGTCAGCAGCAGAGGTTCGGCGAACGAGCTGGCTTCGGGCGCTTGAACGCCCAGCACGTCGCGCGTGCGGCGGGCAACGGCCACGCCGGTGTCGACCAGCGAGACGTCGGGTCCGCACAGCTGGCTGAGCGTGTGCAGGGCAAACGGGTAGTGGGTGCAGCCCAGCACGATGGTGTCGACGGCGTTCGGGCTGCCTGCCATGTGCGTCACTTCTTTCACATAAAGCTCGCACAAGGACTGGATGGCGGGCTGGTCGTGCCGTTCGATGGCCGCGGCCAGGCCATCGCACGGCTGGCAATGGAACTGCAGCGGGCGTGGCGATGCACGCATGAGCTGGTCGCGCAAGCGGGCAAAACGCGCGCTGCCCAGCGTTCCGCGCGTCGCCAGCACGCCGATGTGCCCCGTCCGGCTCAGGGCCGCTGCTGGCTTGAGCGCAGGCTCCACGCCAACGATGGGCATGTCGGGAAATTGCAGGCGCAGTGGATCGATCGCGTGAGCGGTGGCGGTGTTGCAGGCCACCACCAGCGCGTCGATGCCATGCTGCGCGCGCAGGACCTCCGCTATGCGGTGGGTTCTCTCCGAGACGTCTTGCGCGGTGCGTTCACCGTAGGGCGCGTGGGCGCTGTCGGCGGCGTAGACGAAGCGGGCGCCTGGCAGCTCGGCGAGCAGGGCCTGCAGCACACTCAGGCCGCCGACCCCGCTGTCGAAGACGCCAATGGTTTTCAAGCGGCGGCGACGCTGATGCCCTTGAACTCGCCCGTGGCGATGCGCTTTTGCCACTCGGCCGGGCCGGTGATGTGCGCGCTGGTGCCGCCGGCGTCGACCGCCACGGTCACGGGCATGTCCACCACGTCGAACTCGTAGATGGCTTCCATGCCCAGGTCTTCAAAGCCGACGACCTTGGCGTGTTTGATGGCCTTGGACACGAGGTAGGCGGCGCCGCCCACGGCCATCAGGTAAGCGCTCTTGTGCTTCTTGATGGACTCGATCGCCACCGGGCCACGCTCGGCCTTCCCGATCATGGCGATGAGGCCGGTCTGCTCCAGCATCATGTCGGTGAACCCGTCCATGCGGGTGGCGGTGGTCGGGCCGGCGGGGCCCACGGCTTCGTCGCGCACCGGGTCGACCGGACCGACGTAGTAGATGACGCGGTTGGTGAAGTCCACCGGCAGTTTCTCGCCTTTGGCCAGCATGGTCTGGATGCGCTTGTGCGCGGCGTCGCGGCCGGTGAGCATCTTGCCGTTGAGCAACAGGGTCTGGCCCGGCTTCCAGCTGGCCACCTCGGCCGGCGTGAGAGCGTTCAGGTCCACGCGCTGGCTCTTCTGGGTGTCGGGCACCCAGTTGACGTTGGGCCAGAGGTCCAGGCTGGGCGCGTCGAGGTACACGGGGCCGCTGCCGTTGAGCACGAAGTGGGCGTGGCGGGTGGCCGCGCAGTTGGGGATCATGGCCACGGGCTTGCTGGCCGCGTGCGTGGGGTACATCTTGATCTTGATGTCGAGCACGGTGGTCAGGCCGCCCAGGCCTTGTGCGCCAATGCCCAGCGCGTTGACCTTTTCATACAGCTCCAGGCGCAGCTCCTCGACCTGGTCGAGCTTCTCGCCCTTGGCGGACTTGGCCTGCAGCTCGTACATGTCGATGTCGTCCATCAGGCTTTCCTTGGCCATCAGCACCGCCTTCTCGGCGGTGCCGCCGATGCCGATGCCCAGCATGCCCGGCGGGCACCAGCCAGCGCCCATGGTCGGCACGGTTTTCAGCACCCAGTCGACCACGGAGTCGCCCGGGTTGAGCATGATCATCTTGCTTTTGTTTTCGCTGCCGCCGCCTTTGGCGGCCACGGTCACTTCCACCGTGTCGCCGGGCACGAGCTCGGTGAAGATCACGGCGGGGGTGTTGTCCTTGGTGTTCTTGCGCGCGAACTGCGGATCGGCCACCACGCTGGCGCGCAGCTGGTTGTCGGGGTGGTTGTAGCCGCGGCGCACGCCTTCGTTGATGGCGTCGTCCAGGCTGCCGGTGAAGCCTTCCAGGCGCACATTCATACCCACTTTCAGGAACACGTTCACGATGCCGGTGTCCTGGCAGATCGGGCGGTGTCCGGTGGCGCTCATCTTGCTGTTGGTCAGGATCTGCGCGATCGCGTCTTTGGCCGCCGGGCTTTGCTCGCGCTCGTAGGCGCGGGCCAGGTGGGCGATGTAGTCGGCGGGGTGGTAGTACGAGATGTATTGCAGGGCGGCGGCAATGCTCTCGACGAGGTCGTCGCGCTGGATCGTGGTCGTCATGGGGAGGACTGTGATGGGTTGATGAAGGACGCTCGCCAGTGTATCGAAGGTCCCCATGTTCAGCTTTGTGAACAGGCCCCGGACACCGGTTGCGAAAGCTGAACACACGCATGTGGCCGGGTCTCGCAAGTCGTTGATTTTAAAGGGTCGATGTGCGTGCGCCGGTTGGTACGCGGCTTGCAAACCACCTGGGTCGAAGGAGACCCGTTGCCGTGATGCTTGCCACCCTTGTTTTTTCCACGCTGGCCGCTGGTGCGCTGGCGCCGGCGGTGGTGCGTCTCGGTTTTGCGCATACCCTGGCGCTGCTGCCTGCCGGCCTGTTTGTGGCTTTTCTCTCGTGGTGGCCCGATGTCACCGGCGGTCAAGTCGTGCTGCAGCAACTGGCCTGGATTCCCAGCCTGGACGTGGCGCTGTCGCTGCGGCTCGATGGCCTGTCGCTGCTGTTTGCGCTGCTCATCACCGGCATCGGCACGTTCATCTACCTGTACGCCGCCAGCTACCTCCACGGTCAGGCCGACTTGCCGCGCTTCTTCGCGTTCCTCACGCTGTTCATGGGCGCGATGCTTGGGGCAGTGCTGGCCGACGACCTCATTGCCTTGCTGGTGTTCTGGGAGTTGACCAGCCTCACGTCGTTCCTGTTGATCGGCTACGAGCCCGAGAAACCGCAGGCGCGCCGCGCCGCACAACAGGGCTTGCTGATCACGGTGGCCGGCGGCTTGTGTTTGCTGGCCGGCGCGATTCTGCTGGGCATGGCCGCGGGCTCGATGCGCATCACCGACATCCTCGTGCAGGGTCCGGCGCTGGTGGCGCACCCCATGGCACCGGCCATCATCGTGCTGGTGGCGCTCGGCGCGTTTGCCAAGTCGGCGCAGGCGCCGCTGCACGCCTGGCTGGCGAATGCCATGGCCGCGCCCACGCCGGTGTCCGCGTTCCTGCACTCGGCCACCATGGTGAAGCTGGGCGTGTACCTGCTGGCACGGCTGAACCCGGCGCTGGGCGAGCACGCGTGGTGGGGCAGCCTGCTGGTGCCGGTGGGCCTGCTCACGATGTTCATGGGCACGGTGCTGGCGCTGCGTGCGAGCGATCTCAAGCGCGTGCTGGCGTACTCCACGGTGGTGTCGCTGGGCACGCTGGTGGCGTTGATCGGCCTGCCGCACCCGATGGCGGCCACAGCCATGGTCACCTTCCTGCTGGCACACGCGCTGTACAAGGCCTGCCTGTTCATGGTGGCCGGCATCGTGGACCACGCCGCCGGCACGCGCGATGCAACACGTCTGGGCGGGCTGGCGCGCGCCATGCCGCTCACCGCGCTGGTGGCGGTGCTGGCGGGTCTGTCGATGGCCGGCTTGCCGCCCTTTGTGGGCTTCATTGGCAAGGAACTCATTTACGAGGCTGCGCTGGGCGGTGCCTGGTGGCCCGTGGGGGTGGCCTTGCTGGCCAACGCCTGCATGGTGGTGGTGGCGGGCGTGGTCGCCTTGCGTTGCTTCTTCGGGCCCGCGCAGCCGGTGCCCGGCACCCCGCACGACCCGGGTTTGGCCATGTGGATCGGCCCCTTGACGCTGGCCTTGCTCGGTTTGTTGTTTGGTCTGGTGCCGGCCTGGCCGTCGCTCTTGCTGGGCCCTGCAGCCAGCGCCGTGGCGGGCCGTGAGGTGGCCACGGCGCTCTCGCTCTGGCATGGCTTCACGCCCATGCTGGCCCTGAGCGCGCTCACCTTGGCCCTGGGTGCGCTGGCGCTGTGGGGCTGGCCGGCGTTGCGCCGCTCCATGGCGGGGTGGACATTTGTCGAGCGCTGGGGGCCCGACCTGGGTTACGACCACGCCATCGTCGGGCTGCAGAACGTGGCCGCCTGGCAGACGCGCCGCATCCAAACGGGCAGCCTGCGCCGGTACCTGGGCACCTTCTTCGCGTTCACGGCGGCGTGTCTGCTGCTCACGCTGTGGGCGCGCGACGGGCTGGCCGTGGTGCTGCCGCGCTGGGAAGAGGTCGGCCCCGAGGTGGCTCTGCCGGTGCTGCTTGTGCTGGCCTCGGCCATGGTGCTGCGCGCGCACAGTTTCATGGCCGGCATCGTCACGGCGGGCATGGTCGGCTTTCTGGTGGCGCTCACGTTTCTGTTTCGCGGCGCGCCCGATCTGGCGTTCACCCAGTTTTCGGTGGAGGCCCTGGCCATCGTGATCCTGCTGGCCATCGTGGGGCGCATGCCTTTCCATGAGGTGGACCCGCGCCGCCCCGGCGAGCGGCGCCGCGATGCGCTGGCTGCGGTGGCGTTCGGCGTGGCGGCCACGCTGGTCTTGCTGGCCGTGGTGGCCACGCCGTTTGACGAGCGGCTGTCCGACTACTTCCGCATCACCAGCGTGCCCGAGGCCTACGGCCGCAATCTGGTCAACGTGATCATCGTGGACTTCCGTGCGCTGGACACGCTGGGCGAGATCGCCGTGCTGGCACTGGCGGCGCTGGCGGCTGCGGCGGTGATCACCAGCGTGCGCGCCCGCCGCGCCGACGACCAGGAGGCCGCATGAACCCGCTCATCTTGCGCGTGTGCGGGCGGCTGGTACTGCCCGTGGCGCTGGCGTTTTCCTTGTACCTGCTCTGGCGTGGGCACAACGAGCCCGGGGGTGGTTTCGTCGGCGGTCTCATGGCGGCGGCCGGCTTGGCGATGTATGCGCTGCCGCGGGGCCGCGCGCGGCTGCTGGCGCTGTTGCGCGTCTCTCCGGGTGGCATTGCCGCGGTGGGCCTGGTGCTGGCGGTGGCGTCGGGCCTGCCCGGTGTGCTGCTGGGGCAGCCCTTCCTCACCCACCAGTGGGCGGTGTGGGACAGCGGCTTTGTGATCGGCACGGCGCTGCTGTTTGACATCGGCGTCTACCTCGCGGTGCTGGGCTCGGTGCTGTCGCTTCTCTCTCACTACCTGGACGACTGATGGAATTCTTCTTCGTGCTGGCCTTCGGCGTCATGACGTCCATCGCGGCTTATCTGCTGATGTCGCGCAACGTGCTGCGCATCGTGCTCGGCCTGCTGCTGCTGGGCAACTGCGCCAACCTGTCGATCTTCATTTCGGGGCGCCTGAGCTCGCGCGTGCCTCCGCTGGTGGCGGAGGGTGAAACCTTCATTGCCGCCAGCGCCAACCCGCTGCCGCAAGCGCTCATCCTTACCGCCATCGTGATCTCGTTCGCCCTGGTGGCGTTTGCTGTGGTGCTGTTCGAGCAAGCCCACCAGCGCCTGGGCACGCTCGACACCGATGCCATGCGCGAGGCGGAGCCGAAATGAACGCCCACCTCTTGCTGACCCTGCCAGTGGCCATTCCGCTGCTGACGCTGGCGGCGTGTGCGCTGTTGCGCGGCCACCCGCTCACCCAGCGCGGCGTGAGCGTGGCCGGCAGCGTGGCCTTGCTGCTGGCGGCGCTGGCCCTGTTCCAGGCCGTGTTTGACGGCACCGTGCTGGCCACGCACTTCGGCGCCTGGGCCGCGCCGTTCGGTATCACCTTCGTGGCCGACCTGCTCTCGGCGGCCATGGTGCTGGTGACGGCGGTGATGGCGGTGGCGGTGTCCATCTACGCGCTGGTGGACGGGGCGCGCGAACGCGAGCGCGCCTTCTTTCACCCGCTGTACCACGGCCTGCTCATGGGCGTGTGCGGTGCGTTCCTTACGGGCGATTTGTTCAACCTGTACGTCTGGTTCGAGATCATGCTGATCTCGTCGTTCGGCCTGCTGGTGGTGGGTGGCACGCGCGCGCAGCTGGACGCAGGGGTCAAGTACGTCACGCTCAACCTCGTGGCCACCACGCTGTTTCTGGTGGCGGTGGGTTTTCTGTATGGCGTCACCGGCACGCTCAACCTGGCCGACCTGGCGCGCACGCTGCCCACGGTGGAAAACCAGGGCCTGGTGACCACGCTGGCGGTGATGTTCCTGCTCGCGTTTGGCTCCAAGGCCGCGCTGTTCCCGCTGTTCTTCTGGCTGCCGGCGGCGTACCACACAGCCAGTGCCCCGGTGGTGGCGATCTTTGCCGCGCTGCTCACCAAGGTGGGCGTGTACGCGATCCTGCGCACCTTCACCCTGCTGTTCAACGGCGACGCGGGCTTTACCGGCCCGATCATCGGCGTGGTGGCCGTGCTCACGATGGTGACCGGCGTGCTGGGCGCGGCGGCGCACTACGACATTCGGCGCATCCTGTCGTTCCACATCATCAGCCAGATCGGCTACATGCTGGTGGGCTTGGCCGTGGCCACGCCCATGGCGCTGGCCGGCTCGGTGCTGTACGTGGTGCACCACATCGTGGTCAAGGCCAACCTGTTCCTGATCGCGGGTGCCATGCGCGTGGCCGGCGGGGGCTTCGAACTCAGGGCCATGGGCGGCCTGCACCGCAGCGCGCCGCTGCTGGCGCTGCTGTTTGCGGTGCCGGCGCTCTCGCTGGCGGGCGTGCCGCCGCTCTCGGGCTTCTGGGCCAAGTTCATGGTGGTGAAGTCCAGCCTGGACGCGGGCCACATGGTGCTGGCCGGCGTGGCGCTGGCCGTGGGCGTGCTCACGCTGTATTCGATGGTGAAGATCTGGAACGAGGCCTTCTGGAAAGCACCCACCACGGCGCAGTCGGCCGAAGCCGCGGCCCGCTGGCGTGCCGCGCCGCGCACGAGATGGGCCATGCTGGTGCCGGTGGCGGCGCTGGCGGCCATCACGCTCACCATCGGCCTGGCCACCGAACCCTTTGTGGATTTCTCGCTGCGGGCAGCCGACCAGCTGCTCGTTCCCGATGGCTACATGCGGGCCGTGCTCGGCCAGGAGGCGTTTCCATGACGACGATGCGGTCCCTCTGGAACTGGCTGGCGCTGGCCGGCATCTTCATGCGCGAGCTGCTGCTCTCGGTGCACCAGGTGGCGCTGACCGTGCTGCACCCCGGGCGCGCGGCGCGCAGCGGCATCGTGGCCATTCCGCTGACGGTGCGCAGCGACGCAGGCATTGCGATGCTGGCCAACATGATCACGCTCACACCCGGCACCACCAGCCTGCACATCTCGGCCGACCGCACGGTGCTCTACGCCCACGTGATGAACCTCGAAGGCGACCCGGTGGCGCAGATCGTGGATGGCTTTGAGGCCCGCGTGCGCGCCGCGCTGGGCGAAGGAGGACGGCCATGAACCTGCCGCACTGGGTGCTCGCGGTCACGGCCGCGCTGTTGCTGCTCTCCATGGTGCTGGCGAGCGTGCGCATCGTGCGCGGCCCGCACGCGGCCGACCGCGTCGTCGCGCTGGACATGCTCAGCCTGCTGGGTGTGGCGGCCGCCGGGCTGGCTGCGCTGGTGGCCGACAGCACCGCGTTTGTCGACATCGCGCTGGGCGTGGCGCTGATCGGCTTTCTGGCCACGGTGGCGTTTGCCGCCTTCATTGAGCGCGGCTCGATCCGCGAGGAGGACACACCATGAACGACTGGCTGGCTGCGTTGTTGCTGATCGGCGGGGCGCTGGTGTGCCTGCTCGCCTCCACCGGTGTGCTGCGCCTGCCGGACTTTTTCATGCGCATGCACGCCGCCACCAAGGCGGGGGTGGTGGGCAGCGGGCTGGTGCTGCTGGGTGTGGCGGTGGTGGACGGCACCTTGTCCACCTGGGTCAAGGTCGTGCTGGCGATTGTGTTTCTGCTGCTCACCACACCGGTGGCGGGCCACCTGCTGGGGCGGGCGGCCTACGTGGGCGGCGCGCCGCTGTGGCGTGGCAACGCGCAAGACAGCCTGCACCGTGTGCTGCCGCGCGGGCAGTTTGGCGCCGCTCCGTTTGCCGTGCGCCGCGTGGTGCTCGCGCTGACCGAAGGCCCGTGCCTCTCGCGTGCCATCGAGCAAGCGGTGGCGTTGGCGCGCCAGCACGGCGCGGAGCTGTGCGGTGTGGCCATCATCGATGCGCCTCGCCTGGCCAACGTGGGCCCGGTGCCCGTGGGTGGCCTGACCTACGCGCAGCGCATGCGCGATCGCCGTCTCGCGCAGGCACGGCAGACGGCGGCCGACGTGATCCAGCGCTTCGAGCAGGCCGCAGCCGCTTCGGGGCTGACCTGGTCGGTGCGCCTCGAAGAAGGGCGCCCGCAACGCTTGTTACAGGCGCTGGCCGGTGCCGACACGCTGGTGGCTGTGGCCCCGCAGGCCTGGTTCGATCAGGGCGTGCTGGAGCTGCGGGTGGATGTGGTGCGCCGCCTGCGCTGGCGCGGTGCGTCGCCGCTTCGCGTTCTGGGGGGCTGACTGGTAAGGTCGGGACCTCTGCAAACCCCGACCTCGCTGCATGCCACTGTCCCGTTCGTTGCCCGCCTGGTACCGCCGCCTGCCGCTGACCGTGCGCCTGCCGGCGGTGGTGGCGCTGATGATCTTCGCTGCCGCCATGGGCACCACACAGCTGGCGCTGCAAAGCGTGTCGCGCCAGTTCGAGGCGCAGATGGCGGGCATCGGGCAGGTGTACCTCGACGGTCTCTCGGCGGCCTTGCTGCCCGCATTGCAGTCGGGCGATGCGCAGGCCATGGTTGGCGTGCTCCAGCGTTCGCTGGCCGTGACGGAAGGTGTGGAAGACCGCTGGCTCGCCGTGCTCGATGCGCAGGGCCAAACGCTGGCCCGCGCGCAGCGCGAAGGGCAGGCCGATGCCGTCTGGCCCGAAGACGTGCTGGCCGCGCAGCGCGGCGCGCGGCTGACCGACGACGCGCAGGGGGTGTGGGTCTGGCGCACGCTGGACGGCACGCACCGCGTGCTCGCCAATCTGGACGTGACCACGTTCAGCCAGGAGCGCGAGCAGTTGCGCTGGCGCCTGGTGCTGCTGGACCTGCTGGTGAGCGTGCTGTGCGCGGCCCTGGGCTTCGGGGTGGCGCGCCAGATGCAGCGCCCCACCGCGCTCATCACCCAGCACCTGCAGAAAGGACTTGCCTTGCCGGCCGAGCTCATTGACGCCAGCGACCCCGAGTCCGCGCGCCTGATGCGCGCGGTCAACCGCATGGCCGATGACGCGCGTGAACGCGAAGCCATGATGGGGCTGCTCGCCGAGCAGGAGCGCGAGGCCGTGCTGGGCCGGCTGGCCGCCACGCTGGCCCACGAGGTGCGCAACCCGCTGGGCGGCATGGTCACGGCCATCCAGACCCTGCGCAAGTTCGGTGACCGCACCGACGCGCGCGAGGACGCGCTGAACTTCATTGAACGCGGCGTGCTGGCCTTGCGCGAGGTGGTGGACGCCACGCTGACCACGCACCGCCCCCGGGGCAGCGAGCGCCGCCTCAGCCTGCAAGATCTCCACGATGTGCAGCGCCTGGTGGCGGCCGATGCGCGCCAGCGCGGCGTGACCGTGCGCGTGGACGCACAGCCCGGCCTGCCCGACGAGCTGCCGGTGGCCGCCACCGAGGTGCGGCAGGTGCTGCTGAACCTCCTGATCAACGCCGTGCGCGCCACCCGCGCCGGAGGCCAGGTGCTGCTGAGCGTGCGGCGCGATGCGCAGGCCCTGGTGCTGGAGGTGATCGACGAAGGCGTGGGCATGGCGCCCGAGGTGGCCGAGAGCCTGGTGCGCGGTGAACCGCGCGCGGGGCAGGGCGGCCTCGGGGTGGCTGTCATCGTGCGGCTGGTGCAGCAGCTGCGCGGGCGCGTCTCGGTCGATGCACACTCCCGGGGCGGCACCCACATCACCCTCCAACTGCCCCTGGAATTGCCCCCGGACCCATGATCGACATCCTGCTCATCGAAGACGACCGCGTGCTGGGCGGCGCGGTGGCCCAGCGCCTGCAGCTTGAAGGCTTTCAGGTGCGCTGGGTCGACACCTGCGCCGCAGCCATGGACGCCCTGCGCCAGCGCCGGCCCGGCTTCGTGCTGGCCGACATCCGCCTGCCCGACGGCTCCGGCGAAGACCTCTACCGCCGCGCGCTGCCGCACCTGGGCGACACGCCGATCCTCTTTGTGACCGCGTTCGCCGACATTGGCCAGGCCGTGCGGCTGGTGCGCGCGGGCGCCGACGACTACCTCACCAAACCCTATGACGTGGATGCGCTGGTCGAGCGCATCCGCGCGCTGGCCAGTGAGCCGGGGGCGGCGGGCGTGCCGGTGTTTGGCTTGGCGCCCGCCACCGAGGGGCTGGCGCGCGACCTGCAGCGCCTGGCCGCGCGCGACCTGCCCGTGCTGCTGCGCGGCGAGACCGGCGTGGGCAAGGAAGTGGCGGCGCGCCACATGCACGCGCAGTCCGCGCGCGCCGCGCAGCCTTTTGTGGCGGTCAACTGCGGTGCCATTGCGCGCGAGCTGATGGAGAGCCAGTTCTTCGGGCACGAGCGCGGAGCCTTCACGGGCGCTGTGTCGGCGCACGCGGGCCACTTCGAGGAAGCGGGTGAGGGCACCCTGTTCCTCGATGAAATCGGCGAGCTCGACACCCGGTTGCAGACCGCGCTGCTGCGGGTGCTGCAGGACGGCGTGTTTCGCCGACTGGGCGCGCGCAGCGATCAGCAGTTTCGCGGCCGCATCATCGCGGCCACCAACGCCGACCTGAACGCCCGCATGGCCCAGCGCGAGTTCCGCGAAGACCTGTATTTCCGCCTGGCGGTGGTCGAGCTCACCATTCCCCCGTTGCGCCAGCGGCCCGACGAGGTCGCGCCACTCGCACGGCGCTTCGTGCGAGAAGCCGCCGAGCGCAACGGCATGCCCGGGCTGCGCCTGGACGACGCGGCCATGGCCGCACTGGCCGCCCACGCCTGGCCAGGCAATGTGCGCGAGCTGCGCAACCGCATCGAGCGAGCGGCCGCGCTGGTGGATGGCGAGTGCATCGGCTTGGCCGACCTCTTTCCCGAAGAGCGCCTGGACGTGCCATTGCCCGCCACGCTGGCCGACGCCCGCGAACAGGCCGAGCTCGAGCAGATCGAGCGCGCACTGGCGCTCTCGGGCGGTCGTGTGTCGGAGGCGGCGCGCCGCCTTGGCATTTCGCGCACCACGCTGTGGAAGCGACGCCGAAAACCGCTGGACGATGACGCCAGCGCGTCAGAAGGAGCAACCCCATGAGCCACGACGACGTCCGCGTCGAGACCGACACCTTTGGCCCCATCGAGGTGCCCGCGCACCGCCTGTGGGGCGCACAGACGCAGCGCTCGCTGCAGAACTTCGACATCTCGGGCGAGCGCCAGCCGCGCGAGATCGTTCGCGCGCTGGCCCAGGTCAAGCGCGCGTCGGCGGTGGTGAACCACGCGCTGGGCCTGCAGGGCGCGGAGAAGACGCAGGCCATCGTGCAGGCGGCCGACGAAGTGATCGCCGGGGCGCACGACGAAGAGTTTCCGTTGGTGGTGTGGCAAACCGGCTCTGGCACGCAGACCAACATGAACGTCAACGAGGTGCTGGCCAACCGGGCCAGCGAGCTGCTGGGTGGCGAGCGCGGCGCGTCGCGCCTGGTGCACCCCAACGACGACGTGAACCGCAGCCAGTCGAGCAACGACGTGTTCCCCACGGCCATGCATGTGGCGGCGGTCGAGGCCATCACGCACCGCCTGCTGCCGGCGCTGGCGCTGCTGCGAGGCACGCTGGCGCAAAAGGCGGGCGACTTCGACGGCATCGTGAAGATTGGCCGCACCCACTTGCAGGACGCCACGCCGCTCACGCTGGGGCAGGAGTTTTCGGGCTGGGTGGCACAGCTCGCGCATGGCGAGACCCATGTGCGCGCCGCGCTGCCGCACCTGTGCGAACTGGCGCTGGGCGGCACGGCCGTGGGCACCGGTCTGAACGCACCCGAGGGCTACGCCGTGCGGGTGGCCGCCGAGCTGGCGCGCCTGACCGGCCAACCGTTCGTGACCGCGCCCAACAAGTTCGAGGCCATGGCCAGCGTGGACGCGCTGGTGCACGCGCACGGCGCGCTCAAGACGCTGGCCGCCAGCCTCATGAAGATCGCCAACGACGTGCGCTGGTTGGCCAGCGGCCCGCGCAGCGGCATTGGCGAGCTGAGCATTCCGGAGAACGAGCCGGGCTCGTCCATCATGCCGGGCAAGGTGAACCCCACGCAGAGCGAAGCGGTCACCATGCTGGCCGCGCAGGTCTTCGGCAACGACGTGGCGATCAACTTTGGCGGCGCCTCCGGCAACTTCGAGCTCAATGTGTTCCGCCCGATGGTGGCGCACAACTTCCTGCAAAGCGTGCGCCTGCTGGCCGACGGCATGAGGAGCTTCAACGACCACTGCGCGGTGGGCATCGAGCCCAATCGCGAGCGCATCGCCGAACTGGTCGACCGCTCGCTGATGCTGGTGACGGCGCTCAACACGCACATCGGCTACGACAAGGCGGCGCAGATTGCGAAGAAGGCGCACAAGGACGGCAGCAGCCTGCGCGAGGCGGCGCTGGCGCTGGGCCACGTGACGGCGGAGCAGTTTGACGCCTGGGTGCGGCCCGGGCAGATGGTGGGCCGCTGAAGGCCGCACCATGAAAAAGGCGGCCCGCAGGCCGCCTTTTTTGCAGGGGATGCTGGCCGCTTTCAGTGGCCGTCGCCCGGCGTGCGCACCATGAGCTTGTCGGTCAGGGCAATCGCCATGGCGCTGAGCAGGAACACCACATGGATGATGGTCTGCCATTGCAGCACCTTCACGTCGTAGTTGGCGGCGTTGATGAACGTCTTGAGCAGGTGGATCGAGCTGATGCCGATGATGGCGGTGGCCAGCTTCACCTTGAGCACTGAAGCGTTCACGTGGCTCAGCCATTCGGGCTGGTCGGGGTGGTTTTCCAGGTGCATGCGGCTCACGAAGGTTTCGTAGCCGCCCACGATCACCATGATCAGCAGGTTGGAGATCATGACCACGTCGATCAGTGCGAGCACCACCAGCATGATCACGGTTTCGTTCAGGCCGGTGAGCTGCACGTCGCTCTTGTAGCCGATGCTGCTGACCAGCTTGTCCAGCGCGGCCTGGCTGCCAAACGCGGCTTCGATCAGGTGCACCAGCTCCACCCAGAAATGGAAGACGTAGATGGCCTGCGCGGCGATCAGGCCGATGTAGAGCGGCAACTGCAGCCAGCGGCTGGCAAAGATGAGATTGGGCAGGGCGCGGATCGGGGCTTGGGCTTTGACGGGGTCGCTCATGGGGATGACACAATGTGCCGAGCGCCCGGGATGGGCGGCCAGACGGCAGGCGGTATTGTAGGTCTGCCTCCGCCCTGTAAGAGCCTCGTAAGAGCCCTTGCGCACAGTCCCGGCCAGTCAACTGCCCCACAACATCTAGGAGACTGTCATGTCCGCGCCTTCATCGACGATCGAATCCACCCTGGTCGAAAACCGCGTCTTTGAACCCTCCGCCGCCAACGTGAAAGCGGCGCGCATTTCGGGCATGGAGGCCTACCAGGCGCTGTGCGCCGAAGCCGACAAGGACTTCGAAGGTTTCTGGGCGCGCCTGGCGCGCGAAACGCTCACCTGGAACAAACCCTTCACCCGGACGCTGGACAGCTCCAAGGCGCCTTTCTACAAATGGTTCGAGGACGGCGAGCTCAACGCCTCCTACAACTGTCTGGACCGCCACATCGGCACGCCGGTCGAGAACAAGACCGCCATCATCTTTGAAGCCGACGGCGGCGAGGTCACCAAGGTCACCTACAAGGAGCTGCTGGCCAAGGTCTCGCAGTTTGCCAACGCGCTGAAATCGCGCGGTGTGAAGAAGGGCGACCGCGTCGTCATCTACATGCCCATGACCATTGAAGGCGTGGTCGCCATGCAGGCCTGTGCGCGCATCGGCGCCACCCACAGCGTGGTGTTCGGCGGGTTCTCGGCCAAGGCGCTGCAGGAGCGCATCCAGGACGCCGGCGCCGTGGCCGTGATCACCGCCAACTACCAGCTGCGCGGCGGCAAGGAGCTGCCGCTCAAGGCCATCGTCGACGAAGGCATCGCCATGGGCGGCTGCGACTCCATCAAGAACGTCATCGTCTTCCAGCGCACGCCCACCGCCTGCAACATGGTCGAGGGGCGAGACACCTTCCTGCACGACGCGATGGCAGGCCAGTCCACCGACTGCCCGGCCGAAATGGTGAGCGCCGAGCACCCGCTGTTTGTGCTCTACACCTCGGGCTCCACCGGCAAGCCCAAGGGCGTGCAACACAGCACTGGTGGCTACCTGCTGTGGGCCAACCTCACCATGAACTGGACCTTCGACCTGAAGGCCGACGACATCTTCTGGTGCACCGCCGACATCGGCTGGATCACCGGCCACACCTATGTGGCCTATGGCCCGCTGGCCGCAGGCGCCACCCAGATCGTGTTCGAGGGCGTGCCCACGTACCCGAACGCCGGGCGCTTCTGGCAGATGATCGAGAAGCACAAGTGCACCATCTTCTACACCGCGCCCACGGCGATCCGTTCGCTGATCAAGGCGGCCGAGGGCGACGAGAAGGTGCACCCTGCGCGCTCCGATCTCTCCAGCCTGCGCCTGCTCGGTTCGGTGGGCGAGCCCATCAACCCGGAAGCCTGGATGTGGTACTACAAGCACGTGGGCGGTGAGCGCTGCCCCATCGTGGACACCTTCTGGCAGACCGAAACCGGCGGCCACATGATCACGCCGCTGCCTGGCGCAACGCCGCTGGTGCCGGGCTCGTGCACGCTGCCGCTACCCGGCATTGCCGCAGCCATCGTGGACGAGACCGGCAACGACGTGGCGAATGGCGCCGGCGGCATCCTGGTGGTGAAGAAGCCCTGGCCGTCCATGATCCGCACCATCTGGGGCGACCCGGAGCGTTTCAAGAAAAGTTACTTCCCCGACGAGCTCAAGGGCTACTACCTCGCGGGCGATGGCGCGGTGCGTAGCGCCGACCGGGGCTACTTCCGCATCACCGGCCGCATCGACGACGTGCTCAACGTCTCGGGCCACCGCATGGGCACGATGGAGATCGAGTCCGCGCTGGTGGGCAAGACCGACCTCGTGGCCGAAGCTGCGGTGGTGGGCCGCCCGGACGATCTGACGGGCGAAGCCATCGTGGCCTTCGTGGTGCTCAAGCGCTCGCGCCCCACGGGTGAAGAAGCCAAGGCCATCGCCAAGCAGCTGCGCGACTGGGTGGGCAAGGAAATCGGCCCGATCGCCAAGCCCAAGGACATCCGCTTTGGCGACAACCTGCCCAAGACGCGCAGCGGCAAGATCATGCGCCGCCTCCTGCGCTCGATCGCCAAAGGCGAAGCCATCACGCAGGACACGTCCACGCTGGAGAACCCGGCGATCCTGGATCAGCTGTCGGAAAACAACTGATCGCACCCGGCCTGCAAGCCGCAGGCAGGCAACAAAAAACCCGCTGGAGACCAGCGGGTTTTTTTATGGGTGAAGCCCGGCAGAGGGATTACTTGGTGCTGAGCACCCAGGCGGCCAGCTTCTTGGCGTCGGCGTCATTCACCTGCGGGTTGGCGGGCATGGGGATCGCGCCCCACACGCCGGAGCCGCCCTTCATGATCTTGGCTGCCAGGGCATCCACGGCCTTGGCGTCCCCGGCGTACTTCTTGGCCACGTCCTTGTAGGAGGGGCCCACGAGTTTCTTGTCCACAGCGTGGCAGGCCATGCAGTTCTTGCTCTTGGCAAGGGCTTCGTCGGCGAAAGCCGGAGCGGCCAGCGTGGTCATGGCAGCCATAATCAGGAGAGCTCGTTTCATGGGGTGTCCTTGTGGTGATTGCGAGAGAGGGTAACGGCGCAATTTTACCGAGGCACTCTCTGCAGGAAACGAACGCTTACAGTTTCTTGCCCGCTTCACGGGGGCTTTACCGGAGTTTGTGATGTATTTGCTGATCACCGGCGTCGTGCTGTTGCTGCTGAAGTACCTGGAGGTCGGTTTCGTGGCCGGCTGGTCCTGGTGGTGGGTGCTCTCGCCCTTTGCGATGGCCGTGGCGTGGTGGGCTTGGGCAGACAGCTCTGGCTACACCAAGCGCAAGGCCATGGAGAAGATGGAGCAGAAGAAGCAGGACCGCATCGACAAGCAGCGCGAGAGCCTGGGCATCAAGACCAAGGGCCGCTCGCGCTGAAGGTTCGCTCAATAGTTGTCGAGCACAGCGCCCTTGCTGGCGCTGGAAGCGTTGAAGGCAAACTTGGCCTGCACGCCACGCGTGTAGCGCGGTGCCGGTGCCGTCCACTGGGCGCGGCGACGGGCAATCTCTTCCTCAGGCACATGCAGCTCCAGCTGCAGCTTGTGCGCGTCGATGGTGATGGAGTCGCCTTCGTTCACGAACGCAATCGTGCCGCCGGCCGCAGCCTCAGGCGCCACGTGGCCCACCACCATGCCCCAGGTGCCGCCGCTGAAACGGCCGTCGGTGATCAGGCCGACACTTTCGCCCAATCCCGCGCCAATGAGGGCGCCGGTGGGGGCCAGCATTTCCGGCATGCCCGGGCCGCCCTTGGGGCCGAGGTAGCGCAACACCATCACATCGCCGGCGACGATCTTGCCGTCCAGAATGGCCTTGAGGGCCGACTGTTCGTCGTCAAACACACGCGCCGGGCCGGTGATCACGGGGTTCTTCAAGCCCGTGATCTTGGCGACCGCGCCCTCGGGGCTGAGGTTGCCCTTGAGAATGGCCAGGTGGCCTTCGGCGTACATGGGCTTGTCGATCGGGCGGATCACGTCCTGGTCGGCGCGCGGTGCATCGGGCACGTCCTTGAGCACTTCGGCCACGGTCTGGCCGCTGATGGTCAGGCAGTCGCCGTGCAGCAGACCGGCGTTGAGCAGCACCTTCATGACTTGCGGAATGCCGCCGGCCTGATGCAGGTCCACCGCGAGGTACTTGCCCGACGGCTTGAGGTCGCACAGCACGGGCGTGCGCTTGCGGATGCGCTCGAAGTCGTCGATGGACCACTCCACCCCGGCCGCGTGCGCAATGGCCAGGAAGTGCAGCACCGCGTTGGTGGAGCCGCCGGTGGCCATGATCACGGCCACGGCGTTTTCCAGCGCCTTCTTGGTGACGATGTCGCGTGGCTTGATGTCCTTCTTGATCGCCTCGATCAGCACCCGTGCCGACTCCTTGGCCGAGTTCTGTTTCTCGTCGTGCGGGTTGGCCATGGTGCTGGAGTAGGGCAGCGACAGGCCCAGCGCCTCAAACGACGAGGACATGGTGTTGGCCGTGTACATGCCACCGCACGAGCCTGAGCCCGGGATGGCGCGCATCTCGATCTCGCGCAGGTCTTCGTCGCTCAGGTTGCCGGCGGCGTTCTGGCCCACCGCTTCGAACACGCTGACGATGTTCAGGTCCTGGCCCTTGTAGCGGCCCGGCAGGATGGTGCCGCCGTACACATAGATGGCGGGCACGTTGGCGCGCAGCATGCCCATCATGCCGCCGGGCATGTTCTTGTCGCAGCCGCCGACCACCACCACACCGTCCATCCACTGGCCCTGCACGCAGGTTTCGATGCAGTCGGAAATCACCTCGCGGCTCACCAGCGAGTACTTCATGCCTTCCGTGCCCATGGCCATGCCGTCCGAGATGGTGGGCGTGCCGAAGATCTGCGCGTTGCCGCCTGCTTCTTCAATGCCCGCCACCGCCGCATCGGCCAGCTTTTGCAGGCCGCTGTTGCAGGGCGTGATGGTGCTGTGGCCGTTGGCGACGCCGACCATGGGCTTCTTGAAGTCGCTTTCCTCGTAGCCCATGGCGTAGTACATGGAGCGGTTGGGCGCGCGCGACTTGCCCTGCGTGATGTTGGCGCTGCGGCTGTTGATCGGCTTGATGGAGATGGTCTTGCTGTCTGCCATGGATGTCTCTTCGTGGGGGGGATGAGGGGAGGGCATGCGGGGCCAGGGCCCGGCCGGCACCCGCGCAAGTATGCGTCAGGCGGCAGGGGCTTTCCAATTGCTTTGAAGGCTTGCATTGATATGCTGCGCGTATGAGTGATTCACCCAAAGCGTCGCGCATTGAATTGCGCCAGTGGCGTCAGTTTGTGACGCTGGCCGAAGAGTTGCACTTTGGCCGTGCGGCGGCGCGGCTGCACATGACGCAGCCGCCACTCACCCAGGCCATTGCGGGGCTGGAGCAGTCGCTGGGCGTGGTGCTGTTCGAGCGCACCCGCCGCAGCGTGCAGATCACGCCCGCGGGCGCCGCGCTGCTGCCCCAGGTGCGTGAACTGCTGGCGCGGGCGCGCAGCCTGCCGGAGTTGGCACGGGCCGCCGCCGCCGGGGAGCTTGGCCGCCTGCGCCTGGCATTCGTGTCCACCGTGGGCTTTGAGCTGCTGCCGCGTTGGGTGCGCGCCTTTCGCCAGCGCTGGCCGCAGGTGGGGCTGGAGCTGATCGAAGCCACGGGTGATGTGCAGCTGGAGTTGCTCGCGCGCGGCGAGGTGGACGCGGGCATGGTGCTGCATTCGCCGGGCTGGCAGGCGCCGGGCTTGGCGCAGGCACGCATCGGCAGCGAACCCCTGGTGATGGCGTTGCCGGAATCGCACCCCCTGGCCGTCTCGGACCGCCCGGGGCTGGGCGCCTTGTTGAACGAGCCCCTGGTGATTTTTCCGCGGCGCATCCTGCCCACGCTGCACGACGCGATCTTTTCGATGTACCACGCTTCCGGTCGCGTGCCGCAGGTGGCGCAGGAGGCGATCCAGATGCAGACCATCGTCAACCTGGTGTCGGCGGGATTGGGCCTGGCCTGGGTGCCGCAGAGTGTGCGGCAGTTCCAGCGCCCGGGCGTGGTGTACCGCAGCGCGCGCCCGCCGGGCGGGCGCTCGGTCCCGGTGTGTGACACGAGTCTGGTGTGGCGAAGCGATGCCGTGAGCCCGGCGCTTGCCCACTTCATTGACTTTGCGCAGGCGCAGGGCGCGCAGGCCTTGGCCACGCGTGCCGCCCCTTCGAATGCTGCCGAGCGCTGAACTTGCAGACGGCCCGCCGGGCCGCCCTGCGACAATGCCGCCATGCTCCAACATCCCCAGATCGATCCCGTCGCCCTGCAGCTCGGCCCGCTGGCCATCCACTGGTATGGGCTCACCTATCTGCTGGCCTTTGGCCTCTTCTTGCTGCTGGCGAACGCCCGCCTGAAGTACCCGCCCTTTGCAAGCGTGACGCAGCCGCCCTGGACGCGGCGCGACGTGGAGGACATCCTCTTTCTGGGTGTGCTGGGCGTGGTGGCGGGTGGCCGGGTGGGGTATTGCCTGTTCTACAAGCCGGCGTACTACCTGTCCAACCCACTTGAAGTGTTTGCGGTGTGGCAGGGCGGCATGAGTTTTCATGGTGGCCTGATCGGCGTGATGCTGGCGATGGTGTGGTACGCCCGCAGCCGCCAGCGGCCCTTCATGCAGGTGATGGACTTCGTGGCGCCTTGCGTGCCCACCGGGCTGGCCGCAGGCCGGCTGGGCAATTTCATCAACGGCGAGCTCTGGGGTCGTGTGGCCGATCCGTCGCTGCCGTGGGGCATGGTGTTTCGCGGTGCGGGGGACTTGCCTCGGCATCCGTCGCAGGTGTACCAGTTCCTGCTGGAGGGCCTGCTGCTCTTCGTGCTGCTGTGGTTCTACGCGCGCAAGGAACATGCGCGCGGCCAGGTGTCCGCCGTGTTCCTGTTCGGGTACGGCGTGTTCCGCTTCATCGCGGAATTCTTCCGCGAGCCCGATGCCCACCTTGGCTTGCTCTCGCTGGGCATGAGCATGGGCCAGTGGCTGTGCGTGCCCATGATCGTGGGCGGCGCCTTCATGTGGTGGTGGTTCGGCCGGCAGCCGGCCCGCTGAAAAACCTAGGGTAACTACGGCTGGCGCTTGCGCCATGCCGGCCTAGAATTATCTGTAATTACAGGTGATTACAGAGGCGGTCCATGCTCAACTCTTTGCACGACGAGGTGGCCACGAAGTTGCGGGAACGCATCTTTGCGGGGGCACTGGCGCCGGGCAGTTTTGTTGACGAGCACGCGTTGTGCGCCGAACTGGCGATCTCGCGCACGCCACTGCGCGAAGCGCTCAAGGTGCTCACGGCTGAGGGTTTGCTCAGGCACGAGCCACGGCGCGGGTGCTTTGTGAGCGAGGTCACCGAAAGCGATCTGGACGACATCTTCCCTGTGATCGCGCTGCTCGAGGGTCGCTGCGCGTTTGAAGCCGCCAACAACGCTACCGACGCGGACCTCGCCACGCTGGAGCAACTGCACGAGCGGCTCAACCGCTGCGCCAAAGCCCGGCTCATCAACGAGTACTACGAGGCCAATTTCGCCATCCACGAGGCCATCATCACCCTGGCCAACAACCGCTGGCTGGCGCAGGTGATCGTTGACCTGCGCAAGATCGTCAAGCTCGCGCGCCTGCAGCAGCTGCACGCGCCGGGCCGGCTGGACCAGAGCCTGTCGGAGCACATGGCCGTGTTTGCGGCGCTCAAGGCGCGCGACGCCGAGGGCGCGGAAGCCGCCATGCGAACCCACCTCACGCGCCAGCGCGTGGCCTTGCGCGACCTCGCGCGCAGCCAGAAGTCCCGGCTCAAGGCATGAACGCGCTGCCTCGCCTTCGCCCCGCCACCCGCACCACCGCGCCCCACCTGGAGGTATTCCCGTGACTCCCCCCGACTGGCTTGCACAGGGCGTCTCGATGCTGCGCCCAGCCCCCAAGGTCTCCGCCCCGCGCACGACCCAGGAGCGGCTCAAGGCGACCTTGAGGCACGACGAGGAGGCGATGTCGCCCCGCATGCTGCGCCAGTCGCTCAAGGAGCTGCAGGCCATCGTGGACCCGCTGGTGAGCGAGGTCGAAGGCGGACGGCGCGCGCAAGCCATGATGGACTGGTACGCCAGTGCCACGCCGCCCCACCGGCGCGACCTGTGGCTGCTCATGAGCGAGCGCTTTGTGGCCGACCCGCAGCATGTGAAGCAGGCACAGGCCCAGTTCGCTGCGGCGGTGGGCACGCCCGATGAGGCGGCCGCCGAGGTGCTGTACCGCCGCGCCACCGTGTCGCCCCGGCGCCGCCTGCTGCAGCGCTTCAGCGCCAACCCCGACGGTGTGCGCTTTCTGGTGGACATGCGTGCCGAGTTTCAGCCACAACTCAAGACCGACAAGCGCCTGCTCGCGCTCGATGTCGAGATGGAATACATGTTCTCCACCTGGTTTGACGTGGGTTTCCTCGACCTGCAGCGCATCACCTGGGATTCGCCCGCCTCGCTGGTGGAAAAGCTCATCAAGTACGAAGCGGTGCACGACATCCGCAGCTGGTCCGACGTGAAGAACCGGCTGGACAGCGACCGGCGCTGCTACGGCTTCTTTCATCCGCGGTTGCCCGGCGAGCCGCTGATCTTTGTGGAGGTGGCGCTCATGAACGAGATCGCCGCCAGCATCACGCCGCTGCTCGACGAATCGGCCGAGCCGGCGGACCTGGACAAGGCGACCACCGCCATCTTCTATTCCATCAGCAACACGCAGACGGGCCTGAAGGGTGTGAGCTTTGGCGACTCGCTCATCAAACGCGTGGTGGAAACGCTCAAGCAGGAGTTTCCGCGCCTCAAGACCTTTGCCACCCTCTCGCCCATTCCCGGGCTGCGCGGCTGGCTCGCGAAGAACGCACCGGCCGAGCTCGTGAAGACCTGGGAGCGGGTCGACGAACTGGCCGAAGGCGCCCCCGAGCGCCGCACCCTCATGGGATGGGCCGCACGGTACCTGGGCGAAGAGCTGCACAACGGCAAACCGCTGGACCCGGTGGCCCGCTTTCACCTGGGCAACGGTGCGCGGGTGGAGCGGCTGAACTGGGCGGCCGACCCTTCGGCCAAAGGCCTCAAGCAGTCCCACGGGCTGATGGTGAACTACCTCTATGACCTCAAGCGCCTGGACAAGCACCGGGCCTTGCTCGCGCAGGGAAAAATCCCGATAGCCGCAGCGATCAAAGACCTATACCTTTGACGCCGCCATTTCAACCACAGGAGACAACAGCATGACGGACAGCCTGAACAGAAGAGACATCTTGCGCGCGGCCATGGCCAGCGCCACCCTTTACGCCACGGCGGGTCACGCACAGTCGACCTGGCCGAGCAAGCCGGTGACGATGATCGTGCCGTTCCCTGCCGGTGGTGGCACCGACGCCTTTGCCCGCCCCATGGCCGCGCAGTTTTCCCGCCTGACGGGCAAGAGCCTGGTGATCGACAACCGCGGTGGCGCGGGTGGCACGCTGGGCGCCGGCATCGCGGCCAAGGCCGCGCCCGATGGCTACACGCTCTTCATGGGCGCGGTGCACCACGCCATTGCACCGAGCATGTACCCCAAGCTCGACTACGACCTGGAGAAAGACATGGTCCCGCTGATCCTGGTGGCCAGCGTGCCGCAGGTGGTGGTGGTCAACCCCAAGCGCGTGACGGCGGCCAACTTCAAGGAGTTCCTGGCCATGGTCAAGTCCAATCCCGGCAAGCTGAACTACGCCTCGGCGGGCGGTGGCACCTCGCACCACCTCGCGGGCGAGCTCTTCAAGCAGCAGACGAAAACCTTCATCACCCACATTCCGTACCGCGGCGCGGGCCCCGCGCTCAACGATCTCATTGCCGGCCAGGTGGACGTGATGTTCGACGGCCTGGGTTCTTCTGCTGCGCACATCAAGGGCGGTCGCATCAAGGCCCTGATGGTCTCGGGCAACAAGCGCAGCCCCGCTTTGCCCGACGTGCCCTGCGCCGCCGAAATGGGCCTGCCCGACTACAACGTGACCACCTGGTACGGCGTGTGGGCGCCGCGTGGCACACCGGCCGATGCGCAGGCGCGCGCCATCGAGGAAATCCGAAAGGCCGTGAGCACCGACGAAGCCAAGGCCGTCTGGGCCAGTCAGGGCGCAGAGTTTGCCAACGTGAGCGGTCCGCAGTTCGACGCCTTCGTCAAGGGCGAGATCCGCAAGTGGGCCGACGTGGTCAAGGCCTCGGGCGCCACGCTCGAATGAGCGGTCAGGTCCGTTGCTCGGTGGCCGACGGGCTGGCGTGGGTCACGCTGGCCCATGCCGGCAAATTCAACGCCATGTCGCGCGCGATGTGGCGCCAGCTCAAGGCTGTCTTCACCGCGCTGCAAGCCGACACCGGGCTGCGCGGCGCGGTGGTGGCGGGCGAGGGCGGCCACTTCTGTGCGGGCGGCGACATTGCCGAGTACCCCGACTTCCGCTTTGACGAAGCGCAGTTGCGCGACTTCCATGAGAACGATGTGTGGGGCGGCCTGCAGGCCATGCTGGCTTGCGACCTGCCGCTGATCGCACAGATCGAGGGCAACTGCATGGGCGCCGGCGTGGAAATCGCCAGTTGCTGCGACATCCGCGTGGCCGGGCAGGGCGCACGCTTTGGTGCGCCCATCGCCCGGCTGGGCTTTCCCATGGCCCCGCGCGAGGCGCAGCTGGTGGCCCGCGAAGCCGGCGTGGCCACCGCCCGCGAAATGCTGCTGGAGGCGGCCGTGGTCGCCGCCGATGAGATGCGCGCCCGCGGCTTCCTGAATGCCGTGCTGCCCGATGCCGAGGTGGCAGCGCACGTGCAAACCCGTGCCCAGCGCATGGCCCGCCTCGCCCCGCAGGCGGCACGCCTGAACAAGCAAACCCTGCGCGCGCTGTGCGCAGGCAATGAACCCATGGACGCTGTGGTGGCCGGTGCGTACCGCTACGCCGACAGCGCCGAACACCACGAAGGCATCGACGCCTTCCTGGCCAAGCGACAACCCGTTTTCTGAAACCACCGTTCAAACACCATGAACAACCACAACCTGTATGCCGCGCTGCGCGCGTCGTTCCCCGCCGACCTGGACACCACCGCCGTGGAGACAGTGGGCGGCGCCCACGCGGGCCTGCGCTACACCTGGCGCGACCTGGACCGCGCCAGCGCCATGATGGCCAACCTGCTCGATTCGCTGAAGCTGCCCGCGGGCTCGCGCATCGCGGCGCAGGTGGAAAAGTCGGTGGAGGCGCTGGTGCTGTACCTCGCCACGCTGCGCGCAGGTCACGTGTTCCTGCCGCTGAACACGGCTTACCAGTCCGGCGAGATCGAGTACTTCATTGGCAACGCCGAGCCCGCCGTGGTGGTGTGCAGCCAGGCCAACTTCGGCTGGGTGTCGAAGATCGCTTTCAAGGCCGGCACGCGCCATGTGTTCACGCTCGACGACGACCGCACCGGCAGCCTGCTGCAGCGCGCCGCCCACCACAGCGACCAGCACACGCCTGCGGTCAGCGGCGCCGACGACCTCGGCGTGATCATCTACACCAGCGGCACCACCGGGCGCAGCAAGGGGGCCATGCTCTCGCACGGCAACATGCTGAGCAACGCCCAGGTGCTGCGCCAGTACTGGGGCTGGCAGCAGGGCGACGTGCTGATCCATGCGCTGCCCATCTTTCACGTGCACGGCTTGTTCGTCGCCATTCACGGGGCGCTGCTCAATGGCAGCCCGATGCTGTGGCTCAACAAGTTCGAGCCGCGCGCGGTGGTGGAGCTGTTTCCGCGCGCCACCGTGTTCATGGGCGTGCCGACGCTGTATGTGCGCTTGCTGGCGGAGCCCGGCCTCACGAAGCAGCAGGTGGCGCACATGCGGCTGTTCATCTCCGGCTCCGCGCCGCTGCTTATCGAAACCTTTGACGACTGGAAAACCCGCACCGGCCACACCATCCTGGAGCGCTACGGCATGAGCGAGACGGTGATGATCACCTCCAACCCCTATGCGGCGGACGCGCGCTTTGGCGGCGCGAGTGAGCGGCGTGGTGGCACGGTGGGCTTTCCCCTGCCGGGCAACGAGCTGCGCGTGGTGGATGAACACACCCGGACCGTGCCGGTGGGCGAGATCGGCGCCATTCAGGTGCGCGGGCCCAATGTGTTCAAGGGCTACTGGCGCATGCCGGAGAAGACTGCCGAAGAATTCACGGCAGACGGATTCTTCAAGACCGGCGATGTGGGGCGCATTGACGAGCGTGGCTACGTGAGCATCGTGGGGCGCAGCAAGGACCTGATCATCTCGGGGGGCTACAACGTGTACCCGGCCGAGATCGAGGGTTGCATCAACGAAATGCCCGGTGTGGCCGAGAGTGCGGTGGTGGGCGTGCCGCACCCCGACTTTGGCGAAGTCGGCGTGGCGGTGGTGATTGCCAAGCCCGGCGCGGTGGTGGACCCGGACGCGGTGGTGGCGGCGCTCAAGGCGCGCCTGGCCAACTTCAAGATCCCCAAGCGCTGCTTCGTGGTGGCCGAGCTGCCGCGCAACACCATGGGCAAGGTGCAGAAGAACCTGCTGCGCGAGCAGCACAAGGGTCTGTTCGCCTGAGGCGGGTCAGCGCAGCACGAGCACCGGAACGTGCGAGTGCGTCAGCACCTGCTGCGTCTCGCTGCCCATCAGCAGCCGCTTGATGCCGCGCCGCCCGTGCGAGGCCATCACGATCAGGTCGCACTTGCTGCGCTTGGCCGTGGCGATGATCGCCTCGGCCACCAGGTCGGCCTTCACCGTCACCGGCTTGACCTTCACCTCCAGCAATTGCCCGGCTGACTTCACCGCCGTCACCGCGGTCATCGCTTCGTCGTGCCACTGCTTCTCGATGCGGGCGATCTCGGCCGCGGCCAGGGCCACGCCGCCCTCGAAGTACGTTTGCGGGTAGCGCGGAATCACCTTCAGCGCCACCACTTCTGCGCCCGTCAGGTCCGCCAGGTTCAGGGTGTGATCCACCGCCATTTGCGACAGTTTTGAGCCGTCGGTCGCTACCAGAATGCGCTTGTACATGGAGTGCTCCTTGTGTGTTGATGGCAGAGGCCTCAGGTTAGTCCGATGCGCACCGCCGGGGTTGACCTATGTCAAAGGGTTGAAACACGACGTGAACTAGGCTTGCGCCATGCCTCAAGCTGCGTCCGTTTTGCCGGCAAGCCGCGTGCCTGCTGTCCCCACCGTTGACCCTGCCACCCCGGCCAGGGCTGGCGCTGGCATGGAGTGGCTCGGCCTGCACCGCGGCCCGCTGACGGTGACCGACGACTTCGCCGTGCTGGACGACCCGGTCGAGCAGGACACCTTCACGCGCAGCGACCTGCAAGGCCTCGCTCCGGACGAGGCCGAGTCGGTGCTGGTGGTGCAGGGGATGTATTGCGCTGCCTGTGCCGACACGGTGGAAGCGGCCTTGCAGGGCCAGCGCGGTGTGCGCCGCGCACAGGTGCACGCCGCCACGCGCCGCCTCACCTTGCAATGGCAACCCTCGCAGACGCGCCTGTCAGACCTCGCCCGCAAGGTGGGCGACGTGGGTTACCGCCTGTTGCCCATGCAGCAGGCCTTGTCGGTCAGCGAGCGCCTGCGCGAGACGCGCCAGGCGCTCTGGCGCCTGTTCGTGGCGGGCTTTTGCATGATGCAGGTGATGATGTACGCGTGGCCCGCGTACGTGACCACGCCGGGCGACATTCCGCCCGACATCGAGCAGCTGCTGCGCTGGGCGAGCTGGGTGATCAGCCTGCCGGTGGTGTTCTTTGCCAGTGGCCCTTTCTTTGCCAGCGCCTGGCGCGACCTGCGGCATGGCCGCGTCGGCATGGACACGCCGGTCTCCATCGGCATCCTGGTGACGTTTCTCGTGAGCTCGGCCGCCACCTTCGACCCCGCCGGACCCTGGGGCACCGAGGTGTGGTTCGACTCGCTCACCATGTTCGTGTTCTTCCTGCTGGGCGGGCGCTACCTCGAACACAAGGCGCGCGACCGCACAGCGGGAGCGCTCGACAGCCTGATGAACCGCCTGCCCGAGGTCTGTGACCGGCAGAAGGCCGAGGGGGGCTACGAGTCGGTGTCGCTGCGGCGTCTGAAGGTGGGCGACACCGTGCGCGTGCAGGCTGGGCAGGCCTTTCCCGCCGACGGCGAACTGCTCGATGGGGTGGCGCAGGTGGATGAGGCGCTGCTCACAGGCGAGTCGCACCCGGTGGCCATCAAGGCCGGGCAGGGCGTGGTGGCGGGCAGCTTCAACCTGGGCGGCCCGGTGCGGGTGCGCCTGAACCGCGTGGGGCCAGACACCCGTTTTGCCCAGATCGTGCAGCTCATGGAGCGCGCCTCCACCGAGCGGCCACGCCTGGCCGTGCTCGCCGACCGCGTGGCCGCGCCGTTTCTGCTGCTGGTGTTGCTCGCCGCGGTGCTGGCCTTTGCCGGGTGGTGGCAGGTCGATCACACCCAGGCGCTGGCGGTGGCCGTGGCGGTGCTCATCGTCACCTGCCCCTGTGCGCTCTCGCTGGCCACGCCGGCGGCCATGCTGGCCTCGGCCGGGGCGCTGGCGCGGCGCGGTGTGCTGGTGCGACGGCTGCAGGCCTTCGAGGCGCTGGCCGGCATCGACGCCGTGGTGTTCGACAAGACCGGCACCCTCACGCACGACCGGCTGCAGCTGCGCCGTGTGAGCACGCGCGAGGGCGTCAGCGAAGCGCAGGCGCTCGCGCTGGCCGGTGCCCTGGCCGAGGGCTCGCTGCACCCGGTCTCGCGCGCGATCGCAGAGCAGGCTCGGAAGGCGCCTTCAGGGCTGGCCCCGCTGGCCGGCCACACCGAGCGTGCCGGGCACGGCATGCAGGCGCTGCAGGACGATGGCGCCTGGGTGCGGCTGGGCTCTGCGGCGTTTTGTGGCGTGGAGGCCCAGCGCCTCATGCCCGACGGCGTGCCCGTGGTGTACCTCGGCGATGCACGGGGCTGGCTGGCCAGCTTCGAGCTGCAGGAAAGCCTGCGCGAAGACGCGCACGAGGCCGTGTGCGCCCTGCGCGAGCTCGGCGTGCGCACCTGGCTGCTGTCGGGCGACCACGAGGCTGCCGCGCGGCAGGTGGGGCTGGCGGTGGGGGTGGACCACGTGGTGGCCAGCGCATCGCCCGAACAGAAGCTGGCCGAGATCGCGGCCATGCAGGCGCGTGGCCTGCAGGTGGCGATGGTGGGCGATGGCCTGAACGACGGACCGGTGCTGGCGCGCGCCAACACCTCGTTTGCACTCGGTCACGCGGCACCGCTGGCGCAGGCGCAGTCCGACTTCATCGTGCAGGGTGGTCAGGTGATGGACGTGGTGCGCACGCTCGTGCAGGCGCGCGCCACGCTGCGCACCGTGCGGCAGAACCTGGTGTGGGCAGCGGCCTACAACCTGGTGTGCGTGCCGCTGGCGCTCATGGGTTTCATGCCGCCCTGGCTGGCCGGTCTGGGCATGGCCGCCAGCTCGCTGCTGGTGATCGGCAACGCGCTGCGCCTGGCGCGCCGCTGAAGGTTTCTCATGGACATCCTCTACCTCCTCATCCCCGTTTCTGTCCTGCTCGTCTTCGGGATCATCGGCGTGTTCTGGTGGGCGTTGCAGGCCGGCCAGTTCGACAACATCGAGCGCGAAGGCGAGCGCATTCTCAAGGGCGATTGAGCGTGCAAACAAGGTCGCGCTTGATGTAGGTCAAGGCGCAAAACAGACACCCTGCGCACACTGGCATCAGTGACATTTGCGAGGAGTTCTGTATGTCCGTGACCAACAAGGCCAGCCCATCGGCGGTCTACAACGACCGGGTTGTTCGGCAATTCGCCCTCATGACCGTGGTGTGGGGCGTGGTGGGGATGCTGGTGGGCGTGATCATCGCCGCCCAGCTCACCTGGCCCGCCCTCAACATGGGTGTCGAGTGGCTCTCTTATGGCCGCTTGCGGCCGCTGCACACCAACGCGGTGATCTTCGCGTTTGGCGGCTGCGGTCTGTTTGCCGCCAGCTACTACGTGGTGCAGCGCACCTGCCAGGTCCGCATCTTCTCGGACAAGCTGGCCGAGTTCACCTTCTGGGGCTGGCAGCTCGTGATCGTGCTGGCGGCCATTTCATTGCCCCTGGGCTACACGCAGGGCAAGGAATACGCCGAGCTGGAGTGGCCCATCGACCTGCTGATTGCGGTGGTGTGGGTGGCCTATGCCATCGTGTTCTTCGGCACCATCGGCGTGCGCAAGGTGCGCCACATCTACGTGGCCAACTGGTTCTTCGGCGCGTTCATTCTGGCGGTGGCGGTGCTGCACATCGTCAACAGCGCGGCAGTGCCGGTGGACCTGTTCAAGAGCTACTCGGCCTACGCCGGCGTGCAGGACGCCATGGTGCAGTGGTGGTACGGCCACAACGCGGTGGGCTTCTTCCTCACCGCCGGTTTCCTGGGGATGATGTATTACTTCATTCCCAAGCAGGCCGAGCGCCCGGTGTATTCGTATCGCCTGTCGATCGTGCACTTCTGGGCGCTGATCTTCACCTACATGTGGGCCGGCCCGCACCACCTGCACTACACCGCGCTGCCGGACTGGACGCAATCGGTCGGCATGGTGTTCTCGCTGATCCTGCTGGCGCCCAGCTGGGGCGGCATGATCAACGGCATCATGACCCTCTCGGGCGCGTGGCACAAACTGCGCGACGACCCGATCCTGCGCTTCCTCATCGTCTCGCTCTCGTTCTACGGCATGTCGACCTTTGAGGGTCCGATGATGTCGATCAAGACGGTGAACGCACTGAGCCACTACACCGACTGGACCATTGGCCACGTGCACTCGGGTGCCCTGGGCTGGGTGGGCCTGGTGACCATGGGCTCCATGTACTACCTGATCCCGCGCCTGTATGGGCAGAAAAAGATGTACTCGGTGCCCGCCATCGAGCTGCACTTCTGGATCGCCACCATCGGCATCGTGCTCTACATCGCTGCCATGTGGATCGCAGGGGTCATGCAGGGCTTGATGTGGCGCGCCGTCAACCCCGACGGCAGCCTGACCTACACCTTCGTCGAATCCGTCAAGGCCACCTTCCCGTTCTATGTGATCCGCCTCGCCGGTGGCCTGCTGTACCTCGGCGGCATGCTGGTGATGCTGTGGAACACGGTGATGACCGCGCGCAGTGGCCGGGCAGAAGACGTCCGCATTCCCGCGCTCAACCCCGCTCACGCCTGAGGACCACACCATGTCCAACCACAAACCACAAGGTTTCACGCACGAGCGCATCGAGACCAACAACTTCCTCATGATCGTGCTCATCGTGCTGGTGATCGCGGTCGGCGGGCTGGTCGAAATCGTTCCGCTGTTCTTCCAGAAGTCCACCACCCAGCCGGTGGAAGGCCTCAAGCCCTACAGCGCGCTGCAGATTGCCGGGCGCGACGTGTACGTGCGCGAGGGTTGCTACAACTGCCACTCGCAGATGATCCGCCCCTTCCAGGCCGAGACGCTGCGCTACGGCCACTACTCGGTGGCGGGCGAATTCGTCTACGACCGGCCATTCCAGTGGGGCAGCAAGCGCACCGGCCCCGACCTCGCCCGCGTGGGTGGGCGCTACTCCGATGATTGGCACCGCATCCACCTGAACAACCCGCGCGATCTCGTGCCCGAGTCGAACATGCCGGCCTATTCCTGGCTGGAGAAAAAGACCGTGGACGAAACCGGCTTGCCCAAGCGCATGCAGGTGCTGCGCACGCTGGGCGCGCCCTACACCGACGAGGAAATCGCCTCGTCTGTGGCCGATGTGAAAGGCAAGACCGACATGGACGCGCTCATTGCCTACCTGCAGGTGCTGGGCACCGCCATCAAGTAAGTGCCAGGGAGAACACACCATGGACATCAACGACCTTCGCAGCGCCGTCACCGTGATCAGCCTGATGACCTTCCTGGGCATCGTGGCCTGGGCCTGGTCCCGGCGCAATCAGTCGCGCTTCGATGAAGCGGCCATGCTGCCGTTTCAGGAAGACGCCACCAACGACCGCACGAAAGAACCGTCATGAGCGACTTCACCAGCGAATTCTGGACTTGGTACGCCGCCGGGCTGACCCTCGTCAGCATCCTGGCCTGTCTGGTCCTGCTCTGGATCAGCGGCACGACCAAGGTCAAGGCCTCGGCCGACAACACCACCGGCCATGTGTGGGACGGCGACTTGCGTGAGATGAACAACCCGCTGCCCAAGTGGTGGGTCTACCTGTTCGTCATCACCGTGTTGTTTGCGCTCGCCTATGGCGTGCTGTACCCGACCTTCGGCAAGTACCAGGGGCTGCTGGGCTGGTCTTCCCAAGGCCAGCACCAGGCCGAGGTGGCGAAGGTGGAGAAGACCATTGCCCCCATCTACGCCCAGTTCGCCAGCATGACGCCGCCGCAACTGGCGGGCAGCGCGCCGGCCATGGCCATTGGCGAGCGCCTGTTCATGAACAACTGCGCGCAGTGCCACGGCTCGGACGCGCGCGGCGCCAAAGGCTTCCCCAACCTCACCGACAACGACTGGCTCTGGGGCGGCGACCCGGCTGTGATCAAGACCACCATCACCGAAGGCCGCATGGGCGTGATGCCGCCGATGGCCGCTGCCGTGGGCACACCCGAGGACGTGCGCAACGTCGCGCATTACGTGCTCAGCCTCTCGGGCAGCCCGCACGACTCGGTGCGCGCAGCGATCGGCCGCAACAAGTTCGGCGCCTGCGCTGCCTGCCATGGCATGGAAGGCAAGGGCAACCCCGCCATGGGCGCGCCCAACCTGAGCGACAACACCTGGCTGCATGGCTGGGGTGAAGAGGCGGTGGTGCGCGCCATCACCAAAGGCTTCACCAACCAGATGCCGGCGCAGGCCGGCAAGCTCAACGCCGACCAGATCCACGTGTTGACCGCCTACATCTGGGGCCTGTCCAACAAGGCGGAGACCGCAGCCGCCAACTGAACGGGCGCGCCGCCTGAACCACCGTGAACCCCACCCCTGCCTCTGCCAGAGCCCCCATTCCCATCGTGCCCGTTGCCGACGACGGGGAGATGGTGTCCCTCTACGCCTCGCGCGAGAAGATCCAGCCGCGCTCGGTGTCGGGCGTGTTCGCCCGCTGGCGCTGGGCCATGGTGTGGCTCACGCAGCTGGTGTTCTACGGGCTGCCCTGGCTGCAGTGGAACGCGCGGCAGGCGGTGCTGTTTGACCTGGAGGCGCGGCGGTTCTACCTGTTTGGCCTGGTGCTGTATCCGCAGGACTTCATCTATCTCACGGGCCTGCTGGTCATCTCTGCGCTGTCGCTCTTTCTGTTCACGGCGGTGGCGGGGCGGCTGTGGTGCGGCTTCACCTGCCCGCAAACGGTCTACACCGAGATCTTCATGTGGATCGAGAAGAAGGTGGAGGGCGACCGCTCGGCGCGCATGCGCCTGGACAACGCGAAGCTCTCGGCCACCAAGCTGGGCAAGAAGACGCTCAAGCACGCGCTGTGGATCGCCGTGGCGCTGTGGACCGGTTTCACGTTTGTGGGCTACTTCACGCCGATGCGCGAGCTCGGCGCGCTCACGCTGGCCGCATCGCTCGGGCCCTGGCAGCTGTTCTGGGTCGGCTTCTACGGGTTTGCCACCTACGGCAACGCCGGCTTTCTGCGCGAGCAGGTGTGCAAATACATGTGTCCCTACGCGCGCTTCCAGAGTGCGATGTTCGACAAGGACACCATGATCGTCACCTACGACGCGCAGCGCGGCGAGCCGCGCGGGGCGCGTTCGAAGAAAGCCGACCCCAAGGCGCTGGGTTTGGGCTCGTGTGTGGATTGCACGCTGTGCGTGCAGGTGTGTCCCACCGGCATCGACATCCGCAAGGGCCTGCAGTACGAGTGCATTGGCTGCGCCGCCTGCGTGGACGTGTGCGACGACGTGATGGACAAGGTGGGCTATCCGCGCGGGTTGATCCGCTTCTCGACCCAGAACGGCGTGGCCCGTGGTTGGGACACGCGGCAAATGCTCAAGCGCGCCATACGCCCGCGCGTGCTGGTCTACACCGGCATCCTGCTGGCCATCACGCTGGCCGTGGGCATGAGCCTGCTGCTGCGCACCCCGTTGAAGGTGGACGTGATCCGCGACCGCGGTGCCCTGGCGCGCATGGTGGAGCAGGGGCGCATTGAAAACGTGTTCCGCCTGCAGATCATGAATGCCACCGAGCAGCCCCAGCGCTACGCCATCAGCGTGTCGGGCCTGCCCGGCATTGCGCTGGCTTCAGGTGCCGAGGTGCAGGTGCTGTCGACCGAGGCGCGTGCCGTGGCGGTGCGGGTGCAGATCCCTCCCGACGCGGCCAGCGCGGGCTCGCACCCCATCGCCTTCGAGATCCGCGCGCTGGGCGACGACGCGATCCATGTCACTGAAAAAGCGGCGTTCCTCGTACCGCGCTGAGTCCCGATGCTGTCACTCAAGGAGATATCCATGAATCCCTCATCCTCAACCGCCGCTGCCCCTGCCGTGGCCTGGTGGCGCGTGCCGCAGATGTGGCTGGTGGTCGGCGGCCCGCTGGCCGTGGTGGTGGCCAGCCTCATCACCGCGTTCATCGCGGTGCGCCATGCCGACCCCGTGCTGGACAAGGCGGTGTTCGAGCGCGACCGCGAAGCCGCGCTGGTGCTGCAGGGTCAGGCCAAAGCCGATGCGCTCATCAAGCTGCAGCCCGCCCACCAGGCCCGCAACCACGCCGCATCGCCCGTGGTGCCCGCGGCAGATCGCTGAACATGGAAACGCGCGACTGGGTGGGCATCGCCTGGCCGGCTTTCCTGCTGGCGGCGGTGCTGGAGATGGTGGTGTTTGCGATGGTCGACCCGAGCGACCTGCACCGCTCCGGCGGCGATCCCCTGGGCTGGTCTCGGCAGGCGGTCTACACCGTGTCGTTCTTCGTGTTCTGGGCGGTCACCGCCGCATCCAGCGCCTTGACCGTCCTGCTGGTCAGCCGCAGGTCTGAGGGTTGACGATCTGGCGCAGGCCGTCCGTGCTCTTGATGTGAACGTAGCGCTGCTTGACGTCGATGATGCCGTCCTCGACGAACTTGGAGAAGGTGCGGCTCACCGTCTCCAGCTTCATGCCGAGGTAGCTGCCGATCTCCTCGCGCGTCATGCGCAGCACCAGCTCGGACTGCGAGAAACCGCGCGCGTGCAGGCGCTGCACCAGGTTGAGCAGGAAGGCGGCGAGCCGCTCTTCGGCCCGCATGCTGCCCAGCAGCAGCATCACGCCATGGTCGCGCACGATTTCGCGGCTCATGATCTTGTGCACATGGTGCTGCAGCGTGTTGAACTCGCGCGAGAGCTCTTCCACCTGGTCAAACGGCATCACGCAGACCTCGGCGTCTTCCAGCGCCACGGCGTTGCACGAATGGTGGTCACTGACGATGCCATCCAGGCCGATGATCTCGCCCGTCATCTGGAAGCCGGTCACCTGGTCGCGCCCGTCGGCCGTGGTCACGCAGGTCTTGAAGAAGCCCGAGCGCACGGCGTAGAGCGAAGTGAACTTGTCGCCCACATTGAAGAGCGCCGCGCCACGCTTGATGCGTCGGCGCTTGGAAATGACCTTGTCGAGTTTCTCCATCTCGTCCGGGTTCAATCCCATGGGGAGGCAGAGTTCGCGCAGGTTGCAGCTGGAGCAGGCGACTTTGATGGTTTGGGCATCCATGGCCGGAGCATACCCCCAAGGGTGTTTCAGGGGACATCTTTTGACGGCGATCTTTCCCCTGTTTGATCGAGATCAAGGAAGGGCCGCGGCGTGTGCCCCACAGTGAAGGCCTTGATGGAGATCCGACCTTGAGCCACGCCATACCTGACGAACTGCTGCGGCGCTTCGACGTCCCGGGCCCCCGGTACACCTCGTACCCCACGGCCGACCGGTTTGTGGAGGCGTTCACCGAGAGCGACTACGTCCAGGCGCTGGAGCAGCGCAGGGCAGGCTCCATGGCCCTGCCGCTGTCGCTGTATGTGCATGTCCCGTTCTGCGAATCGGTCTGCTACTACTGCGCGTGCAACAAAGTGATTACCCGGCACCACTCGCGCGCAGCCGAATACCTGCGCTACCTCACCCGCGAGGTGGAGTTGCAGGTGGCCCACGTGGGCAAGGGCCAGAGTGTGTCGCAGCTGCACCTGGGCGGCGGCACGCCCACGTTCTTGTCCGACGCCGAGCTGGAAGACCTCATGGCCATGCTGCGGCGCCACTTCACGCTGGTGCCTGGTGGCGAATACTCCGTCGAGGTGGACCCCCGCACCGTGACCGAAGAGCGCCTCATGGCACTGGCCCGCATGGGGTTCAACCGCCTGAGCTTTGGCGTGCAGGATTTCGACCCGGCGGTGCAGAAAGCCGTGCACCGCATCCAGCCGGCAGAGCAGGTGTTTGCGCTGGTGGCCGCAGCACGGCGCATCGGCTTCGAGTCGGTCAACGTCGACCTCATCTACGGCCTGCCGCTGCAGACGCCCGAGTCCTTCAAACGCACGCTGGCCCAGGTGAACGAGTTGCGCCCCGACCGGATTGCGCTCTACGGCTACGCACACCTGCCGTCGCGCTTCAAGCCGCAGCGCCGCATTTCGGCGGCCGAACTGCCCAGCGCCGGCGACAAGCTGACCATGCTGTCCATGTCGCTGGACGCGCTGATGGACGCCGGGTATGTCTACGTCGGCATGGACCACTTCGCCTTGCCCAACGATGCACTGGCCGTGGCCAAGCGGCAAGGCCGCCTGCACCGCAACTTCCAGGGCTACAGCACGCAGCCCGATTGCGACCTCATTGCGCTCGGTGTGTCTGCCATCGGCCGCATCGGCGCCACCTACAGCCAGAACGCCAAGACGCTGGAGGAGTACCGCGACCTGCTCGACCAGGGGCGACTGCCCATCGTGAGGGGGCTGGCGCTCACGCGCGACGACCTTCTGCGGCGGGCGGTGATCATGTCGCTGATGTGCCAGGGCGAAGTGCAGTTCGAGTCCATCGAGCTCGGCCACCTCATCGACTTCCGCAGCTACTTTGCCCGTGAGCTGGAGGTCCTCGACGGGCTGGCCGCACACGGCCTGGTGCGCCTGAGCACCAGCGGTGTTCAGGTGACCGAAGCCGGCTGGTTTCTGGTGCGCGCCATCGCGATGGTGTTTGACAAAAACCTTCAGGTGGACCGGGACCGCGCCCGGTTCTCCAAAATCATCTGAAGCCCCACGCCGGCACCGACACATGCAAACCTCCATGGCCGTGACGGCGCTCTTCATGGGCCTGGTGGGCGGACCGCATTGCGTGGCCATGTGCGGTGCGGCCTGCGCGGGCATTGGGCGCGCGGCGGGTGCGCGCAGCACGCGGGCGCTGCTGGGCTTTCAGCTGAGCCGCATGACCGGCTACGCGCTGTTGGGCGCCTTTGCCGCGGGATCGGTCCAGGGGCTGGCCTGGCTGGGCACCCACGCCGCCGTGCTGCGCCCGGTCTGGGCCATGTTTCATGTGGCGGCCCTGTTGCTCGGCGCGGTGTTGCTGTGGCAGGCCCGCCAGCCCGCCTGGATCGAATCGCTGGGTCAGAACGTGTGGCGCCGCGCCCGCCCGGCCCTGGCGGCGCTGGGCCCGCAGGCGCCCGTGGTCCTCGGGCTGGGTTGGGCGCTCATGCCTTGCGGCCTGCTGTATTCGGCCTTGCTGGTGGCGTCGCTGTCGGCCCATGCGCTGGAAGGCGCGGCCCTCATGGCCTTGTTCTCGCTGGGCACCTCCGTGTCATTGACTGCAGGCCCGTGGCTGATGCTGCGCCTGCGCGGCGCGCGCACGGGCGGCTGGGGCATTCGGCTCGCGGGCCTGGCGCTCGCGCTGACCTCTGGCTGGGCCCTCTGGATGGGCATCACCCAGCCCAGCGGCTTGTGGTGTGCCTGAGCGGATCAGCGAGGCCCCGCTGCGCGCCCTGGCAAGGTCGCCAGCACGAGGCCGAGCAGGGCGATGCCGAACGCCACGCCTTGCATGACCGTGAGCCGCTCGCCCATGAACAGCACGCCGATGATCGCGGCACTGATGGGCAGCATGACGGTGAACACGCCTGCCTGTGAGGCCGGCACGGTTTTCAATCCGGTCATCCACAGCCACACCGTCCACACGCTGGCGGCCAGCGCATAGAACACGAGCAACCCCCAGACGGGCAGGGCCACCGAGGAAAAGTCAAACGTCCAGGCCGCCCACAGACCCATGGGCGTGACCAGCGCGAACCCCCAGAGGTTGATGATGGCCGAGATGCGCTTGGGGCCCAGACCCTCGGTCAGTCGCTTGCCGATGACCACATAAGACGCTTCGCAAATGACAGCGGCAAACACCAGCAGGTTGCCCAGCACAGCCTTGCTGATGCCGAACGGTCCGGCCGTGTCTGAAGGAACGTCGCTGTGCGTCTTCTGCAGCGAGAAAAGCCCGATACCCACAGCCGCACAGGCGATGCCCGCCACGCTGCGCCAGCCAATGCGCTCACGCAGGAGGAGCCAGCTCAGCACCGCGACCACGGCCGGTATCGACGACATCACCACGCCCGCCGCCACCGCTGTGGTCATGCTCACGCCAAACAGCATGCAGATCGAGAAGAGAAAGTTGCCGAGGAACGACTCGAGGAACAGCAACCCGCGAGTGCGTGGCGAGATGGCGGGTTCGTCCGCGGGCTTCTTCAGCCAGTTCCACATGGCCAGGCCACCGATGCCAAACCGCAGCCAGGCCAGCAGAAACACAGGGAACACGAGCACCAGTGGCTTCGACAGCGCCACATAGCTGCCCACCAGCGACATGCTCAATGCCAGGCTCAGGCAGGCCCACAAACGGTTCTGGGAGGTCACGGTCTACTCGGGGTGTGCAGGGAAGTGGGCCGCATCATGCCTGATGCCATCCTGCGCATTTCAGGATGAGAGAGGCATTTTTCTTGATATGAAAAACTGAAATGTTGCAACGCAAGAAATTTTCTCAATGCGAGAGATCGTATACCGCATAGAGAAATCGATATTAAATATCGTTGATAAATATAAAGAAAATTCTTGTCTTATATAAGACACAAGAGCTTTCCAAAGTCTTCTATAAGACTTAAAGTTGTCCCCAACGGCACAGCGTTCGCACGCAAAACCCGCCGCCCCGATCCATCAACCTCACGGAGTCTTCAAATGCCCCAATCCCTGACCGAGCAACTCAGCCGCCAACAGCAAATCGAAGCCCTGGAAAAAGACTGGGCCACCAACCCCCGCTGGAAGGGTGTCAAGCGTGGCTACTCCGCCGCAGACGTGGTGCGTTTGCGCGGCAGCATGCAGATCGAGCACACCTTGGCCAAGCGCGGTGCAGAAAAGCTGTGGGACAAGGTCAACGGCGGCGCCAAGAAGGGCTACGTGAATGCCTTTGGCGCCATTTCCGCTGGCCAGGCCATGCAGCAAGCCAAGGCCGGCCTCGAAGCCGTGTACCTGTCGGGCTGGCAGGTCGCCGCCGACGGCAACACCAGCGAAACCATGTACCCCGACCAGTCGCTCTACGCGTACGACTCGGTGCCCACCATGGTCCGCCGCATCAACAACACGTTCAAGCGCGCCGACGAAATTCAGTGGGGCCGTGGCATCGAGCCGGGCAGCCCTGAATTCATTGACTACTTCCTGCCCATCGTGGCCGATGCAGAAGCCGGCTTTGGTGGCGTGCTCAACGCCTTCGAGCTCATGAAGAACATGATCGCCGCCGGCGCCGCTGGCGTGCACTTCGAAGACCAGCTGGCCGCCGTGAAGAAATGCGGCCACATGGGCGGCAAGGTGCTCGTGCCCACGCAAGAAGCCTGCGAAAAACTGATCGCCGCACGCTTCGCCGCCGACGTGATGGGCGTTTCCACCATCGTGCTGGCCCGCACCGACGCAGAAGCCGCGAACCTCATCACCAGCGACCACGACGCCAACGACAAGCCGTTCCTGACGGGCGAGCGCACCCAGGAAGGCTTCTACCGCGTGAAGAACGGCCTGGAGCAAGCCATCAGCCGCGGCGTGGCCTACGCGCCCTACGCTGACCTGGTGTGGTGCGAGACCGGCGTGCCAGACATCGGTTTCGCCCGCGAATTCGCCCAGGCCGTGCAGGCCGCTTGCCCCGGCAAGCTGCTGTCGTACAACTGCTCGCCGTCGTTCAACTGGAAGAAAAACCTCAACGACAAGCAGATCGCGTCCTTCCAGGAAGACCTGGCTGCGCTGGGCTACCGTTACCAGTTCATCACGCTGGCGGGCATTCACATCAACTGGTTCAACACCTTCCAGTTCGCCCACGCCTACGCCCGCGGCGAAGGCATGAAGCACTACACGGAAATGGTGCAGGAACCCGAATTCGCTGCACGCGACAAGGGCTACACCTTTGTATCGCACCAGCAGGAAGTGGGCGCGGGTTACTTCGACGACGTGACCACGGTGATCCAGGGCGGTTCGTCGAGCGTGAAGGCGCTCACCGGCTCGACCGAAGAAGAGCAGTTCCACTGAGCTGAATCCCCGCATTCAGAGGAGACAGGGCCACCCTTCGGGGTGGCTTTTTTGTGCCGGGTAGGCCCAGATGCGCGCTGAACGGCTTTGCTAAGGCGCTTGCGTTGTGAAGAATGTCTCGGCTGACAGCAGCATCAGCCTGTATTACCAAAGTATCCTTGCTCACGTGGCACACGGGGCGAAAACGCGGCGATGCATCGTGAGGGGGCTCATGCTGGTGGCCTGTGGCCACGCTGCCTGAAAACCAGAGGCTGGCCAGCGAGCGGCTTGCAGCTTCCGCGCCGTGCGATGAGCCGATGACCTTGACGGGAAAAACATGCTTCGAAATCTGGTCAGCAGAGTTCTGTTTCGTGTGCTTCGCGAGATGGAGCAACTCAATCGCCGTTACTCGCTGCACGGTGACCATCCGTTCTTCGAGCCCAGTGACTTTGCCTGGACGCGGCAGTTGGCCTTGCACACCGAGGCCATCCAGAAGGAACTGGATGCGCTTTTGCCACAGGTAGAGCGGCTGCCCAATTTCCAGGACATCTCGCCGGACCAGGCCATGTTGACCACCGACGCGGGCTGGAAGACATTTTTCTTCAGGGGCTACGGCGTCGAATGTGAGGGCAATCGACGAAAGTGCCCCAACACGGCGAAGGCGCTCGAACTCGTGCCCGGCATGAGCACCGCATTCTTCTCGATTCTGGCGCCGGGCAAGGTGCTGCCGCCGCACAGAGGCCCCTACAACGGCGTGCTGCGCTACCACCTTGGGTTGCGCATCCCCGCGAGCGACGATACCTGCGCCATCCGCGTCGACAACGAGCAGCGCTCGTGGGGCGAAGGTGAGTCGCTGGTGTTTGATGACACGTACCAGCATGAGGCCTGGAACCGAACCCCGCACTGGCGCATCGTGTTGTTCGTTGACTTCCTGCGTCCGTTGCCGCTCATTCCCAGGCTGCTCAACAACGCCATGATGGCCATCATTCGCGCAACACCCTTCGTGCGCGTGGCGGCTCGCAACCAGGCTCGGTGGGAGGCCAGCTTTTACGGTTGATCCCGTCCACTGAATGGACGGGGCAGCAAGCGAACGAAGCCGTCTGGGGCGCGGTGCGGACTTTTTTGTGGGAAACTCGGGGCTCTTTTGAATCTGCAAGAGCGAGAAAGGCAGTCTGGTTATGACACCGCGAACTATGGAGTGCACTCCCCTGGCCCTTTGAGGCCCGCAGTTCGCGCCTGCCCGATTTCCTTCTCTCGACCCATCCAAGCGCGGCCCATGCCGCGCTTTTTTGTTTCTGGACTCCCCCATGTTGCACATCACGCTTCCCGACGGTTCCCAACGTGAATTCCCCGGCCCGGTCACCGTCGCTGACGTGGCCGCTTCGATCGGCACTGGCCTCGCCAAGGCCGCGCTGGCCGGCAAGATTGGCGATAAGGTGGTCGACACCAGCTTCCTCATCACGCAAGACAGTCCGCTGTCCATCGTGACCGCCAAAGATGCAGACGGCCTGGAGGTGATTCGGCACTCGACCGCCCACTTGCTGGCTTATGCCGTGAAAGAGTTGTTCCCGGATGCGCAGGTCACCATCGGGCCTGTCATCGAACACGGGTTCTTCTACGATTTCTCTTACAAGCGGCCTTTCACTCCGGACGACCTGGCTGCAATCGAAAAGCGCATGACACAGCTGGCTGCGAAGGATGAGCCTGTGGTGCGGCGGGTGCTTCCACGAGATGAGGCGGTGGCTTATTTCAAGGGGCTGGGTGAGCACTACAAGGCGGAGATCATCGCCAGCATCCCGAGTAACGAGGACGTGTCCTTGTACCGGGAGGGCGCCTTTGAGGACCTCTGCCGTGGCCCGCACGTGCCCAGCACCGGCAAGCTCAAGCACTTCAAGCTCATGAAGGTGGCTGGCGCCTACTGGCGCGGTGATCACCGCAATGAGATGTTGCAGCGCATCTACGGCACGGCTTGGGCCACCAAGGAAGAGTTGCAGCAGTACCTCACCATGCTGGAGGAGGCCGAAAAACGTGACCACCGCAAGCTGGGGCGGGAGCTGGATCTGTTCCACATCGACGAGCATTCACCCGGCACGGTGTTCTGGCACCCCAAGGGCTGGACGGTGTGGCAAGAGGTGGAGCAGTACATGCGCCGCGTCTACCGGGACAACGGATACCAGGAGGTCAAGGGTCCGCAGATCCTGGATCAGGGGTTGTGGGAAAAAACCGGCCACTGGGACAAATACCGCGAAAACATGTTCGTTACGGAGTCTGAGAAACGCGACTACGCACTCAAGCCGATGAACTGCCCAGGACACATCCTGATCTTCAAGCAAGGCATCAAGAGCTACCGCGACCTGCCGTTGCGCTTCGGCGAATTCGGCCAGTGCCATCGCAACGAGCCCTCCGGCGGCCTGCACGGCATCATGCGTGTGCGCGCCTTCACGCAGGATGACGGGCACATCTTCTGCACCGAGGGTCAGATCCAGTCAGAGGTGGTGGCCTTCACCACGCTGCTGCAGAAGGTCTACAAGGACTTCGGCTTCAACGACATCATCTACAAACTCTCGACACGCCCGGAGAAGCGCATCGGCACCGAAGAGAGCTGGGACCGCGCAGAGAATGCGCTGGCGGAGGGTCTGCGAGCTTCGGGCTGCGATTTCGAATACCTGCCGGGCGAGGGAGCGTTTTATGGTCCGAAGATCGAATACACCCTCAAGGATGCGCTGGGCCGCCCTTGGCAGTGCGGCACAATCCAGGTCGATCCAAACCTGCCTGAGCGTCTGGGCGCCGAATACGTGGGTGAAGATGGCTCGCGCCACACGCCCATCGTGCTGCACCGCGCGATTGTGGGCAGCCTCGAGCGCTTCATTGGCATCCTGATCGAGCAGCACGCTGGAGCCCTCCCGACTTGGCTGGCGCCGGTGCAGGTCGCTGTGCTCAACATTACCGATGCCCAGGCAGATTACTGTCGTGAAATCGCGAAATCTCTGCAGAATCAAGGGCTTAGGGTCACGACCGATCTGCGTAACGAGAAAATAACGTATAAAATACGGGAGCACGCGTTGCAAAAGCTGCCCTTTATCGTTGTCGTGGGCGACAAAGAAAAAGAAGCTGGTGCCGTGGCTGTGCGGGCGCGAGGTAACAAAGACCTCGGTGTCATGCCGCTGGAAGCCTTTTCCAAACTTATTGCGGCAGACGTTTCATCCAAAGTTTGATGTCAAACATCCCGGGTGATGCTCATGCGGCTGGGAATCCCTGCGGGTGCGCTTGAGGCTGTTTGGCCTCTGATTCGTATCACCTAGCCCACGCAAAGGAACTCACCATAGCTACCAACTTTCGCGACCGCCGCCAACGTGAAGAGCGCGCACACAGACTGAATCGGGAAATCATGGCCCCGGAGGTCCGTCTCAACGGGCCCGAGAACGAGCCGCTTGGTATCGTCAGTCTGCAAGAAGCGCTGCGAATGGCAGGGGAACTGGATGTGGATCTGGTCGAGATTGCGGCCACTGCCGTGCCTCCCGTGTGTCGCTTGATGGACTATGGCAAGTTCAAGTACCAGGAGCAGAAGAAGGCTGCGGAAGCCAAAGCCAAGCAGACGGTGATCGAGATCAAGGAAATCAAATTCCGGCCCGGTACCGATGATGGCGACTACAACATCAAGATGCGCAACATCCGGCGTTTTCTTGACGATGGTGACAAGTGCAAGATCACGCTGCGTTTCCGCGGTCGTGAAATCACCCACCAGGATCTCGGGCTGGCCCTGCTCAACCGCATTCGCGATGAGCTGGCCGATTCGATCATCGTGGAGCAGTTTCCGAAGTTGGAGGGGCGTCAGATGATCATGATGATCGCGCCCGGGCGCAAGAAAACCGGTGGCGGTGCATCGAAGCCCGCCGAGGCAGCAGCGCCAGCGGCGGGGCAGTCGACAGCCTGAGGGTTGTCGTAGACAAGAGCAGCATTGGAAGGGCAGGGTAGTCTCCTGTCCTTTCAAGGCGTTGGCTGAAGAGCCAGACGCCGAAGCGAAAGGCCGAAAGGCCTTTCATAAAAGTGGCTCGGGGCCAACAAGTCTGCGGAAGGTTCGCAGCGCCTCACGAGCACAAATGAAAAAGGAGCATGAAGATGCCCAAAATGAAGACCAAGAGCAGCGCGAAGAAGCGATTCCGCGTGCGTCCGGGTGGCACCGTCAAGCGCGGTCAAGCCTTCAAACGTCACATCCTGACCAAGAAGACCACCAAGAACAAGCGCCATCTGCGTGGTGCAGTGACTGTTCATGAGACCAATATGGGTCACATGGCACAGATGCTGCCCGGCCAGGGCATTTGATCAACGACGAACAAGGAGTCACACATGCCTCGCGTCAAACGTGGTGTAACGGCACGCGCCCGTCACAAAAAAGTTCTCGCCCTTGCCAAAGGTTTCCGCGGTCGCCGCGGTAACGTCTTCCGCATCGCCAAACAGGCGGTGATGAAGGCCGGTCAATACGCCTACCGTGACCGCCGCACCAAGAAGCGCGTTTTCCGTCAGCTGTGGATCGCGCGTATCAACGCCGGTGCACGCGCTTGCGGCTTGACGTACAGCCAGTTCACCAATGGCCTGAAGAAGGCCCAGATCGAAATCGACCGCAAAGTGTTGGCCGATCTGGCCGTGAACGACCCTGCTGCTTTCGGCAGCATCGTGGAGCAAGTCAAAGCCAAGCTGGCCGCTTGATTCACGGCAGGGGCACGCCGCGCTCGCGCGGCGTGTTCCGTCGCTCAAAGGGGTTGAGGCTTGAGGGATTCCCTCGCAGGCTTCAACCCCTTTTTTTATTTCCCAACGATTCAAGCACACACATGAACGAGTTGGACGCATTGGTCGAGAGTGCCCGCGCGCAGTTTGCCCAGGCCGCCACGCCGGCGGATCTCGAAAACGCCAAGGCCCTGTTTTTGGGCAAGGCGGGACGCATTACGGAGCTCATGAAGAGCTTGGGCGCGCTTCCTGTGGATGAAAAGAAGGCGCGCGGCGCGGCCATCAATCAGGCCAAGCAGGCGGTTGAGGCGGCGCTGACCGACCGACGCCAGGCCCTGGCCGATGCGGAACTGCAGGCGCAACTTCGAGCAGAAGCGCTCGATGTGACGCTTTCGGGGCGCCAGCGGGGTCACGGTGGGTTGCACCCCGTGAGTCTCACGCTGGAGCGGATTGAGTCCATCTTCGGTTCCATGGGTTTTGAGGTCGCGGATGGCCCTGAAATCGAATCTGACTGGTTCAACTTCACCGCACTCAACACGCCTGAGGATCATCCTGCGCGTTCGATGCACGACACCTTTTATGTGGAGGGCGGTAGCGACAAGGCTCCCAACCTTTTGCGTACCCATACGAGCCCCATGCAGATCCGCCACGCGGTGCAGCATGTGAAGCGTCACCGTTCGATGATCGATGCAGGCTTGCAGATGCCTGAAATCAGGGTCATTGCGCCCGGCCGGACGTACCGCGTGGACAGCGATGCAACGCACTCGCCAATGTTCCATCAGTGTGAAGGGCTCTGGGTCGGTGAGAACGTCAGCTTCAAGGACTTGAAGTACGTCTTCACCGATTTCTGCCGCACCTTCTTTGAGTCGGACGATCTCGTACTTCGCTTCCGCCCGAGCTTCTTTCCCTTTACCGAGCCCAGTGCCGAAATCGATATTCAGTTCCAGCAGGGTCCTCTGGCCGGGCGCTGGCTGGAGGTCGCAGGCTCGGGGCAGGTGCATCCAAACGTCGTTCGCAACATGGGGCTGGATCCAGAGCGCTACATCGGGTTTGCGTTCGGCATGGGCCCAGATCGGCTGACCATGCTGCGCTATGGCGTCAACGACCTGCGCCTCTTTTTCGACGGTGACGTCCGTTTTCTTGCTCAGTTCCGCTGAGGCCACGACATGCAATTTCCAGAATCCTGGCTCCGCACTTTTTGCAACCCTCCACTGACCAGTCAGCAGCTGGCCGACACGCTCACCATGGCGGGTCTGGAGGTTGAAGAGCTGCAACCTGTAGCCCCGCCTTTTACCAGTGTGGTGGTGGGCGAGATCAAGGAAGCAGTTCAGCACCCCAACGCCGATCGCCTTCGGGTGTGTCAGGTGGATGTGGGCCTGGACAGCTTGCTGAGTATTGTTTGCGGTGCGCCCAATGCGCGCGTGGGTATTAAGGTGCCCTGCGCGCTGGTGGGGGCGAAGCTTCCACCCGGCGAAGATGGCAAGCCCTTTGAGATCAAGCTCGGCAAACTGCGTGGTGTGGAAAGCCAGGGCATGTTGTGCTCCGCGCGTGAGCTCAAGTTGTCTGATGAACACAGCGGCTTGCTCGAACTGCAGGCCGATGCGCCTGTGGGTCGAAATGTGCGTGATGTCCTCGCGTTGGATGACATGCTGTTCACGCTGAAGCTAACGCCCAACCTGGCGCATTGCCTGAGTGTGTATGGCATTGCACGCGAGGTGGCCGCGCTGACGGGCGCACCTCTGGTGGAGCCTGAAGCTCCCAGCGTTCAGGTGGCCTTGCAGGAGCGTTTACCCGTCCGGGTTGAAGCGCCAGATCTTTGCGGTCGATTCACCGGTCGCGTTGTGCGCGGTGTGAACACGCGAGCTGTTACGCCAGCATGGATGGTGGAGCGCTTGTCGCGCTGTGGCCAGCGGAGCGTGTCGGCTCTGGTCGACATCTCCAACTACGTCATGTTCGAACTGGGGCGCCCTTCGCACATCTTCGATCTGGACAAGATTCAAGGTGGCTTGCAGGTTCGCTGGGGGCGTGAAGGTGAGTCGCTCAAGCTGCTCAATGGCAACACCGTCGCGCTGGATGCGGAGGTGGGTGTGATCGTTGATGACGCCCGCGTTGAGTCGCTGGCCGGCATCATGGGCGGCGATGCAACCGCCGTTTCTGACGATACCCAGAATATTTACATTGAAGCCGCGTTCTGGTGGCCGAAAGCCATCGCGGGGCGCTCACGCCGTTTCAATTTCTCCACCGATGCAGGGCACCGTTTTGAGCGGGGTGTCGATCCGTCCACGACCGGTGAGCACGTGGACCGAATCACCCAGCTGGTGCTGGAGATCTGTGGTGGCCAGGCCGCAGAGCTGGACGATCACATCGTCAAGCTGCCAGAGGTCAAACCAGTGAGCTTGCGTGTCGCACGCGCCGCCAAGGTCATCGGGATGCCACTTGAGCAGTCACGGTGCGCCAGTGCACTGCGTCGGCTGGGGTTGTCGGTCGAAGAGGGCGAGGGTGTCCTCACCGTCGTGCCGCCCACTTACCGCTTCGATTTGCAGATCGAGGAGGATCTGATCGAAGAGGTGGCACGGGTGATCGGCTACGAACAGTTGCCCGATTCGCCGCCAAACGCCCCCATCACGGCCAAGCTGCGCAAGGAGTCTTCGCGCAGCTCCTTTGCGGTGCGTCGCCTTCTGGCGCAGATGGGCTACCAAGAAACCATCAACTTCAGTTTCGTGGAGGAGCGCTGGGAGCGGGAACTCGCCGCAAACGCAGATCCGATTCGTTTGCTCAATCCCATATCGAGTCAGATGAGCGTGATGCGTTCTTCGCTGTTGGGCAGCTTGCTGGCAGCGCTCAAGTTCAACCTCGACCGGCGGGCTGATCGAGTGCGCCTGTTTGAGGTGGGGCGCGTCTTTTTCAAGGACCCGGCAGTTGTTGACAGCGACACCACTGTGGCAGGCTTTCGGCAGCCGATGCGCGTCGCAGGAATGGCTTACGGTGCCGTGGATTTGTTGCAATGGGGTGTGGCAGACCGCGCGTCAGACTTCTTTGACGTCAAAGGGGATGTGCAATCCCTTCTGGCCCCTCTGCAGCCCGAGTTTCGGGTCGGCGAACATGCCGCGATGCACCCGGGCCGCTGCGCCGGCGTCTGGGTCGAAGAGCGATGCATCGGTTATGTGGGGGAGCTCCATCCCCGCTGGCGGCAAGCCTATGACTTGCAGCAGGCACCTGTGATGTTTGAGCTTGAGCTCGACGCCGTGTTGGCGCGCACGGTTCCCGTCTACCAAGCCGTCAGCCGCCATCAAGCGGTGGAGCGTGACTTGGCGATTGTGGTCAAGGAAGCGGTGACGCATGACGCTGTTGTGCAAGCCATTCGTGCCGTTGCCAGCCCATGGTTGAAGGATGTTGTGCTTTTTGATGTGTACCGGCCAAAGAAGCAGACGCTGCCCAGCGACGCGCCGTCCGGGGCATGGATGGCAGACGAAAAGAGCCTTGCCGTGCGGCTCGTGCTCAACCGGGACGGCGCTACACTGACCGACGAAGAGATTGACACGACTGTGAATGCCATTGTCGAGTCGGTCGCCGTGCGTGTCGCGGGCAGATTGCGTGGCTGAGGCGAACAAGATGGAGAACTCGCGAATGGAACTCGCTGTGGAAAGCCTTGAAACACCGGCCCTGACCAAGGCGCAACTCGCGGAGCTCTTGTTTGACCAGATCGGTCTGAACAAGCGAGAGTCCAAAGACATGATCGATGCCTTCTTCGATCTGATCACCGACAGTCTGGTGAATGGGACCGACGTGAAGATCTCGGGATTCGGTAACTTTCAGATCCGCACGAAAGCACCCAGGCCTGGTCGTAACCCGCGCACAGGCGAACCGGTTGCCATCGAGGCGCGCCGCGTGGTGACCTTCCACGCCAGTCCCAAACTCAAAGAACAGGTTCAGACGGCGGTCATCGGCGCGTAATGGCGCTCGGGACGACCACGTCTGGATCGTGCTTGCCTCTGCTTCGCGCCAGGGCGGGCCAGGCTTGCGTGGCCGCCCACTGGGGCGGTTGCAACATTTCACACAGAAATGTTCAATCCGCCGTGCATGCGGACGTGAGTTAGAGTAGATTTCAAGGTTCGGTCTATACCGCCTTGATTTTCATGGAAAAAACGCTCCCGCCCATTCCGGCCAAACGCTATTTCACCATCGGTGAAGTGGGCGAGCTGTGCGGTGTCAAACCGCATGTGCTGCGGTACTGGGAGCAGGAGTTCACGCAGCTCCGACCGATGAAGCGGCGCGGGAATCGCCGCTACTACCAGCACCATGAAGTGCTCATGATCCGCCGAATTCGAGAGCTCTTGTACGACCAGGGGTTCACGATCAGTGGTGCTCGCAACAAGCTCCAGGAGTTGGTGCAGGCCGAGCGGGACAAGCGGCGCACTGAGGAGGACGAGGCGATAGACGTGATCGATCTCGACGAAGTCGTCCACGGCGAGGTGGTCATTCCCTTCATTGAGGCCGACTACAGCGTGCAGGAGTCCGGCGGGCTGTTGCACGACGTGCGCCGCGAGTTGCTCGAAATTCGCGAGCTTCTTCGCCACCCGGTCTGATTTGCGCCTGTTCGGGCGCTATAATCTGAGGCTTGTCGGCGTGTAGCGCAGCCTGGTAGCGCACTTGCATGGGGTGCAAGGGGTCGCGAGTTCGAATCCCGCCACGCCGACCAATAAAATCAACGGGTTAGCTCAGAAATGAGCTAACCCGTTTTTCTTTGGTTTGCTCCGGGGGTAAACCGGGGGGTAAACCGCCGTTGCGCAGGCCGTTCTAATGACGGCCTCACGAAGAACCCACGTTGTAGCAACAGGCTTTTTGCTCTCACTGAGTCTCACATGTAGACGCCTGTGGTGGTCAAGCAACGCCTGCCGGTTTTTGCACCACTGAACGAGAAAAAAGTTCGTGTCCGCGAAATGGGTTTCTGGCGACATGTTCTGGTGACGTGTCGCTGACGGGGTCACGTTTGATCTGCGCCCGGTTTGTGTGCGGAGTTTCCCTTGGGGGACTGAGCGTCCCGGCGTACCGCCGTCGGGCTCTGCGGGCTGCGCCCCGCGCCCCTGCAGGTCGCGGCCATGCGGCTCCGATCCCTTCGCCTTCGGCCGTGGGGCGGCCCCCGGCCTGCGCGCTGCGCTTGCCTGTTTCGCTCAGGCATGTGTGGTGGGGCTGGCTTGCTGATCCCTTCATCCTTGCACACCGTTCTCGCCGTCAAGGTCTGCGCGCCCTATGGACGCTGGCGGCCGTTCGGCCGTCTTCGAACCTGTGACCGCTGCGCTGCGGCGTGCCGGTTCCGGTCTCGGGCAATCCCGCCCGATCACCGGAGTTGGTCATGCAGCACGATCTGTTCTCTTCCCTCGATTCCCTCCTGTCGGTACCCGCCGGTTCGGGCGGTTTGCTCATCCGCGGCGTGACCGGTCAGTACCGGCTGGCCGAGGCCGACGAGGTGCTGCTGGCCGCGCAGCGCTTGCTGGCGGCCCAGGTGCGTGGCAGCGATCTGATGGACTCGCCTGCGGTGGTCAAGAACTTCCTGCGCTCGCGGCTGGGCCACCTGCCGCACGAGGTGTTTGCCGTGATGCACCTGAACTCGCAGAACCGCGTGCTGGACTATGTCGAGATGTTCCGGGGCACAGTAAATCAGACCTCGGTCTACCCGCGGGAGGTGGTGCGCGATGCGCTCCTGCGGAACAGCAGTGCGCTGGTCCTGGTGCACAACCACCCCAGTGGCGAAGCACGTCCGTCGCGGGCTGATGAGCACCTGACGCAGACGATCAAGCAGGCCACGGCCTTGGTCGATGTGCGGGTGCTGGACCACTTCATCTTGGCGGGCGAAGTCATCTGCTCAATGGCCGAAATGGGGCTTGTATGAGCCAGGGGGCTTAGCCCCCTTTCTTTCTTCATTGAAGTGCGCGCTGCGTGCGGACATGGAAGAGGTCTGAAGTGATCGCACCGGCTCGAACGCCGCGCCAGTCGCTGCGCTTGGTGTCACGCCGTCCGCAGAGCCGCCGCTGCTCAGTTCATCCGGTCGCCTGCGCTGCGCTGGTCGCCCGCAGAGGCTGGGGCAGCGCGTGCGCCAATGGGCCCACCGTCATCCCCCCACGGCGCCCCCATCCACAGGTGAGGGGGACTTGTGGGGGGATCTTTCAGCGGTGGGCCAGGTGACTGGCTCACTGTTTCGTGCTGCAAGGGGAATGCCCATCCCCCACCCCTTCCCGAGGGAAGGGGCCTTGCCCACCCCCCGCCCGCCCGTGGGCGGGAGCGAGGGAGTCCGAGCGAGAGGATCAGTTTTGAGGAACTCGGATTGGGGTCCGGCTGGTTGCTCTTGCAAGGAGTTCCACCATGGCCAATGTTCAAGTCATCCAGCGCCACGCGCACCTGGCCGGTGCCGTCAAGCTCGAATTCGTCAACGGGCGAGAAGGCCGGCTCGCAAAGGCGACGCTGACCGCCATCAGCAACCAGTACCGCGGCAGCGGTGAAGACCGCGAGGAGCGCGCCGTCGCCATCCAGTGGACCCTCTGGGGCAAACAGGCAGAACACGCCGCCGAATACCTGGGCAAGGGCTCCCACGTCAACGTGGTGGGCCGCCTGCACAACACCCAATACCAGGACGGTGACGGCCGCGAGGTCTACGGCATAGCGTTCACCGTCGAGGACATCGACTACCTCGACAGCAAGGCCGAGGGCGACGCCCGCCGCAGCCGCAGCGCGCAGGAATCGCAGAGGCCACAGCCGGTCACCGCCTGAAGCACACCACCGGGCGTCAGCCGCCCGGTCTTCATCTCACCCCTTCAATCCGAACCAGGAGCAAACCATGATCTCCACCGCCCATTCCCCCCGCCTGGCCGCCCGCTTCGGTCAGAACACCTTCGTCATCCGCAGCGAGACCCCGCTTGCCGAGGAGCAGATGCGCCGGGCCGCACCGTCCATCTTTGCCGAGGGCAAACACGGCAGCCGTTCCGAGCGCTACACCTACATCCCCACCATCGACGTGCTGCGCGGCTTGCGCCAGGAAGGCTTCGAGCCTTTCATGGTGGCCCAGAGCAAGAGCCGCATCGAAGGCAAGACCGAGTTCACCAAACACATGATTCGCATGCGCCACGCCGGGCAGGTCAACACCCGACCCGAGGCCAACGAGATCATTCTGATCAACAGCCACGACGGCGCCAGCAGTTACCAGATGCTGGCCGGCGTGTTCCGCTTTGTCTGCTGCAACGGTCTGGTGGTCGGCGATGTCTCCAACGACATTCGCATCCCGCACAAGGGAAACATCCGCGACGAGGTGATCGATGGCGCCTTCCGGGTGCTGGAGGACTTCGAGGCCGTGGACGCGTCCACCGATGGCATGAAAGCCCTGACGCTGCAGCCTGAAGAACAGCGGGCCTTTGCCACCGCTGCCCTGGCGCTGCGCTACGGCGAACGGGTGAAGGGCGAACCACCGGCCCCGGTGACCGTCGAGCAACTGATCGAAGCCCGCCGGCCTGAAGATTTCGGCACCAGCCTGTGGACCACCTTCCAGCGCGTGCAGGAGAACGCCATGAAGGGCGGTCAGCCTGGCCGAGGGGCCAAGGGCCGCCGTCTGTACACCCGCCCGGTGGCCAGCATCGACCGCAGCGTGAGCCTGAACCGGGCGCTGTGGGTGCTGGCAGAAGAGATGCGCAAGCTCAAGGCCTGATCAGGACTCGAACCACACTGCCCAAACGCTGGGCGGTGTGGTTATCCGGAAATTCCGAAACGCTCGCCGGCTGTCGCCGGCTCGCGCGAATTTGGCTGCGGCTTCTTACCGAAGCCACAACCAGGCGGCCATCGCCCAGCTGATGGCCGAAGAGAGCACTGCCGTCGCGGCATGCAGCAGCCACCCCTCCCAGGGGCGTGCACCCTTGCGGGCCATGGCCGCCGCCTCCTGCAGCGGCAGCGCCACCCGCTGCAGAGTCGGGCCGATTTCGTTGTGAAACACCATCCGCGCCGCTTCCGCCATGGCCCGGGTCTGTGTGTCCACAGTCCCCCGGGCCATTTCGTCGGCGCGGCGGGCGATGTGCCTGACCGCCTGCACCTTTGCGTTCTCGGTGATTTCATTCATGCGTCTTGAGTACGCCTCGACCTGCTCACCCAATTCGGTGCTGGTTCGCAGCAACTCCATGCGACTCGCGTCGAGTTGGGGTGCCATGGTCTCGATCCGATCCAGCAAGGCGCCCAGGTCGCCGATGGCCACCGCCATCAGCTCTTCGCGGGCGGTGACCAGGTCGCTCACTGCGCCTGCCGTGCCAGCGGCACCACGTTGTTGGCGGTGTTCTCTCCCAGTCCGAGCGCCGCAAAGCAGGCATCCAGCTCGGGCACCACGCCAAGAGCCAGCCGCCGGGTGGCCAGTTTCTGGGCCAGGGTGAGCTTTTCTGCGGTGTCGCTGGCCTTGACGATCAAGGCCTTGTAGTCGGTCTCGTCTCGGGCCAAGGCGGTGAGGTCGGAGCCACTGCCCCGGATCCGTCCATAGACCTCGTTAGCGCTCAGATGACAGGCGGCGCTCTCTGTGGCGATGGGCTTTGCCTTGAGGAAGGCCCGCACCAGGTCAAAGTGCGCTGGGACATCAGCGGCGCTGTTCACCATGTTGAACACCAGTCGGACCTTGGACGGTGGCACCCCCAGCCGCGCCAGCTCGACCAGGGTGGCGATGGTGTCCTGCTGCTGCTTGAGAGTCGGCACGCTCGGAACCACAAAGACGTCGAAGTCTTCCTGGCTGCCTCGGTACTTCTGCATCAGGTCGAGCAACTCCTCCACGTTGCTGGCCCCGATGTCCACCACCGCGTTGTCGATGGTCTGCAGGTATTCCTGCAGCGCCCCGAACTGCCGGCCGCGCATCGCCTGACCTTCACCCTCGCCGGCATTCAGGCTCTCGACTGAAATCAGTTCCGCACCTTCGATCCGGGGCAGCAACAGGTGGCGGGCGACGGTGGTCTTGCCCACGTTGCCCGAGAAATTGATGACGGCGATTTTCATGGCATGTCCTTCGCGTTGAGCCTGGCGCGGGCCAGGGGGTTGGTGATCCGGCTGCTAGCGAACGCCTCGGCGATCTCTTTTCCGCTGCGCGCATCGGTCTCGATAGCGTCTTCGAGTGCTGGCGATGACACGGTGGTCGATTCAGGCGCTGCGGTAGGGGGCATGGGTGCAGGAGCCTTGAGTTCGTTCCCAGGTCGCAGCACTGAATCCGCCGCAAGCACAACGCCATGGCTCTTGGCTGCTCTGGCCACTTCGCGCTGGACCGTGGCGTTGCTCACATGCACACCCACCGCGGCCAAAGCCATGCGGATCGCCTCAAAGGTGTAGCCCTGGGCGCGCAGCTCTCGCATGTCTTGCGCGAAGCGCCTCGCCTTGCGTGAGCTTCTACCGGGCGGATCGGTCGGAATCAGCTTCATCGTGTGGTTTCTGTTCAGTGGCTGTTCTGCAGGTGTTCAGGTGTTGACCGCGAGTTGGCCGCGAAATGGTCAGTTCGTGCGGTGTCTGTTCACTGGCTGCTCACTTCCTGCTCTGGTTGTGCAATCGCTGTGCAAGGGTGGCAGCGGTGTCGTCATCTTCAACCCGCCAACGGCCTTTTCACGCGCTGGATTCGGGGTCGAATCCAGCCGCTCAAGAGCGTCGATTCAGACCAATACTGGGTTCATGGTGAGTGCAGAGATAGGCGGCTTGCCGCCGATTTCACAAGCGCTCCGCGCCCCTCCATTCGTCGGCCCATGAACACCCCAACACATGACTTCGTCACGGTTGAAATGCGCGGCTTGAAGGCTGCGCTGGTGGCCCGTGCGCAGACGCAACGGGTCAGCGTGTCCGAACTGGTGCGCAGCGCTGTGGCGCGCGACCTGGGTCTTTCGGTGGCGAGTGATCCCGATTGTGGGGAGCTGCCCCCCAAGGCTGGGCGAACCGCTAGCGTCAAGTTGTCTATCCGCATGACGGCCGACGAGGCTTCACAACTGGTTGCGGGTGCCCGAGCCGCAGGCCTGTCGCGCGGTGCCTACCTGGCTGGGCTGTTGGCCAACGTGCCCGTGCTGTCTGACGGCGGCGGCCGGGCCGAACACATCGCGGCACTCAGGGTTTCCAGCGCAGAACTGGCCACCCTCAGCCGAAACATCCACCGCCTCACCGTGCTGCTGCGCCAGGCCAACGTAGAGCCTGCGAGGTCCTACCGCGAGATGCTGGACACACTGGCCGGCGACGTGCGCTGCCACCTGGAGCTGGCCGCCCGTGCCTTAGCCGAACTGCAACCGCGCAGCCGGGGCGCAGGGTCAACCGCATCCCCCACCAAGTAGCGAAAGGAGTTCGCCATGGCTACCCCGGACAACCTGGACGGCATCATCATCACCTGGGGTGATCGACTGTTCTACCCCGGCAACCGCGTCGTGAAGGTGAGGCCTTCTCCCCGGTTGAGTGGGGACGCGGCACGGCAACGCGCGGCCGTCATCCGCCAGCGCATCGCGGCCACCGTGGTGCGTCGCGCGCCTCAGGTCATGGTAAAGGTGACGGGAGGAGGGCGCGGCCTGCGGGCCATCGCCGCCCACTTCCGCTACATCAGCAAGAACGGCCGACTGGAGATCGAAGACCAGCGCGGCGAAATCATGCGGGGCAAGGACGTCTTGCATGACTTGGCGGAGGAATGGCGATTCAGCGGCTCATACATACCCGACGGGGCAGAGCCGGGCCACCGGCGGCAGGCCTTCAACATCATGCTGTCGATGCCACGCGGCACCGACCCGCTGACCGTGCAGCGCGCCGCCCGGGAATTCGCTCAGGTTGAGCTGAGGGACCACAAGTACATCATGGTGTTGCACGACCACCAGGCCAATCCGCATGTGCACATCAGCGTGAGGGCCGAGTCGACGCTCGGCAAGCGCCTCAACCCTCGCAAGAGCGATCTGCACCGCTGGCGAGAGACCTTCGCCGAGAAGCTGCGCGGGCATGGCGTGGACGCGGAGGCTACCCGGCAGGCGACACGTGGCCAACATCATCGGCCTGATCGGCTTTGGCGCCTGAAGGCACGGGAGGAAGGCCGCCTTCGCACCGCCAGGTCCACCAAGTACAGGGAGCCAAGAGGTCACCCTTCACAAGCCAAAGCTACAGAAGCTTGGCTACAACTGGGTCACGCACTGGCTGGCTCAAACGAGTCTACAGACCGAGAGCTAGCCTCCCACGTATTTCGCTTCATCGGTGAAATAGGAGCTCGCAAGGGGAATGAACAGTCACGCGTACCGGTGCGTAGAGTCGATCGGCAGCAACAAACATCGGCGCCTTCGCTATCAGGAAAGGCCCCGCTACCGCTGATTGTCCAGCCTGATGACCGAGCCCAAGCAAGGTGAGGTTGGCCTTCCTGCCGACGTGAATTGGGCATTGGGGTAATGAACGAGAAGCGCCCGGATTGCAGATCACCGCAGAGACTTCTCTTCTTTTTCATACAACCAATCTGCAGTGTCGCCGTACGGTCATCTACCAGTGCCTCGGGTGCGTGTAAAACGCAGTACATTTGCAGGACAAGACCAATTGGGTGCAAGACCATGAAACGACTGAAGGATGAGGCCCTGTCTATCCGCACTTCAGCAGACATCAAGCAGTTGCTGAAGCTGGCGGCGGCACGGGAGCACCGTTCCGTCGCGTCCATGGTCGAGGTGCTGGTTCTGGCCTATGCGCAAGAGCACGGCTTGGAAGCCGCGCCCGATGCGCCGGTTAACGCTGGGGAGCGGAAGAAGAAACATGGAACTGATTGACAACATCACCCGGTTGCTGGGTGACGACATCAAGGCGACGCTGAAGCCTAAGTCAAGACTCAAGATCGCAGCTTCGTGCTTTTCGATGTACGCCTTCGAGGCCTTGAAAGCCGAGCTGGAGAAGATCGACGAGCTCAGTTTCATCTTCACCTCGCCCACCTTCACAGCCAGCGAGGTCACCGACAAGATTCGCAAAGAGCGCAAGGAATTCCACATCCCCAAGCTCGATCGCGAGCGCAGCCTGTACGGCAGCGAGTTCGAGATTCAGCTGCGCAACAAGCTGACCCAGCGCGCCATTGCCAAAGAGTGCGCCGACTGGATGCGCCGCAAGGCCCGGTTCAAGAGCAACCGCACCAAGGCACCCATGCAGCCTTTCGCCGTTGTGCAGGCCAACGGCGCGGATACCGCCTACATGCCGCTCCACGGCTTCACCGCCGTAGACCTGGGCTACCAGCAAGGCAACGCGGTGTCCAACCTCGTCAACAAGATGGACGAGCCCGCCTTCGCCGCGACCTACCTCAGCCTGTTCGACCAAATTTGGAGCGACCCGGAAAAGCTGGAGGACGTGACCGCGCAGATTTGCGAGCACATTGCGTCCGTCTACCAGGAGAACTCGCCTGAGAGCATCTACTTTCTGATGCTCTACAACATCTTCAACGAGTTCCTGGACGAGATCGACGAAGACGTACTCCCCAACGATCGCACCGGCTACCAGGACACGCTGATCTGGAACAAGCTCTTCAACTACCAGAAGGATGCGGCTACCGGCATCATCAACAAGCTGGAAACTTACAGCGGCTGCATCCTGGCCGACAGCGTGGGCCTGGGCAAAACCTTCACCGCCCTGGCCGTGGTCAAGTACTACGAGCTGCGCAACAAGTCCGTCCTCGTGCTGTGCCCCAAGAAGCTGGCCGACAACTGGCTCAACTACAACCGCAACCTCAAGACCAACATCTTCGCCAAGGACCGCTTCAACTACGACGTCCTTTGCCACACCGACCTCAGCCGCACCAGCGGCGAATCCTTCGGCACGCCGCTGAACCGCATCAACTGGGGCAACTACGACCTCGTGGTCATCGACGAGTCCCACAACTTCCGGAACAACGACGCCTTCAAAGAGAAGGAAACGCGCTACCAGAAGCTGATGAACAAGGTCATCAAGGAAGGCGTGAAGACCAAAGTGCTGATGTTGTCAGCCACTCCGGTCAACAACCGGTTTGCCGACCTGCGCAACCAGCTAGCCCTGGCCTACGAAGGTGACTCGGAAAACCTGAGCAAGAAGCTCAAGACCGACAAGAGCGTCGAGGAAATCTTCCGTGGCGCGCAGACCGCCTTCAACAGCTGGGCCAAGCTCCCCCCCGAAGAGCGCACGGCGAGGGCCATCCTCGACTCGCTGGACTTCGACTTCTTCGAGCTGCTGGACAGCGTGACCATCGCGCGCTCGCGCAAGCACATCCAGACCTTCTACGACACCAAGGACATCGGGCAGTTTCCTGAACGCAGAAAGCCGTTGACCTTTCAGTGCCCACTGACTGCCAGGTCCGATGTGCCGGGCTTCAACGGCATCTTTGAACAGCTCTCGCTGCTCAAGCTCGCGGTCTACGCCCCGATCAGCTACATCCTGCCCAGCCGCCTGAAAAAGTACGAAGACATGTACGACACCCAGGTGGGGTCGGGCAAAGGTACCTTGCGGCAGGTTGATCGCGAGCGCAGCCTGCAGGCACTCATGGTGACCAACCTGCTCAAGCGCCTGGAAAGCTCCGTGCAATCGTTCCGGCTCACGCTGGAGTCCCTGCGGGCCAACCACACGAACACGCTGGGCAAGATCAACGCTTTCCAGCAAAACGGCCAAGCCATCTTGGTGGGTGACCTCACCGAGGCGCTGGAGGGCCTCGACGCCGAAGAAGACGACATCCCCTTCCAAGGTGATGAAGAGATCGGTGGCAAGGTCAAGATCAACCTGGCGGACATGGACCTGCCATCGTGGAAACACGAACTGCAATCCGACCTGCAGGTGATCGAGGACCTTCTGGCCACCATGCACCTCGTCACACCCGAGGACGACGCCAAGCTCCAACACCTCAAAACCCACCTGCTGAATAAGATCGCCAACCCGATCAACCCCGGCAACAAGAAGGTGCTGATCTTCACTGCCTTTGCGGACACGGCCGACTACCTCTACGCCAATCTCGCCCCCGCGCTGCAAGCCGCCCACGGCTTGCACACCGCCAAGGTGACCGGCAAGGGCGCGCCGAAGTCCACGCTGAAAAAGGGTTACGACTTCCAGGAGCTGCTCACGCTGTTTTCGCCACGCTCCAAGGAGAAGGCTGTGGTACTGCCGGGCGAGCCCGCCGAGGTGGACCTGCTGATCGGCACAGACTGCATTTCTGAAGGTCAAAACCTCCAGGACTGTGACTACCTCATCAACTACGACATCCACTGGAACCCCGTCCGCATCATCCAGCGGTTTGGCCGAGTGGACCGCATCGGCTCACCCAACAGCAGCATCCAGCTGGTCAACTACTGGCCAGACATCACCCTCGACGAGTACATCAACCTCAAAGACCGGGTGGAGAGCCGCATGATGATTGCGGACGTGACGGCCACGGGCGACGACAACGTGCTGTCTGCACAGGCCAACGATGTGTCTTACCGCAAGGAGCAGCTGCGCCGCCTGCAAGAGGAAGTCATCGAGCTGGAAGACCTGAAGACCGGGGTGTCCATCACCGACCTCGGCCTCAACGATTTCCGCATGGACTTGCTCAACTACGTCAAGGAACATGGCGAGCTGAAAAACGTGCCCAACGGCATGCATGCGGTGGTGCCTGCCAAGCCTGCCATGGGCTTGCGCCCTGGCGTCATCTTCACGCTGCGCAACCTCAACACGGGTGTCAACGTCAACCAGCACAACCGGCTTCACCCCTACTACCTCGTCTACATCGACCAGACCGGCAACGTGGTTCACGACCACACCGAGGTCAAGCGTCTGTTGGACCTGGCGCGCACTTGCTGCAAGGGCCAGGACAAGCCCATTCCTAACGCCACCCAACTCTTCAACGAAGAGACGGCCGAAGGCCGACAGATGCAGGTGTACTCCGACCTGCTGGGCAAGGCCATTCGCTCCATGATCGAGGTGAAGGAAGAGAAAGACCTGGACAGCTTGTTCACTGGCGGTAAGACCACCGCACTGACGAACACCATTTCCGGCCTGGATGACTTCGAACTCATCACCTTCCTGGTGATTCAGGAGGCTGAGTGAGTTCGCAGCCCAGTGCATTGTTCGCCTACCCCAAGCAAGCAGAGTTCGCTCGCCCGCTACCCAAGAACAAGATTTACGAGCGCAGCGGTGCCAACAGCCGCTTGAAAGACCTGTTCGTGGAGCAGGTAGAGCAGATCGTCTGGCGCTACAAGCTGGCACCCGAGACCATCAACCTGCCAACAAAGCCGGGCGTGCCGGAGATTCAAGTCTTCGCGATCCAATTGAAGACACAAGATCTGCACCGTGACGTGCTCCGGTGCATCGACGGCGCAGTGCAATACCCCATCATCTTTGAACTGACTCAAGGCCAAGGAGCCGAGGCCAGAACGCAGGTCGTTGCTGCCTACAAGCGCCCCAGCGAAGCCGATGCTGCCAGTTGGGTTTGCTCCGACTACTTCGAGTCTGACTGGACTCCCTCTACGACCGAGCGCATCCCCTTGCCACTGGCACTAGACCTCGGCGGGCTTTATGAGCAGTTGCTTCGTCGACTTGTGCCCGTAGCTGCCAGACCCAGTGAGTCTTTGGGCGTTCAAGTCATTCGAGCCGAACAGGTCAGGGCCAAGGAGCGCGAAGTCGCTCAGGCTCAGGTGCGCCTTGCCAAAGAGAAGCAATTCAATCGCAAAGTGGAAATCAACTCCACGCTGCGTCAACTCAAAGCTGAACTTAAATCATTAACTTCACAATAGCAGAGGAGGAATCGAGATGACTGAAGGAATTGATGCGACAAATGTGACTCATGCTGCTGAAGTGGCGCCGGAATTCAAAAATATAGTGAAGGTTCGAGATGATCCAATTCCAGCATGGTTTTCTGGAAGCAATGGGAAATACAAGCTCAAGGAACACACTGAAGTTTCATGGCTGAGCAAGAACGAATTCAGCAATAAAGATCTTCGCCAACGTATTGAGCCGTGGCTGACATCGCTGTTTCAATCTGAGCATCTCTCACTCCTAGCCGGCTCGGGTCTGACCCATGCAGTGCACTACTTGGCCGCCCAGAAAGGCGCTGCTGGCATGGGTGCCTTGACGTTGAGCAACCATCAAGCCGTAATCAATCAGGCTGCTGAAAAGGCTTCTGTTGCGGCCGGGCGTAAGAAGGGCAACTTGGAAGATCAACTTCGAGTTGCCAACGAGTTGCTGCGAGGTCTTGAGATTCTGCAGAAGAACGATGAGGCCAAAGCCCTGTGCAAGGAACTTCAGACTGGCATGCTGGCTTTCGCTCAATCAATCCTAGCGAGCGAAGCGGGCATTGCCGCTTCAGGTCACGAGCAGCGTGAGCATGCCTTCAACACCCTCGTCACTTTCCTGATGAGTTTCGCCAGCCGCACTGGCGTGCGCGATCGCCTGAACATATTCACCACCAACTACGACCGGCTGATCGAGGCTGGGGCCGAGTTGGCCGGGCTGCACCTGCTGGACAGATTCCTGGGCAAGCTGATGCCGGTCTTTCGCTCTTCGCGCCTGGATCTGGACATGCACTACAACCCGCCCGGCATTCGTGGCGAGCCGCGCTATTTGGAAGGTGTGGCCCGCTACACCAAACTGCACGGCTCGGTGGACTGGGTGCAGACAGACAAAGACATTCGCCGTATCGGATTGCCGTTTGGGGCTGCCAGTGTTGAACCCTATTTGCAAGCACCGGGCCTGTGTGGTGTGTCAGCGCACGAACTGATGATCTACCCCAACGCAGCAAAGGACAGGGAAACGGCTGACTACCCCTATGTGGAGTTATTCCGCGACCTCGCAGCTGCGGTGTGCCGACCGAACAGCACACTGGTGACCTACGGCTACAGCTTTGGCGATGAGCACATCAACCGAGTCATCCGTGACATGCTCACTATCCCATCGACGCATCTGGTGGTGATCTCGTATGACGACCCATTGGGCCGGATCATGCAGACCTACCAAGAGCTGGGCCGGCCCTCTCAGATCAGCCTGTTGATCGGCCCGGCATTGGCAGACTTGACCATGCTGACCGAGCATTACCTGCCCAAGCCGGCCATCGACAAGACCACTTTCCGCATGAGCGAGCTGCTCAAGCAGCGCATGGGGACAGAGCCGAAAACTGCCAATGGTATAGCTCCGGACGCAGGTGCCTCAGATGGGAGTGACCTCGTATGAGCATGTCCCCCCTGGCGTATGCCGACTCATTGCGCATCGGCACCATCGACTTTGTCTCGCCCGACGAAATCAAAGTGCTGCTCGACATCGAGGCGCCCGATGGCGTGGCACTCAATACCGGCACGCCGCGCCCCTTCCCTCGCATCAACGGCTATGTGCTGATTCCCAGTGACGAAGGGCATTTGGTCGCCCAGGTTGAGTGGATCACCATCGAACGTTCTCAATACCCCAAGCGCAAAGGCATGCAGGACTTCGGTCTGGTGGACTTGCCCTATCCGCTGCGCAAGATGAGTCTTAACCCGCTAGGGGTGCTCACCTATGAGAGCGAAGACGCAAACGGCGGCGACGTATATCGCTTTCGGCGCGGTGTCGAAAGTTATCCGACAGTTGGCGATGCAGTGCTGCTGCCCACACAAAATCAGCTGCGTGCCATCGTCGAGTCAGGCGAAAACCGCCATGTGCTGATCGGCACGAGCCCATTGGCCGCCAATGCAGAGGTCAAGATTGACCCGGATCGGCTGTTCGGCCGCCATCTGGCCGTGCTGGGTAACACAGGCAGTGGCAAGTCATGCTCTGTTGCAGGCTTGATCCGTTGGTCGATGGACGAGGCTCGCAAAGCTCGTGGCGGCGCAGACCCCAATGCCCGCTTCATCGTGCTTGACCCCAATGGCGAATACGCCAACACCTTCCGCGACATGAGCAAGGTGCGGGTATTCGCCGTGGAGCCCAGCGAAGGCGTGGGGCAACTGCAAATCCCGCTGTGGTTCTGGAACAGCGCCGAATGGAGTGCGTTTACGCAGGCCAGCGCAAAGACCCAGCGACCAACCTTAGTACAGGCGTTGCGATCAGTCCGTGACGGGGTGTTCGGCGCCACGGTCACGCCTAGCCATGAAATGCGGCGCTATCTACGCACCCTGGTCAGTATCTTACAACTAGAGCGCAACGCCGGTAGTCCTTGGGGTAAGTTTCCACAGCCCAAAGGCTTCTTTGAAAAACTGAAGAAGTGGCAGGAGGGTTTAGCTTCTCAGGACTCATTCTCAGACGGCGAAAAAGCGTCACTCAGTGCTGTCCGAGACGAGCTCACCGGCTTGATCAATGCGCGTGCCGGTCAATACCCGACCTACGAGTTCACGCGTAGCGAAGTTAGCCAACTCTTGTCGTTGATCCAGTCCGCGCACGCCAATTTCGGCGGCAGCGACACCGACATCCTGCCCATTGACGCCGATGTACCGCGTCCGTTTACCGGCGACCAGCTTCTCCGCAGCGTCGAAGGCACAGCTGAGCTGCTCGGCGTCTCCGAGTACGTAGAGACCATGCAGATGCGCATTCGTACTTTGCTGTCAGACAACCGCATGAAGGTCGTCTCGGGTACCGCCCAGGACCTCACGCTGGATAACTGGCTGGGCAGCTACATCGGTGACGACCAGGCATCCAACGGCTCAGTCACCATCATCGACCTCTCGTTGGTACCCGCCGAGGTGGTGCACATCATCACGTCCGTGATCGCCCGCATGACGTTGGAGGCGCTTCAACGCTATCGCAAACTACATCATGGCAAGACCTTGCCTACCGTGCTGGTGATGGAAGAAGCACACACCTTCATCAAGCGTTACCACGACGACGCAGAAAACCAGAACTCGGCTGCTATTTGTTGTCAGGTATTCGAGAAGATCGCCCGAGAAGGGCGCAAGTTTGGACTCGGTCTGGTGCTGTCATCCCAGCGTCCAAGCGAGCTATCACCTACCGTGCTGTCCCAGTGCAACAGCTATCTGCTGCACCGAATCAGCAACGACCGGGACCAGGAGCTTGTCCACAAACTGGTGCCGGACAACCTGCGTGGGCTGCTCCGCGATTTGCCGTCTTTGCCGTCCCGCCATGCCATCCTGCTTGGCTGGGCGTCGGAGCTGCCCGTACTGGTGCAGATGATCGCGCTGCCTGATCAACATCGTCCGAAGTCCGACGACCCAGATTTCTGGGCAGTCTGGTCAGGCAAGAGCCGCGATGGTGAGGCGATTGAGCGTGGCGTCAACTGGAAGGCTATCGCGGATGACTGGCAACAAATGTCGGCAACACAACCAGTAGCCGCTACGGCGAAAAGTGAGGAGCAACCCAAATGAATGAAATCATCTGTCCCCACTGCCACAAAGCCTTCAAGATTGACGAGGCCGGCTATGCCGACATCCTGAAGCAAGTACGCGACAGCGCATTTGAGCAGCAGCTGCACGAGCGGCTGGAGCTGGCCGAGAAGGACAAGCAAAGTGCGGTCGAGCTGGCCAAGGCACAGTTGACCACCGAGCTGCAAAAAGCTGCCGCAGCCAAGGATGCTGAAATCCAGGCCCTGCAGGCCAAGGTGACCTCAGCCAACCAGGAGCAACAACTTGCGGTGGCCCAGGCACTGAGCAGTGCCGAAAAAGAGCGCGACGCGCTGGCCCACCAGTTGGAGCAGGCCAAGCGCGACAACCAAGCCGCCGCCGCCCTCGCGCAAGCCCAACGGATGGCCGATCTGCAGCAGGCGGCTGCTACCAGCGCAGCGGAAATACAAGCCCTGCGGGCCCAACTGGACGCCGCCACAAAAGACCAGCAACTGGCCGTTACCCAGGCGCTGAGCACGGTTGAACGTGAGCGCGACGAGTTCAAAAACCGCTTTGAACAAGCTCAGCTTGAAAAGCGCCTGGCCGAACAGTCACTCAAAGACCGCTACGAAACCCAGATCAAAGACCGGGACGAAGCCATCGAACGCCTGAAGGACCTCAAGGCCAAGCTCTCCACCAAGATGGTGGGCGAAACCCTGGAACAGCACTGCGAGACCGAGTTCAATCGCCTGCGCGCCACTGCCTTCCCCCGCGCTTACTTTGAAAAGGACAACGACGCCAGCAGCGGCAGCAAGGGCGACTTCATCTTCAAAGACACCGACGAAGCAGGTACCGAAATCGTCTCGATCATGTTCGAGATGAAGAATGAAAGTGACACCACCGCCACCAAGAAGAAGAACGAAGACTTCTTCAAGGAACTGGACAAAGACCGCTCCGAGAAGGGATGCGAATACGCCGTTCTGGTCTCACTGCTGGAGCCAGAGAGTGAGCTCTACAACACCGGCATCGTGGATGTGTCGCACCGCTACCCCAAGATGTACGTAGTGCGCCCGCAGTTCTTCATCCCCATCATCACGCTGCTGCGCAACGCGGCCCTGAACTCGCTCAAGTACAAGACCGAGCTGGCCTTGGTCAAGTCGCAAAACATCGACATCACCAACTTTGAGAACCAGCTGGAAGGCTTCAAGGAAGCCTTTGGCAAAAACTACGACCTGGCATCACGCCGTTTTCAAACGGCCATCGACGAAATCGACAAGTCGATAGACCACTTACAGAAAACGAAAGACGCCTTGCTGGGCGCCGACCGCAACCTGCGGCTGGCCAACGACAAGGCCCAGGATGTGACGATCAAGAAACTGACCCGCGGCAACCCCACCATGGCGGCCAAGTTCGCGGAACTCAAGCAAGCCGCCAAAGACACGGAATAACAAGATGGAAAAACTGAAGATGCATTCGGCCAATCTCGCACAGGACAACATCGCCCGCATCCGCGATCTGTTTCCGGGCTGCGTCACCGAAGCCAAGGGCGAGGATGGCAGTGTGAAGCTGGCGGTGGATTTCGACCAGTTGCGGCAAGAGCTTGCTGAGTTGATTGTGGAAGGACCGCAGGAGCGCTACCACCTGAACTGGCCAGGAAAGCGTGAGGCATTGTTGGCTGCCAACGCGCCGATTGCCAAGACGCTGCGCCCTTGCCGCGAGGAGAGTGTGAACTTCGATAGCACAAAGAACCTGTTCATTGAAGGCGACAACCTCGATGCGCTGAAGCTTTTGCAGGAGGCTTATCTCGGCCAGATTAAGTTGATCTATCTTGATCCTCCATACAACCGGAAAAAAGGTAACAACCTTGTCTACCGAGACGATTTTGTTGGGAACACCTACGAGTATCTGACGCAAAGCAATCAGTCCGACGAGCATGGAAATCGCCTTGTTGCCAACACCGAATCTAACGGAAGGTTCCATTCCGACTGGCTTGGCATGATGTATCAGCGGCTAAGAGTCGCACGAAACCTTTTGGCTCCTGCGGGTGTAATTGCCATCTCCATTGATGACGCTGAAACAGCGAATGTTCTCCATCTTTGTTATGAAGTGTTTGGGGAGTCGAATTTTCTTGGCACCCTGATATGGAAAAACGTTACCGACAATAATCCAAGCAATATCGCCATTGAGCACGAAAGCATTCACGTTTTTGCTCGAAGCAAAAGCGACCTTGAAGGTGTCTGGAAAAGTTCCGTCTCGGACGTCAAGGATGTTGTTGTGAAAATCGGCACTGAGCTTATTGAAAAATATTCAAATCCATCTGAGCTGCAGTCTGCCTATACCGCTTGGTATCGCGAAAACAAGGCGCAGCTTGGGCCGTTGGCCGACTATAAATTCATCGACAAGGGTGGGGTGTACGCCGGAAGCCGTAGCGTTCACAACCCTGGCAAGGAGGGATACCGATATGACGTTATTCATCCTGAGACTGGCAAGCCTTGTGTTCAACCACTTATGGGCTATCGGTTTCCAGAAGAGAGCATGAAACGCTTGCTTGAACAGAAACGGGTTCTGTTTGGAGATGACGAGACCAAGCTTGTTGAGCTGAAGGTCTATGCATGGGAGTATGAAGATAAGCTGTCTAGCGTTTTCGATTTAGATGGAAGGTCTGGCCCATACGACTTGAAGACGTTATTCCCTGAAGGTAAGAAAGTGTTTTCGAATCCCAAACCCGTTCTATTGATGGAGCGCCTCATTTCCTTTATGACAGGCCCCAAAGACATCTGTCTTGACTTGTTTGCCGGGTCGTCCACCCTCGCGCACGCAACGATGGAAATCAACCGACGCGAAGGAGGCAGTCGTCGCTTCATCAGCGTGCAGTTTCCCGAGTCGATTGGCCAAGACAGCAAGGATGCGAAGGAGGCGTTCCAATTCTGCACGCAGGTGGGCCTGAAGCCCTTTATTTCGGAGATCTCGAAGGAACGTACTCGTCGCGCCGGATCAGCTGTGCGCCAGAAAGATGGAGCGGAAGGATGGGGGCGAGACACCGGTTTCCGCGTTCTCAAAATCGACACATCCAACATGGCCGACATTTACTACGCGCCCGATGCGCTCGACAAGGCCAAGTTCGACCTTTTCGTCGACAACATCAAGCCCGACCGGACGCCTGAAGATCTGCTGTTCCAAGTGATGCTCGACTGGGGGGTTGACCTTGCTCTGCCCATCGCCAAGCAGACCATTCGAGGCAAAGATGTGTTTCGGGTGGACGGCAATGCACTGGCGGCTTGCTTCGACGCGCACGGCGGCATTGATGAGGACTTCGTGAAAGAGCTGGCCAAGGTGCAACCACTGCGCGCTTTGTTCCGCGACGCGGGCTTCAAAGACAGCTCGGTCAAGATCAACGTGGAGCAAATCTTTAAGCTACTGTCGCCTGCCACCGAAGTGAAGTGCATCTGAAGGGCTGGCGATGAAACTTAAGTTCAAGACCCAGGCCTACCAGTCTGCAGCGGTGCAAGCCGTGGTGGATTGCCTCAAGGGCCAGCCCCCTGCATCAGCGGAGGCCATTTCCTATCGCATAGACCCCGGTCGGGCTGCACGCGGGCAAACCTTGGGCAGTACGCTGGGCACCGATGACGGCTTCAAGAACGCGGACCTGGCGCTGACCGATTCAGCCTTGCTGGAGAACATCCAGCAAGTGCAGCGCGGCCAGAACCTGCCCGTGTCCGACACGCTGGTGAAGCACAAGGTCGCCCGCGTCAACCTTGACGTGGAGATGGAAACGGGCACGGGCAAGACCTACTGCTACATCAAGACGATCTTCGAGCTCAACCGCCGCTATGGCTGGAGCAAGTTCATCATCGTCGTGCCCAGCATCGCCATCCGCGAGGGCGTGGCCAAGTCACTGGAGATCACTGCCGAGCACTTCCTGGAGACCTACCAGAAGAAAGCGCGCTTCTTCATCTACAACTCCAAGCAGCTGCACCACCTGGAGAGCTTTTCGTCGGATGCGGGCATCAACGTCATGGTCATCAACGTGCAGGCCTTTGCCGCCCGTGGTGCCGACAACCGCCGTATCTACGAGGTGCTGGACGACTTCCAGTCTCGCCGCCCGATTGATGTCATCAGCGCGAACCGGCCCATCCTGATCCTGGACGAGCCGCAGAAGATGGAAGGCGCACAGACCTTGAAGTCCTTGGAGGAGTTCAAGGCCTTGATGGTGCTGCGTTACTCGGCCACGCACAAGACAACGCACAACAAGATTCACCGCCTGGACGCGCTGGACGCCTACAACCAGAAGCTGGTGAAGAAGATCGCCGTGCGAGGCATCGCGGTGAAGGGGCTCGCGGGCACTGCCGGCTACCTGTACCTGCAATCCATCGAGATTTCGAGCAAGAAGCCGCCCGAGGCCCGCGTCGAGTTTGAGCAGAAACTGGCGGGCGGCAATATCAAGCGCGTGGTCAGGAAGCTGTCGAAGGGCGACAACCTCTTTTCTGACGGCTTTTCAAACGGACTGGACCAGTACCGCGACGGCTTCGTGGTGTCGGATATCAATGCGAACACCGACACGCTGAGCTTCACAAACGGGCTGCAGTTGACTGTGGGTGACGCCACCGGCGACGTGACCGAGGCGGCACTGCGCCGCATTCAGATTCGCGAAGCGATCAAGGCCCACTTCGACAAGGAGCAGGCCTTGTTCCAGCAAGGCGTGAAGGTCCTGACGCTGTACTTCATCGACGAGGTGGCCAAGTACCGCGACTACTCGCAGCCAGACGAAAAAGGCGAGTACGCCCGCATTTTCGAAGAGGAATACAACCTGTACCTCAACGAGATGCTGGACCTGGATGAGACACCCTACGTCAAGTACCTCAAGGGCATCACCGCCGAGAAGACCCACAGCGGCTACTTTTCTATCGACAAGAAGACCAAGCGCGACGTTGACCCGGACATCGAGAAGCGCGGCGAGAACGCCGGGCTGTCGAATGACGTTGAGGCATACGACCTCATCCTGAAGAACAAGGAGCGTCTGCTCTCGCTGGACGAGCCGGTGCGCTTCATCTTCTCGCACTCGGCCCTGCGCGAGGGCTGGGACAACCCCAACGTGTTCGTCATCTGCGCGCTCAAGCACAGCGACAACACGATCTCACGCCGCCAGGAAGTCGGCCGCGGCCTGCGCTTATCCGTCAATCAGCACGGCGACCGCATGGATCATCCTGCCATCGTCCATGATGTGAACGTGCTGACCGTAGTGGCGAGTGAGAGCTACAAGGACTTCGTCGCCGCGCTGCAGAAGGACATCAGCGACTCGCTGTCTGCCCGTCCGAAGGTGGCCGATGAAGCCTTCTTCACGGGCAAGGTGTTGAAGGCAGCCGCCGGCGATGTAGAAGTCACGCCGCAGCTGGCGAAGCAGATCTACAAGTACCTGCTCAAGAACGACTACACCGACGATGCCGACCGCATCACTGGTGCGTATCACGACGCGAAGAAGGCCGAGACGTTGGCCGAGCTGCCGCCAGAGCTGAAGCCGTATGCGGCCCAGGTCTACCAGCTGATCGACAGCGTGTTCAGCGCCAGCCAGCTGCCCGAGATTGGTGACGACCGCCGCCCCAAGAAGAACCCGCTCAACGCCAACTTCGACAAGCAAGAGTTCAAGGCCCTGTGGAGCCGCATCAACCGCAAGGCGGCCTACAGCGTCAGTTTTGAAGAGGCCGAGTTGGTGCAGAAGGCCGTTACCGTGCTGAACGACAAGGATGCAGGCCTTCGAGTCACCCCGTTGCAGTACACGATCCAGCGCGGCGAGCAGGCCGACGTTGCCACCTACGACGGCATCAAGTCGGGCGAAGCGTTCAAGCTCAAGGCCACGGAAACTGAGGTCAACCGTTTGTCGGTGCACTCGGCCGTCAAGTACGACCTGATCGGCAAGCTGGCCGAAGGCACGCAGCTCACCCGCCGCACGATTGCTGAAATCCTGAAGGGCATGAACGTCGCGGTCTTCGCGCAGTTCAAGACCAACCCCGAGAGCTTCATCGCCGAAGCCATCCGCTTGATTAACGAACAGAAGGCCACGGTCATCATCGAGCACTTGGCCTATGACCCCGTGGAAGACAAGTTCGACCTCGACATCTTCACGGCGGGCCTGACCAAGCAGGACTTCAGCAAGGCCGGCGACAAGCTGCAACGCCACATCTACGACTACGTTCTGACCGACTCCAACATCGAACGCCAGTTCGTGAAGGAGCTGGACACCAGCGGCGATGTCGTGGTCTACGCCAAGCTGCCACGCGGGTTCCTGATCCCCACGCCGGTGGGTGACTACAACCCCGACTGGGCCATTTCATTCAAGGAAGGTGCGGTCAAGCACGTCTACTTCGTGGCCGAGACCAAGGGCACCATGTCCTCCATGGAACTGCGCGAGATCGAGAGAACCAAGATCAAATGCGCCCGCAAGTTCTTCGACGACATCAATCAGAAGTTTGCCCCGGAACAGGTCAAGTACGACGTAGTGGACAGCTTCGGCAAGTTGATGGAATTGGTGAAGCAATGACCACGGATAGCGAATCGGGAGACCGCGAGGGGGATGAGCCCAAGAAGAAGGGATTTGATTTCAGCAGCCTCTTGAAGCATGTTGCTGAAGTCGATACCGCCATCGGGAAGCTGTATCTGTTCCCTTTGCGTACTTCAGACCTTCAAGCTTTCAGTGCGCTGCACGCCACAACTCACGTTGACCGCGCGAGGCAGTTTTTACCGTGCATTGCCAGTCTGTACCCTGACTACGGGTTGAAGCACGAGCGTGTTGGCATCACGTCGGAACAGGCCTCCAGTCTGTCCGACGAAATGGTCGAAGCCATCGCGGAGGCCTTTGTCTCGTCGAATGGTCTTCGATCCGCCCGCGAAGGTGGAAAGGACCGTGCGCCCATCGTGAGGGAAGAGGACGAACATGCGACGGCATACCTGGACCGGCTCATGCGCAGTGAGGTTGAAGAAGAGGCGAACCAATTCAAGAAGCTGCGTGAACAGGTTCTCGGCTCAACGCATGGCATCTTCGATCAGATGCGGAAGGCCAGCCAAGCACTCGGCGATACCCGGCAGCAGTTTGAGCGACTGACACGGGCCAGCGCTTTTCCCTCCACTGGTATTCCGCCATCGATAGAAGCCAGGTCACTGGAGTTGAACAACCACATGGTCGAACACAGCGCTAGATTGGCGCGTGAACGGTCTGAAGATCGCGAGATGGTGAGATTGACTGGGCAGATGACAGCCCAGTCGGCTGAGACCCTCCAAGAGCTCGCTGCTGCGGCCAGCACGATGCTTGAGAAACTCGACCAACGTGACGAAGAGTCCAAACGAACGACCAAAATTCAGCTTTGGATTGCTGTGGGATCCGTGGCAGTCGCTGCCGCGCTAGCCGGCGCCTCTTTCCTTCAAGATTGGTTCAACAACAAGTCGGGCGATGACTGGCAAGCGCAAGTACTGGATGAGTTGAAGGTATCCAACTTGCGATCCTCAAAGCTGGAAGGCGAGAATGCCGACCTGCGGCAAAAGGTGGAAGACTTGAGCTCGGCCGTGAGAGCGCTGGAAAGCAAACCCGCGTTGTCGCAGACTTCACCTTCGAAAAATACGACGAAAAAGAAATGACACGACCGGCAAGGTGAGCCACCTATGGGGGGATGCCGACGGTTGTAGTGGGCAAGTGCTTCTTCGGTAGCGGTGGCATGGCTTCGGCTTCCGGATACCAGATCCAGCTCCGCGTCGGGTACGGTCGGGCACTTGATTCGATGTGTTCCGACACATCTACCGCAGTCCTCGCTTCGCGCGATATTCGGAGGAGACAGGGGTCGTCGCCTGTATCAATGAGAGTAGCGTTGACCACCGGAATCACAGCGGGGAGGTTGTATCGCAGGCCCTTTCTGAACGTGCGACCCTGATTCACCAAGCGGTCCACGAGCTGTTCGTCAAATGCGTTTTCCACAGGCAGCCAGTGCTGCGTGACCGGCATCAGAGACAGTTCCGCGACGGCGGGGACTCCAGTCTCAGCGATGCTGAATGTGGCGATGATGATCATGTGCATTTGCTCGCAGGCCCCCCAGAGCGCAAGCTCCGTCTCGAAGTGCCTGCCAAGTCGTCGGTAGAGCTGCTGATCGATTGAAAAAGCCTGGTCCGGAAGATGTTTCACCACAACCTTGAAGCCATATCGAGCCGGTGCGATTTCTTTGACTTCACCAATCAGCAGCATCAAGCGCTGTGGCTTGCCGGGAGCTGAGAGTGCTTGTAACCATTGCGCGGATCGCCTGCCGGTGATCGCTTCGCGCTGGTCGAGGAAGAACGTCTCTGGGATGTATAGGCGCGAGCGCAGCGAGTCGCCACGTGCAATCTTGCCCTCAGACGCCAATAGCAATTGCCTGCGCACTGTGCCCCAGGTTCGTTTGCCCGCGAAGCCCGGATGCCACTTCGTCAGTTCGGCCTGGTCCCACAGGTAGTGGAGCAGGCCGCGGAGGGAGAGCTTGGTGCCGTCGGTGCAGACACTTTTACTTTCGCCGCCTGCCGGTGGCATCTGTGAGCGACCGGGTAACTTGGTCAAAGAAAAGCCCAGCCGCAAGCTGGTCTGACCGGTGGCGGGGTCTTCGGTGATTGCAGCGCCCAGTACCTGGCCCAGGCCTGAGAGATCGGCCGCTGGCTCGTGGGACGGACAGTCGCAGGCATGGCGACAGCCGGTGTCCGGCATGCGTTTGACGATATAGCCCCCGTGCGGCCCCGCCAGCCGCGCCACATACATCTCGACGCCTTCTGGGGTGCACAAGCAGCGTGGTCGCTGACGGGCGGCGTGGGCACTGGCGATGGAAGCTGCAAACCCACTGGACGCGACCTCAACCCGCTGGCCTCCGATCTCGTAGGCTGTTCCAGACGCTGAAACGCCTTCGGCCGACACTTCCACGGAGGCGGCCTCAACGGGCGGGCGCAGGCATGGCCCGGTCGCGCGAGCGTTGCCTTTCGGGCGTTGGCACTGCGACGGTTCGCCGTGATGGCGCCGCCTTGTCATAGACCTTGACCTTGGGTGCCTGGCCGTTTCGGATGCGCTGGGCCAGCTTTTCTTCTGCCGCCACCATGATGGCTTCCCGCCGCTTCTCAGGCACGCGATTGGCCACGAGGATGGCTTCGATCGCAGCGAGCACGGCTTTTCGGCCGCCGCTACCACGGCCAGTGGGTTTGTCTGCGGCGGCTGCACCATGTGTTGAGCTGGCGTCGCGCGTGGGTTCGATACGGTTGATCTGGCGCGCCTCGCGCTCCACCTTGAGGCGTTCCAGGTCGGCTGGGTTGGGTTCGTAGCCGAGCGTCTTCACGCCGCGTGCGGCGGCTTCCAGCCACACCAGCCGTTTGAAGTCTTCGCTGCCGCTGATTCGCAGGGATTGCCAGTTGCGGGCCTCGGCCACATCGACCATTGAGCGGGCGATGGAGGGGCTGTTGGTGTCGGTGGCCAGCCGGAAGGTGGATTCGGTGAAGGCCACGCGCGAGGTGTCACCGCGGAACCGGTATTCCGTGAGGCCGATACTGACGTCACCCACGGTGACCGGCGCGCGCTTGATGATGTAGCGATCATTCAGCGACGCCTCCAGCCGGGCAACGAGGGCTTCACGTTCGGCCTGAGCGTCTATGCGGGCGGTTGCCTGCAGCGCTGAGTGATCGGGCGCTTCGGCGCTTTTGTCCTTGGCTGGAGGAGGAATGACGTTCGAGTCTGCCTTTGGGCGGACGGTTTCTGGTTGGGCGTCCCGTGTTGGCTCGCGTTGCCACTGTCCATCGATCTTGTGAACGAACGACTTCTGCCCCCTTGCATCAAGGACGACAAAGCGGTTCGCGCCCAGTTGGTCGGCCTTGGCAATCATGTCCTGGTACCGGTCGCTGCGGTAGGTGAGGTCGGCAAAAGGGTCGCGCAGCTCAAACCGTTCACCAGGCTCCGGTTCTGGCGTCTGGAAGGTTCGGATGGCGACCCGTGCCCGATCAGCGGGTTCCACCGTGCCGCCCAAGGACGCATTGGCGTCAGATGCGGATCGACTCACGCGTTGGGCTGGCGCAGATTTCTCGTCCATGGGTCTCTCCTTGATCGGTGTTTGCACAGGGCAGGGTCAGGGTTGCGGAGGCGCAGACACCTGAGGGGACAACGGGAGAACCCGATAGACCTCAATCTCGACGCGGCGGTTGAGGTTTCTGCCTCGCACGCTGCGGTTGTCGGCCAGGTGGTCGCCGCTGGGCTGGTGGGTGGTGCGAATCCGGGAGGGGTCCACCCCGGACGCAACCAGATAGTCGCGGACCGCATGGGCTCTGGCCTGCGCGATGCGGCTTTCGGCAGATGAGTCGCTGGTACCGTCTGTGCGACCCCTGAGGACCACTAACGGGGCGGATTTGGCTTCTTCCACCAAGGCCGTTGCCTCTTCCGACGGAATCGACACCCGGGCGCTGTTGAAGCCGAAATGGACGATGCGCATGCTGTTGGCCACCGATTTCTCCTGAATCGATGCCATCAGCTGCTGTCGTGCAGCCATGTGCGCCAGGGTGGCAGCCGTGGTTTCAACCAAGCGACTGGATTCGGTGGCCAGGATTCGGGTGTTCTGGAGGTCGTTCTTGCAGACTTGCAGCTCGATGGCCATTTGCGAGTTGACGGGGCGCTTCTGTGACTCGTCGACGGTGGGCGGCTTAGGTGGCGAGCTGCAGGCAGTGAGCAGAATGAACAATGGTGCGGTAAAGGCGATGTAGGCGCGCATGGTGGTGCTCCAGGTGTCAGGTGATGTCGCCGCGTTCGATTTCGTTGGGCTTGGTGATCAGCACCCCGTCCTCGTCAGGCAGGGGTTCGATCGCGCCGCCGGGTGCGCCCTCGCCAGGCTTCGGACCCACGAGGAAGTCCAGGACGGACTCAGCGACGTCCTCGGCCGGTCCTTCTTGCAGATCGGGTAGCTGGCCTATGTCGTAGACCAGTTGCTCAACGTCCAGGTCATCGCACGTTCCAAGCTCGTCGTCGGCGTAGCGCCAACGCTGCTGCACTTTCGCGAGGTGAAGGTCGGTGTTCATCCGGGGTACCACCGGGGCAGGCAAGAGGCGAGCCCTGAACACCTTGTCTCGGTGGTAGCGGATCTTTTCGCCCAGGATCGGTTTGCAGTTCTCGCAGATCACCACCAGCCGTTCGGAGCCCAGCTCCTTGAACTCCTGAGGCAGGAGCAGGGATCTGCGTTGCTCGCTCACGTTGCGGCTGACCGAGCTGTGGCCGTGCCCGCTGAAAGAGCGACTGCGTCCACGGGTGGTGACCCGTTCCGTGAAGTGGCCCAACATGGCGCTGTACTCGTCGGCGTCACGCTGTTCGCGCGGGGCGAAGAGGATCTGCAGGCCGTGGTTGGTGGCGAAGGTGCGGGCTTCCTTGTCCCCATAGACCGCGTCCAGCTGCGACATGGCCTGCACCACCGTGAGCAGGCGCAGGTTGTAGCCGGCCAGGAAGGCAGCAGAGTGGGTGATGACCCCCACCCGGCCCATGGCGGTGAACTCGTCGTTGACCAGCAGGCACTGGTACTTGATTGATTTGTCGTGCTCTGGCAGGTGCTGCGTGTTGAGGCTGACGAGCTGGGAGAAGAACAGGGTGAGCAGCGGCCGGGCATTGGCCAGACGGTGCGGCGGAATACGCACATAGACCGACATGCGTTGGCGCCGCAAGTCTTCAAGCCGAAAGTCGTCGGCGCTGGTGGCCGCATCAACCACGGTATCGGCAAATATCGTCAAGGGCGCATGGAAGGTGGCCACGACGCTCGCCAGGGTGTTCTCCGAATTGCCCAGAAGGCGCTGCAAGGCGTCGGTGCATTCGTCTGACAGTGGCTTGCCGGACTTGGCGCGCTGTGTGATCCGCTGGTTCAAGTGGTCCTTCAGCGGCTGCCCTTGTCCGGACGACTGGCGGAGCATTTCACCGACAGTGCGGGGCAGGTCGGGTGTTTCGAGCAACAGCAAACCCAAACCCAGGAAGAGATTGCGGGCCTGGTCGTTGAAAAAGGCCTCGGACGAGGTGCCGCCGCCGTCGTTGGGGAAGAACACCTGACCGATGCCCAGCAGGTCACCCACGCGGTGCAGGGGATTGGTGCGCACGGCAGTGAGCGGATTCCAGCGGTGGCTGCGGGCTTCTTCGTCGAATGGGGAAAAGGCGAAGACTGCTTGGCCGTGGGCGGCGCGGTAGCCTGCCGTGATGGCATGGTTCTCACCCTTGATGTCGAGCACCACCACGGAGTCCGGCCAGTTCAGCAGGTTCGGGATCACCACACCCACACCCTTGCCGCTGCGGGTGGGGGCGGAGAGCATGACGGACAGCTGGCCGGGCAGGGCCAGGAACTGGCTTCGGAAGCGGCCGATCAGAACGCTCGGGGTGTTGGTGTTCTGGTCGGTCAGCAAGAGTCCGGCGCGCTTGACTTCAGCGGTTGAGGCGAAACGGGCGTCGCCGTGCAAGGCGCGGCGCGGGCGGCTGGCGGCGTACAAGGCGCCTGGGAAAGCGATCAGCGTGGCGAATCCGGCCATGCCTATGGCCACGACCAACCGCCGCCGAAGCACCGGCACATCGGCATAGAGCAGCCAGTAGTCAAGGATGCTGTTCCAGCCCGCAAGTCTGGGGTTTGCCTTGCTGAAGACCAGGAAGAGCACGGCCGACAGGTACAGCGCGGCCATCACCAATGCAGCGAAGCCGATCACTGTGAACAAGAGGGCCGCCACTTTGCGCGCGGTCGGCCACGATGCCATGGGCAGCGTCAGAACGGTGCTCATGTCGGCGCCCCGTCAAACAGACTGGCTTGCGCATCGGGTGCGCCCCGCAGGCTGTTGTCGTCGATGGCAAGACGCTTGCGGCGCGGTTCGTAGGCGATCTCGGAAATAAAGCGGCCCCGTTCGTCGCAGCCGAACTGCACGATGACATCGATCACGATGCCCAGAAGGCCCTTGATTTCGTCCAGACGCAAACCGCCACCGGCACCGCTTTCGCGGATCATGAGCGACATCTGCTCCAGCGCCAGGGCACAGCTGCCCGCGTGCACACTGGTAATGCTGCCGGGGTGGCCGGAAGCCGCCAAGCGGATGAAGGAGAAACACTCCTCACCGCGCAGCTCGGCCAGGAATATGCGGTCGGGCTTCATGCGCAGGCAGGCTTCCAGCAGGGACTTGGCCGTGACGCGTGCCGTGCCCTGGGCGTCCTTGCTGTAGTACAGGTGCACCACGTTTGGGTGGTTGGGCAGGGTGAGTTCGGCCGTGTCCTGGATGGTGATCAGGCGCTCGTGGTGCGGGACTTCCTCGACCAGGCCTTTCATGAAGGTGGTCTTGCCAGAACCGGTCTTGCCGCTGACCACGATGGTCTGGTGCTTCTGCACCGCGAGGCGAAGAAACTCCGCATAACGACCGGCCGCTTTCAACGCAAGCAGCTGCTTCTCAAAAGGCTGAAGGCCGTCGTCATCGGCGCCCATTTCAGCGCGCTCATCGATTCGGTTGAACAGGCCATCGCGGTCGAAGTCGTCCAAGCGCTTGATCAGCTCCGATGGCTTGCGCACCGTAATCGACACGGTGCCGCGCGTCACGGCCGGTGGAATGACGAACTGGATCCGCTCCCCACTGGGCAGTGTGGCCGACAGCAGCGGCCGTTCCTGGTTGATCTGCTGGTCGCAGTAGGTGGCCACGGCCGTGGCCAGCGACAGGCAGCGCTCTTGCGTCATTTTGGGTGCGTCCACCTGTTGCCAGCCCTGCACGGTCTCCACCTGGAGCACGCCGGGGCGGTTCACGCAGACTTCCAGTACGCCCGGTGCATCCAGCTGCTCGCGCAGCGGGCGCAGGAACTCGACCACCGAGGTGGCGTCGCCGCACCAGCCGTCCGGTTGGGCGTCATCGGTGAAGGGCAGGGCGTTCATCGCTCGACCGGCTGCAGGGCGTAGACCGACGAGAAGTCCACGTCGCGGGCCACGTAGATGCCCACAATGCCGCCCTGGTTCTGGTAGATGAGTGGCGGGATGTTGATGGTGCTGTCCAGCACCTTTTCCGCCAGCTTGCTGGTGTTCTCGGTGGTGGACGGCAGAACGATGGTGTCCGCTTCACGGTCCTGCATCTGGTTCTGGATGACCAGCTTGACCGAGTCGTCGATCAGGGAGAGCAGCATGGCGGCGCCGATGCGGTCCCCCCACCGGTTGTCCACATGGCCGTCGATGCCCGACTCGCCCAGTTGCCCCGTGCCCGGCGACTCAACATCCACTGTGACGCCGTGCGGAGTGCGGATGCGGGTCCACAGCACCGGTATGCGAACCGAGCCGGGTCGTACCGACGCGATGCGGTACTCGCCGTCCAGGTGCGATCCGCGCTCGATCAGCAGCACCCGGCCGTTGTCGCTGTACACGTCGCGTTGCACCTGGCAGCCGACCAGGCCCGAGGTGGCGCTGATGACTCTGGTTTTAAGCGCACAGGTGAAAGCGGTTCCCTTGGGCAGGGTGAGGCTGCGGTCGCCCAGCGTGGTGGCCTTGACCCGGGGTGTGGCCGAGCCCTGCAACTCGCCGCCGAACAGACCAGTTGCCTCAGAGCGCAGGTTTGGCCCGATATCTGGTGAGGCCGTCGGCTCGGTGGCTGAAGCACCGATACCTGCCGGCAAGGCGTTGCCCTGGGTCAGGTTGTCCAGTAGCCCTTGCAACCGGCGCTGGTAGTCCTGCAGTTGCTTGGCGGTGGATGCGGCCGGATCGTTGGGCAACTGCGAGGCGTCGCTGTTTGCGCCAGCTGCACCACCTGGCCGGGATGACACCACCAGTACCGGTGCATCGTCCGGTGAGGGGGCTTTGGGTCCGGACGGTGTGGCCGTGCCAGCGTTCCGCAGCCCAATGGGGTCGGCCGCTTCTGCAGGCGTTGGAATCAACGCAGGCACACGGGGAGGAGCTGGCTGGGTCATGTCCAGCTGCCGGGTGCCAGCGCCCGCTGCCGATGGGCGGTCTCTCTGCAGCGACTTGTCTTTGTCTGCATCGCTGTTGTGGTCGATGAAGCGGTACAGGTACAGGCCGCTCATGCCTGCGACCATGGTCACCACCAGGCCAATGACCGAAATGTTCTTCCAGGACAGGTTGAGTGGCTGTCGGCGGGCCACGTTGGGAATGCCCGCTTCGCCAGGCAGGGGGTTGATGGTGTTGCCGCTGTCCTGGGGCGATGGATCATCGTTTGGTGCCGACGAGCCTTGAGGTCGATCAGTCATGGCTGTGCTCCCTTGCTTGAGGTCGATTCAGACGAATCGGACTTCAGGACCCGCTTCACACCCGGCACCGTGGTGGAGCCTGTGGCCGGCGATCCCTCCAGATCAAAGGCTTCGTTCCAGATGCCCACCACAGCCAACCCCGCCCGCAGCATCAGGCGGCGGCTGACACGGTCCACCACCAACGTGTCGTCTTCCATGCGGGCGTTGACCAAGGTTTCGCTGCCGTTACCGAGCACATGGAAGACGGCGGGTACCTCGCGGTTGCCAGGGAACCTCAAATAGGTGAACCGTCCGTCGTCGTAGATTAGGGTGGGGACGATGTCCGCCGAGCCGGCGCCTTCTGCCAATGCGTACTGGGTGTTGACCAGAGTGGGTTTGGCCGCCAGGCGCTCCGCCAAGATCTGCTGGGCCGTGGGCGGGGGCGGAATCGGCGGCAGGCTCGCCAGCGCCGCCAGTTCTCTCTCCGCCAGACTGGGCGGAGCCGCTGCGGGTTTGGGGGATCGGATGGCCAGGCGATAGACCGGCGTCTGGCGGTCACTGTCCGAAAGGACCACGAAGCGCAGCGTGTGTGAGCGTCGGTCGGTGATGACAGCCAGGTTGTTGGGCGCATTGGCGGTGCTTTTGGCCTTGACGTACAGGTGGCGTCCGCCCGGTTGGGCGGCCACGCACCAGGCAGCATCGGGTTTGCTGCAGTCACCGCCCTGGCCCACGGCCACCTCGGTGATGAATTCGCCTTTGTCGAATTCGACCAGTGTCACCATGCCGCGCTTGACGGGGACGGTGACCACCGCGTTGGCGTCGTAGACCACCTCGCGCAGGCGCGGATCGGATTTGTCGCTGGGCTGAGCCGCAGAAGCCGGCATGAGTGGCATGGACAACGACACCAGCGCCAAGGGCAGAACAAGCACGTTCATGGCTTCGCTCTAGTGGAAGGGGTGTTGATCTCGGGGTCGGAGCGGTAGGCCGTGACCACGAAGCCGAACGGGTTCTCCAGGCGATCTGACTCTTTGGCCAGCACCTTGGGTTGGTACTGGTAGACCACGCTGGCCACGTGCCGGGTGGTCACATCCGGCAGGTTGCGGTCGGTCATGCGCACGACCTTGTCGTAAGTGACGGTGGCGTCGCTCTGGTTGCCGCTGCGCCCCGATGCGCGCAGCCGCACGCCGACGATGTTGATGCGCCACTCCTCGGTGGAGCCCACTTTCTTCTGCAGTGCGCCGTCGCCTTCGAACTGCCGGTTATATTCCGAGAACACGGCGGGTACCGCCATGCGGGCCACCTGGTCAAAGTCCCGTTGCAGGAACATCCAGCTGTAGGCCTCGCGTGAACGCACGAAGGTGGCCAGGTTGTGCTTGTCCAGCGCCTCCATGGCGGGAATGGTTTCTTCGCTCAGGCGCTGCTGGATGGTCGTTTCGCCGGTGACCCGGTCCACCACGATGGGGATTTCCACCACCTTGCGCAGCGGACCCTGGACGAAAACGGCGGCGATGCCGATCAAGCCAATCGCGAGACCGGCAGCAGCGGCCGCCCAGGCCCGGCGCTCGGAGCGCTCCAGCATCAGGGTTCGGTCGATTTCCCAGTCCCGGTTGGTCTGCAGCGACGGGGCTTCAGGTGCAGTAGGGCGCGTTTTCGGCTGTTTCGGCCATGCGGCGGCCTCACCCGACAACAGGATGGCACTCATGGGGGACTCCGGTGAGGTGGTGGTTACGGCAGGAAGTCGGAGACCTTTCCGGTCCGGCCCAGCATCTCGTACTGGCGTTCGCGCTCACGAGACCGGGCAATGCGCTCCTCGCTGTCGGCCATGCCTTGCAGCATCTGGATTTGCGAAGACTCATGCGCCAGCAGGGCGTTCTCAGCCCCGATGCGGGCCTGAATCTCCTGCACCGACTTCTGGTCGGTGGTGGCGTTGATCTGTGTCATCAGCGACTGGATCTGCTCCAGCCGCAGGGCAGCCGACTTCATGGCGTCCTGCAGCAAGCCTTTCTGCTGGTACGGCTGTGCCAGGGTGGCCTGGCATTCGGTGCGCGCTTCACCGCTGCGGTCCATGCAGTTGTAGAGCATCCCGACATCGCGCAGCACCTTGGCCGTGGCATTGAGGCCGCTGTACCCCGAGCTGTTGATGGCGTTGAGGTAGGTGTAGGCCTCGGCCGGGATGTAGTTCTTGAGCAGCGGGTTGTTGAAAACATCGCCCAGGTTGCGCATGCCATTGATGCTCTCGATCTGGGTCTGCAGCTGTCGGATCTGCTGGATCTGGTTGTTGATCTGGGTGATGTCGTTGATCACCTGCTGCACTGCCTGGAACAGGTTGGCGACATCGATCACAGGGATGCCGGTGGCGCGCGCGTGGCTGGCGCCCAACGTTATCAACACGGCGGCGGCGACCTTGAGACGAAACGGCTTCATGGTGTGCTCCTTGGCAAGTTGGAGATCAAGACCGGCCGCGCAGAGCGGCAAGTCGGTATGCCGCAGACCGTGCGGCTCCGTAGCCCCTGCGGGCCATGTTTCCGGCGTAACGACCCGTGGCCGCTGCGGCGGCGCCCGCCGTGGCAGCCGCACCAGCGCCTGAACGGATCACGCCCCCGGCACCTGTACCGATGGCGGCTGATCGGGCTGAGGAGGCAGAGCGCAGGCCCGAAACCATCATGGCGTTCTGGATCATCTGCACGCCTTGTTGAATGGCGGCGCCACCGGTCAGGGCCGAGGCGAGGCTGGGCGCCTGGAAGCAGAGGATGGCCATGAGGATCATGAGCACGCAGTAGCGGGTGGCTTCACCCAGCACGTTGAAGGTGCTGCCGAGGAAGCCTCCACCGTCGTTGATGGCCTTGAACATGGCGGCGCCCATGTAGGCGCTCAGGCCAAGTGCAAAGAAGGCGAACCACGTCAGCACCACCGCGTTCAACACCATGGACAACCAACTGTCGAAGAAACGTGCCGTGGGGCGCCAGGCCAGGCACAGGATGAACAGTGGCCCGATGGCGATCACGAAGGTCAGGAACAGCTTGGCCAGCGTGACGACGAAGAGCGCGATGCAGAGAAAGAAGACGGTGCCGATGGAGAAGATGCCGCCGGCCAGCAGCAGATCCAGCCGGAGCACGCTGGCTTCTTTCATGATGTCGGCCACCTGCGCGCTGGCGTCATCGTTGAACTTGTCGAGCAACGCATAGGGTGAACTGATCGTGGCAGGGTCCACGCCGGAAGGCAGAAAGGTGCTGGCCACGCCCATGGCCAGCGCATTGGCGGTGTCCGACACGTTGCCGATGTAGAACCCTGACTGCAGCGCGAAGGCCAGTACGAGCCCGATCTTGAACACCTTCCACACGAAGGTGGGCACGGTCTCCTGTACTTCGTTTCGCAGCACGGCCCAGCCATAAAGGGCGACCCATACCGTCATCGCTGACAGTGCGATCGGCGTGATCGCCGACATGAGCGAGGACACAACGCCGAGCACATAGGTGCTCAGAATCGCATCGAAGTTGGAACCGACCCAGGCGAACATGACATCGCTCCCCTATTGAAAGGCCGGGTAGGGCAGGTTGGTCGGGGGCGGCGCGAAGACCTTGACGCACTTGCTGCCCAGATCGGGAAACTGGCACTGCGACCATTGGCCGCCAGCCTTCACCACCCAGATGCGCGAGAGCTTGTTGGTGCCGTAGCTGGAGGGGCGGCAGGTACCCGCGCGTGCATAGACCTCGGTGCACTCCACCAGACCTTCTCGCGTTTCCACCATGTGCCAGGGACCTGCGTGGCATCCCGCTTGAGCCAGGCATGGCTTGGTCTTGCGGATGGGCCCCGAGCTGGGCAGCGGAGCCAGCTCGACCAGACGCTCACCAGTGGTTGAGACGCGAACCGCTTCGTTGCCTTTGACGAATTGGGCGCTGGCGCTCGCGCTGAACACGGCAAACGTCAGCGCGACGAGCAAGGTGTGAGATCGGTTCATGTCGCTCTCCTGGAGTTGCGGGATTTGCGATCCTGAACCTCACGCAGCAGCACGGGAAGCCACTGCAACGGATCGTTACCGTGCTGTTCACGAACGGTGTCCAGCAGGGCGACGTTGTCGGTCGTGGCCGAAAGCACGGTCACAAAGTCCTGCAAGTTGCTGAGGTCCAGCTCGCAGATGGCGCTGCTGTGCCCCTGCTTGACCAGAAAGCGCCGTCCGCCCTGCGTGCCCAAGCTGCGAACGATGCCGAACTCGGCTTCACTGAGCCCGAAGCCTTCGACGTATTCCTCGCGCACGGCTTCTGGGTTGGCCAGGAAGATCTTGGTCACGCTCTGCTCCACCATCGTGCGGCCAATAGGATGGCGCAGCACGTCGGACGGGCTCTGGGTGTCGAAGATGCCCAGACCGTTCTGCTTGCGGATCGTCTTCTGCTTCTGTTTGGCGAAGTCGCTGAAGATCTCGTGGTCCAGCGCTTTCCAGAACTCCGAGATCACGTAGATGAGCCGCTCGCCGTTGACTAGCTCTTCCATCACCTGGAGCAGGTATAGCATGACCGGCGTCCGGACCTCGGGCAGGTCGAGAAACTCGGTGGTGTCGAAGGCGATGACCGAGGCGGACTGGAGGTCCGTAAGCTTGTCGTTGGCTTGGTCAAACACCCAGCCCAATGCGCCGCCCTCACACCAGCGGCCCAGGCGCTCGTACAGGCTGTTCTCGCCAGACTTGGGCAGGTTCTGGCGAATCGTCGAGAAGCGGCGCAAGGCGGTCGGCATCGTCGCCACTGTCTTCACGGCGTCGGCGATGGCGCGCTCGTCTGCTGGCAACAATGGCAGTGCGGGGGTGGCGATACAGATGCGGATCAACTGTTCCCAGAACTGGATGCGGGCCGGCGTGGGGTCGCGTTGCAATGGGTTCAGGTTTGTGGGCTTGCCCGCTTCAAGCGTGAAGTACCGACCGTTCATGGCCCGGATGGCAATTTCGCAACCCCGGTCCAGATCGAACAGCACCAGCCTAGGTGCCGGGTCCCACTTGCGCGTCAACGTCAGCAGGAACATTTCCAGCGTGGTTTTACCGACCCCAGTGGATCCGATGATGATGGTGTTGCCGGGCAGCTTTTTGTCGGCTGAGTCTTCGCCCTCCGGACTGCTGTGCAGGTTCAGATAGAACGGCTGGCCGGACGGTGTGCGCAGCAGAGCCAGCGCTTCTCCCCAAGGGTTGCCGTCGCGCTTGCCGCGGGCGAAGTTGTGCCCGCTGGCCAGGGCCGCGAAGGCACGGGAAGACAGCTTGGCATCGCGCGGACGCCATTGCCAGTTGCCGGGCATCTGGGCGAACCAAGCGGCGTCGGCCACCAGGTCCACCGGTGACATCTGAAGACTTGACGACTCACCCACGGCGCCGATGGCCTGCGCAGCACGGCGGCCGGCATCGGCCAGACTGTCTTCGCCCGGGTTGCCGAAGACCACCAGGCTGTAGTGGTACTCACCCATGCAGAACTGACCATCGCCCAGCTCGTTCAGAGCTTCGTCCATGTCCGCGATCTGGCTGGCCACCACGTCGTCGCTGGCAATCAGCTGATCGCGCTGCAGTTCCAGGGCGCGGGTGGCCTCGCGGCGCGGCAGGATCGAAAAGCTCTGGGTCTCGATGAATTCGCTGTCTTCGTACAGCAAGGCATTGAGGATGCCCGGTTCGACGGCGTCGGAGTATTCCTTGATATCCACCAGGGCCGCGCAGCGGCGCTGATCACCATCTCGCAATTCCAGCTTGTCGCCTCCAAACGAAAGACGGGTTGAGGGAAGGGTGCGGTGCAGCGGTCCAGCCGTGAACGGTACGGGTTTCCAATACCCGTTGACCAAATAGCCCAGAAACTCGGCGACTTCCGAATAGAGACCCCCCCGCTTTTCACGTACGCCGAGCAGTTGCGGGCCAAAACCCCGCAGCACCCGGTGCAAGAACGCGGTGCGCTCTTCCATCACCCGCAGCGCTTCGGCATGCGCTTCAGCGATGGCGGTCTTGGACCGCTGCGGCGACTGCAACGCTCGGCTGATGCGGGAGGTGGTGGGCCTGTAGACCAAGGTCAGGTACAGCTCGTTGCTCATCATCGCCCGCTGGTTCAGGTGCGCCTGGTAGGCCCGGGACAGGTCTTTGGCAAACCCGTCTTCAGCTGGGTTGGACAACGCATCCTGAATCTTGCGGTGCAGCCGGTGGGTCCAGATGGCCCACTGGCCACCCGAGAGATTGCGCAGCAGGCTACAAAGCGCTTCGTGGCGTTCTGTAACCAGGTAGTCGTCGGCGCACTCGAATGCCACGCCGTCGAGCCTCCACACCCGCAGGAAATCGCCACCACGGGTGATCACATCGTGGTCGCTCACCAGTGACGAGAAGGGCACGAACCTGGTCAAGGGGTTTTCTGCCAGAGCCTGCGACCAGTGACGAGGCTGAAGACCACCCATCACAGGGCGTCGCTTCGCGCGGCTTGAGCCCTTGCCCAGTTGGTCAAAGATGCCAGACATCGGACGCTCCCCGGAATAGGGTGGGTGAGTAGCTGCGTGCGCGCCAGAACCGTCGGTTGCGGTCGTGCAGACGCAGCTTGAGTGCAATGAAGATTTGTCGAAACCGCTGGTCGTCACGCGATGTCACCCAGCGCATCCAGAAGAGGGTGGGGACGAAGGACATCAACACCCCAAGCGCAATCCACCAGCTCACCAGAATGCCGCCCCACATCATCAGCAGCATCCCGATGCCGAAGAGCACCACCAGCGGCACCAGCGGAATGCCCAGCTTCATGGCCGGGCGGGTTGCGCCCTTGTAGATGGTTTCAGCTTCCATGGTGGGGGCCTGCTGAGGTCAGCTGACGATGTAGCTGGCAAAAGCCGCTGCGCCACCGACCAGGGTTCCACCGATCAGGATGTTGGCCACATCCGCCAGCCGGGCACCCTGGAAGATCATCTTGAAGCCGGCCCAGATGATGGCAATCGTCACCACAGCCACAGAGATCGTCACCAGGATGGCGTTGACGTTGGTGACGGTTGTGTTCACCTTGTCGAAGCCTTGCGCCCAGACCTGGGGAGGCAGCAACATCAACAGGCTGAGGGCGCAGACCTGACCTTGAGAAAGTTTCGGGCGATTCATGACGGCTCCTTGGATGACGGGTTGAAACGAGAGCGAGGCAGCGAGCGCGCGGCGGCGACGACCTTCTGCACATAGCCATGGCGGAAGCCGGTCGAGAAGTTGCCGCTGTAGTAGCAGGAGAGGGCCTTGCGCAGGGCGGACTGCTCGGTGTCAGCGCGACTGCGTGTCGGGCCTGATCGGTCGAAACATTCCGTCAACACGGACTGCATGGCCGACAGGTTGTGGCAGGGATCGAAGGCACTGCTGGTGTTCAACCCCAGACGCGGGAAGTTGCCCACGTTGATCTGCCCAAGGCCAACGCTGAAGTTGCGCCCGTCGCGCAACAACTGGTGGGCTGTGGCCAGCGCTTCATCACGGTTGCGGGGCTGGCGGCGCAACGCACCACCCACGACACCAATGGCCCAAGGGTTGAAGGCGCTTTCGACAGAGACAAGCGCAAGTGCAGTGGTCGGGTGGACCTGTGGTGCGCAGACCAGGGCCAGCGCTGCAAACGTGGAGGCGTCCATGGCACAGCCCTCAGGGACGTGAGCGCTGCCAGGCAGCCCGGTCGTCGTCGTACTTGGTGTCCCAAGATCCAAGTTGGGACTTGGCCACGGGGCTGAAGTCCGTCACCGTGTCGCCACCCATGTCCCACCAGGTGCGTGTGAACGGCTTGCCGTCAATACTGACAGTGATTGCACCGGTGTAGTCGCAGGTGTAAATCGGACCGCTTTCGGTCTCGTGCACCCGGGTGTACTGGGGTGGGCAATTGCCCGGTGCACGGGCCCACGCGTGCCAGGCGGAATTGCCAGTGCCGGACATCCCGCACGTGGGAAACGCCTTGCCTCGGGCCAGATCCCGGAGCACTTGCCGAATCGGCGGCACGCATTGGGGGATCGACTTCCAGCTCGGTGCCGCGAAGCACAGCAACACCAGGCAACCGTCCACCGCGTGCGCGGCCGTGGGGGCAAGAAGGCTCAGCGAAAGCACCGCAGCAGACGCCACTGCCGAGCCGAGCGTCGGGTCGGTGCCCGCTGCTCGCGTTGTTCCGTAGCGCAAGGGAAAGCGCCGATTTTTTGAAAGGATGAAGTCCACCAGACACCTCACAGTTCCCGCATCCGCTGGAGGTGAAGGTCACTTCATCTCGCTGGGTGCTGTGAGGTCAATGTAGGACTGAGCGGAGCCTGTTCTGCTGCTGGATTTGGGCTGATTTCCAGCGGAATCGTGCTTTGCAGAACACTGGGCCCATCAGGCAATCCCAAAAAAGAACGCCCGGCGCGAGGGCCGGGCAAATCAAAGTCGCTGTCACACGACTTTTCAGGGAGGAGGGCCGACTGTTCAGGCCGACCCGGGAGCATTATTGATCCACGCAGTTCCAAACGTCTATGAAAAAACTGCATCCTGTGGCTGTAGGGTGGAGTTCATCTGGGGTTTGGAGTTACCCCATCGCCAGTCGGTAAAGCGTGAGTGGACATTCGGCAAAATGCGCAGATGGATCTACAAAACGAACAAGAGCATGAGGGGGCCAGTTTTGAGGCTTACTTCCGCGATCCTGCTTCAGCCGCAGACTCGCCATTAGCCTGGGCAGTCAGTCAGAGGTCGGCCGTCCTGGATGCTTTGCGGGGGCTGTTCAGCGGCCCACCTGCCGTGGTGCAGCTGCGGGTGTGGTGCTTCATGGAGTTGGTCAGCGTGCCGCATGGCCGGATTACCCGTGAGGATCTCAACCAGCTGTTCCATCTGCTGCTGCCGCAGGCATTGGACAACGTCCTCAAGCGCTTCCGTGATGTGGGGCTGCTGGTATGGGATGCCACCTCGCAAGACTACAGCCTCTCGATCCTGGCGCGACAGGTTCACGGGTTGCTCGCTCCCCTGACGCAAGCCACGGGTGACGATGATGACTTGGCACCTTTGCTGGCGCAGGTGGCTGGTGCTCAAGCACTTGGTCTGGCAGACCCGAGCCAGTTACGGCACCTGCACGCGCAGCTGGCGCGGCTGCACGACGACTTCGCCGAGGCCATTACCAGTGGTTCCGAAGCGCGGTTACGGCAGGCCCAGCCGCGCTTCGAGCGAGCCCTGTCCTTGGTCGATAAGGCCGGTCACGCGCTGACAGCGCTCATTCGCACCGAGACCGATGACCCTCGCCTCGAAAAGGAGGCCCGCGCTCTGGGGTACGCACAAGCGCGCCTGCTCTCGATGGCCAGCCAGTTCACGCGAGCCATGCAGCAGGCTGATCGACAGCGCGTGACGCTCGGGAGTGCAGGCGTGACCAGTTCAGACGTACGAATGTGGCTGCAAAGTCAGGATGCGCTGCATGCCCTTCTGGCTGATGCCCTTTCAACCGGCGTGGCGCCCGTGTTCATCAGCCAGCACGATTTGCTGGACGTGGCTGAAGGCGAGTTTGAGCGCGACAGACCTGACCCCCAGCGGACGACGGGTTTACCTCCGCCCAATGAGGCAAGCAGCGGCCAGCTGGAGGTGCCCAGTATGCCGCCTGAGTTGGGCGGACTCATCGCACAACTGGCTCAGTGGAGCAGTGAGCAGGCCACCTCCGCTAAGACTGAAATGCCGCTGGATGAGATTGTTCTTGGCGGGCGCTTCGCGCAAGCCGCGTATCGCATGCAGTTGCTGCCCTTGTTGGGTGATGTACAGGCCCAGACGCTGAAGGGCCAGACTGGCGAGTTGGCCCGCTCAGGATGGCAAGCCGTTCTCAGCACCGCAGTCAAGGTGCAGGATGACCCGCATGTGCTGGCCATGAGCGATGGCCATCTCGTATTGGCTGCGGTCGAAGACCCTATCGCGGGTGCGCTGCGTAAACCCGAACCCCAGGATGACCATGAACACCCCTGATGAAGCTGCCTTGTTGGCGGCAGAACTGCTGGCACGCCGCTGGTTGCCCCGACAGCACCCTAAGGTCAAGCGCGCCCTCGTGGACGCTGACCTTTGGCAAGCTGTGCAAGACCGTCTGGCCCAAGTGGGTCTGCGGCTTGTGGATAACATCCACGCCGACAACGTCACCACCGCCATGGTGCGCACCGTCGAACACGCGGTCTTTGGCGAAGCGGCGCTCAACAGCCACAACAACATCGACTTGCCGCGCGATGCGGTGTCACTGCTGGTGGTGCTGTGGTCGCTGATCGTCCTGCCCAAGCGAGAGCGACAAGCTGCTCGCGATGCGAGCGCTGAGGGCGACCTGCAGGACGAGATGTTCAGCGCCGAGCGTCCCATGCCCCGCGCAGAGTCCGTCAGTCCAATGGTTTCATACAAGGCACTGCTGGCCGACTTTGGCGTGCAGCTGGGCAAGAAGACGCGATTGGACGGCAACCTGAGGCGCCTGGAGAACCATGGATTCATCGTCCGAAAGGGCGAGGACATTGGCGAAGGCCCTTTGCTAGACCTTCTTCTTGATTACGACGTGCTCGCGCCCCGCATACTCGATGGCACGCTAAGCGAAGTTCTGGCTCGCACACGTGCACAAAAGGATGCCAAGGCTGCCGACGACAAGGTCATCGAAGCGTCCGACGCAGCCACGACCGCAGAAGAAAAACACACAGGCGAGGACAACTGAAGACATGTTCCATCTCCAAAGCCTTGAACTGCTGCATTGGGACTACTGCCAACGACTGACCCTGCCATTGGATGGTTCGATCATCACGGTTGCAGGCCCCAACGGCTCAGGTAAGACCACGCTGTTAGATGCCATGCGCACCTTGCTGGGTCTGGATTGTTCGGGCGGGCGCAGCTACAAAACCTACGCACGCCACGCCAACGCCGACTCCGCCTGGCTGCGCGCTACGGTGGACAACCGAGCCCACGGCCGGCAAAGCTCCAGTCGCCCTTTTGCTCGCTGCCTTCTCTACAGTGACCAGGTAACGCTGGCCTGCCGAATCGAGCGCAACGGCGGCGACTGGCAACGGCGCTATCACATGGCGGATGGAGACATCTCCATCGAGGCACTGACCCAAGTCCCTGAGAAAGACTGGCTGGGCATCGAAAACTGGCGCAAGCGCCTGGAAGGTGCTGGCCTGTCTCGTGCCATTGCCCGTGTGTTGGCGCTGGAACAAGGTCAAACAGATCGCTTGTGCGAATACTCGCCCAAGGAGCTCCTGCGTCTGGTCTTTGATGTTTTCGGAGACCAGGAGGTTCTGGACCGCTACGAAGAGGCCCGACGGCACCAAAAAGAAGTGGCCGAAGAGATGGAGATGGCCAAGCGCGAACTGGGTCATGGGGAGACCCAACTGGCCCAGCTTGAGGCGCGCGTTAACCTATACCGCCAATACCAGAACAAGTTGCGGGAGAAGGAGCGGCTCTGGACCGAAGTTATTCCCGTTCTCGCATGGAGCGAGGAACGCCTGGACGTGGCCAGTAAGCTTCGCGAGCTTCACCGGCAGCGTGTCCACCATGCCGCCACACTGCGACAACAAGCAACAGATCGGGCGCGGCTGTTGCAACTGTCAAGGCAAAAGGAAGAGGCCAAGACAGAAGCGCTGCAGCTGGGCGAAGCCAAAGCAAGCGCACAAGCAGCCCTGCAGGAGGCGAGCGCCAACGAGCGCCCCGTTGAGCTGTTGGTCAAACATGCCAACGAATTGCTGGAACTGGCCAAGGTTGAAGGGGATGCGGAGCAGTTGACGTCTCGGCTTCAGACGTTACAGGCGGAGAAGTCACGACTCGACGGCCGCTGGCACGAGGTGAAGTCTGACCGCGATCGGGCACAGGCCTCGCTCGACCAGCTGCAAGGCCAGCGGCAAGCGCCACCACCTGAGGATGTGTCGCGCTTTCTGCGCGTGCTTCGACAAGCGGATATCGCCCACCATGTGCTGGCCGATGTGATCGAAATCACCGACCCGCAGTGGCGTGATGCGGCTGAAGGGGTGCTGCGCAGCTCGCGCTGGGTTGTGGTGCTGAAAGATGCGGGTGACGAAGTCAAAGCCATGGAGCTGGCTGAGCGTGAGCGATACCGGCACTATGTGGTGGCCCAGGCTGCGGAGGCGCCTAAATCTCCAGACCCGGCGAGCCTGCTGGCAGTGCTGCGATTTGCAGGCACCGCGCCGACATGGCTATTGCGTCAGCTCGAACAGATTCGGCGTGTGGCCAATCCAGCCGAGGGGACGAAAAGGGGTGGTGAATGGATCACGCCCAAAGCATTTTGGCGCGATAGCCGGGGCGGGCGCAGTGTGTGGGTTGACCCGAGCCAGCACCAATTCGGCGCGGCCGCCGTGGCGGCACGACGCGAGTCCATCGAGAAGCGTTTGGCGGACCTCGACAAGCAGTTGGGCCAAGTGGCGAAAGACCAGGCAACCAATACCCGTCAGCTAAAGGCAGCCGAAGATGCAGCCAAGGGCGTCAGCGCCGCTTCTGAGTTGGTCCGTCGCAGCGATGAGTTTGAACAGGCGCGTCAGCAACTGCCACACCTTGTACAGGCGCGTAAGTCTGCCGCACATCGCTGGCAGACGCTGGATACTGAGCACGGAGCAGCGAATAAGCGGGAATCGGCTCTGGAAGCCGATTACAAGCGCGTCCAGAACGCGCTGGAGGAAAGTGAACGGAACGCACGGCGGTACGTGGGCGAGTGGGAAGACAAACGCTCTGCATTGCGTCAGCGCTCCAGTGAATCAGCTACAGCAAAGAAAAAGTTTCCTGCCCGATGGCTTCGAACTGAAGCGCTTGAAGCGCTGCGAAAGACATATCAAAACGCCACTCAGGCGCGGCTGCGCGGCGAAGCCGTAGAGAAGGATCTGACAGAAGGCTCCTGGGAAACTGATCCAACCGTCGAAGAAAAGCACACTCTGATGGCCGCCACTGTCGAAGGCCAGAAGCAGGTGCTGCAGCAGCGTGAAGCGAGCAACAACAGCGCGAGCATTGCGGTGAACAACGCTCGCGAGCGCTACATCGACGTGTTGCGGTCCACAGTGCGTCGCTACAGAAAGAACATCGTCGAACTGGGGCAGTTGGCTGGCGTTGAGGTCAGCGCCGATCTTCCGCACCTAGACAATGACGACACCGTACTCCGCCAAGCCGAACTCAAGGTCAATTTCAACTTCGACGGCAAGGGCCAGATCGGTCTGAACGACGGAGAGGCCTCGGGCGGACAGCAGGTCATCAAGTCGCTCATTTTGTTGGTCGGCCTGCTTAAGGATGAGGAAACGCCGGGCGGCTTCGTGTTCATCGACGAACCATTCGCTCACCTCGACGTGAGGAACATTCAGCTGGTGGGCCACTTCCTGAAGTCCACCCGCGCGCAATACGTCTTGACCACACCGATCACCCACAACGTAGAGGTGTTCGAGCCAGCAGATGTGACTCTGGTGACCTCCAAAAAGCCAGCAGGTGCACGCTGGGCACCTCCGATTGGCGTGCTGAAGCGACGCGTTGCGCAACCGTGAGGGGTTCACCAATGGAGTGGGTGGATGTTCAGATACGACGAGGTGTGCGTGAGCGTTCCGCCGCTAAAACAACGCCCTCCGAATTGGGGCTACTGCCGGTTGAGCAACGTGAGCTACTCACCCTCTGGGTACGCAAGGACAACGCATCCCGTGGACGCGATTCGCTCCTGAAGGAGGGTGGTCAGCATCGCATCGAGCTTTCCGAAGCCCTGTGCGATTGGCTGTTGCGCGAGGGGTGGATCAACCGGAAAGAAAAGCTCATAGGCGGTCACTGGCAATGGGATGCATTGACCTGGCGGGACCTTCACACCTTGAAGCAACTGCTTGGTGTGGGTAGTAGAACTCAGCGCAATGAAAGTCGGGCCTTGTTGTTGGAGGATTTGCGGCAGTGGCTTAGTGGACTTGAAGCGACTGATCTGCCTTCACAACACAGAGGTTTGCTCGACGACTTGACCCACGCACTATCCAGTTTGGAACAGGACGCCGCGCAGCGAGTCGAGGTGCTGGAAGCGCGTGATCGTTGGATCAGGGCTTTATATAGCTGGTGCCTAGACGAGCGACAAGGAACGCGCCGCGACTTCGCGTTGCATGCCGGCGAACACACCAAGTCCATTGGCGCTGGTGACTGGAAATGGCTGGAAGAGCACTTCGATCTGGAGCGGTACGGAGTGAGCCACTTCACTCCAATGATGTGGGTAGCGGGGCAGGGTGTGTTGCATTGGGACGAGCGCACCGTCGACCTGAATGCGGTGAGCTTTCTGGCGCTGCCATTGGATGACGTTCTGCGAGTGAAAGCAGTCACCGCTGCTCCAGCGCATTGGTGGCTCATCGAGAACCGCACCAGCTTTGAACGACAGGCGCAGCAGCTGGCGGACGGTGTCCTGCTGGCGTGGATGCCCGGGAGGCCTTCTACCGCATGGCTTGCGGCCATTGAGCACTTCGCTCAATTCGCACCTGCACCCTTGCGGGTAAGTGCAGACGCCGATCCCGCGGGCGTGGACATAGCCTGGGGTATGGGCCGGGTTTGGGAGCGCCTAGGCTTGCCGTGGGAGCCATTTCAAATGGGGGTTGATGAACTGCGTGCGGCACAACAACCGTGGGCCTTGAACGCTCACGACAAAGCCTTGATCTCCCGACTGTTGGCGTCGCCGGATCTGCCGCAAGCGTTGCACCAAATCTGCCTGGCTATGCAGCGCGATGGGTTCAAAGCGGAACAGGAGGGCTGGTTGTAGCGCGCAGGCGACGCTTGACTGCGCGGCATTCCAGCAATTGAGTGGCGAACGAGCGTCGTTTGGAGTAATCCGCGGCAATCGATCCTGGCACCCCCCTGATCCGCCTGAGCGGATACCCAAAATAGCTCAATCGTTATCGTCGATAGCGCTTTCCAAAACTTCGAACTTGTGGCGACGCGTCCAAAACACAGCATCTGGCCAGCGCCTCTCAAGAGCGTAGAAATGGCAGCGTTGCAGGAGGTAGGCTGCAAGAATGACCTGCACTCTTGAATCCCAATCTGCGAGTGACTCTTTCGTTCCCCGAATGTAGGCAAGCACGGATGCGGCAGCTTCTTGTGCCGTTACTAGTGCATGAAGAAGACCTTGCGAAGCCAATGGATCGAAGGCCAAGCACGCGTCGCCTACCGCAAGCCAGTCAAGACCAGATGCCGGCGTCGCCCACTGCTCATGGGCTGGCGCAACGTGCAGCGCCCCGGATGCTACGCATCCAGAGATTCGCGAGCTGATCAGTCTCGTGTCGCGTGCTAGATCTAGCAATTGCCTTGCGTTGCGCGGCCGTCCGCAATCAAGATCGCTATCTGTATGCCAAGCAACCACGCACGAAGAGTTCGATACGTCCGCGCTGTACCACCAACCGTATGGTGCGGATTCGATGAGAGTCGCCCCAATGTGTTCTTGAGTGCATTCATCGAACCAAGCGTAGAAGCAGACCATCTTGCTTCGGCGCTTGGCTCTTGCTCCCACCCGGCGGACAACACTGGCTGATCGCCCTGAAGCGTCGACTATCACTCGACTGTAGATAACCTGTAGGCCGGATGCAGTTTCCACTTCGCATCGCCAGCGTCGGGATTTGTCTCCCTCACAGTAGTGCAGTCTGCGCAGCCATGCAGAGTCGCCATATTCGACGCCACTACTTAGAGCCGAATCGAACAGCATGCTGTCAAAGCGGTCCCTGTCTAGATGCCAACCAGCACCGTCAGGATCGAGGATCGAGTCCCTTTCAAACACATCTGGCCCACCCCAGACCGAGCGCCGAAACCACGACCGCCGATGGCCAGCCGCTTCGAACTCTTCCCACATGCGCAAGTCTGTCAGGATCCTCCTTGCGGCAGCGGGTAGAGATTCGCCGATTCGGCGGCAGCTCTGAGTCGGTCTACCTATGAGTCCGACTCGGCAATGCCGCGCAAGCTCCTTGGCTAGGACCGAGCCAGATGGCCCGGTGCCGACCACGAGGACGTCGAAGTCCTTGAGTTGCATTACGGGTAGCTAAGAGATCACCAACGCGGTGGGGTCTTCATCATTGCTCGGAGCCACCAATGGCTCTGAATGTCCGCAGAGAGGCTTCGTTCTCGGAATTGAAGGGTTCGATATGATCTTCCAACGGTGCGTGAGCTGCGCCAGCCGCGGGATCGGGTGCAACTCGGTTCTCTACCTGCATAACCGGGGGAAGGTCTTTGTCGCCAGGAATCCCGGGACGGGACTCGATGATGCCCATATCAGCAAAGTTCGAGATCATCCGGTTGATCTGGCTTTCGTATCCGCCAGGGCCTAGCGTCCTAAACCACGACTCTCTCTTTGCGAAGGCTGAGATCCTTTCCTCCCGGCCTAGGCCTGGATCGATTGCTCTCTGATAGGCCTCTTCTGTTAGGACTTGGTTCGGCACGCGCGCAGGCCAGAACGTGGGGAGGTACGGGTCATATCGCGGGCCGTACCCAGCGTAGTAGCCGCCACGGCAGCTCGCCGTATCTGTCTGCCACGGTACCGCCATCCATCGCGTGAGGTCTCCAGCCGTTTGCGCATACAACGGCCCATCGATCGATAGCGCGGACTCCTGAGTTAGCTGTGCACCGTACTTTGCCGTGCTTGCTGCCCCGGCGGACGCTTCTCGAATTCGAAACGGAGCACGAAACAAGGTGGCATGGCGCATTGGCCAAGTGAGTTCACACCCTGGATGAAAGGCGTCAGCAAGACAGTTGTCCATTGCAGCTTCGTCAAGCATCGTTGGCTGCAACGAAAGCGGCGTCTTCTCCAAGTCCACAGGTGGCAAAACTGTTGGATCCCAATCATTGGTGAAGCGCCCTGCAGCCCAATGTTCGAGCATTCTCAGTTGGGTCCTCGTGAGTGTTGAATGCTGCCTTGGGGTGTTTGCCGGAGGCACGTCCATAGCATCGCCATACAGCCAGGGCCATGGCTGCGGAGATGTGCCGTCGCGCTCATACCGTCGGAACGAATTCGCTACCTGCTGGCGAAGCTCGGCCCATGTATCTCCCGGACTGCTGAGCTTAGCAATCCACTCCAAGTTGTCAGCGCAAGCCGTACCTCCCCAGCCAAACTGGGCTGCGAAGCCCTTGTTCGCCCATTGCAGGCTTGTCTGCCGCGAGAGGATGGGAAGAATGTGCTCGGTGAATGAGACCGAACCGGGGAACGACATCATTCCTGCTTGGACGTAGACATCCTCGAGCAAGTCTTTCATCGTTCGTACCGACTTCATTTCAGGGCCATAGTTGGGTGGAGCTACCACCACCCAAGCCGATTCAACCGGGATTGAGACCCCATTGCTGGTAACGCGTGCTCGTACTGGCCCGTCCGATGTGTCGTCGTACCAGCCATCGTTGTTTGCGAAAGTGGTCGCCGGCGTTCCATCTACTGACGCCGATACCCCACGCCCACCGAGTACCAGAAGACGTCCATGATCGTCCGTGCGAACCTCCCCGAGGTATACCGATTTGCCTGCGAAAGTTCCGCTGTCAAAGCGATAGGCAGCGCCGTGTTGGCCAACACCGGATATGCGTCGCAAGCCTGGTCGGATCGCGAGCCTATCGCGGTCTAATATGTTCGGATTTCGAAGGAGACTCGGGGCTGCAGACACGGCTTCAGGAACATCCAAAGCGATCTGGAACTGGTACCAGGCGGATTTCGAGTTCGCCAGCTCAACCTCCCATTCGACGGTCGCATTAGAAGCAGTAATCTCCTGTACCACTTGCCCCGTCGCGTTATACCCATAGATCCTGAAGCGTGCAGCCTCCCGCTTGAGCGCCCCTGACGAATCTCGCAGGAATCCACGAGGCATGGGTGGAGGGTGACGAACTTCGGGCGCGACAACGAAGTCATCGAGACTGTTTCCGACTCGTGCAACGCCAATCCCAGGATGGATGGATGCACGAACGATTGTCAAATCTAGAGCCATGTTATCGCTCCCGAAACGCCACACACTCACAAATTGCGTGAAGCATACCAATCGGCGGTGCTTGCCGGAGCTGTGCCTTAAAACTATACTGAGTCTGCCACGGGTTCGGCGGGAGGAGCGAGGCCAAAGCAGGACTTGTGTGGCTCATTCAATCAACGTGATCGAAAGGAAGAAGCTATGTCATGGCCTAGAGATGGACATATGGCTCTTGTGCTCGAGGTGAAAGCGCTGAAGAAGGAGTTGCTGGCACTCAAGAAGAGCTACGCGGCACTCGCCAAAGAGGTGGCTTCAATCAAGACTAAGCTTGCAAAAGCTCCTGCAAAGACTGCACCTGCAAAGAAGAAGCCTGCCGCCAAGAAGGTTACGAAGAGCTAGTACCTAAGAGCTGGGCGGCTGCCGTGAAATCGTTGAACGCCCAGCTAGGTCTCTTTGATGTGGACCTGAACGTCACAGCGCGATGTAACCTGCGTTGTGACTTCTGTTCCGTTCCCGTCAAGACGGTAACAGAGCGATGTGATGAGTTGAGCTTGGACGAGATCAGAGATGTCCTCGCACAGCTTGATCGTTTGGGCACACAGGTAGTTCGAGTAGTCGGAGGCGAGCCATTTGTTCGTCGCGACATCGAGGGCATCCTGCAGGCTCTTGGAGGTCATGGCTTCTTCAGCTCGGTGCTAACTAACGCTACAGTGCTGAAGGCCCGACATCTCGACGTCGTTCGCGAATGCGGAGTGGACGCGATATCCTTTAGTGTTGACGGGCACACCGCCGAGCTGCATGACGCTTCACGCGGGATGCCGCGTGCTTTCGAGCGGCTGACAGCAATGGTGGAGAAGTGCAACAGCCTCGACATACGTCATCGCATGATGACCGCGGTCACATCTGCAACATTGCCTCACTTGAAAGCGCTTTGCCAGTTTGCGTCACAGCAGGGGTTTGAATCCCTCAGCTTCATCCTGTTAGGTATGGGCGGGGCGGCGAACTCAGCCCCTACGAGATTCCCTACCTATGTGGAATGGTCTGCAGCCATTGTGGATCTCACGCGCTTCCTCGCAACCGATCCCTTGCCTGCCCTCTCCGTGTCGTTATTGTTTCCACATGAAGATCCGACACCAGTCGAGCTGCAAGAGCCGCTGGAGCGCGCTGGCTTACTAGAGCAGATGCAGTCGGTGTGGCGGATTGCACCGGATTCGAATGCACGTTGGGGACGAAGTATGTGCCTAGCTGGTCGAAGAAGCATTGCGATCATGCCCAATGGGGACGTTTTCGGGTGCGACTTAATGCGAGAGTTGCCCGATATGTGCGCCGGCAATGTGCGCCGACAGTCTATCGAGTCGATCTTCAAACGCTCACCGGTTTTACTGGCCCTGCGAGACAGCCCGGAAGTTCAGGGGTGCGGTTCGCCAAGCGCAAAAGACTGGAGCTTCTCGTGTGGTCAGTGCCGGGCAGGTCTCCGACATATGCAAGCGCAAGCCCGTCAAGCGCGGCCAGGTGTTAGCGTTTCCGTCCACGCACCATTGCCAAGATTAACGCGTCGAACCATCGACCTCCCTCCTTAAATCGACCTGCGCTCGTTCCTTCCTCCTGAAACCCAATAGATTTGCACATGTGAATCGACATGGCATTTTCGGGACGAGCTTGCCCTTCTATGCGGTGCAGATGGAGCCTGCGAAACCCGAACCGAATCAATCCGCGTAAAGCTTCGCTTGCATACCCTTGGCGCCGATATGCAGTGTGTACTATGGCGCCGATACTAGCCATCTGTCGGTTGCCGCGGAGAACGTCGAAGAGCATCACTTCCCCGATGAACTCCCCTGTGCGCGCTACGAAGACGCCGAATCGATAGCTCCGATCCTCTAGCATTTGATCCAATCGGTAGTCGGTCATGCGCCCGAACTCCGCTCGATCAGACAAGGACACGGCAAGTGAGCCACCTTCCATCTCCGCCTTCGAAAGCTGCGATCGCCCACGCGTGCGCATACAAGCCTCGTAATCCGTCGGCTCAAGCGGCCTCACCCAGAGTCTCTTCGTTTTGAATTCGAACTCAAGCATGCGAGGAATTCTAGTTATGGCTGGTCAGTGGAACACTGCTCCGGCGGCGGCGTCTCGACAGGCTTCGCTTCGGCTGTTACTTGCTCGAGTTGACGTCGACCTTAGGTTTCTCTATCCCGCTGTCTGCGCGAGCGCCCCACCCATTGCCCTACATGCAGCGGAAAAACTGGAGCAGCTTGACAACAGCAGTGTGCTTCGCATTCCGGCCAGGAACGACTTGGAAGCATACCGCCTGCGTTGGCCCAAGGACGCGGTCCAAGCCTACGAAGGGAGCGTTGCAATAGCGCGGTCCGCTGCTGCCCGACAAATTGCTCAACGATGCGGAACGCAGAAAGTCTGTGTCTCGCCTTGGTGCGAGGGTGGAATGGTCGTTAAGGTAGGGCAGTCTCTTCTGGTGTCTTCTGAACTATTGGCCAAGCCTGATCTCCCACCAGCACCCGGAAGTTACAGAATAATCTCAATACCTGCGCCGCTCGGGCGTTCGCGACGCGGACCAGCACACATTGATCTGGACTGTGCTGTTGCACGGACGCAGAGTGGTAGCACGCTGTTGCTTGTTTCACCGCGACTAGTGGAGATCGGCCGCGCCGATGTCGAAGCAGCGTCTCGCGCGCTCGGTGCCGAGCTGTTCGTCGCGCCACTGAACGAGGTTCGTAGACGGGCACTCAACTTTGTTTACCTTCACCCGGGGTCTGTCCTAATGCCAGCCGGATGTCTGCAAACACAGACGCTTCTTGCGAGCCGTCTTGGGGTGGAAAACGTTTTGACCGTTCGCATCGATCGAAGCTTCAACTACAACGGGGGTTTCGGTGGGCTGGGCTGCATGTCTACTTTTCTCCCCCGAGAGATCTTGGTTGACGGGGGATCAAGAACTCCAAGCTCAGCTAAGCGATGAATCCAGCGACTCTGTTCCGAATGCTCTGACGCTCTCCACGAAAGAGGGTACATGCGAACCCCAGCCTCGCGAGCAGCGCGGTGATTCATCTGCATTTGTGCGTAGAAGGCACGTTCCTCCATTGGATTGCGTGGGTCGGCATAGTAGTTGATCTCAACCATCCGCCGCCCCTGTCGCCCGTTAAACGAAGCGTGCCAAAGAGGGTGTGCGAAGGCGATAACATCGCCAGGATTCGTGTGTAACACCTGCGCCGGCAGTTCACTACCGGTGAGGCCAAACGAGTCAAGGGGGGCATAGCACATGAGTCGGTCGCTGCGACCTGCTTGCCGATGAGATCCCGGAAGTACACGCAAGGCGCCATTGCGGGCATCAAGTGCATCGAGGTACATCAAAAACTTCACGCCCTTGTAGGGAAGGCTTAGGTTGTCGCTGTGCCACTGGGTGTCACCGACATGGCTAGTCCCAGCCACTTGAACGCAAATTGTGGACCTGCCGAGCAAGATGCTGGAGACTTCACACAGACGTCGATCAATTGCTAGCGAACCTAACGCCGGACTGTCTTCATCCATCAACAGGCGAATCAAGCGACGCTGTTTGCTCGCTCCAGAACGACTCGCCAACCCCATGCACTCGTCAAACTCCGTTGATAGCAGCGCCATCTCTTGCGGTGAGAATAGATTGCGGAACAATGCATAGCCAAAGGCGCTGAAGAATCGGCGATATTGCTGCTGTGTCTTCATGGGAATCTCGAAATTTCCGATGTCATCCTAGCTCAGCCCGAGCGCCTTGTCCGCCCAACAGACCCGGGAGTGCGTTTGCTCCGACGTGGGCATCTGCCAAAAAGTGATCTGGAAGGTTCGATCAATGATTCGCATCGACCGCATCCAGCCTACAGAATTCCGTAGAGACGGGCGATGCGGACGGCTGAACGCCGGTCAGGCACCCCCAGCTTGGCATTGAGCCGCTGAAACCGACAGTCGATGGTTTTGGCCTCCACATTCATGGTGGCGCCGATGACTTTGCTGCTGTGGCCGGCAGCCTCATGACGCAAGAGGTGCAGGTCGACTTCCGTAAGGCGCACTCCTTGGAGTAACTCTTCACGCATGGACTTTGCGATCCACTGATGCAGCTCCATGGCGAGCGCACGCGCCAGCACCCGAACTTGTGGGTAGTTCTCGCCGCCAAACCTGCCTGAATCAGCTGATCCCAGGCATAGGACGCCCACCCGGGAAAGGCCAACGGGGCTAGGGGCAGGGGCAACCAGGGTAGAGGAGAAGCTGTGCTCCGCGGCTGCGCGGATGAAGGCATTTTCTTCGGTTGATGAGCAGACCAGGTCGCTGGAGCGGATTGGTTCTGCGTCGGTTGACGCATGCCGTAGCCAGGGATCGTGTTCGAACCTCCGTTGAGACGCGTAGTCCGCAGCCCACGATGGATCGCAAGCCCACAGGGATCGAAGGGAGGTTCGCGTTGCATCGTCTCGAAGGCAACTCAGGAAGACGCCGGCATCAGCACCAAGACCTTCCACTGCCTCGTGAAACAGGCTTATCACTTCTCCAGTGGACCCCGCCTCTGCGATCAGCGGAAGCAGCTGTAAAACGCGAATGTCGTTCATGGCTGCATGCTCGCTCGACCGATATCCGCTGCCTTCAGCGATAGTCTGCGAATGCTGCATGACCTGCGCGAACCAGCTTGCTGAATAGCAGGCCATCTTCAAAGCGAAGTGGCTCAACCGCACACCAGTGGTCGAAGGTCTTCACGTCACCAAACACCATCGTCTGCACCAGCCGCATGCCCACACCTTGACGTTGGGTGCGCTCCATCAACAGACCGTAGTTGGTGGCGCGCAGCAGGATGGATACAGCGCCATCAACGGTGGCCAGCAACGTATCTCCCGGCGCTGCAATTGCAGCATTTCGGTTCCGAGTCAAAACGGAAGAATCAGCACGCTTTGCGACCAGCGCCGAGCGCTTGGCACCCAGAGGGCGAGCGGGCGCGTCGATGGGATCGATGCGGCGTTTGACCGAGGTTCTGGACAACACGGTTGGTGCTAATGCCATCACCATGGGAGTCTGAAAATTGTTCATCTCCGCCCCTGCAGATCGGGTTGACCGACAGGCCACGCGGTGCTGGCACCGAGTGACCCCCGCTTCAAGTCTCAACTGACTGGATAGAGGGGAGGGTAGACAAACGCGTCGCGCGATGTCAAAGGAAATCCGGTCAGGGTGATCAAATCTGCAGCTGGGTCAATCCCGCTAAACGACGACTACCCAATGCACGCGGCTCGTCAAATCACTGCGGGTGCGCTGCTTTGGCTCAAAGCCTCCAGCAACATAAACGCATCGTCGGCCCGATTCACGGGGATGAACAGGTGATCGTGGTGAAAGGCGGCGACCGCATTGCAAGGGATGCCTGCTCTGGCCAGGGCTGTGGCGATCATGGCCAGAAAGCCGATGGCTTCCAGCGACGAATGCACGGTGAGCGTGATGAGTTTGGCCTCGAAGATGTAGGGCACTTTGGCCTGAACTGCTTGGGAGCGTTCCACGATGGCCGTCAGTCCTTCTGATTCCCTGAAGGTGCAGATGGGAGAGAAGTCAACAGGGAGGCAGTGATCCTGGAAGGTGCAGTAGACGTAGGTCTCTGGCCGAAGCTCAGGGGCCATCAATTTCTGCAGCCGAACTTGGTCTTTTTCTCCGCTCATCCGATGGTCTCCTGCGCACGGCAATGGTGTTGGCTTTCGGTACTGATTATGGGCGGCTGGCGTTCGTCCGGCACATGCACAAGTGCGCAGTTGCGCCACCGAATGGGTCGGTTTAGCTGAATTGACGCACGGCCAAAGTTCCTAAACTCCGGCGTCCAAGAGGGATCTGCTGCTACCGTCTGGCGCAGCCTGGAACAGTCTCCCGCCAACCACTGCTTTGACCGCCGGGCATCACACGGCAAAGCACAGTGAGAAGGAGTGTCCACATGGCACCGACTTCCGAAGTCCTCGTGGACATGGCCGATCTTCGAGACCAATTGAGGCAGCAGGGCAGCCCCTACAGCGAATTGTTCAAGCTGCGTCCTGCGCGGGTGCTGCTCGATATTGCGTTCGATTGGGCCTTGATTCTGGGCGCAGTCGCCGCTGTCGTTTGGATCGATGCCGTGCTTGCGCCGTTGTCCGCGCTGGTGATCGCCAATCGGCAAAGGGCACTGGGCAACATCCTGCACGACGCGGGTCACCGGAATATCTTGCGAGAAAAAGGTCGGAACGATCTTGTCGCTCGTGCACTGGTGGCGCCAATGCTGTTTGCCAGCCTCTCCCGATATCGGGAAACACATTTCCAGCACCACCTGGAGTTGGGCCGCACGCAAGGTGACCCCGACCTGATACCGGGGCAGGAAAATCTGCCATCGCTTTGGGTGGTCAGTTTCACCAGGTGCTTGCTCTCATGGCCTACCTGGCTAGGCTCACTGAGCGGTCACCTGTTCCTGAAGGAGGTCAGCGTGCGGAGCAAAGCCTTCATCTTGGGATGGTGGGTAGGCCTCCTCGGTGTCCTGGCCCTGTTGGGTGGTGGCGATTTTGCGTTGGCTTTTGTGTTGCTATGGCTAATTGCGCGGGCGACGTTCTTCCATTGCATCACCACCTTTCGCGAGATGTGCGATCACTTCGGACTGCAGCCGGGTGGGGTGTTTGGCTTCACTCGTGACATGGTCTGTCACGGCCCCTGGCGCTGGACCATTCATCCGCGCAACAACGGCTACCACCTCACCCACCATCTGTTGCCAGCGGTTCCGTACTACCGACTTCCCGAAGCTCACGCACTGCTGTGTCAGTTGCCCATGTTCGAGGATCGATCACACATCTGCCGCGCCTACTTTCGCACCGCGAATGCGGTGATAGCCGATTGGCAGAGCAGGGCGGCGAAGTGATGGATCGCGTCCTGAGCAGCGTCCAGATCGCGGCGTTGTTGGTGTCGGCCAGCTACGGCATCGGCTTCTTGTTCGGCTCTGGGGAGCTGGCCCTGACCCACGGGATGGCAGGAAGCATCTACGGCATTGCCACTGGGTTCGGCATGCTCGCACTTGCACTGGTGGCAAAGCCTTTGTGGAGGTCTGGCTTGTCAGTGTGGGACTTGTTTGGGCGTGCCTACGGCACACAACTGCGCGGCTTGGTGGCGGCGCTGTCTCTGGTCTGGATGGCAGGTGTGCTCGCCGCACAGATTCATGGCGGAGTGGCTGTCGCCCGCTTGCTGGGAGTACCCGATCCGCATGGACTGATCGTCGTGCTGGGGCTGATCTACGCTGCAGCACAGATGAGCTTGCGCATCGCGTCGGGCGTCTTTGCTGGATGTCTCCTGTTGAGCGGGTTGGTTCTGGTGTACGCGCTCGTAGCTGCTGATGGGCTGGCACTCTACCTGGGGGCAGTACCTAGATTTGTGGAGGATCTGGATACCTTCAGTCCAACACAACTGGGCACCATGTCGCTCGCCGTTTGCCTACTGGTTGTCACGGGGGCCGACTATCACCAGTTCGTGATGTCTGGTCGAACCGCCCGGAACGCCGTGGTCGGGTGCGCCATGGCCGGACTGGCGCTGATTCTCATTGGGTTCTTGCCAGCGGCTGTTGTGATGGCCATGCAGTCAGGCGGTGTGCTGGCGGACATGCCAGATGGCAAGCAAGTCATCCCCTGGGCGTTGTCCCACGCCGTAGGCGGCCTTGCTGGGGGACTGGGAGCCGGCATGTTGGTCGCACTGTCTCTTGCTGCGCTGGGTTCGGGTGCGGCGATTCTGCGGGCCATGGCATCCGCGATGAGTACGACCCCGACGGGCAAGAGCCGACCCAGGCTTGCTTCGGCCGCAGCACTCTTCATCGGCGCTGCACTTGCCTCGCGAGATCAGGGCATCGTAGAAACCATGGTGTCGGTCAACATCATTTACCTGGCCAGCGTCGGTGTTTGCTTTGCTGCGCTGCTGGCAGATATCAGCCTCACGCACCAGCGTGCCAGGGCCACCGTTGTCGCGGGGCTTGTCGTGTCTGGATGCGTTTATGCAGCAAGTTGGCTGGGTCTGTTGGCCCCGCAGGCTGACGCTCTCTCGCTGGGCGCCGGACTTGCAGCATCAATGGGTGTTGCAGTCGGCTTTGGCCTTGTCGCTGGCCACCAGCGGGCTGACGTGACGAAGTCTTGTCGCTGAGTCGCCCGACCCTGCCACCACCTCCACAGAATCGTCAACTGCGCGCGAAACCAGCTCTCGCTGAGCCACCTTGACGATCAGCGCAGTGATGTCGTGAGCCAAAGGCGGTTCGAGTTCCCAGTGGTGCCAGTAGAGATCGACCATGACCCCGTGGTTGGGGCACAGGTCAATGAGCCGTCCACTGTCGACCAATGCTTGGGCCTGGGTGCTCGGTATCAGGCCATAGCCAGCACCCATTGCCACTCCCTCCAGCAAGGCCACTGGCGAAGGTAGAAAGTGTTTCGCGTACCGGTCAATCGAAAACCCGAATCGGCTTTTCAGGAAGTCGTCATGCAGAGAATCTTTTCGATTGAAGAGAACGGCAGGTGCAGCGAGAACCGACGGAACAGTCAATCCGTCTGGAAAGGCGCTCTGCGCGAATTCAGACGTTGAATAGCAGCGGTACTCCATGGCGCCGAGACATTCGGCCACGAAGCCGTCGGCTGCTTTGGGACTGGTCGATATGCACCCAATGACTTCGCCACGTGAAAGCAACTGAGAAGTGTGATCCTGGTCGTCTGCAATCACTTCCAGGGCCACAAGCTGGCTCAGAAGGAGTTCCTTCAACACCTCTGGAAACCATGTGGCCAATGAATCAGCATTGACAGCAATGGACAGGGGTACAGGGGCATGTGGTTTGGGTCGAGGCACCAGCTCCTGCAAGGCCGAGCCTTCCAAAATCCGCAACGCCTTCACGTGGCGGAGGAGCACTTCTCCCGCTGGGGTGGGGGACACTGGCCGATCCCGAAGCACCAGAACTGTAGACAACGATTCTTCGAGTGCCTTGATTCGTTGGGAGACGGCACCCCTTGTGATGCTCAATGCAGTTGCCGCTTTTTCAAAGCTCTGCTGCTCAATCACCACAGCAAAAGTTTCCAACTGATCACGATCCAGCATGGGTATCTCCCGATGTCTGGCTGACGCGGTTGCCAACCTGCGCCATTTAGGGGGTCAAGCAGAAAATGTGTCGATGGCTTTCAGGTGTCAATCGCTTCCGACAAGTTACGAGCGGTATCGAGTATTTGCCGATTCAAGACGGAAAGGCCAAATGGTGGTGCACAAAAATTACACTCGGTTGCCGTGCGGACTGAATCGTTTAGCGCGAAGTGGCACTCTTGAGCGACCAGATGAAGGAGGTGCTCCATGTGGCTTTTGGTCGCTCGTGAACCGAGACAAGATGCCCCCCATTGGCCGGGCAGAACAAGTCTTGCTGCGCTGGACGCGGTTGCGTGGCCTCTGGCCGCCGTTTTCTCGATCCTGCTGTCGAATCAGCCGCTCGGAGTCGTCGGCCCTGTGTTGACCGTCGCGGCTTTAGCGCTATCGGCGGTCCGGCTTCGCAGCGCCATCTCTTTCAACCACCGGTACCACTTCACCACCTGGCGATGGGGTGGGGTAGTTATCGGTCTGCTGATGATGGGCTTTGCCCTCAGGCTTGCCGCTTGAGGGCTGAGAGAGGCGGGGGGCGCTGATTCCGAAGCGGGCCGGATCATGAAGCCACTCAATCGTGTTGCGCCAGACCTTTCGGCGCCACGGGCGTGGCTGGGCCCAAGGGAAGGCGTATCGGGTTCGAAAGGCACCGGTAGCGTCTTGTCCCAATACGATCATGAGCATGTCCGCGCGCTTGGCGTCTGAATCGTGGATGACCAGATCGCCTGGCTGCCACTGTGTGGTGTTCGGATCGTGAATCAGGCCCATGCCACCCCCCACTCAGTGTTTCACTCAGTGAGCCGCCATCGGACGGCTCTCGCTCCACGCTTCAATGTCGGTGCTCCGCCATGCGATGGCATGGGAAGTCAGGCGCACCGGGCTGGGAAACTGTTTGCTTGCGATCAACCTGTAGATGGTTGACCGTCCAAGCCCCGTGATCTTCATGACCGCGTGCATTCGCAAGAAGACAAGCGCAGGCTGATCTCGATGGTCGGTCAATGAGCTTGTTTGAAGATGTTGCATGGCGCACCCCTGATAGAAGCGACGCCTTCACTATGGGGCAGAGAATCCGGCGCTGGCCGCTGGATTCAGCCGAAAATCATGCAGCCAAGTGGCTCTCGACGACTGTTCGATGATGCGTATAAGCGGGTCACTGGCAGGCAAGGAGACCTTGACCCTGCATCGCCAGGCCATCATTTCCGATCTCATCCCACACGGCACCTGCTTCTATGACCTTCACGAAGCGCTCCGCACTGAATCCGTCGGGGTACATCGTCGTCCTGCTGTGTGACTCGTCTTGATCATGGGATTCGGTGAGTTCTGGTGATGCAGTCCGAAACTCAGAGAGGTCTTTCAGAAGGTGGCGATCATCGCGAAGGGCGATGAGAATTTCCTCGACCGAGATCTTTAGGAAACCGGAGAAGCGTTGGTGATCGCTTTCGATGGACGTGTCGACGATCCACCCATGGTGATGCGTGATGCTCTGGCCGTCATTCAGACCAATGGCCATGCGGAACTCGGCGGAGCTTTCGACTGCGCGCAACACAGCTGCCATCTTGCGTTGCAACTGCAATCCGGCTTTCCTCAACGTCGTTGTGGCGTGCACCCAGGCATCACGTTGTGACTGGCGCATGAAGGTCGATTTCACCTCCAGCACGAACAGGTGACCGTCGCGTGCTGCGATCACGTCCACTTCGCCAGGATCGTCGAGTGCCTCTTCGCGCGGGGGCTGCCAGTTGAGCAAGACCCGAAATCCACGGGATTCGAGCGCCTTGGCCAGGCTGGCTTCGATCCGTTGAGTCTCTTCCTGGACATTGCCGCGCCGGGAGCCCAGCCGCCGCAGGTTGTTGATGGCCGCGGTGCTGTTGTTCTGCATACCGACAATCCAAGGCAACTGGACGAGCGTGGCGCCGAACTTCAGTACCGGGCGTTCAAACAGGTGGGGCTGAAGTCCTGGCTCGCGTTGTTGCAACCGTGCCGCCTGGACCGCCATGTCGTAGGTCCAGAAGTCCAGGATCGCAGACGCCATCCTGGGACTTCCCTTGGGCAGGGAGCTGGTGACCGTCCAGCCGGTGATGTTGGTGATCTTTGCTTCGCGCCCCGACCAGGTGATGGGCAGGCGGTTCTGCATCCCGTTGAGGAAACCCTCCATGGTCATCTTCTGGAGCGCAGAACGCCAGTCGCCGGTGGAGCCGAGTCGATCGGTGAAGGCCACGAGGAAATCGCGTTCGAAGAATGCCGACATGAGGTTGAGCGACAGCAGTGCTTGGAACACGTCGACAGACTCACCCAAGTCCGATGTCACTTCATCCGCAATACCGTAGACCTCTTGAAGTCGAAGCTTGGCTTGCAGGGCGCGGAGCCAGGCCATCCGGTTGGCATCGGCGTTTTCTGGTCGTCCGATTTCCCATCGACCTTGGTCAGCCGCGACATACTCGACGAACTCGTCCATCGCGCGGTGAAACCAGTAGTCGTGCAAACGCCTGAGCTTCCGGCCGTCGTTCTGCCAGGCGGTCCGAGCTGCTGGATCAATCTCCACGATCTCCAGGCGATCTTCGTGTCGCACAAACCTGATGGAATCGTCGTAGCAGAAGGCATCCGCAGACCGACTGATGAACTCGTTCAGCTCGACCTGCGCATCTAACAGCGCGTGGAATGCATGGAAGGTCTGCACTGCCTCGCTGGCACCAACACGTCCCTCATCAAACAGAATGGGACGGAGATGTCGGGCGACTGACAGGCCTATGCTGGCATCGTTCAGTTTCAATGACGACTCATCTGCCGTTTCCAGCTTCCAGGCTAGTAAATCATTGATGGCATGCCAGGCAAGTTCGGTGCGGCTTTCAGTCGCTTGCCCGGCCTTCATGGCTGCGATTTCTTTGCCCACCAGGCATTCGAAGGCGTAAAGGCTCGCATAGAGCAGGAAGTCAAAGGCCGATAGGTGGGTCAATCGATTCTTTTCGGCCTGCACAGCGTCCACTCGAAGCCGATGCGCCTGATCAAAGATGTCCAGCACGCGGCACAGCTCTCTGACTGCTGGGCAGCTTGCTCCCGCCAGCGTGAGTTCCGCTCGCCGGGGCGATTGCTGGTTCAGGACCAGCCCGGAGTACCTGACCGCCCGGATCAGCGCATCGGGCGCGATTTGAGCGACCGCATTGATCAGGCCTTCGACCGCAAGTTGCTCCTGACTGAGGTACCGGGCCAGGGCTAGGACCATGGGTTCGGTGGACCAGGCACTGGTGGGGCAGTCCTTCACCGCGCGACTCAACCAGAACAGTTTGTCGCGTTCCTTTTTGGCGAGCTTGTGTTTCCCCTGTGTCGCAGGCTTGCCATCCAGATAGGCGCTTGCAGCCCGTTCGATCGCCTCTTCAAGGGGATGGCCTTGGCCCAAGGCGCGCGTCGCCAGATCGTCGTAGTAGTTGCGTTGTGTGTTGGTGTCAGACGCTTCCATATGCCGATCATCCTAGGTCTTGCGCCGGTTTCGACGAGGAAGCGTTGGGCCGTGAGCGCTGGGGCGATTTTCTGGCTTGATGCGTGAGGGCAGGGTACGTCTCTGGGCGGGGCGACGTGAATCGATGGGCCGTCTTGCCAGGTCGACTGGATGGATGTTTTTCTTGCGACAGTTGTCCTCCTGGGTCAACTGCGGCGATTTTTTTATGCGGATAGGTGTACCTGGCGTGGACCAATCCCGGAGTTCGTTTGTTCCAATATCGCGTTAATTACTTTCATTCGACGAAATAAAGGAACATACTGCGGCATGCCTTCCGAAACCCATAGCCAGCGTGTCCTTGATCTGGCCGGTCAGAGGGGCCTCCTGCGCGCCAGTGACCTGGATGCCATCGGTGCAGGGGTCATCTCGGTTTTTAGGGAATCGTCGACAAAATTCCCTTGACCGGGCCTGACGTCAGGCTCAGCCGCCGTACGCGGGATTCCTAAAGTCTTCGAGTGCGGCGCCGGCCTCGATCGCCTCGACGAGCCAAGTCGGCCGCCTCCCCCTGCCGGCCCAGGTGTTGCCGGCTCGGTCGCAGTACGGTATTGACTCGTCCACCGGGTCCGGCGAAAGTGCCGCCCCGAGTTCATCCTCTGAGAACACATCCATTGGCTTCAAGTCGTACATTTCGATCGCCTGCCGAATCAGTTCGATCACCTCTTCCTGCTCAGCAAGATCACTGAGCGATTCCTGGAGGCGCTGCTTCATGGCGGTGACGGGCTTGACCTTCGGCATCGTGTGGTACTTCCGTTTGGCTTCAGGATGGTAGGTTACCGACGATCGACCGAGTAGCTGGTCCACGGCAACGGAGTCAGTCTAACCAGCACTGGCGCAGTGGTTCCAGTGAGGACCACAGATTGAATTCGCGGCTGGTCCAAGGGAATTTCCGCCGCATTTTGAGAAAAAAAGAAATGCAGCATCCACAGGCACGAGCTAAGTCATTGATTCTTGGTCGACTTTCCGCCGCTTTTTGAGAAAATCCAGAAACGACCGTAGCCTGAGAACTGCCCGCAACGTCAATGCATGTTGGGCAACCGTGCCAAGGCATCGGGGATGCGTTGGAGGGTCGGCAGGCAGGCATGTAAAAGAAACCGCAGAAACAAGCTTAAGTCCCGGTCCCCGTTGACTTTTTTGACTCTCTCTTGACTGATCGACTGGCCACGTCATCCGAGTTTTTCACTGCCAACTCAGGACCAAGATCCGTCGCACTGAATCGCTCCAGCATGGTGGCGACGACGTGTTCCTGCGCCGTGACGGATGCCCTGGCCGTCGCCAGCGTCAGTTCCAGCTGCTGATTCGCAGTGAGCAGTCCATCGACCTTGGCCTGCAACTTCTCGTTCGTGGTGCTGAGCTGCAGGACAGCAGCATCCTGCTCCACCAGGCGCCAGCCCAACTCCTCGATGCGCCTCTGCGCAAACCCCAGTTCCTCCTTGAGCGGCCGCAGGCCTCGCATCTCTTCCTGCGCTTGGTTCAGATCGCCTTGGGCGCGCGCCAAGTCGCCCAGCAGGCGCGCGTTGTCCTGCAGGGCGTGGACGGCTTCCTGCTGTTTGGCCGCCAAGGTCTCGTTCACGGCGCGCAGCTCGGCCTGCAGGTACTGCACCTGCTGCTCGTGCTTGCGCTGGTCCTGCTCGCGCTGCTCCTTGCTGGATTGCCGGAAATGCTCCAGCGCCTGGCGCGCATGCTGGTGCTTTTCTTCCAGGGATTGGCGATGGCGCTCTTCGGCCGCGAGGCGCTCCTGCAGGTCGGCCACCTGCTGCGTGAGCTGGATGCATTCAAGAAACTTGCCGCTCAGCGTTTCGCTGGTTTTGCTGTGAGCGGTTTTTTCCTCGGCCAAGGTGCGCTGGGTGTGCTCCAGTTGCTGGCGGGTGGACTGCGCCTCGGTTTTCAGGGCCGCGGCGGCTTGCTGCTGCTGGCTCAGCTGGTCGGCGTGCCTGGCCTGCGCCGTGGTAACCCGCTCTTCCGCTTCCTCGTTGACGCGGGCGGCCAGGCGGCCCACCAGGTCCTGGATTGCCTCGCTGACGGCCACGCGGCTGCCGGTGGCTGGCCCTTCCTCTTCCTCGATTTCCTTCAGGTAGCGATGGATGGTGGTTTTGGAGCCGCTGCCCAGCTCTTCGCGTACCGCATCGATGGATGGATTGCGCCCCGTGGCCCGCAATTTATCACGGGCGCGCAGCACTTCAGACTTGTAGATTCCGGCTCTGGCCATGGATCACCTCTTTATTTCGTCCTATGGTATGTACCATGATATTACATACTATTTATGAGGGCGGTAAATTGAGTTTTTAGGTAAAATTAACATTGGGTAATGGGAGATTATCCAATTTGATGTCATTTTTCAGTGGATGCGGGCTGATACGCATGGCACGCTGCTTTCGACGCCTATCTGGCGCCACTGTCTTGCCGGTGATTATTGCGAGCGCGCAAGCTCGTCGATCAGGTGGCGTTGGCTCCACCCTGCCAAGCGCGACCTAAACACCACGCCGTGTGCAGTTGGCTCTTGAATGCATGAGGAATGCGCGACTGTTCGTGAACTTTTTGTTGGGCGGATGAGCCATCGATGCACGAGTTGGGGATGGTCACAGCAACATGAAACACAGTAACCACGCTTGTTGCAGCAGCGCGTCTAAATCTGCGCGTGGAGCCGCTCCAACCAACCGCCGTCCATCTTCGAAAATCGTCGTCGAGGTACCGGTTATTCGGTGCTTCTTGGAGAATTCAACACTCTTGGAGCAGGAACGGCCACGGAGGGCATCGCAGCCATTCGCAGGACTCCGAGCGCACTCTCAACAACATGAAATAGGCGGATCAACATGAATGCACACCAACATCACGGCAACACCGCGCTGTCCAGATCGGCCTCGACAACGGGGCTGAAGGACCCTGTCTGTGGCATGACCGTCACCGCGAAGTCGGATCACAAGTTGACCCACGAAGGCCGCACCTTCTATTTCTGCAGTGCCAAGTGCCAGGGCAAGTTCGCTGCGAACCCGCTTCAATACCTCGCGCCCGAGCCACCCGCAGAGACCTCTTCAGCGGTGGCCGGTGCGATCTACACCTGTCCGATGCACCCTGAGATTCGCCAGGACCATCCGGGCAACTGTCCCAAGTGCGGCATGGCGCTCGAGCCCTTGCTGCCTGACCTTGACGACGATGACAACCCCGAGTTGCGGGATTTCCAGCGCCGCTTCTGGTGGACGCTGCCGCTCACGGGTGTGGTGTTCGTGCTCGCGATGTTCGGTCATCGCCTGGAGTGGTTCGACATGGGCACCCAGAGCTGGATTGAACTTGTGCTGTCGGTACCCATCGTGCTCTGGGCCGGGTGGCCGTTCTTCGTGCGCGGCGCACAGTCTGTGGTGAACCGCAGTCCCAACATGTGGACCTTGATCGGCCTGGGCACGGGTGCAGCTTTTCTCTACAGTGTGGTTGCCACGATCACGCCACAGGTGTTCCCGGACTCGTTCATTTCCATGGGCCGCGTCGCCGTTTACTTTGAAGCCGCCGCCGTGATCATCTCGCTCACGCTGTTGGGGCAGGTGCTCGAACTCAAGGCCCGGTCACAGACCTCGGCGGCCATCAAATCATTGCTGCGTCTGGCGCCAAAAACCGCCCGGCGCATCCGGGAAGACGGCACCGAAGAGGATGTGCCACTGACCCATGTCCATGTAGGCGACTTGTTGCGGGTGCGCCCCGGCGAAAAAGTCCCGGTGGACGGCGAGGTGACGGAGGGGGGCAGTTCAATCGATGAATCCATGCTAACGGGCGAGCCGATGCCCGTCAGCAAACGCGTGGGCGACAAGGTGATCGGCGCCACGCTGAACACCAGTGGCGCGCTGGTGATGCGATCTGAGCGCGTCGGCGCGTCCACCATGCTGTCGCAGATCGTGCAGATGGTGGCCCAGGCCCAGCGTTCCAAAGCTCCGATGCAGCGCATGGCCGACGTGGTGGCGGGCTACTTCGTCCTCGCTGTGGTGGGCATTGCCTTGTTGACTTTCTTTGGCTGGGGTCTGTTCGGTCCCGAGCCGAGTTGGGTGTTCGGTCTGATCAACGCGGTGGCCGTGCTGATCATTGCCTGTCCTTGCGCGCTGGGCCTGGCCACGCCCATGTCCATCATGGTCGCCACGGGTCGGGGCGCCACACACGGTGTGCTGTTCCGAGACGCCGCAGCCATCGAGAACATGCGCAAGATCAACACCCTGATCATCGACAAGACCGGAACGCTGACCGAAGGTCGCCCGACGTTCGAGCGTGTCGTCCCTGCGCCCGGCTTTGATGCTGATGAGGTGCTGCGCCTGGCTGCCAGCCTTGACCAGGGCAGCGAACACCCACTGGCCGAAACCATCGTGCGCGCCGCCCGCGAGCGCGGCATGTCGCTGGACAAACCCGAGAACTTCGAATCCGGCTCGGGCATCGGCGTTCGTGGGCAGGTGGCCGGACGTCAGATCGCGTTGGGCAACACCACGCTGATGGAGCAGATCGGTGTATCGGTCGGTGCTCTGGTGTCGCAGGCCGAAGCACTGCGCGCAGAAGGTGCCAGCGTGATGCACCTGGCGGTTGATGGACAGCTGATGGGCTTGTTGGCGGTGTCTGATCCGGTCAAGGCCAGCACGCCGGAAGCCTTGGCCACGCTCAAGGCATCCGGCCTGCGAATCGTGATGGCAACAGGCGACGGACTGACCACGGCCAAGGCTGTTGCAGCCCGCTTGGGCATCGACGAGGTGCACGGCGAAGTCAAACCGGCCGACAAGCTGCTGCTGGTGGAAAGGCTGCAAAAGGAAGGCCGCGTGGTGGCCATGGCAGGTGATGGCATCAACGATGCACCGGCACTGGCCAAGGCCGATGTGGGGGTGGCCATGGGGACCGGGACCGACGTGGCGATGAACAGCGCGCAGATCACTTTGGTCAAGGGTGACCTGCGCGGGATTGCGATTGCGCGCGCGCTGTCCGAAGCGACGGTGGGCAACATGAAGCAAAACTTGGTGTTTGCCTTTTTGTACAACGCGCTGGGCATTCCGATTGCGGCTGGTGTGCTGTATCCCCTTACAGGCTGGCTGCTGTCGCCGTTGATTGCCGCGCTGGCCATGAGCTTGAGCTCGGTGTCGGTGATTGGCAATGCGCTGCGTTTGCGGCGCGGCAAACCATGACGCGTCGGCTCTGCGACGGCTTGGCTTGGCGTCGTTGCGTCAAGAGAACACGCTCAAGCATGCTCCTGCGCCGGGCGAGGCCCGATGTCGGCATGGATCGCTGGTGTGAGTTCGGTCTCAATGACCGGCAATGAACAGCACCCGCGTGGCGCTTTGCATGTACGCAGGGGTCGCTGTGCAACTGGTGTCCAGCACACTGCCCCACAAAAAAGGAAAGCCCTCTCGCCGATATCGGTGAGAGGGACTGTGCGGTCAGGGTCCGTTCGACCGTCGCCGGCTGAAGAAATCGCCGAGGATCAGTGGCTGTGGCCTTTGTTCAACAGGTACGAAAGACGCGCAACTTCATTGCCCATCGTCGTGATGCTTTTGCCGTCGGCGGTCTGGACGACCTCACCCTTGCTGAGGTGGGTCACGCTGCCGAACTTGCTTTCCTTTGCCATCAGACCGTCTTTGAAAACGTAGAGCGTTTCACCGTTTTGCAGTGCGATGACCTGCTTGGCCTCGGACCTGGCTGCGTCCATCGCAAATGCCGGGGCCAATGCGGCCATTGAAAGGACGAGGATGCTGAGTTTGCGAATCATGGAGGGCTCCTTTGAGAACAAATCACATTGTTCGACTGAATCAATGTGGCACGAGGTACAAGCTCAATGTAGTGGGGCGCCCCTGACCGGCAGCTTGCGAATGCATTACATCGGCGGCCCTGAAATATTCGTTTTCAGCCAGCGGTCAGTCGTGGTGCCGGCTCTCTGATTGCGTTGACGGCGAGGTTGCGCAGCATGCGAGGCCAGTTGGGCGATAGGGCTGCGGCTTGGCACAGGCGCAAATAAAGCCGCCGCAAGAAGGGCACCCCCTTCTTGGCAATCATCCGAAGCAGCCAGCGGATGTTGTAGCCCGCCGCGCACAGCACCGCGTGCAGTCTGTCCCCTTGTTCGCCTTTGAGATGGCACCGATCCATGCGGTGGTCCGCCTTCAAATGCCCGATGATCGGCTCGATCGCCTGGCGCCTCTTGAGCAGCTTTCTCTCCTGGGTCGTGAGCGTCTTGTACTTGCCCCGGTGCTTGATGGCCACCCCTGGGTTGTCCGCATCCACGCCCCGGTAACCCAGGTCCACATACGCCGTGGCGGGCTTCACCCCCGTGTCTTGCATCAGGATGGCTGCCTGCTCCAGCTGGGTGCTCAGCGTGTGGCCGTCGTATGGGTTGCCGGTGAACGCCCTGGCCCCCACGATCAGGTTGTGCTTCAAGGTCGCGGCAATGCCCACCTTCACCCCGAACTCGTAGGGCGTCCTGCTCTTGCCCTTGGCAATGCACTCCACTTCGGGAGCGTGCCAAGCGTAGAGCTTGGATGATCCGCTGGTGTTCTTGCGGCTGCGCGATTGATCGGCAATGCGCTGCGCCTTGCCCAGCACACCGTCCAAGGCTTGGCGCACCGCTGTGCTCAACCCATTGGCCTTGCGCTCGATCTCACGCACCAGGCGGCCCACCACCGTGCTCTGGCGCTTGATCACGCGGCGCATGCGCTTGAACTGTCTGGCGTGCGCGTACCGCCCGGCCTTGAAGCGCAGCAGCTGGCCCTCTTTGGCGAAGGTCTGCTTGAGCTCGATGCCAACTCCTTGCGCGGCTTCCACCAGCTTGGCACGCGCCGTCTCCAGAAGCTTGGAGTCCGTGGGGTGCGCCACCGCCTTCTCCTGCACGGTGGAGTCCACCACCACGGTGGCCAGCGCGGACGCCGGAATCAGCTTGAGCGAGACGGCCAGGTTCACGGTCTGTGCGAGCAACTCCTCTACGCCTTCCTCACCGAGCAGGCGGCGGAACTTGACCAGGGTGGTGGCGTCGCATGGCAGGCGGGGTTCAAAGTAGGCCTGACCCGAGAAGAACTGGAAGTTGGGCGAATCGCTCCAGCGCTCGACCACGGCCTCGTCGCTGAGGTTGAACGCATGTTTGAGGTAGAGCAGTGCAATCATGGTGCGCAGGGGAACGCGCGGGCGCCCGGCGTTGGACTTGCGGCCCACGGGCGCTGGCGCCTCACCGAACAGGTCCAGATCGGGCAACGCCTCACCGGTGTGTGCGCGGCGGGAGAACAGATGCGCCACAGAAGCCTCGATCTGCTGCCACGGCATGCGAGAGGCCAACACCGCCAGCGAGTGGCGCAGGTCGATCATGTGGTCCAGGCGGGCGCGAAAGAAGTCGTCGGTAGCGGCATCAGCGAACATCAAAATCTCCCAGAAACTGATGCCTATTGGAATTCAAACCGGGAGTTTTGGGTATCCGTGATCACCCCGAAACATAAGCATTCATGCGGGCGTCAGGGGTTTTGCAGGAGCGACGAAGTAGAAGTAATCAGAGCACCCCTCTGCCGCTCAATTGGCGTCGACAGGATCATCCCTGCTTACCTCAGGAAAAATCCAGATCGAAAACACCATAAACCCGCCCAAGAAAAATGCAGCCCAACCAGCCGTTCGAAGATCAATCGAAAACTCATACAAACCTATCACCCCGAAGAGCATCAAAATCAGTATGGAAATAATTACTTTGAATTTAGTTGGCATTTAATCACTCCGGATATTTGGCAGTCATGTTAGAAGCTTGCCGATTTCACAACGCCATCATTTGAATTGGGTGTACGAACTGTTTTTCGAAGATCTTGCTTCAAATAACGCGTGCTGTAGCCGTTAAAGATATGACCCCAAAATCCTCTTTTGAGATCGGAGGTTCCAAACAACCAATCAAAAATAGGGGTTCCGATACCCATATTAACTTCCATCATCAATGGATGATCGTGATGCGCCGTATGATGCCGGCGCGCAGTATTAATAATCGGCGTATTTCGAATAAGCCAGTTGTCGTTCACATGGCATGAGAAATGAACGAGTTCATAGAACATGTAGCTACCCGTCAGCGCGGCCATCAACAGCCAGCCGAAATTAGGGGAGAGAATCCAGCCAGCGACGAGCGATGGCACGAGAGACAGCAAGGTAAGCACGATCATTGTGAAAGGGGGAAAGAACGTTACACGCCAATCTCTATGATCCGCGAAACGCATTTCTTCGCGCGTAAAGAACTGATGATGCATCAATGTGTGTCGCACATAGAGCGCCCGGAAAATGACGTTCTTGCGAGGCCGATGCATTACATGCGCATGCAGCAAGTATTCGGTGAGTTGATAAGCCATGAAACCCAATGGCAAGGCCAGCCATTCCCACAGTTGGACGTTGCGAAGATTGGCAGCATAGATGTAGAGCGCCGTGAAACCGCTGATGGCAATGATCGCCAAGTGCAGCCAACCGTGGTACCAACCCGCCACACGATGTCGATACTCTTTGCGATATCGACGCTGGCGTTCCTTCATCATAGTAGATTGAAGCTCCATGAAAACCTCCAATTAAATTCACCCCAACAGGGGCATGCCTGCCAACAACACTCGATTTCAGCCGCAGTCAATACCTTGACTTGCTTCGTAGCCAGTTTTCAATATCTGCGGAAGCAATGCTCCACTCATTATCAAAATTTGCAACCATGACCTTCATGAAAGATTCGCAAGAATCAGCGGAAAGATTCAAGTCACCGGTGTGATCCAAAAGAAGAGCGAAAGCCAACTGCCGCGGCTCGGCACCTTCGTACCCCCATTCGAACCCCATTTCCGCATAGCGACGCAGGTCGGTCCGGTCAGGCAACAATTGGCCATCGGCGAGCACTTTAATTCCATCGATAGTTCGATCGCCCGTATATGTCTTCATATCTCGCCCCTGGTCAAGTTTGAGGTTCCGCATCCACGGCACCCGCGATAATTTTCATAACCTCCACGTCCCCGAGAGCTCCGCTCAACGAGCCCGTGTAAATAATTTCACCGCGCTCAATCACCACTAGTTTATCTATGTAATCTGGAACATGATGCAAATTGGATTCAGCCATCACAATGGCTTTCCCAGATTGGCGAATCGCGGCGACTCCCTCCGCTACAAGTGGAATGATGGCGGGTGAGAGACCTTCAAAAGGTTCGTCGAGTAAAAGGAGTTCTGCGTCGAGAGCCAATGCGCGGGCGATAGATACCATCTTGCGCTCGCCACCCGAAAGCTCTGCCCCCCCGCGTTTACGGTATCGTTCCAGCTTGGGGAAAATACGATATGCTTCCGAAATGCGCTCCGCAGCAGGTCTGCCACAGGTACGAGTCCACGTCGGAAGTTCAATGTTTTCCTCGACCGTGAGGTCGGCATACACTTCCGATTCTTCAGGGGAAAAGCCAATGCCCAGTTGCGCAATCTGCCATGTGCTCAAGCGCGCAAGATCTTTATCTTCCCACGAGATGCGCCCGGAAACGGGCCGAAGATAGCCCATCAACGACCGAAAAGTGGTGGTCTTTCCCGCTCCATTTCTGCCGAGAAGACATACCAGTTCACCGGCGCGAACCTCAAGACTGATACCTCGAAGAATTCGACTTCCCTGGATGTCCACGGTCAGTTCGGACACGTTCAGCATGGCTGGTGTTCCCCCTCGTTTTTTTTCTGACTACTGTGGACAGGGCCGATCACTGCTTCAAGCATCAAGGAGTCCTTAAAGAAAACATCCGGAGACATATCTCCAATCACACGCCCTTCCTGAAGCGCGATCACCCGATGCGAGTAACGTGCGACCAGTGTCATGTCATGCTCGACTTGAATGATGGCGCTCACCCCTTCCGAGCGTGCCGCCTTCACTAACAGTTCCATAATCCCGTATTTGTCTCCACTTGAGACGCCCGAAGTAGGTTCATCTAAAAGGATGGCCTTAGGACGAAGTGCAAATGCGCTGGCGATATCAAGGAGTTTTTTCTCTCCTTGTGAGAGAGAACCAGCTCGTTCAAAAAGCTTGTGATGCAAGCCAAGTGTTCCAGCAATATGCTGAACTTCGTCCTCGATCTGAGGATCTTTGGTCAATGTTCGTAATGGATTCGAAGCTCTACGCAACCTTGAACTTACAGCAACTGCGATCGTCTCCCAAACGCTCACCTCTGGAAAAATATTGACCAGCTGGAATGAACGGGCCATGCCCATCGCAGCCAACTTAACCGGACCTACTCCAGCAATACTATTTCCCATGAAATGCACCGTCCCTTGGGAGGGGGCCGCCAACCCCGTCAACACATTGACGAGTGTGGTCTTCCCTGCTCCATTCGGGCCGACTATTGACACGAATTCACCGCCTCCGATCTCCAAAGACACATTCTTTAGAGCTTGGTACGATCCATAAGATTTGGATACATTGCATGCGCTCAACATGGCACTCATTGGGCATCTCCCCTTACACGACGTTGCAAGTGATTGGAAATCGTGCCGATCAATCCTTCTGGAAGCACAAGCACGAGAAACACCAACGTAGCACCCAACATAAATCTCCAGTAGGCCGTACTCGATACCAGTACTTCATGCAGCAGAACAAAAATGAGCGCCCCTACCCCAGGCCCCACAAAGGTTCCAGCCCCCCCAAGAATCATCATGAAAATAAGATTGCCTGACTGAGGCCAATACGCAAGCTCCGGATCAGCAAGTCCAGTGGAAACCCCCAACATCGCGCCAGCGATTGCACCGAAAACGCCAGACACTACAAAGGCAAACAGTCGGAGGCGATAGACACGTACGCCAAGGTACCGAGCCTTGCTCTCATTGTCTCTAATAGCGCGCAGCTGGAGGCCAAGAGGCGAACTGACGATGCGCCAGGTGAGCAATCCGAGCAGCACATAAACTATCAAACAGTAGTAATAGAACGGACCACTGAGAAACTGAGTCGCAGTCATATCCCAATCCTGCCCCAGTAACATCGGCCGCAGGACACGCATACCTTGATCACCTCCTGTCAAGTTGTAGAACTTGAACAGGAAAGAGTGAAGAAGCATGCCAAACGCAAGTGTGAGCATGCCAAAGAAGATATGTGTGAAACGGACACAGAGAGCACCAATCGCCAATGCGAATAGTCCTCCCAAACTCGCTGCTGCGATCAAGATCAACTCAAAGTGGAGAACGCCCGCCTGGGTCGCTGCGGCCGCCACGTATGCCCCTACAGCCAAGAACATTGCATGGCCAAAGGACAGCAACCCCGTGTAGCCAAACAGAAGATTCATGCCGAGAAGAGCGATTCCAAATGCCAAGGCAGGCATAAGCATCACGGTGCTGTACGGCGTTAGCATCAAAGGTGCAATTGCAAGTCCAGCTAGCAACACAACAAATGGAATAACGCCGTTAAGCAACCGCGGCTTCGGCCGAGGCCGAATTCTCGGAGAAATTACGTCAAATACTGCGCTCAAGATGCGCTCCTTCCAAACAATCCAACAGGGCGAATCAAGAGGACAACAACGACAACTAGATAGATGGAGAGAATCTCCACTTCAGGAGCTAACGAAACTGCGAACGCCCGCATGAGCCCGACAATGATGGCGCCAACAGCAGCCCCAGCCATGCTGCCCAAGCCCCCGATCACAACAACTGCAAAGGCCTCCACCACGAGTTCAGCGGCCATGGTCATAGAGGCAGCCGAAGTGGGAATAACCAATGCCCCACCCACAGTTCCTAGAATGCAGCCCAGCGTAAAAACCATTGTGAATACTTTGGATGAATTAACACCCAATGCTTCAGTCATGTTCCGATTTTCAGCCGTAGCCCGTACGATCCGTCCAATACGGGTTCGCTTGAGTGACAATCCTAAAATCATTGCGATTAGGATGCTCGCTCCAATGACAAGAAAGTTATATACAGGGATCTGCAATCCACTTATGTCGATCGTTCCATATATTCCATATAGAGAGCTGTCCATTGATCTCGGTGCAGCACCCCAGAAAAAACGAAAAACATCCTGGAACATCAGCAAAAGACCAAAGGTCAGCAAAAGTTGATAGCTAGGGTCTCGCCTATATACGGGACGTAACAACAACTCTAACGGAGCTCCGACTGTTCCAACGAGTACACCAGACAACACAAGTGCTGGAACAAGAAAAATCATCGGCATTTGCCATTGGTGCAAGAGGCCGACAGCCGTAATAGCAAAAAACGCTCCCAGCGCATAGAACGAACCACAGGCAAGATTGACGACCTTTTGAACGCCAAAGATGAGTTGCAGACCGCAGGCGACAAGAAACAAAATCGCGGCTTGGAAGAGACCGGCTAAAAAGAGGTTGGCATACTGCATTGAAGCATCCATTTCATGCGTGTACGGAATTTTTAACTTAGCGGAGTACGCTTAAAGCACACTCCGCTAACGAATAATTACACGCGGAAATCTGCAGTCTTGATCCATTTCCAGTAGTCTGCGCCTGCAGGCTTCTGCAATTGATCAGAAAACGCGGCGGTAATATCGGACAGCCCCGGGTACTCATGCTGAGTACTGTTCTTACTGAAGCCTTGGTAGAACATCTGTTCGGCAATCTTGTCGGCCCGATAACGCCCTCGGCCACCTAGACTTTCGATGTCGTTTCCGGCAATGGCATCAGCGATCTCATCAGTTTTTGGCCAGCGGCCGGCAGCCTTCGCCGCCTTCTCGACACCGGCTTTGTAAGCCATCAGATTGAAGTAGGCGCGGTCAGCCGATGTGGTCGGAATGGCCTTGTAGCGGTCCCTGTATTCCGCAACAAACGACTTCTGCAATTCGGATGCTCCGGGCAAGTCAAAGTAGAAGGTGTTCTGCCCCAGCAATGCACCCTCGGGAACGAAACTGGACCGCAGGTCATTGATTTGACCACCCGCCACGGTCGACACGATCTTTGCGTTGGCCAGCAGACCTGCCGCGGAGGCCTGCCGAAGAAAGATAGGAAGATCGGAGAGGAAGAGCGAATTGAAAATCAGATCAGGCTTGGCGGCGTTCAATGCCGCCACGTTCGTCGTGAGATCGGTGGCACCAACCCGGATCCATTGCTCAGAAACAACCTTGGCCTCGATGTCATAGCGAGACAACAACGTCTTGAACGTTTCCCAGCAGTTTCGCCCATACGAATAGTCGGAATTCACTCCTGCAATAGTTGCGAACTTACCTTTGAAGCGTTTGATGGCCATGAGCGAACTCATCACTGCTTCACACTCGTTGTCAGTCGACCGGAACACAAAACGAGTTTTTGGCATCGACTCTTGCACTCCGTTTTGTGTCGTTCCATCCCAGCACTGGAGCAGAACACGCTCATCCTCTGCGACGGGGGCGACTGCCAGAGTAACGCCGGTAGAAATCAGTCCATGAATGGCGTCCACCTTCTCCTGCAGTGCCAGATGGCGAAACCGCTCAACTGTGTCCTTGGGAGTGGTCTCCTCCTGAATGACGAGCTCCACTTTCCTACCTGCAATCCCCCCCGACCGGTTGATTCGGTCCACCCCCCACCGAACGGCTCGAATGCTGTCCTCCCCCATGAAGGCAGCCACCCCTGATCGCGGCGCCAACAGGCCAAGACGCAGAGGTCGGTCCTGCGCAAACAGAGGCCCACCCACAGATATCGCCGCCGCACCCAGGGTTGCTTGGGTAAAAGTCCGCCGACTTAACTTCATTTTGTCTCCTTTGCATGACACAGATAGATGAGGACCAATCGATGTTATGCAGTTTCGCAGTCATATGCCAACTTGCATGACACAAGTATATTACATGAGCGGCAAAAGTATCTCATAGAGGGTTTTCCCTTGAAATGAGGTACTAAGAGGATGTGCGGCCGAGAGGTGGCCCCATCGGTCTAAACACGAGTCGGGCGACGACAAGTGGAACGCTGCCGGGGTTGACCGCAGTGCAGAGATGTCCACGGTGGCGGGCGGGCGTCGCTTGCGCGAACGCACGACCGACGCGGTGGGCATCTCGTGTGACCGCCCATGCTGATGGCGATGCCCTCGCCCTTGAGCCGCTCGGTGAACACCATGCTGGTGAACTGCGAACCCTGGTCGGTATCGAAGATCTCCGGCTTGACGTGACGCGCGATCGCATGGTCGAGCACGCGCACGCAGAAGTCCGCTTCCATCGACATCGACACGTCCCTGGCCGGGACCTTGCGGCTATGTCAGTCAATGATCGCGGCCAGGTACACGAAGCCGCGTGCCATCGGGATGCAGGTCAGGTCCATCGCCCAGACCTGGTTCGCACGCTCGATCGCCAGGCCGCGCAACAGGTACGGGTAGATCACACATGCTGCGGCTCGTGTTGGGCTTGCTGTACAGCGCCTTGATGCCCATGCGCCGCATGAGGGGCGCCACGTGCTTGCGCCCGACCTCGAAGCCTCGTGCCTTGAGCATGTGGCGCGGCATGCGGCTGCCGGCGAACGGTTGACCTCCAGCGCCACCTTGGCCTTGAACGCCGGTGAGAAGTTCCGGCGTGGTCTTCTGCTCATGCTCTCGCTCCATGTCAGCCCGCTCTTCGCGGACCGCTCACAGGGCAGAGTTTTCACTCATCGCCGTGTTCAGATTTCCGGGGCCACCTTTGTGGTCCAGCGGCGCAACAAGAACGTGGCGGCGGTGGCACTCGCCAGCAAGAACGCTCGAATCGTCTGGGCGTTGCTGGCCCGTGATCGGCGTGACGAGACGGGTTACAGGAAGGCGGCCGAGGTCGCGTGATCGAACCTTTGAAGTTTCCAACTTCTTGCTGTACGCGAAATCGAGGCAGGGTCAAACTGCCTGACTTAATCTCCGCGCGCCGGGGCCAATTCGCAGCACCAAGGTACCCAAGTTCTAATTGGTGATGGTCTCTCGCGCAAAGCTCTCGATGTAGTCAACAAGACGATCGGAGGCCGCAGCGGCATCCTTAGAGTGACCCCTGGCTATCGCCTCGGCCATTTTTGAATGCAATGTGGCCGCCAGCGGAAGATCTCCAACCCTGCGATAGTGCTCGAACCAGAACCTGCGCGATAAACCGCGCATGAGCGCCATCGTCTTGGTTATGAACTCATTGCGAGCCGCTTTCCACATGCACTCATCGAGTTCTCGATCTAGCTGAGCAAAAAGCCCTTCGTCGCGCGCGCTAGCTGCATGAAGCAGAGAAGCGCCGATCTGGGCAAAATGCGCCCTCTCCTCCTCTGTTGCCCGCTCTGCTGCGAGTTGTGCGAGAAGACGTTGCACTTCCCTTCGCAACTCCAGCAATCGGAGTTGGGTGCGAATATTGGTTTCGGAAACAAGAACCCCTCGCTTGGGGAGGACCACAACCAGTCCCTCTCCGGCGAGACGCTGGAGCGCCTCTCTGATTGGTGTTCTACCAATTTCCAGCAGTTCCGACAAACCATACTCAGAAAGCACCACGCCTGGTGCTAGCTGCAGAGTAATGATCATCTCCTCAAGCCTCTTATAAGCCTGCTCGGCCAGAGTCGGCGCTTCAGTTCGGTTGGAGTTGGATTTTTGTCTCCTAGAGGAAACAGCGAGCGACTTCTTCATGCAATGCCTTTGCCGGTATAAAACGAGCCCTTCGTCAGCGCGATGGGGCAAAAAACAAGTTGTGTCCTGTTGACATGCTAGCTGAACTTGGACAGCACATGGTCCTCGGCCGCTTCGCAGTGCCCTTGCTCTGGGTCCACTGTATCTGGTCCGTTGTCCGCGACCTCTGCATCACCTACGCGAGGAAAGGTCTGCGCAACGTGATTCGCAGCGCCGATTCGGAAGCATCTTGACTACGCCACGCTACGCATGGTTGCTTCAAATCACTGCCCGTACGCGGCGCTACATGATGGTTTCGGTGCCCTTCGAGGCCGCCCCGCATAAGGCTGCGGACGCACTCATCCCTGCGCGCCCCATCAAGCTGCGCCGAGCCATCCACAGGTTCGACAGCGCGAACAGCGTGACGATCTGAACTGTGTTCTTCGCCAGGCCGCGGTACCGCACCTTCGTGTAGCCGAACTGCCGCTTTAATACACGGAACGGGTGCTCGACCTGGGCTCGGATGCTCGCCGTCAGCTTCTCCGCCTGCTCTGCCAGGAAGTCGGGCTGCAGGAATGGGTTCAGCTTGCGGCGGTCGCCGGCGCGCATCGCCACGTGCCACTGCAGCCCCTGAGCCTCGCCGCGCTTGTGAACGCCGCGGTAGCCGGCGTCGCCGAAGGCGACCTCCTCAACGCCGTGCAGCAAGCTGCCTGCCTGCGTCACGTCGTTCACGTTGGCCGACCAGCCCACGACGCTGTGCACCAGTCCCGACTCTGCATCGACGCGTTCTTCGTCGAACTCGGCGCTGCGATCAGCGTGGCGTCGACCACCTTGCACTTCTTCATCAACAGGCCCTTGGCCTGCAGGATGTCGTTGACCACTCGCAGCATGTCGGTCGCCAGGTCGTGCTTCTCCAGCAGGTGGCGGAACCTCAGGATCGTCGTCTCGTCCGGCAACCGCGCCACGTCGCATGGCTTGGCGAACTCGCGAAACACGGGCATGTCGTGCAGCGCCTCTTCCATCGCCGGGTCGCTCAGCGCGAACCACTGCTGGAGGTAATGAACCCGCAGCATCGTCTCGATGGCAAACGGCGGCCGGCCCGTCTTCGCCTTCAGGTAGTACGGCTTCACGATCTGCACCAGCGCCGACCACGGAACCACGCGCTCCATCTCCTCCCAGAACTCCCGCTTGCGCGTCTTCTTAGTCGACAGGTTCAGGCCCAGTCCGAGTTGCTTCATGCCGCAGATCATCGCAGGGCGCTGCCGTTCACGCTACGCGGCCAGCGCCTGAGTTTTGCAGACATTCCCTAGAGCCCGAATGACGTAAGCGGCGGCAAGCGAGAGTCAGCCTCGACTCGCGTCAAGCTTCTTAGCCAGCCGACAACGGAATCTTGCTGACATCTTGAATATTACCGAGATATGTGTAAGATGCTAGACGGCCGAGACTCTGAACCCCCTCTGCCCTTTTCATATTGCAAGGAGACGTGTATGAGATTCACTGGAAAAACTGCTTTCGTGACAGGCGCCGCGAGCGGCATTGGTGAAGCCACAGCAAGGATGTTTGCGCGCGAGGGCGCGCGCGTGGTCATCGCTGACCTACTAGAGCAAGAAGGCCAAGCAGTCGCACAGTCGATTACCGAGGGGGGTGGCGAAGCATGCTTCGTCAAGCTAGACGTCACTGAAGAGGAAAACTGGAAGGAAGCCCTTCAGAAGGGGGAGCAATCCTTCGAAGCCATTCATATCGTTGTAAGCAATGCCGGCATAAGCGGTATGGTTCCTGATCATGAAAAGGTCGACTATCTCGACCGACTGACGTCAATCCATATCCGCGGCACCTTCCTAGCCATCCGCCATGGCGCCCGCGCCATCACTCGTGCAGGTGGGGGATCAATCATCACGATTTCCTCCATCGCAGCGTATGCAGGCATGCCCGGTCTCCACATGGGCTATTGCGCCGTGAAAGCCGGGGTGTTGGCCATGACGCGCTCTGCTGCAGGCGAGTACGCAAGATCAGGGATCCGGGTAAACGCCATCGTTCCCGGTCTTCTGCCCCCCATGCGAACCTCAGTGGTGTCCGCTGATCCCAAAATGCGGGAAAAGTTCTTTGAAACCGTTCCACTGGGCGGCACCGGTAAGCGAGAAGACGCCGCGAACGCAATCTTGTTTCTTGCATCAGAAGAGGCTGGGTACGTGACTGGCGCCGAGATACTGCTGGACGGCGGCTTCTTGGCATATCGATACTGAGTCTCGCCCCATGAACACCTTTGTGATGGTCCATGGGGCCTGGTCAGCAGGTTGGGCGTGGTGGCGAATGCACTCTCTCTTTTTGGCAGCGCATCACCGACTCCTGACGCCAACCTGTACGGGGCTGGGTGAACGCTCGCACTTGCTTGGACCTCGTATCGACCTGCATATGCACGTCGATGATGTCGTCCGTGCTATCGAGTCGGAGAACCTCAACCATGTCATCTTGGTCGGGCACAGCTATGGGGGAATGGTCGTGACTGGTGTGGCCGACAGAATCCCCGATCGGATTCAACAGTTGATATACATCGACGCACTACTACCGGAGTCCGATGAGTGCGCATTGGATCTCATGCCAAAGGCTCAGCGAGCCGCCATCCTGGAAGACGTCAAGAACAATGGATTCGGTTGGCTGGTCCCCCCAAGCCCACTTCCGCCGGACACCCCTGACCATGATCAAAAGCTCGCCCAAGGGAGGCGCGGACCGCAACCCCTTGCTACGTTCACATCTCCTCTATGTCTAGCGGGAGAAGCTTCAAACATCCCTTCTGCGTATATTTACTGTACGAAGACTGGTCTGTATGACACCTTTGGTCTTTCGGCGTCCCGCGCTCAAGCCCGAGAAGGGTGGAAATATTATGAGCTGCCTGCTTCGCACAACCCCCACATCACCATGCCAGAGCAACTCACCACCTTGCTCTTGTCAATTGCCGATTTAACCAACTAAAAGGCTCCTCCTCGAGTATCGACGGAGTGTGTCTGCGGCCATCGTTGCACACGTAAGGCCAGGCTCTCAACGATTCGGGAAATGCAATCGTGGCGGGGCGTCATGATCGCTCCGATTTTCATCCGATCTACATCTGTACGGGACGCCAATCGTCGTCCACACAGATCGTTGTGACGAGATTGAGCATGGAGGCTCTGCGATGAAGATGCATTTTGAGAGGGCACTATATGGAGCTTCGTCATCTGCGTTGCTTCTTGGCCGTTGCTGAAGAACTCCACTTCGCACGAGCAGCGGAGAGGCTGCACATTGAGCAGTCGCCTCTGTCGCGCGCTATCAAGGAGTTGGAGGTGGAACTCGGGGCGGTGTTATTTGCTCGCACCACTCGCAGCACTCGATTGACGCTCGCTGGCCGACTGTTCTTGGAACACGTGCGTCGCGTGTTCACTGTCTTGGAGCAAGCCCGCGATAGCGTGAAAGCGGCGGCCAATGGTTTCCATGGGCAATTGCGAGTGGCATTGTCGGACGGCATCACACCGTCGCGCCTACCGGCTCTGCTGGCGCTATGCCGACAAGAAGAGCCTGAACTTGAACTCCGATTCTTCGAGGTACCGCTATCACAGCAGATCAAAGGTCTGCACGACGATCTGTACGACGTGGGGTTTGCGCAGTCTGATGAAGTAGGTGACAGCATCGCCGCCATACCTGTATGGCGAGACGCGCTCATAGTAACGGTGCCAGCCCGGCATCCGCTGCTTGCGTACAAGCGCATTCCTTTGGAGGAGTTGCTGCGCTATCCGCTGGTTCTATGCGATCCACAAGTTTGCGAAGGCCATGCCAGATTCGTAGATCGTGTGCTACGCCGGGCCGGCACGGAGCCGTTGGTCGCAGAACGGGTTGCTACGTGCGATCTGATGATGGTGCTGGTGTCGGCTGGCCTGGCGCTTGGGTTTACGGGTGCCGCGCGCATTGCCGCTAACCCTGACGCAGGTGTGGTGGCCCGACCGCTGGCATTGCGCGTGCCGCCGCTGACAACTTACCTACTGTTCCCCGAAGGCGAGCCGTCCGATGTTCTGGCCCGGTTCATTGAGCGCGTGCAGGCCATTGAATCTCCGGAACCCCCAAGGCCCAAGCCGGGCCATCATTCCGATCCCTTGGAGGAATCCACGCCATGAAGAAGCTCATCCAGTTCCTGCTGGTGGCCGCGCTGACTGCCTGCGGCAATTCCGAGACGCCACAAACGACCAACGTTCCGGAGGCGAATATCCCGACGGTGGAAGAACTGGCGGCCAACCCCGAACGGCTCAAAGAGCTGCGCCAACAATGCAAGACGGATCGCCCCAAGCTGGGCGACGTGCTGTGCAATCGGGTAGCCGAAGCCACGCGCAAGCGGTTCTATGGCGACGGTGAAACGCCGTACACACCACCGAAGGAATCAGCCAAGTTCTGATCGTTGGCGGTTCGCAGCATCGCCTCAATATTTCTGCTCGACACGCCGCAATGCGTTATCGCTTGCGGTGTTTTTCATTGGTTCGCCCCTGCACTAATTCTGTCTTTTTGCTCGACCTTTCTGCTCGAAGCAGTCTTTGACCGGCACTGACCCGACACCCATCCTGACGCCTGCGGCACGTTCTTGTGCCGCCTTCCCCATGAGGAATCAGCGCAGGAGAAATCGGAGGCCAGGTCATGCAAGGGACGAACGTGCTGTTCGGTCAGATCGCCGTGGTATTCGGCATCGTGATCGCCGGCGTGTGGGGCGCCACACAATGGACAGCAGCGGCTCTTGGCTATCAACTACGCCTTGGCTCGCCCTGGTTTGACCTTCTCGGCACACCGATCTACCACCCGTGGAAGCTGTTTGAGTGGTGGTTCGTTTTCGATGCCTACGCGCCGCGCGTGTTCGATACCGGCGGCGCCATCGCGGGCGGCAGCGGCCTGCTGGCGGTGGTGGTCGCCATCGGCATGTCGATTTGGCGCTCGCGCCAATCGCGCCTTGTCACGACTTACGGCTCTGCCCGCTGGGCGAACGCGCAGGACATTCGCATGGCGGGCCTCACGCAGCCGGCCGGCGTGTTCCTGGGCCAGCATGACCGCCAGTACCTGCGGCATGAAGGCCCGGAACATGTCCTGACCTTCGCGCCCACGCGCTCCGGCAAGGGCGTGGGCCTGGTGGTGCCCACCTTGCTGTCCTGGCCCGCATCCGCCGTCATCCACGACATCAAGGGCGAGAACTGGCAGATCACCGCCGGCTGGCGCTCGCGCTTCTCACATTGCCTGCTGTTCAACCCGACCGATGCGAAGTCGGCGGCCTACAACCCGCTGCTGGAGGTACGGCGCGGCGCGCATGAGGTGCGCGACGTGCAGAACATCGCGGACATTCTGGTTGATCCCGAAGGCGCGCTGGAGAAGCGAAACCATTGGGAAAAGACCAGCCACGCACTGCTGGTCGGGGCCATCCTGCATGTGCTCTACGCGGGCAAGGACAAGACGCTGCGCGGCGTCGCCAACTTCCTTAGCGACCCGGCCAGCCCCTTCGAGCTGACCTTGCATCGGATGATGACCACGCCGCACCTCGGCGATGGGGCGCATCCGGTCGTCGCGTCGGCGGCGCGTGAAGTCCTCAACAAGAGCGACAACGAACGCTCGGGCGTGCTGTCCACGGCCATGTCGTTCCTCGGCCTGTACCGCGATCCCACGGTGGCCGAAGTCACTTCGCGCTGCGACTGGCGCATCGCAGACCTGATCGCGGCAGCGCATCCTGTGTCGCTGTACCTGGTGGTGCCGCCTTCGGACATTTCGCGGACGAAGCCGCTCATTCGCCTGATCCTCAACCAGATCGGTCGGCGCCTCTCCGAATCGCTCGATGGCTCCGATGGCAT
>NZ_JAHVAB010000007.1 GCF_019264445.1 Hydrogenophaga sp.
GTGGTGGCGGCTGGCCTGGGCTATGCCGCCTACTGGGCGCTCGTGCTCAACCATTTCGAAACCACCGACAACGCCTACGTACAGGGCAACGTGGTGCAAGTGACGCCGCAAATGGCGGGCACCGTGGTGGCGATCAACGCCAACGACAACGACCATGTGCAGGCTGGCCAGTGGCTGGTGCGCCTGGACCCGACCGACGCGAAGATCGCACTCGAACAGGCCGAGGCGCAGCTCGCGCAAACCGTGCGCGAAGTGCGCACGCTCTACGCCAACAACCGCACCCAGGGCGCGCAGATCGCCCTGCGCGAAGCCGACCTGGCCCGCGCGCAGGCCGACCTGCAGCGCCTGCAGGACGACGTGACGCGCCGCCAGCCGCTGGTGGCCTCGGGCGCGGTGGGGCAGGAAGAGTTCAAGCACGCCACGGCGCAGCTGGCGGCTGCGCGCAGCAGCGCCGAAGCCGCACGCGCAGCGGTGCTGGCCGCGCGCGAGCAGCTGGCGTCCAGCCAGAGCCTGACCGAAGGCATTGCGGTGGACCAACACCCCAACGTGCTGCGCGCCTCGGCCCGCGTGCGAGAGGCCTATGTGGCGCTGCAGCGCGCCGAGTTGCAGGCGCCGGTGGCGGGCTACGTGGCGCGCCGCAACGTGCAGCTGGGCCAGCGCGTGCCGGCGGGCTCGCCGCTGCTGTCGGTGATCGCACTCGACCAGGTCTGGGTGGATGCCAACTTCAAGGAAAGCCAGCTCAAGAACCTGCGCATCGGCCAGCCGGTGGAGCTCAGTGCCGACGTGTACGGCAAGAACGTGAAGTACCACGGCACCATCGACGGCCTGGGCGCGGGCACGGGGGCGGCGTTTGCGCTGCTGCCGGCGCAGAACGCCACCGGCAACTGGATCAAGGTGGTGCAGCGCGTGCCGGTGCGCGTGCGCCTGGACGCCAAGGAACTGGTGGACCACCCGCTGCGCCTGGGCCTGTCGATGGAAGCGCGTGTGGACGTGAGCCAGACCGATGGCCGCATGCTCGCCGATGCCGCCACCGCGCCGCAAGAAGTGCAAACCAACGTGTTCGAGCAGGACAACCGCGAAGCCGATGCCCGCGTGCGCCAGATCATCGGCCAGCACAGCGGTGCGGGCGCTGCGCGCACGGCGGTGTCGCGCGCGGGCAACCTGCCTGCGGCACCGGCAGCCGGTGCGCTGGCCTTGGCCCACTGAGCGCGCGCTGACCGCACGCTGAACGACCATGGCCCACAGCCCAACCCTGAACGCGTCGGACGCTCTGCCCGACGCGCCCACACCACCGCCGCCGCCACCCGCCGCGCCCGTGGCGTTCGAGCCGCTCAAGGGTTCACAGCTGGTGCTGGGCACCATCGCCCTGTCGCTGGCCACGTTCATGAACGTGCTCGACACCTCGATTGCCAACGTGTCGATTCCCGCCATCGCGGGCGACATGGGCGTGAGCCCCGCGCAGGGCACCTGGGTCATCACCTCGTTTGCGGTGGCCAATGCGATCTCGGTGCCACTCACCGGCTGGCTCACGCAGCGCTTCGGGCAGGTGCGCCTGTTCACCATGAGCGTGCTGCTGTTTGTGGTGGCGTCGTGGCTGTGCGGGCTGGCGCCCAACATCGGCACGCTGATCGCGTTTCGCGTGCTGCAAGGTCTGGTGGCCGGCCCGATGATTCCGCTCTCGCAAACGCTGCTGCTGGCGAGCTACCCGCGCGCCAAGGCGGGCACGGCCATGGCCATGTGGGGTATGACGGTGCTGGTGGCGCCGGTGGCCGGGCCGCTGCTGGGTGGCTGGATCACCGACAACATTTCGTGGCCGTGGATCTTCTACATCAACATCCCGGTGGGCCTGGGCGCAGCCGCGCTCACATGGTCGATCTACCGCACCCGCGACCCGGGCCCGCGCCGCGTGCCGCTGGACGTGGTGGGCCTGGTGCTGCTGGTGCTGTTTGTGGGCGCCATGCAGATCATGATCGACATGGGCAAGGAGCTGGACTGGTTCGAGTCGGGCGAGATCATCGCGCTGACGGTCGTGTCGGTGGTGAGCTTTGCGTTCTTCCTCGCCTGGGAGCTCACCGACAAGCACCCCATCGTGGAGGTGCGCCTTTTTGCGCGGCGCAACTTCGTGGCCGGCACGGTGTCGCTGTCCATCGCCTACGGCCTGTTTTTTGGCAACGTGGTGCTGCTGCCGCTGTGGCTGCAGCAGCACATGGGCTACACGGCCACCTGGGCGGGCCTGGCCACCGCGCCGGTGGGGCTTCTGGCGATCGTGCTCTCGCCGTGGGTGGGCAAGAACGTTGGCCGCATCGACCCGCGCAAGCTCGCCACCGTGGCCTTTGTCGGCTTCGCGGTGGTGCTGTGGATGCGCTCGCACTTCAACACCCAGGCCGACTTCATGACCATCCTGATCCCCACGGTGTTGCAGGGCGCGGCCATGGCGTTCTTCTTCATTCCGCTGCAGGCCATCGTGTTCTCGGGCCTCACGCCGCAGCAGACGCCGTCGGCCGCCGGGTTGTCCAACTTCGTGCGCATCACGGCGGGCGCGGTGGGCACCTCGCTCTTCACCACGCTGTGGGAGAGCCGCGCCGCGCTGCACCATGCGCAGCTGACGGAGGCCATCCACACCGGCAGCGCCACGGCCATGGCCACGCTGGACCAGCTCATGGGCAGCGGCATGAGCCGCGAACAGGCGCTCGCCAGCATCGACCGCACGATCAACCAGCAGGCCTACACCCTGGCCGTGACGGACCTGTTCTACCTCTCGGCGGCGCTGTTCTTCCTGCTGGTGGTGGTGATCTGGTTCGCACGGCCCGCGCAAGGCGGTGCGGTGGACGCGGGCGGGGCGCATTGATTCGGGGCTCCCCCCTGCGCCGCTGTGCGGCTTGCCCCCTCTGTGGCGCGCCTTCGGCGCTTCGAGGGGGGACGGCGCGTTGGGCCGGCATAGCCGGACCCTCCGCGCCCCTTGGGGGGACGCTCCCTCTCGTGTCGCTACCATGTTCCTGCACCCGACTGGTGGTGCGTCAGCGGGAGTTTTCACATGGGCTGGTTTTCCAAAAGCAAGGACGGTTTTTTTCTCAGCACCACCTTGCCCGAGGGCATTGAGCGCTCGCAGTACCTGGGCATCGTGCACGGCGAGGCCATCATTGGTGCCAACATTTTTCGTGACCTGTTCTCGTCGGTGCGCGACGTGGTGGGTGGGCGCGCCGGTGGCTACGAGCGGGCGCTCTCGGGCGCGCGCGACGCGGCCATGGAAGACCTGATGGAGTCCGCGCGCGAGATGGGCGCCAACGGCGTAATCGGTATCGACTTCGACTACGAAGTGCTGGGCGAGACCAACGGGATGATGATGGTCTGCGTGAGCGGTACCGCAGTGCGGTTGTAGCTCCCCCCGCCGCGCTGCGCGCGACCCCCCTCCGGGAGGGGGGCGCACCCTTGGGCCGGCGGAGCCGGACCCTTGGGTGCCCTGGATGAAGGCACGTGCTCCGTCAGCGTTGGTCTTCAGGCGTCGATCTGCATGGAAGGGCGTGCCTGCACTTGCTGCAGCCAGGCGGTGACGTGCGGGTGCTTCTGCACCGGTGCGCCCAGGTAGGCGCTGTAGCCGATCACCGAGGCCACGATGAGGTCTGCGAGCGAGTACGACGCGCCGAGGATGAAGGGCCGCTCGGCCAGGCGTGTGTCGAGCAGGGCCAGCAGTTCGTCCATGGCTTTGTGGCCTGCGCTGCTGTGCGGGTCGTCAGGCTGGCCCAGGTGGCGGGCGGCTTCCACGCGCAGCATCTGCGCGCCGTAGGTCACGTAAGACCAGGTGCTCCAGGCCATGGCCTGCAGGCGTTCGGGGGTGCCTTCGGCGGGCCACAGGCCTTGCTGCACACCATAGGTTTCGCCCAGCCACATCTCGATGGCGAGCGCTTCAAACATGGGTGCGCCGTCCACCGTGAGCGTGGGCACCTTGCCGTTGGGGTTGAGGGCGAGGTAGTCGGGTCGGCGCTGCTCGCCCTGGGTGATGTCGATCTTCACGCGCTCATGCGCGACGCCGAGCTCGGCGAGCGCGCAGGCCACGGGCGTGGCGCTGGACATGGGGTGCCAGTACAAAACAATGCGGGACATGGGGGCCTCCTGTGACGGGTTGAAGTGCGCGCCGGCACCGTGCCGGACGCGTGGGGCGAATGTCGCGCCAATTGCGGACGGTTTCAGGCCTCAACAGGCGATAGAGTGGCGCCATGTTGTCCTCTTCTTCCAGGTTGCTGCGGGTGCTGTCGCTCCTGCAGACGCGCAGCCACTGGGCTGGCGCCGAACTCGCCGCGCGGCTGGAGGTGCACCCGCGCACCCTGCGCCGCGACATCGACCGCCTGCGCCAGTTGGGCTACCCCATCCACGCCAGCAGCGGTGTGGCGGGCGGCTATGCGTTTCGGGCCGGGCAGTCGTTGCCGCCGCTCCTGCTCGATGACGAGGAGGCGCTGGCTGTGGCCATTGCCCTGCAGATTGCGGCGGCGGGCACGGTGAGCGGCGTGGAGGAGAGCTCGTTGCGCGCGCTGGTCAAGCTGGAGCAGGTGATGCCCGCGCGCCTGCGCCAGCGCACCGACGCGCTGCGCTCGGCGATCCTGCCCATGCAGCGCATCGGGCCGACGGTCAACGCGGGTGTGCTCGCGACACTCGCCACGGCGTGTCGCGACCAGCTGCAGGTCGGGTTTGCCTACCGCGACGTGAAAGGCCGCAGCAGCACGCGCACCGTGGAGCCCCAGGGCCTCGTGCACACCGGCAGCCGCTGGTACCTCGTGGCCTGGGACCCGGCGCGCAGCGACTGGCGCACCTTCCGCATCGACCGCGTGGAGGGCGAGCCCGTGAATGGCGCGCACTTTGCGCCGCGCGCCGGCCCGGTCGGTGGCGACCTGCGCGCCTACGTGGCAGGCGCGATGGCGGTGGACATCCAGGGCGAAGAGGCGAGGGTGGTGCTGCACCAGCCGCTGGCCGTGATGGCGCCGCGCATCCCGCCTGCGGCCGCGCTGCTTGAAGCGATGGATGCCACGCGCTGCCTGATGCGCTGCCCCGCGCACCAGCTGGACTGGCTGGTGTACTGGCTGATGTCGCTGGACGTGGAGTTCGAGGCCTTGGGGCCGCCTGCGCTCATCGACCGATTGCGCGCGGCGGGCGAGCGGCTGGCGCGGGCGCTCGCTTCCGCTGGCTCGCACTAGGGCAAGCGCTGCAAATGGCGGAACTGCGTGGCCATGCTCACGTCGTTTCCGTTTTCCCGGCGCACATAGGCCAGCAGATCGCCTGTCGAGAAAGCCACCTCGTCAAACACAAAGGGTGTGGTGACCAGGAACACCTCCCAGGCTTCCACGTGCTGCGCCACGTCCGTGCGCGCGGGCGTCCACGCGTCCGACGTCCGTCATCGCCCAGGTCGAGACCTTCGGGCGGCGGCGGGCCACCTCCAGATCGTCTGCCCGCAAGAATGGGCAAGAGGCCGCTTGCCCGGCCAGCAACCACAACCCCGGGAGCAGGCATCGCAAGACCGCGACGGCCCTCATTTGCCGCCAGGCGGCACGTCCGGCACGGTCAGCAGGCCCCGGCACGGGTTGACCCCCGGTTGATTGGATGAGCCGGCGATGCGGATATCGGCAACCCGCCAGACGCGCTCCTTGTCCTGCAGCATGACGAACTGCGCTTCGCAACTCGTGCGCACCCCTTGCTCCATCACACGACCGCTGGGAACGTGCACCAGCGCCGACGAGTTGTCGAAGGACTGGTTGTAGCCGAGGAACTTGAGGTTGCCCGATTGCGTGATCACCGGGGCCCCCATTCGCGCGGCGACTTCGCTTTCCTCGTAGGCGAGCCACGCCATCACGGCGGCGGCCTCCATGTTGTTGAGCGAGCGCTGGCCGCGCACCTTGGCCGCCGCCTCCACGAAGGCCTGTTCGGCCTGCATCTTGCGGATCTGCGGCAGGTGTGTCTCGTTGGTCTTCTGCACCGCGTCGTCCATCTGCTTCTGGATGGCGGCGTACTGCGCTTCGTTGCGGGCTTTGTCCTGAGGGCTGAGTTTCTTCACCCAGAAGCCGGAAGGGTCGGGTCGCTTGCTGCCCTTCCACAGCACGTTCCAGCTGAGGTCGAGCAAGGCAACGCCCGTCCTGGCTTCGAGTGGATGCACGGTCTCCAGCAAGCCGATCTTTTGCAGCTCGCTGTTGAACCTGTTCACATCCAGCGCGCCCTGCGACGTGGCGGCCTGCAGCGCCTGGCGCACATCCTCGTCCTGGCAGGCCAGCTTCTGCGCCTTGAGCATCGGCGCGCGGGCGTCTTTTGCCCAAGGGGTTTCCGCCAGCGGCCGGTTGGACAGGTCGCTCCTGGGCACCGTGTAGCTGCGGGCGGCGATGCGCATGTTGACCGGGTCGTTCCATCGCGCCGGATCGTTCCAGCCCTCCGCGATCAGGGAGGGACTTTGCGGTTTGCCCTCTTGCCGGGCTCTGGCGGCGTTGCGGGACTCGTTGTAGGTCAGTGCCCGGTATTTGTTGAGGCACTCGAACTGCAGCTTCAGTTCGCTCCACTCCGGCGCGTTGGCCGATTCGTGAACCACCATCACAGGCATTTCCCAGACGCTCGTTCTGGCCTGTGCGCCGTTGCCCGTGCCGAGCATCTGGTCCACCTCGGTGCGCTCGGTGGTGCGCGTGATTTCGGCGAAGTAGGCCTCCCGCTGACCGGGCTGCCCCTGCTGGTGGAAGAGCACCCAGCCCGCCATGGCGCTGGGGCTCAGGGTGGCCAGCAGGCACAGGCCGACGAGCCTGGAGAGTGGGCCCATCGCAGGGCTGCGTTCGGGCTGGTGCGGCATGGGTCAGCTGCCCTTGCGCTTGCAGTTCGGCGGGTTGGTCATGCCGAAGCTCAGGAGGTTGCCGCCGTTGATGACGCAGTTGTATTCCTTGCCATCGCGCGCCTTGACGGCATAGAACGTGTTGGTGCCTTCGGTGCGGCGGTTGAGCAGCGACAGATCGCCGGGCGACAGGCCGATCGAGCCTGCCGCTTCCGTCTTGAGGCGGTCGTCGGAGAGGCTGTTGGTGGAGCTGGCAATGCTGCCGCAGCCACTGAGCGTGAAGAGCGCGGCCAGCGCGATGGTGAGGGTGTTGGTTTGAACCATTCGAATCATTCCTGAAGTGGTGGAAACGGATTCGATGGTAGGCAGCGGGTGCGCGCGTTTGAATAGACCCAAAGGGCAGGTGAGGGATGCCGGTCAACGCTCAGAAGCACACCAGAAAACACATGATCTGGGACTTGTCCAGCGTCACCTCGATCGTCTGGCCATCGGCGGGAACGACCACGCGTTTCTCGAACGTGAGCCCCTGCTGGTAGGCATACGTCCCCACCGTGATCTGTGCGTTGGAACCGATGTAGTTGCCACCCACAAACACGTCGGTGCGGCCGATCACTTCTTCCTGGTTGACGGTTTTTTCATAGGAGTAGTCGGCGATCAACAGGTATTCGCCTGCGGGCATGTTGGTGAACATGAAGCCGCCTTGATCGTCCAGCACCTTCGTGCGCAGGAAGTGCTTGAGGATGTTCAGGGGAATGTGCTGGGGCATTTTCTTGTCGCGCTTGACCTGCTCGTACCAGACCTTGAACTCGTCGGTCATCCAGATCAGGCCAACGGCCTCGCTGCCCTTGGGGGGGTACTTTTTGGCCGCCAGCAAGCCGCCCTTGAAAAACGCCTGCCCTTTGATGACGGACGTGCCCAGTGGGCGGATGTCTGCCCTGGCTTCCTTGAGGGTCTGGCCTGCGAACAGCCGGCCTTCCAGACAGTTGAACAGGCTGCCGCGCGCCAGCGCCAGACCGTCGTAGTCCAGCGCAAACACCGTGCTGCCTTCGAGCCGCAGCTGCATGTTGTGCTCGCGGTCCCGCATCGACTTCATGGTCTGGCGAAGGTCGCCTGCGGCCACCGCCAGCGCGCCTGCTGCGTCGCCGGGTTGCCGCGGCAGCAGCGTGGCACGCAGCCGCGTGGACGGCAGCGTTTGCTGCAGCAGTTCCACATGGATGTCTTTCGGGGAGGAGGTCGACGGGATGTCGGCCCCGCTGAACAGGATCACGCCGCCGGGCATTTTTCTGGTCGGGCCGAGGATGGTGAAGCCAGGCTGCCCCTTTCTGCCCGGCAGGAACTTGACCGAGCAGTTCAGGCGCGGGTGGGCGGGGTCTTCGTTCAACATCCAGGCACCGATGGCGGACCGGGACACCAGCTTGGTGTTGTTGTCCGGGCTGCCGGGCTGGGCGGCTGCCACAGTGACCATGCTGGTCAGCAGCAGCGCCAGCTTGCTGCACGCGATGCGTTTGAGCTGATTCATTCGGGTGTGTCCTGTGGTCGCTGCGGGGGGTGCGACCGATGGTAGGCAGCCGTCTTTCGGGTGGGAATAGACCCGAAGGGCAGGTGGGCGACGCCCGCGGTCAGGTGCCGAAGGTTTGACCCAGGAAGGCGCGCAGCTGCATCGGCTTGACGGGTTTGGCCAGCAGGCGCAGGTCCGCTTCCTGCGCGCGCTGCGTCTGCGCCGCGTCCACATCGCCTGACATCAGCAGCGCCGGCAGCGCGGTGCCGAGTGCGCTGCGCACGGCGAGCACGGCTTCAATGCCGCTCGCGCCGCCCGCGAGCCGCAGGTCGGCCAGCACGGCCTCGGGCTCGAACCCCTCGGCGAGCCGGGCACGCGCGCTGGTCACGTCCTCGGCCGAGCGCACTTCGCAACCCCAGGTGACCAGCAACCCGGTGAGTGCCGCGCGCGAGTCGGCGTCGTCTTCGATCACCAGCACGCGGCGCTGCGCCAGCAGCGCATCGCTGGGTGGCACGGGGGGTGCGGTGGTGGCTGGCGCGGCGTCGTGCAGCGGCAGCGAGAAGCGGAACACGCTGCCTTGCCCGAGCGTGGACTGCACCTGCACACGCAAGTCCTGCAGATCGCCCAGGCGCTTCACGGTGGCCAGACCCAGGCCGACGCCCAGGCGCCTGTCGCGCGCCGGGTTGCCCACCTGGTAGAACGCTTCGAAGATGCGCGGCAGCTCGTGCTCGGCGATGCCGATCCCGGTGTCTTCCACGCAGACTTCCGCGCGCCCCTCCAGTGCCCGGCTGCTCAGGCGTACTGCACCCCGCTCGGTGTAGCGAATGGCGTTGGACATCAGGTTGGCCAGCACGCGGGCGGTGAGGCGGCGGTCTGCCCACACCGTGAGCGCGCCGCTGTCCATCTCCAGCCTCAGGCCTTTGTGGCGGGCGGGCAGCTCGTGGGCGCGCACCACCTCGCGCAGCAGGGCGTCGAGTGCGAACAGTTCGGGTCGCGGCTCCACACCGGCCACATCCACCTGCGCGAGTTCGAGCAGTTCGTCCACGATGTGCGCCATGCTGTCCACGCATTCCACCAGCCGGGCCGGCACCTCGTCGGCGCGCGCGGCTGCGCTGCCCTGGTGGAGCGAGTGGGCGAGCAAACCCATGGCGTGCAAGGGCTGGCGCAGATCGTGGTTGGCCGCGGCAAAGAAGCGCGCCTTGGCTTCGTGCGCCTGCTCGGCGCGCTGGTTCTCCAGCCGCAGGGCCTCGATGAGCGCGGCGTTCTTGCGGCGTTCGGCCTGCGTCTGCGCCAGGGCCAGCGCCTGCCGCCGCCCGCCTTGCAGCGTGTACAGGCCGGTGGCCACCACCAGCGCCGCCATCGTCAGGTGGTAGGCGTCGGCAATCCAAACATCGCGCAAGGCCAGTGGCCCCAGCACCGACACCACAAAGGCGACGAACACCGGATAGAACGGCGGCAGGGGAACCGTGGCACCGATGGCGATCGTCGCCACGACGATGTGCAGCAGCGACTCGACCTCTGGCGCAGCCGGCTCCGGCCAGATCAGGCTCAGCGAGCCGAGCAGCAGCCCTTGCAGCAAGATGGTGCCGAACGCCCACGCCGCCCACTGCGGCAGCCGATCGCGAGCGGGACGCAGGCGGTGGTAGCGCCGCGCCCCCACCACGCGCGCCACGCTGACCGCCACCATGGCGAGCATCCAGCCGTCGGCGGCGTCGAAGCCTTCACCGCTGCGCAAGGCCCCGTAGAGGATCAGGGCCGCCAGCGTCGTCATCAGCGCCGTCAACGATGTGAACCGGAACAGGTGGTCGAGTTGCTCGCCTTCGAGCCCCTCCAGCCAGGCGCGCAGGCGCGAGCACCGCATCTACAGCAACCCCTGCTCGCGCGCCCGCACCAGCAGGTGGGTGCGGTTGCTGGCGCCCAGCGCTTCGAGCAGCGCCGTGACGTGCAGCTTCACCGTGCGCTCGGCAATGCCCAGCTCTTGCGCAATGCGCTTGTTGGGGTGACCCAGCGCCACCAGCGTCAGCACCTCCAGTTGACGCGCCGTGGCCCCGGCCTTGACGGGCAGGGCGGCATGGTCAAACACCACGTCGCCGTGGGCCACCCGTTGCAGCCCGGTCACCAGCGCCGCAATCGATGCCGACTTGCCCAGGAAGCCGCTCGCGCCGGCCGCACGCGCGCGCTGCGCCAGCGCCGGGTCTTCATCGCCAGAGATCAGCACGCGCGCCACCATGGGGAACCGCTCGCCGAAATGGCGCAGCCCGGCCAGCCCGTCGGTGTTGCCCAGCCGGTAGTCCATCAACACGATGTCGAGGTCGGGTCGGGCCGCTGCGTGGGCCAGTCCTTCCTGGAGGGTGGCCGCGGTGAGCACTTCGACACCGGCCGCCGCCTGGCTCAAGGCGTGGGCGAATCCCACGCTGAACAGGGGATGGTCGTCAATCAGCAGCAGCTTCATCGGCGAGACTGTAGCGGACACCGAAACGGCTGCAGGGTGGCGACTTCACGCGACCTGGCCGCGCGCGAACCTCAGCCGCCGCGCAGCGCCTTCAGCAGCTTCTGCCCGGCGCGCCCGGTGGCCTCCTGGCCCATGCGCGTCTGCTCGGCGCGGATCGCCACGCGGCTCTTGTCGCCCAGCATGCCGTCCACCTCGCCGATGTCGTGGCCGCGTGCGATCAGCAGCGTCTGCACTTCGCGGCGCTCTGCGCGCGAGAGGCCCGGGTCGTCGGTGGGCCACGGCGTGACGAAAGGCCCACCACCACGCAGGCGGTCCGAGAGGTGGGCAATGGCCAGGCCGTAGCTTTCGGCCGCGTTGTAGCTGTAGATGGCGTCGAAGTTGCGCAGCACCAGAAACGCCGGGCCTTGCGGACCGGCCGGTGTGAGCAGGCCTGCGCTGCCCATGGCCGGGAGCGCGGTGCCGTCCACGCGCCGCACACCGCGCGCGGCCCAGTCGTCCATGGTGCGTTTGGTGCGGCGGCCTTCGTTGCTGGTGTTGAAGCCCGACGGCAGCTTGACCTCGAACCCCCAGGTCTGGCCGGTCTGCCAGCCGGCCTTGGCCAGGAAGTTGGCCGTGGACGCGAGTGCATCGGGTGTGCTGTCCATCAGGTTGGCTTTGCCGTCGCCATCGAAGTCCACGGCGAGGCGCTCGAAGGTGCTGGGCATGAACTGCGTGTGTCCAAAGGCCCCGGCCCACGAGCCCACCAGGCGCTCGGGCGCGATGTGCCCGGCCTGCAGGATGCGCAGCGTGGCGTAGAACTCGGTGCGGAAGTACGCCTGGCGCCGGCCAAAGCACGAGAGCGTGCCGAGCGACTGCACCAGCGGCGACTTGCCGAAGGTCTGGCCGAAGTTGCTCTCGACCCCCCACACCGCGACCACCGTGGCCGGGTCCACGCCATAGCGCTCGCTCACGCGCGCCAGGGTGTCGGCATGCTGGGCCAGCAGGGCGCGGCCTTCGGCCACGCGCTGGTCGTCGACCAGCCCCGCGAGGTAGTCCCAGATGGCGGTGCGGAACTCGGGCTGGAAGTTCAGCTTGTCGATCACGCTCATGTCGGGCTGCAGGCCCAGCGTGTGCTGCGTGAAGGTGGCGTCGCTCACGCCCACGGCGCGTGCGGGGGCTCGCAGGGTGTTCAGGCAGGTTTCGAATTCGCTGGTGGGGGTCTGGGCCTGTGCAGGCGCGGCCATCAGCAGGCTGGCGGACAAAAGCAGGAGGGGAGCGGGCGATGTCATGCAGGTGAGGGTCGGGATACACAAAAAAAGTTCAAGCGGGCCAGGTGCTGCCGTGTTCGGGCACCAGCGCCTGCCAGTGCAGCTCGGTCTGGATGCGGCGGCGCATCTGGTCTGCGGCGTCCATGTCGCCATGCGTCACGAACACGCACTGAGGCGGGCGCGGGAGCGCGCGAAGCCACGCCATGAGCTGGTGCGCGTCGGCATGTGCAGAGGCCGATGCGAGCTGCACGACCTCGGCGCGAACGGGCAGGTCTTGCCCGTGGATGCGCAACGTGGTGCCGCCGTTGGCGAGTGTGGCGCCGCGTGTGCCCGGCGCCTGGTAGCCGGTGAGCAGCACCATGTTGCGGTGGTCGCCCAGGTGCTGGGCCAGGTGGTGCAGCACGCGCCCGCCCGTGGCCATGCCGCTGGCGGCCAGGATGACCTTGGGGCCGTGCTGCCGCGCAATCGCCTTGGACTCTTCCACGCTGCGCGTCATGTGCGCCACCTCGGCCATGTCGCGGCACTGCGCGGCGTCCAGCCGGTGTTCGCCCACGTGGCGCGCAAACAGCTCGGTGCTGTGGATGGCCATGGGGCTGTCCAGGTAGATGGGCAGGCCCTGCGGCAGCGCGTCGGCGGCCTTGAGCTGCGCGATGGCATGCAGCAGCGCCTGGGCGCGCCCGACCGCAAACACCGGCACCACCGCCGTGCCGCCGCGCGCGGCCACGCGCTGCAGGGCGGGGCCCAGTTCGGCAAGCAGGTCTTCGTTCGGGTGCTCGCGGTCGCCGTAGGTGGATTCGCAGACGACCACGTTGGCCTCGGGCGGCGCGTCGGGGGCGAGCATGAGCAGGTCGTCAGGACGGCCGAGATCGCCCGAGAACAGGATGCGCCGCCCCGCCACCTCCAGCAACAGGCTGGCGGCGCCCAGGATGTGGCCAGCGCCGCTGAAGCGGGCGGTCCAGCCTGGCAGGGGCTCGAAGGCGCGGTGCATGGGCACGGTGTGCAGCCGCTGGAGGCTGCGCATGGCGTCGGCCACGGTGTAGAGCGGCAGCGCGGGCGCGTGCCGCGAAAAGCCCTTGCGGTTGGCGAAGGCGGCGTCTTCTTCCTGGATGTGGCCGCTGTCGGGCAGCAGGAGCTGTGCGAGATCGCGCGTGGCCGGTGTGGTCCACACACGGCCTTGAAAGCCTTCGCGGGCAAGCACGGGCAGGTAACCGCTGTGATCGAGGTGCGCATGCGTGAGCACGACTGCACCCACCTGGTCGGGGGGCACTGGCAAGGGGTCGCGGTTGCGCAGGCGCAGCTGCTTGTAGCCCTGGAACAGACCGCAGTCCACCAGCAGGCGCTGGTCGTCGTGTTCCACCAGGTATTTGGAGCCGGTCACGGTGCCGGCTCCGCCCAGAAAGCGGATGTGAACGCTCATGCGGGCGATCTTACGCGCCGCACCTGCGCGCGCACTCAGTTGAGCGCGGCGTCGAGTAACAGCATGAACACGAAGCCCGCGAGCAGCGTGCCGGTGGCCAGCGTCTCGTGGCCATTGCGGTGCGTCTCCGGAATGATCTCGTGGCTCACCACGAAGAGCATGGCACCGGCCGCCAGCGCCAGGCCCAGCGGGTAGAACGCAGGCACGCTGCCCAGCACAGCCACGCCCAGGATGGCGCCGAGCGGCTCGGCCAGGCCGGTGAGCGCGGCCACCGCCCAGGCCTGCGCGGCGCTGCGGCCCAGCGTGCGCAGCGCCATGGCCACGATGAGTCCTTCAGGCATGTTTTGCAGGCCAATGGCCAGCGCCACCGAGGCGCCGGCTTGTGCGCCTGCGCCGTCTTGCGGGCCGGCGTAGGCGGCACCCACGGCCAGGCCCTCGGGCACGTTGTGAATGAGGATGGCCAGCACCATGAGCCTGGCCGCGTGCACCGCGCTGGCCGTGTGCGTCACCGCGTGGCCGGCGGCGGCGGGAGGCAGCACGGCGTGTTCGTGCGGCGTGAACCGGTCCACCGCGAGCATGAGCGCCATGCCCAGCGCCAGGCCCACGCCGCTGAGCGCCGCCGCTCCCGTGCGACCGGCGTCCAGCAAGGCCTCGCCTGCAGACAGAGACGGCAGCAGCAAGGCAAAGATGGCGGCCGCGAGCATCACGCCAGCGGAGAACGAGAGCAGCGCGGCCTCCTGCAGCTTGCCCACGCGCTGCACCAGAAACACCGGCAGCGCGCCCACGGAAGTGGCCACCGCCGCCAGCAGCGAGGCTTGCACGCCAGCGGCCATGGCGCTGCCGTGTTCGGCCGCGTCCCACCACGCCCGGGTGGGCGCCCAGAAGGTGCTCAGCGAGGCCAGGCCGGCCATCAGCAGCAGGCCGGTGCCCAACGCAAGCAGGGCGGTGCGCAAGGCGTGCGGCGGCAGGGGCAGCTCCATCTGCTGCACCTGCGCCCAGACGGGGCGGACTTGTCGGATCAGTTCAGTCATGGCGGCAAGCTCCTGGGGCAATCGAAAGAAGCCCATAGTTTGGCAAAAACTATCGATACGGGCCAATCGATGTTGGCAATGAGGGGCATAGGTGGGGCGCCTCGCACCCATGGCAAACGCCGTGCTGCGCGCATCGGAGCCGCGGCACTGTCACAGCGCGTTCTTGTCAAACGTCTTGTGAGCAGGAGGTCTATTTCGGCCTTCACAACTATTGACCCTGAAGGAATCTGATCCATGAATCGCGCTGTCTGGTTTCAAGCATCTCCCGAGGGTGCGAAGGCCATTGGATCGCTGCACCACTTCGTCACCCAAGGCACTGGCCTGCCGAGCCTATTGATTCATCTGGTCTTCTTGCGCGTTTCACAGATCAATGGCTGTGCGCATTGCATCGACATTCATGCGCGTGATCTGCTGGCAGAAGGGATGTCGGTTGAAAAGTTGGTGCTCATTCCTGTGTGGCATGAGGCTGGGCACCTGTTCTCTGAGCAGGAGCGCGCTGCGTTGGCGTGGTGCGAAGAGGTGACGCTGGTGAGCGAGACTCACGCCTCGGACGAGGCCTACTCGGCCGCATTGAGCGCGTTTGGCGAGAAGGATTTGGTCGAGCTGACGCTCACGATTGCCGCCATGAATGCCATCAATCGCATGGGCATCAGCTTCCGCATGAAGCCCCGCGCCAAGTCCTGAAGCTGCGGCTCGATCCGCAACGCAACATCAATCCCGGGTTTGCATCACGCGCTGCGCCGCGTGAACAGCAACAGCCCGCCCATCAGCGTGAACAAGCCGCCGCAGATGCGATTGACCCAGCGGATCGGGCCGCTCTGGCGCAGCAGAGGCGCCAGGCGCGACACGCTGAGCGCGCACGTGGTGAGCACGGCGAACTCAAAGGCCATGAAGGTCAACGCGAGGATGGCGAACTGGGGCACCATCGGTGCGGCCGGGTTCAGGAACTGCGGGAAGAATGCGGCGAAGAACAGCACGGCCTTGGGGTTGCTGGCACCCACCAGCAGGCCCTGCAGATAAAACGAGCGACGTGGTTTGCCTGCGGCCTGACCATCAACCGCCATGGGCGACGCATCGGTGCGAAAGGTCTTGATGCCCAGCCAGACCAGGTAGGCGGCGCCAATCAGCTTGGCCGCCGTGAAGGCGGTTTCGGACGCGGCCAGCAACGCGCCCAGACCCATGGCCGACAGCACCATCACCACCAGCACGGCGCTCACCGAGCCGGCCACCGAGGTCATTGCCCGGCGCGGGCCGTGGTTGAGTGCATTGGTCATGCACATGAGCATCGTGGGTCCGGGCGTGGCAATCAGCAACGCAACGGCTGCAACGTAGAGGAGGTAGGTGGAGAGCGTCATCGTGGGAGGGGTGTTCGAAACGGCGTGGCCGCACCAAGCATAGCGATACAGTGCGAAGACGCCCGCGCTGGCGGCATCACACGGGAGTTCACATGACATTGCGCAGCAGTCGGATCGGGTCCATCGCGCTGGGGCTGCTGGCCCTTGTGTTGGCCGTGGCCGCTGCGCTGGTGTCGGCGTGGGCGATCGAGAAGGCCACGATGCCCTTCAACGAGGAGGGCAACCACTTTGACGGGCTGGTGGTGCACCACGCGGGCAGCGAATGGGTGATGGCGGCGTTGGCGCTGCTGCTTTGGGTGCTGGTCGGGCTGGCCGGCTGGGGGGCTTGCCGCCTGCACCGGCGCACTCGCGGTTAAGCCCGCGCAAAAAAAGCGACGCCGTGGCGTCGCTTTTTTGTGGGGTGCGCGATCAGCTGAAGAACGACTTCGCTTTTTCGAACCAGCCCTTGTCGTTCGGGCTGTGCTTGTGGCCGCCCTTCTTGAACGACTCGTCGAGCTCCTTGAGCAGTTTGCGCTGGTGCTCGGTGAGCTTGATCGGCGTTTCCACGGCCACGTGGCAGTACAGGTCGCCGGGGTAGCTGCTGCGCACGCCCTTCACGCCCTTGCCGCGCAGGCGGAAGGTCTTGCCGCTCTGCGTGCCTTCGGGCAGGTCGATGGTGGCCTTGCCCGCGAGGGTCGGCACGTCGATCTCGCCGCCGAGGGCCGCCACGGTCATGCTCACGGGCACCTGGCAGTGCAGGTCGTCGCCCTCGCGCTCGAAGATGTCGTGCTTGCGCAGACGCACTTCGATGTAGAGGTCGCCCGAGGGGCCGCCGTTCTGACCCGGCTCGCCGTTGCCGGTGCTGCGGATGCGCTGGCCGTCGTCGATGCCGGCGGGGATCTTGATCTCCAGCGTCTTCTGCTTCTTGATCTTGCCCTGGCCACTGCAGGCGGTGCAGGGCTCGGGGATGATCTTGCCCTGGCCATGGCAGGTGGGGCAGGTTTGCTGCACGCTGAAGAAACCCTGGCGCATCTGCACCGAGCCCTGGCCGTGGCAGGTGGGGCAAGTCTTCACGCTGGTGCCGGGCTTGGCGCCGGTGCCGCTGCACACCTCGCAGTTGTCCCACGAAGGAATGCGGATCTGTGTTTCCTTGCCGGCGGCCGCTTCTTCCAGCGAAATCTCCATCGCGTAAGAGAGGTCGGCACCGCGGTACACCTGACGGCCCGAACGCTGGCCGCGTGCGCCGCCGAAGATGTCCCCAAAGATGTCGCCGAACGATTCCGAGAAGCCGCCAAAGCCTTCGCCGCCGCCGGGGCCGCCGCGCATGTTGGGGTCGACGCCCGCGTGGCCGTACTGGTCGTAGGCGGCCTTTTTCTGCGGGTCGGACAGCATCTCGTAGGCCTCTTTGGCCTCCTTGAATTTCTCTTCGGCGGCCTTGGCCGCGTCACCCTGGTTGCGGTCGGGGTGATGCTTCATCGCCAGCTTGCGATACGCCTTCTTGATCTCGTCGTCGCCGGCGTTCTTGGGCACGCCCAGCACTTCGTAAAAATCGCGTTTAGCCATGGTCTTTTGCGGTTCAGTTGGAACACAAACGCCGCGGCAGGTTGCCCTGACGCGGCGGATGATCGAGGGCGCTCAGTCGATCAGGACTTCTTCACTTCTTTCACTTCGGCGTCGACCACGTCGTCGTCGGCCGGCTTGCTGCTGCCTTGGGCGGCTGCGCTGTCGGTGCCACCCGCTGCGGCGGCGGCTTCAGCCTGCGACGCGGCGTAGACCTTCTCGCCCAGCTTCTGGCTGGCCGACATCAGGGCTTCGGTCTTGGCCTCGATGGCTTCCTTGTCCTCGCCCTTGGCGGCTTCTTCCACGTCCTTCACGGCCGCTTCGATCGCTTCCTTCTCGGCGGCTTCGAGCTTGTCACCGTGCTCGCCCAGCGATTTCTTCACGCTGTGCACCATGGCCTCGGCCTGGTTGCGCGCCTGCACGAGTTCGACCTTCTTCTTGTCGTCGGCCGCGTTGAGCTCGGCGTCCTTCACCATCTGCTGGATCTCCTCTTCGGACAGGCCGGAGTTCGCCTTGATGGTGATCTTGTTTTCCTTGCCGGTACCCTTGTCCTTGGCGCCGACGTGCAGGATGCCGTTGGCGTCGATGTCGAACGACACCTCGATCTGCGGCATGCCGCGCGGTGCGCTCGGAATGCCTTCGAGGTTGAATTCGCCCAGCAGCTTGTTGCCCGAGGCAATTTCGCGTTCACCCTGGAACACCTTGATGGTCACGGCCGGCTGGTTGTCTTCGGCGGTCGAGAACGTCTGCGCGAACTTGGTCGGGATCGTGGTGTTCTTCGTGATCATCTTGGTCATCACGCCACCCATGGTCTCGATGCCCAGGCTCAGCGGGGTCACGTCGAGCAGCAGCACGTCCTTGCGGTCACCCGAGAGCACCTGGCCCTGGATGGCGGCGCCCACGGCCACGGCTTCGTCGGGGTTCACGTCCTTGCGCGGCTCCTTGCCGAAGAACTCCTTCACCTTCTCCTGCACCTTGGGCATGCGGGTCATGCCGCCGACCAGGATCACGTCGTGGATGTCGGAGGCGCTGATGCCCGCGTCCTTGATGGCCATGCGGCAGGGCGCGATGGTGCGTTCGATCAGCTCTTCCACCAGGGCTTCGAGCTTGGCGCGCGTGAGCTTGATGTTCAGGTGCTTCGGGCCCGAGGCATCGGCGGTGATGTAGGGCAGGTTCAGGTCGGTGGCGGCCGAGCTGGAGAGCTCGATCTTGGCCTTCTCGGCGGCTTCCTTCAGGCGCTGCAGCGCGAGCACGTCCTTCGACAGGTCAACGCCTTGCTCTTTCTTGAACTCGCCAATGATGTAGTCGATGATGCGCTGGTCGAAGTCTTCGCCACCCAGGAAGGTGTCGCCGTTGGTGGACAGCACTTCAAACTGCTTCTCGCCATCGACGTCGGCGATCTCGATGATGGACACGTCGAACGTGCCGCCACCCAGGTCATAGACGGCGATCTTGCGGTCGCCCTTTTCCTGCTTGTCCAGGCCGAAGGCCAGGGCGGCGGCGGTGGGCTCGTTGATGATGCGCTTCACGTCCAGGCCGGCAATGCGGCCGGCGTCCTTGGTGGCCTGGCGCTGCGCGTCGTTGAAGTACGCGGGCACGGTGATCACGGCTTCGGTGACGGGCTCGCCCAGGTAGTCCTCGGCGGTCTTCTTCATCTTGCGCAGGATGTCGGCGCTGACCTGCTGGGCCGAGATCTGCTTGCCGCGCACTTCCACCCAGGCGTCGCCGTTGTCGGCGGCCACGATGGAGTAGGGCATCAGGTTGATGTCCTTCTGCACTTCCTTCTCGGTGAACTTGCGGCCGATCAGGCGCTTGATCGCGTACAGCGTGTTCTTGGGGTTGGTCACGGCCTGGCGCTTGGCGGATGCGCCGACCAGCACCTCGCCGTCTTCCTGGTAGGCCACGATCGAGGGCGTGGTGCGCGCACCCTCGGCGTTCTCGATCACCTTGGTGGTGTTGCCTTCCATGATGGACACGCACGAGTTGGTGGTGCCCAGGTCAATGCCGATGATTCGTCCCATGTTGTTGCTCCGATGCGAAAAATGAAAATGTGAAAAACGATGTGGGGAAGGTGTGGATAACCAGTGGGTATTTCAAGCCCGCAGGGCCGTCATTTCGGCGCGGCCACCGTCACCAGGGCCGGGCGCAGCACGCGGTCGGCAATGAGGTAGCCCTTTTGCAGCACGGCCACCACGGTGTTGGCTTCCTGGTCGGCCGGCACCATGCTGATGGCCTGGTGCTGGTGCGGATCGAACTTCGCGGCCTGCGCCGGGTTGATCTCCAGCACCTTGTGGCGCTCCAGCGCGCTCTTGAGCTGCTTCAGGGTGGCTTCGGAGCCTTCGCGCAGCTGCTCGCGCGTGGCTTCCTGGATGGACAGGCCGGCCTCCAGGCTGTCGGCCACGGCCAGCAGGCTTTCGGCAAAGCTTTCCACGGCGAACTTGCGCGCCTTGCTCACCTCTTCCTCGGCGCGGCGGCGGGCGTTCTCAGCCTCGGCCTTGGCGCGCAGGAACTGGTCGGCCAGATCGGCGTTCTGCGCCTTCAGGTTCGAGACCTCCTGCGTCAGGGCGGCGGTGGCATCGGCCTGGTGGGCGGCCTCGGCGGCCAGGGCCTCTTCGGGGCTCACGGGCGCGTTCTGATCGGGATGGTCGGGGTGGGAAGGCGTCTGGCTCATGGGTTTTTGAGGGGCGTGAAATCGACGGCCAAGACGGCCATGCGTGGCAATTGGGGCCAGCTGGCCCGGATTCAAGGGGTGGGGGTGGCACTTCTGCCACCGGGGACGCTGCCGACGCTGGGCGGCGGGTCCAGGGGCGTGATTCTATGTCCCGGCGTGGGGCTGGCCGGTGGCCGACACCGCGCGCGCCTGCTGCTGGGACCATTTGCCCGCAAACTGCTGCACCTCGGCGAGGCGGCGCGCCAGCTCGGCACCCTGGGTGGTGAGCCGGTAGCCGTTGCCGCTGTGGTCCACCAGTCGGGCCGCGCGCAGTTCCTTGATGCGGGTGTTCAGGGTGTTGGGCGTGACGCCCCCCACGCTGTCCTGCAGCAGCCGGAAGGTCTGGGGGTGGCCATCGCTCAGGGCCCAGATCACGCGCAGCGCATAGCGCGACTCCAGCAAGTCGAACAGCTGGATCACAGCGGCGTTGTCCTTGGCACTCATGCGCGGTCTCCTGGAGCGGCCCTGACGGCTCAGCCACTATAGGCAGGAAAGCGGAGCGCTACGCGTTTGCTAGCTGCGTGCGCTGCAGCAATGTGGCGCAAAGACCAAGGCTACGGATTTACCCGGATTGCGTTCGGGCCAGCCATGCGGCGAATCGTTCAGCCCCGGTACACCTTGCGCAGCAGGCCAATCAGGGTCTGGAGCTCTTCGGGTGAGAGCCGGCCGGCCACGTCCTGCTCCAGCTGCGAGGCCGTGGCCTGCGCTTCGCGGTACAGGCGCTGGCCCGCGGCCGAGAGGTGCAGGCCCTGTGCGCGCCGGTCGGTGGGGTGGGCCTTGCGCAGGATGAGGCCGCGCTTGTGCAGGCTCTTGATCAGGCCCACGAGGTTGGGCGGCAGGATGTCGAGCGCGGCGCAGATCTGGCGCGAGGTCACGCCCGGGTTGTGCGCCACCACCGAGAGCACGGAGAAGTCCACCGGCCGCATGCCGTAGGGCTCCATGCGGCGCAAAAACACGCCGATCACCGACAGGGCGGCGCGGCGCGCGTTGTAGCCCAGCAGGGTTTCGAGGAAGCCGGTGTCGATCTCGGGCGCGGTGCTGGTGCCGCTCTCCGGCATGAGCGGGGCGTCGAGCGGTGCGGCCGGGGTCTTGCGCCCGGCCCGGGGGCGGCGCAGGGCGTTGGCAACGGAGGCGTCGGGCATGGTGTGGTGCTTCAGCTGGACAGGGTGGCGTCCAGCATACCGAGGCGCATGTCGAACTCGGGCCAGACCCAGCGCCAGAACGCGTTGGCGGCTTGCGGGGTGCCGGCGGGCGCTTGCGGCGTGGCGGCCACGCGCTCCCAGGCCCAGGCCATGAGCAGCAGCGCGGTGGCGCGCAGGAAGTCGTCGGCCAGCCAGTAGGGGCGCTCGGGCGCGGCCGTGGCGCCGCGGGTGGCGGGCACGAGGCGGTCGCGCACGAACAGCGCAAAGCGCGCCAGCGCTTCACGCGTGCGTCCGGCTTCGGGCAGGGCGCGCAGATCGTCGCCCAGGTCGGCCAGCAGGGCCTGCAGCGCGGCGGCACCGTCGGGCAGGGTCTTGCGCACCAGCAGGTCGATGGCCTGAATTTCGTTGGTGCCTTCGTAGATCATGGCCACGCGCGCATCGCGCACGTGTTGCTCGATGCCCCACTCGCGCACATAGCCGTGCCCGCCCAGCACCTGCAGGCAGGCGCTGGCGCCGGTGAAGGCCTGTTCGGTCCAGGCCGACTTGAGCACCGGTGTGACCAGGCTGCACCAGCGCGCGGCCGCTTCGCGGCGCGCCGCATCAGGGTGGTGTTTCTGCGTGTCGAGTTCGAGCGCGGTGCGGTAGGCCACCACGCGCCCGGCATCGACCCAGGCGCGCTGGGTGTCCAGGATGCGCTGCATGGCGGGGTGCAGGGCAATGGCATCGGCCTCACCTGCCTTGCTCGCGCTGCCGGGGGCGCGCATCTGGCGGCGCTCCTGCGCGTAGGCGTGGGCTTTTTGCCAGGCGGCGTCGAGCAGGCCGACGCCTTGCAGGCCCACCAGCAGGCGCGCGGCGTTCATCATGACGAACATCGCGTTGAGCCCCTTGCCGGGCTCGCCCACGATGGCGGCGCGGGCCTCGTCGAAGCGCATCACGCAGGTGGGGCTGCCGTGCAGGCCCATCTTTTCTTCGATGCGTTCGCAGTGCACGGCGCTGCGCGTGCCGTCTTCGTGGAACTTGGGCACGAGGAACAGCGAGAGGCCCTTGGGGCCGGGCGGGGCATCGGGCAGGCGCGCGAGCACGAGATGCACGATGTTGTCGGTGAGGTCGTGCTCGCCGCCCGAAATGAAAATCTTGGTGCCGCTGAGCGCGAAGTGGCCATCGGCCTGCGGCACGGCCTTGGTGCGCACCAGCCCGAGGTCGCTGCCGGCGTGGGGTTCGGTCAGGCACATGGTGGCCAGCCATTCGCCCGAGGCCAGCTTGCCCAGGTAGCGCGCCTTGATCTCGTCGCTGGCGTGGTGGCGCAGGCATTCGTAGGCGCCGTGCAGCAGGCCCGGCGCCATGGTCCAGCCGTGGTTGGCGGCGTTGAGCTGTTCGTGCAGCACCGCTTCGAGCACCGTGGGCAGCCCCTGGCCGCCGTCGTCGGTGGCGCAGGCCAGCGAGGGCCAGCCGGCTTGCCAGAAGGCCTGGTAGGCGTCGCGAAAACCCGGCGGCATGGTTACCGCGCCGGCTTTCCACTGCGCACCCACTTCGTCGCCTTCGCGGTTGAGCGGGGCGATCACCTCGCCCACGAACTTGCCGGCCTCGTCGATCACCTGCGTGAGCAACCCGGCGTCGGCATGTTCGGCCAGCGCGGGCAGCTCGGCCAGCACGCTGGGGGCGCGCAACACCTCCATCAACAGGAAGGCGTGGCGGTCGGCTTGGGGCTGATAGCTGTTCATGGTCGGGCGGGATTCATCGGCAGGTGAAGCTGGACGCGGCTTCCACCGAGCCGGTGCCGTTGTACTGCGCCACCGTGGGGTAGGCGCACAGCGGGCGGCTGCGCTGGGGCGACCAGTCGGCCGGCAGCTCGGTGTTGGCGCCTGCGGGGTTGCCGGCGCCGCGCGCGCTCGCCGTGATGGCTTGCGGGGCCACGCCTTGCTCCACCCACTTCACGAGTGGCGAGAGCAGGTCGAACTGGTCGGTGGCTGGGCCGCCGCTGCAGTGGTTCATGCCGGGCACAGGGAAGTAGCGCGCGAAGTCGGCGCCCTGGCCACCCTGCGAGCGGTTCACCCGCTCCACCCACTGGCGGGTGTCTTCGGCCGAAAAGATCGGGTCGCTCACGCCGTGGTACAGCACCATCTTGGCGCCACGCTCGCGCAAGGGCAGCAGGTTGTCGGGCCGCTCATGACCGGGTGGGCCCATGAGCGCCAGGCCCGATTCGCGGTAGGTGTCGCTGGTGGCGGCCACTGCGCCGAGCAGGGCGTCGATGTGGGCGGTGGCGAAGTTGACCGGTGCGGCGGGTGGGGCGGTGAACACGGTGCCGACCGACAGCGGGTCCAGCGCCACGGCGTTGACGAATTTCCAGGTCGCCCAGTTGCTGCCGGCGATGCCGGGGTCGTGCGGGAAGGCGCTGTAGATGGCTTGCCCGTTGGCGGCCTTGCCGCCGGCCTGCACCTGGGCCAGCGTGGTTTTTTGTGCGGGCGTGAGGCAGCTGCCGTTGCCCGGTCCGCTGCAGGTGGGCACGTCGCGCACCACGTCGAACGCGGCCTGGCAGGCTTGTGTGGCGTGCACCAGGCCGTCCTTCAGGCCGTCGAGTGCGTCGCAGCGCTCGAGGATGGCGCGGGCCACCGTCTGGCGCTCGGCGGCGGGCAGGGCGCTGCCCAGGTCCGGAATGCTGGCGTTGGGGTTGAGCGGGTGCTTCACGGTGGCACCGGGCGTGGCCAGGGGTGCCCAGCGTTGAGCGCCCCACAGCTGCGCCAGCGCGGCATTGGGCAGGCGGTAGCCGGGTGCGCCAATCAGGTAGCCGTCGTACTGCGTGCCCAGGCGCGCAGCGGCCACCATGGCATGGCGCCCGCCGTTGGAGCAGCCGCCGATGTAGGAGCGGTCAGGGCCTTTGCCGTAGGCCGACGCGATCAGCGCCTTGGCCATGGGCGTGAGCTTGGCCACGGCCTGGTAGCCGTAGTCCAGCCGGGCCTGCGGCTCCAGGCCAAACACGGCGGTCTGCGCACCGGTGTGGCCGGCATCGGAACTGATGACCGCAAAGCCTTGCACCAGCGCGCCCGTGATCGGGCCGCCTCCCAGCGCACCCTCTGCGGGGCGCACGGCACCATCCACCCCGCCGTTGCCCTGGTAGTAGAAGCGCCCGTTCCAGGTCTGCGGCAGGCGCATCTCGAAGCCGATGGCGTAGTCGCGGCCGTCGCTGCCCTTGCGCGCGTGCATCTTGCCTTTGACAAGGCAGTGCGCCGCCACGGGCTGCCCCGCGAGCATGAGCCCGCCGGCGGCCACGGGCGCAGCGGAATCGAGCGCGGTCTGCTCGAAGCGGAACTGGGCCACGAGTGCTTCGCACTGGCCCAGGCTGGCGCCTGATGCGGCCTTGAGCGGTGCCGCTGGCGTGGGGGGTGCCGTGACCGAAGGGGCGGTGCCGCAAGCCACGAGCGCCAGGCCCAGGGCGGCAGGCAGGGTGAGGCGCGCAACGGGTGTCGACTTCTTCATGCGGTGTCTCCGGTCAGGGCTTCAGGGCTTCAAGGCATCACGCGCTCTTGCGCGCGGTGCCCAGGTAGGTCTCGATCACGCGGGGGTCGCTGGCGAGTTCGCTGGCTGGGCCTTGGGCGCTGAGCTCGCCCATCTCCAGCACGTAGCCGTGGTCGGCCACCTGCAGCGCGGCGCGGGCGTTCTGCTCCACCAGCACGATGGTCACGCCGGTCTGGCGCAGCCGCTCGATGATGGAAAAGATCTCGCGCACGATGAGCGGCGCCAGGCCCAGGCTGGGTTCGTCGAGCATGAGCAGGTCGGGGCTGGACATGAGCGCGCGGCCCACGGCCAGCATCTGGCGTTCACCACCCGAGAGCGTGCCGGCCAGCTGGGTGCGGCGCTCCTGCAGGCGCGGGAAGATGCTGTAGACGTCGTCGAGCTTGCTGCGCCATTTCGAGTTGCCCATCCGCATCTGGCGAAAGCCGCCGAGCAGCAGGTTGTCTTCCACCGGCATGGTGCCGAAGAGCTCGCGCTTTTCGGGCACCAGGGCCATGCCGTTCATCACGCGCTCTTCGAGCGTGAGCGCGGTGATGTCCTGGCCGCGGAACGTGACCGTGCCCTGGCCCGGCAGGATGCCCATGAGCGTGTTGAGCAGCGTGGACTTGCCCGCGCCATTGGGGCCAATGACGGTGATCACGCCACCGGGCTGCACCTCGATGTCGATGCCGTGCAGCACCTCGGCGCGGCCGTAGCCGGCGCGCAGGCCCTTGACTTGAAGAATGGGGTTGCTCATGTCAATGCTCCGTGCCGAGGTAGGCGGCGCGCACCTTCGGGTCTTGCTGCACCTGCTCGGGTGGCCCCTGGGTGAGCAGGGTGCCGAATTCCATCACCACCAGGTGGTCGCAGATCTGCATCACCAGGTCCATGTCGTGTTCCACCAGCAAGATGCTCATGCCTTCGCTTTTGAGCTGGCGCAGCACACCCGCCAGCGCCTGCTTTTCCTTGTGGCGCAGGCCGGCGGCAGGCTCGTCGAGCAGCAGCAGGGTGGGGTCGGCGCAGAGGGCGCGGGCAATCTCCATCAGCCGCTGCGGGCCCATGGCCAGGTTGCCCGCCTGCTCGTGCAGGTACTCGCCCATGCCGATGCGCTCGAGCTGGCGCTGCGCCTCGCGAAAGAGCTGCCGTTCTTCGGCGCGGTTGGTGCGCAGCATGGCGGGCAGCACGCCCTTGCGGCCGCGCGTGTGCGCGCCCAGCGCCACGTTCTCCAGCACGGTCATGTCCGGGATCATCTTCACGTGCTGGAAGGTGCGCGCCATGCCCAGCTGCGCAATGGCGCGCGAAGGCTTGCCGATGACGTTGCCGCCCTGGAACTGCACCACGCCACTGGTGGCCGGCAGCACGCCGGTGATGAGGTTGAACGTGGTGGACTTGCCCGCGCCGTTGGGGCCGATCAGGCCCACGATCTGGCCGGCGTGGATCTGGAAGCTGATGTCGTTCACCGCCACCAGGCCACCAAACTGCATGCGCGCCTTCTGCACGTCGAGCACCAGCTCACCAGTGGCGGGCTTGGCGCGCTCGGGCAGGGCGGCGGCGTTCTGCCAGTCCACCGTGCGGGGCTTTTGCGGCATGCGCTTGCCCACCATCGACCACAGGCCGTCGGGCAGGTACTTCAGGACCACCACCAGCGCGATGCCGAAGACGATCACTTCGTAGCTGCCGCTGGTGCCCATGAGCTTGGGCAGTAGCACCTGCAGCTGGTCTTCGAGCACGCGGATGAGGCCGGCGCCCACGATGGCGCCCCACACATGGCCCACGCCACCGATCACCGCCATGAAGAGGTACTCAATGCCCATCTTCAGGCCGAAGGCCGAGGGGTTCACCGTGCGCTGGAAGTGCGCGAGGAGCCAGCCTGCAACGGAAGCGAACAGCGCGGCCAGCACGAAGATGGTGACCTTGTAGCGGAAGGTGCTGATGCCCATGGCCTCGGCCATCTGCGAGCCGCTCTTGAGCGAACGGATCGCGCGGCCCGCGCGCGAATCCAGCAGGTGCAGCAGCGCGGCCACGAAGGCCAGCAGGATCACCCACGTGAGCACAAAGAAGGCACGGCCCTGGCCGATGTCGTAGCCGCCAATGGACAGGCTCTTGATGCCGAGCAGGCCGTCGTACTTGCCCAGCGCATCGAGGTTGCCCATGAGGTAGTACAGCGACAGGCCCCAGGCTATGGTTGCCAGCGGCAGGTAGTGGCCCGACATGCGCAGCGTGATCAGCCCGACCAGCAGCGCGCTGCCGGCGGTGAGGCCCAGCCCGATGAAGAGCGTGATCCAGGGCGACATGCCCAGGTTGAGCGTGAGCCATGCGGTGGTGTAGGCGCCAATGCCCACGAACGCCGCCTGCCCGAACGAGGTGAGGCCACCCACGCCCGTCAGCAGGATCAGGCCCAGCACGGTCATGCTGTACATGCCGATGTAGTTGAGCTGCGTGATCCAGAAATCAGGCAGCGGCAGCACGGCGACCAAGGGGATCGCTGCCGCCAGCACCAGCAGCCCCGTGTTTTGAATTTTTGCCATTTCAGTGGTCCTCGTCGGAATGCTTGCTGCGCAGGGAGCGGAACAGCAGGACGGGCAGGATCAGGGTGAACACGATCACTTCCTTGAAGGCGCTGGCCCAGAACGAGCCAAAGGCCTCGATGACGCCCACACCCAGGGCCGCCACCAGCGCACCGGGGTAGCTGGCCAGGCCAGCGGCCACGGCCGCCACAAAGCCCTTGAGGCCGATCAGGAAGCCCGAGTCGTAAAACACGGTGGTGGTGGGGCCAATGAGCAGGCCCGAGAGCGCGCCGATGAAGGCGGCCATGGTCATGGTGAGCTGGCCGGAGGCCTGCGACGAAATGCCCATGAGGCGCGCACCGGTGCGGTTGACCGCGATGGCGCGCAGCGCCTTGCCGCGCAGCGAGCGCTCGAAGTAGAGCCAGAGCATGACGATCAGCGCCACCGCTGCGGCAAAGGTGATGATGGCCTGGCCCGACAGCATCACCGGGCCCACGGTGTAGCGCGCGTCCCAGAAGGCCGGGTTGCGAAAGCCCTCGGCGCCAAAGAACACCAGGCCCAGGCCGGTCATGGCGAAGTGCACCCCCACCGACACGATCAGCAGCACCAGCGGCGTGGAGCTTTCCAGCGACTGGTAAGCCACGCGATACACCAGCGGGCCATACACCGTGACCACCGCCACGCTGAGCGCGGCCTGCACCCACAGCGGGAACTGCTGCGGCGCCGCCCAGATGGCGACCACCGACACCACCACCGGCAGCGCCAGCGTGCGCCCTGCCGCCTTGAACGCGATGAGCGCGTTGCGGTGGTGCTGCCAGCGGCTGGAGAGCTCCATGAGCGCCGCCACGCCGGCCAGCAGCAACAGCAGCCACACCGTGCCGGGCACCTTGCCCGTTTGAAAAATGGCCAGCGTGAGCGCGCCATACGCGACGAACTCACCCTGGGGAATGAAGATGATCCGGGTGACGGTAAACACCAGGACGATGGCCAGCCCCAGCAGCGCGTACACCGCACCGTTGGTCAGACCATCCAACGCCAGGATGCTGGCGATTGAGAAATCCATAAAAAGCCTCAGCGCAGGAAAGAGACACTCTCGAACAGAGACACCGAGGGTCCGGCTACGCCGGCCCGAGGTGTCGTCCCCCCTCGAAGCGCCGAAGGCGCGCCACAGAGGGGGGAAGCCGCGTCAGCGGCGCAGGGGGGAGTTCCGAATCACTCGACTTTGAACTTGCCGTCCACCACCTTGAGCATCACACCGGTTTCGTTGGTGTAGCCCCAGTGGTCGGTGGCCGTCCAGTTCATCACGCCGTGCGAGAAGATGGTGCGGCCCATGGTCTCCATGCCGTCGCGCAGGGCGGCGCGGAATTCGGGCGTGCCGGGCTTGCCCTTCTTCAGGGCCACGGGCACCACCTTCTCCAGCACGATCTGCGCGTCGTACGAGTGGCCGGCGAACTGGTTGCGCGAGTTGGCGCCGTAGGCCTTTTCGTACTTCTGCACGAAGTCCACCGCCACCTTCTTGGAAGGGTGGCTGTCGGGCAGCTGCTCGGCGATCACGGCCGGGCCGGAGACCACAAACGCGCCTTCCACCGCCTTGCCACCGACGCGCATCAGGTCTTGCGTCGCGGCGGCGTGCGTCTGGTAAATCTTGCCCTTGTAGCCACGGTCGATCATGGCCATGTGCGGCATGGCCGCGCCGCTGCCCGAGGCCACGATCAGCACGGCGTCGGGGTTGGCGGAGGTGATCTTCAGGGCTTGCGGGGTGGCGCTGGTGTCGGTGCGGGCAAAGCGCTCGGTGGCAATGATCTTGATGCCGGCCTGGTCCAGCAGCGGCGTCACTTCCTTGAGCCACTGTTCGCCGTAGGCGTCGGTGTAGCCCAGGAAGCCGATGGTCTTGATGCCTTGCTTCTTCATGTGCTCGACCACGGCGTGGCCCATCACGGTGTTGGACTGCGGCAGGCGGAACACCCACTTGTCCTTGCCGGGCGGCAGGCCCACGGGTGAGCCGGTGAGCTGCACGGTGCCCGCTTCGGTGGCGATGTCGCTCATGGCGGCGGCCACGGCCGTGATGCTCGAACCGATGATCATGTCCACCTTGTCTTCGGTCACGAAGCGGCGTGCGTTGGCCGCGCCCTTGCCCGGGTCGGTGGCGTCGTCGAGGATGATCAGGTTGACCTTCTCTCCGGCGATGCTGGCGGGAAACAGCTTGAACTGGTTCTGCATCGGGATGCCCAGGCCGGAGCCCGGGCCGGTGAGCGAGAGGCTCACGCCGATGTTGATGTCGGCCAGTGCAGCGGTGCTGGCCAGTGCCGTGACGGCCACGGCGATGAGGGTTTTGACGGCTTTCATTCGAGGTCTCCTTCTGGGTGGTGAAAAGGTGCGGGGACAGGGAACAGGGGTCGACTCAAGAGCACAGGGCCTTGATGTCTTCGGGCACGGGAATGGCCTTGATGCGGTCGGGCGTCTCGGGTGGGTGGATCACGAAGGCGCGCGTTTCGGTGCCTTCGCACAGCACGTCTTCGCCGCGCTTGACCACGTGCTTGTGCATGAACACCTTCTCGCGCCATTCGGTCACGCTGGTGTGGATCTGCAGGCGCTCCCCGTAGGTGGCCGGGCGCGAGAACTTGGTGTGGATCTCCAGCAGCGGCGTGCCCACGATGCCGCGCGTCTTCTTCAGCTCGCGCCAGGGCGGCACGCCGCACTTGACGAAGAAGTTCAGCGAGGACGCGTCCATCCACTTCGAGAAGTTCGGAAAGAACACGATGCCGGCGGGATCGCAGTCGCCGAACATCACTTCCACTTCGTAAACCACCACTTTGCTCATCTTGGGGCCATTCTCAAAGCGCCATCCAGGCGGATCACTTCGCCATTGAGGTGCGTGTTGGTGACGATGTGCGCCGCGAGCTGCGCGAACTCTTCGGGCTTGCCCAGGCGCGGCGGGAACGGAATGCTCGCGGCCAGCGAAGCCTGCACCGGCTCGGGCAGTTGCTTCATCAGCGGCGTGCTGAAGAGACCCGGCGCAATGGTGCACACGCGAATCCCGTGCTGCGCCAGATCGCGCGCCATCGGCAGCGTCATGCCCACCAGGCCGCCCTTGGAGGCGCTGTAGGCCTGCTGGCCCACCTGGCCGTCAAACGCGGCCACGCTGGCGGTGAACACCATCACGCCGCGCTCACCGTCTTCCAGCGGATCGAGCTTCGCGCACGCGGCGGCGAACAGGCGGCTGGCGTTGTAGGTGCCGATCAGGTTGACGTTGATGACCTTGGCAAAGTCCTCCAGCGGGGCGGGGCTGCCGTCTTTGGCCACCACGCGTTTGGCGCTGCCGATGCCCGCAATGTTCATGAGGATGCGCGCAGGACCGTGGGCCGCTGTGGCAGCGTCCATGGCGGCCTGCAGGCTCTCGGTGTTGGTGATGTCGCAGTGGCAGGCGATGCCGTTGATTTCGCTGGCCACGCGCTTGGCGTTGTCCAGGTTCACGTCGAGCACGGCGACCTTGGCGCCCAGGCGCGCGAGCTCGCGCGCTGTGGCTTCGCCGAGCCCTGAGCCGCCGCCGGTGACGAGGGCAGCGTGTCCTTGAATGTTCATGGTGATGTCCTTGTGGTCATGCTTGTGTGTTTTCGATGAGGAGTGCCATGCCCTGGCCGCCGCCCACGCAGGCGCTGGAGATGCCATAGCGCTGGCCGCTGCGCTGCAGTTCGCGCGCCAGCGTGAGCGTGAGGCGAACGCCGGTGGCCGCCAGCGGGTGGCCCAGCGCAATGGCACCGCCATTGACGTTGAGGCGGTCCAGGTCCATGCCCAGTTCGCGCGCCACCGCCAGCGTTTGTGCGCCTTGGGCTTCGTTCACTTCAAAGCGGGCGATGTCGCCCAGCTGCAGGCCGGCGCGCTCCAGCAGCAGGCGAATGGCCGGCGCCGGGCCAATGCCCATGATCTCGGGCGGCACGCCGACGGCGGCGGCGGCCACCACGCGGGCCAGCGGCTTCTTGCCCTGTGCCTTGGCGTAGCTCCCGGAGGCCACCACGCAGGCCGCGGCCGCGTCCACCAGCGCCGAGCTGTTGCCACCGGTCTGCACGCCGCCTTCAAACACCGCCTTGAGCTTGGCCAGCACCTCGGGCGGCGAGACGCGCGGGTGCGTGTCGGTGGCCACCTCGGTGAGCTTGCCCTGCAGCTTGATGCCGCGCGGCTTGTAGCCGGCCAGCTCGAACTTCTCGGTGATCACCGGCACGATCTCGCCCGCCAGGAAACCGCTTTCCTGCGCGGCCACTGCCCTGGCAAACGAGGCCGAAGCGAACGCGTCCACCTCTTCACGGGTGATGCCGTACTGTTTGGCCAGGTTCTCGGCGGTCTGGATCATGTTGATGCCGGCGGCCGGGTCTTTCAGCGCTTCCCACATGTAGTCCTTGAAGCCCACGGGCGCACCCAGCTTGAAGCCGGTGCGGTGGTCGAAGGCGGCAATCGGGTTGCGCGTCATGCTCTCGGTGCCCACCACCAGCGCCGCGTCGCAGGCGCCGCCCTGGATGTGCTCGCCCGCCTGGCGGAACAGCTCGAAGCCGGTGCCGCAAATGCGCTGCGCCATGATCGCCGGCACCTCCACCGGCACGCCGGCATACAGCCCGATGTGGCGCGGCAGGAAGAACTGGTCGAAGTCGCCCGGGGCCATGTTGCCCGCCACCACCGAGCCGATGTGCTCGCCCGGCACGCCCGCGCGCGCCAGCGCTTCGCGGGCGGCCTTGATGCCCAGGTCGGTGGGTGAGATGTGGCCGAGCGCGCCGCAGTAATCCACCATGGGCGTGCGCACGCCGTCGATCAGCCAGACGTCGTCGAATGCGTTGAAGAAGCCTCGGGTTGCCATGTCGTCGTTGCTTTACTGGGGTTTGAGGATGGCGTGCAGCGTGTCGGCGTGCAGGCGCTCCACGGTTTCGGCGCGGTGCGCGAGCACCCCGCGCTGGTTGATCGAGCCCTTGTCGGTGATCTCGCCGCGGTCGATGGTGGGCGGATCGGCCAGCAGGCGCAGGCGCGCGATGCGGCTGGCGCCTGTCT
>NZ_JAHVAB010000033.1 GCF_019264445.1 Hydrogenophaga sp.
TCACACGCCGTTCTTCAACAACTACCGCCCGCAGTTCTACTTCCGCACGACGGACGTGACCGGCTCGATCGAGTTGCCAGAAGGCAAGGAGATGGTGATGCCTGGTGACAACGTGTCGATCACGGTCAAGCTGATCGCCCCCATCGCCATGGAAGAAGGCCTGCGCTTCGCCATCCGCGAAGGTGGTCGTACCGTCGGCGCCGGCGTCGTTGCGAAAATCATCGCTTAAGGAGCGGGCATGTCTACCAAGCAGAAAATCCGCATCCGACTCAAGGCGTTCGATTACAAGTTGATCGACAGCTCGGCCGCCGAAATTGTTGACACCGCCAAGCGCACGGGCGCGATCGTCAAGGGCCCTGTGCCTTTGCCGACCCGCATGAAGCGCTTTGACATCCTGCGTTCGCCGCACGTCAACAAGACCAGCCGCGACCAGCTTGAGATCCGCACGCACCAGCGTTTGATGGACATCGTGGACCCGACCGACAAGACGGTTGACGCCCTGATGAAGCTCGACTTGCCCGCTGGCGTGGACGTCGAAATCAAGCTTCAGTAATTGCTGCACCCTGGCAGGTCGGTGCCTGGCGCATCGGCTTGCTTGCACAAACAAAGCCCGCTGGTTATACTGGCGGGCTTTTCCGGATTTCGGTCCGGTGAGTTCGGCTTTGCCGATGCGGCCTGTCAATGATGCAGGGCGTATTTTTAAAACGTGTTGGCATCCTCGCGGGTGTCGACGCACCATCAGCCCCGGCCAATTGAAGTCGGGAACGGAGAAAACAATGAGTCTTAGCAACTCCCTCGGGTTGTTGGGTCGCAAGGTGGGCATGATGCGTCTGTTCACCGATGACGGGGATGCAGTTCCTGTCACGGTGGTCGATGTGTCGAACAACCGTGTGACGCAGGTCAAAACCCTGGCCCATGACGGCTACGACGCGCTGCAGGTCACCTTTGGTGCCCGCCGTGCCTCCCGCGTGACCAAGCCTGAAGCAGGCCACCTGGCCAAGGCCGGTGTCGAAGCGGGTGAAATCATCCAGGAATTCCGCGTGGCCTCTGACGTGGCCTCCCAGTATCAGCCCGGTGCTGTGGTGCCACCCCAGGCGATCTTCGCTGCGGGCCAGAAGGTGGACGTACAGGGCACCTCGATCGGTAAAGGCTTCGCCGGCACCATCAAGCGCCACAATTTCAGCTCGCAGCGTGCCTCGCACGGCAACAGCCGTTCGCACAATGTTCCGGGCTCCATCTCCATGGCCCAGGATCCGGGTCGCGTGTTTCCGGGCAAGAAGATGACCGGTCACATGGGCGATGTCACCAAGACCATCCAGAACCTCGATATCGTGCGCGTCGACGAAGCCCGTCAGCTGCTCATGATCCGCGGCGCTGTGCCCGGCTCCAACGGCGGTTTCGTGACCGTGCGTCCTGCCATCAAGGCCAAATCCGGCAAGGGAGCAAACTGATGCAAGTTGAACTCCTGAATGACCAGGGTCAGGCTTCGTCCAACGTGGACGTGCCAGAGACCGTGTTTGGTCGCGATTACAACGAAGCCCTGATCCATCAGCTCGTGGTGGCTTATCAGGCAAACGCCCGTCAAGGTACGCGTGCACAAAAAGACCGTCAGATGGTCAAGCACTCGACCAAGAAGCCGTTCAAGCAAAAGGGCACCGGCCGCGCACGTGCTGGTATGACCTCGTCGCCCCTGTGGCGCGGAGGCGGCCGCATTTTCCCGAACAGCCCTGACGAGAACTTCACGCAGAAGCTCAACAAGAAGATGTACCGCGCCGGTATGGCGTCCATCTTCTCGCAACTGGTTCGTGAAGGCCGCCTGGCCGTGGTCGACTCCCTCAAAGTGGATTCGCCCAAGACCAAGCAGCTCGCTGACAAGTTCAAGGCCATGAACCTGCAGTCCGTGCTGGTGATCGCCGAGGAAGTCGACGAGAACCTGTATCTGGCTTCGCGCAACCTGCCCAACGTGCTCGTGGTCGAGCCGCGTTACGCAGATCCGCTGTCGCTGGTGCATTACAAGAAGGTCATCGTCACCAAGGCGGCGATCGACCAGCTCAAGGAGATGTTCGCATGAGCGTCACGAAATACGACGAAGGTCGCCTGATGCAGGTCCTCGTGGCACCGATCGTGTCCGAGAAGGCCACCCAGGTCGCCGAGCAAACCAACGCCGTGATGTTCAAGGTGTTGCGCGATGCCTCCAAGCCCGAAATCAAGGCGGCTGTTGAACTGATGTTCAAGGTCCAGGTCAAGGGCGTTTCCGTGCTCAACCAGAAGGGCAAGTCCAAGCGCTTTGGCAAGACCGTTGGTCGCCGTGACCACGTCCGCAAAGCCTATGTGACGCTCATGCCAGGTCAAGAGCTCAACTTTGGTGGAGAGGGCGCTTAATCATGGCAGTCATCAAGATGAAACCGACCTCGCCAGGCCGTCGCGGCATGGTGAAGGTCACGCGTGACCAGCTGCACAAGGGTGCAGGTTTTGCGCCTCTGCTGGAGCCCCAGTTCCAGAAGGCCGGCCGCAACAACAACGGTCACATCACGACGCGTCACAAGGGCGGTGGTCACAAGCACCACTACCGTGTGGTCGACTTCCGTCGCAACAAGGATGGCATTCCGGCCAAGGTCGAGCGCATCGAGTACGACCCGAACCGCACCGCGCACATCGCGCTGCTGTGCTACGCCGACGGCGAGCGCCGCTACATCATCGCCCCGCGCGGTGTTGAAGTGGGTGCGACCCTGCTGTCCGGCTCGGAGTCGCCGATCCGCGTGGGCAACACCCTGCCGATCCGCAACATCCCCGTGGGTTCGACGATTCACTGCATCGAGCTGCAAGTGGGCAAAGGTGCTCAAATCGCCCGTTCCGCTGGCGCCTCGGCTGTGCTGCTGGCTCGTGAAGGCATCTACGCTCAGGTGCGCATGCGCTCTGGCGAAGTGCGCAAGGTCCACGTGGACTGCCGCGCCACCATTGGCGAAGTGTCCAACCAGGAACACAGCCTGCGCCAGCTCGGCAAGGCCGGTGTGAAGCGTCACATGGGCATCCGTCCGACCGTTCGCGGTACCGCGATGAACCCGATCGACCACCCGCACGGTGGTGGTGAAGGCAAGACCGGCGAAGGCCGCGCTCCGGTGGATCCGTGGGGCAACCTGACCAAGGGCTACCGCACCCGCAACAACCGCCGCACGCAGTCGATGATCGTCTCGCGTCGCAAGAAGTAAAGGGTTGACAACATGACTCGCTCACTCAAAAAAGGTCCGTTTGTCGACCACCACTTGCTGGCCAAGGTTGAAAAAGCCCAGGCTACCAAGGACAAAAAGCCCGTCAAGACCTGGTCGCGCCGTTCGATGATCCTGCCCGATTTCATCGGCCTGACCATTGCCGTGCACAACGGCAAGCAGCACGTGCCCGTGTACATCACCGATCAGATGGTGGGACACAAGCTTGGCGAGTTTTCGCTGACGCGCACGTTCAAGGGCCACCCGGCCGACAAAAAAGCGAAGAAGTAAGGACTAACCATGGAAACCCGTTCAATCGTTCGAGGCGTTCGCCTCTCGGTCGACAAAGGCCGACTGGTTGCCGACCTGATTCGTGGCAAGAAGGTCGACCAAGCGCTCAACATCCTGGCGTTCACGCAGAAAAAAGCTGCGGGCATCGTCAAGAAAGCGCTGGAGTCCGCTATCGCCAATGCCGAACACAACGACGGCGCTGACATCGACGAACTGAAGGTCAAGACCATCTACGTCGAGCAAGGCACCACGCTCAAGCGCTTCTCGGCCCGCGCCAAAGGCCGCGGCAACCGCATCAGCAAACCCACGTGTCACATCTACGTGACGGTTGGCAACTGAAGAGGTCACAGGAATATGGGACAGAAAATCAACCCAACCGGGTTCCGCCTCGCAGTTTCCCGCAACTGGGCCAGCCGCTGGTACGCCAGCAACCGCGACTTTGCGGGCATGCTGGCTGAAGACATCAAGGTGCGCGAGTACCTCAAGGGCAAGCTGAAGAACGCCGCCGTGTCGCGCGTCGTGATCGAGCGCCCCGCCAAGAACGCCCGTATCACCATTTACTCGGCACGTCCGGGCGTGGTGATCGGCAAGAAGGGTGAGGACATCGAGAAGCTGAAGAAGGAACTGGCCGCCAAGCTGGGCGTGCCGGTCGCGGTCAACATCGAAGAAGTGCGCAAGCCTGAAATCGATGCCAAGTTGATTGCCGACAGCATCACGCAGCAGCTCGAGAAGCGCATCATGTTCCGCCGTGCCATGAAGCGCGCCATGCAGAACGCCATGCGCCTGGGCGCACAGGGCATCAAGATCATGTCGTCGGGTCGTCTCAACGGCATTGAAATTGCCCGTTGCGAGTGGTACCGCGAAGGTCGCGTGCCTCTCCACACCCTGCGCGCCGACATCGACTACGGCACGTCCGAAGCCAAGACCACCTACGGCATCATTGGTGTCAAGGTCTGGGTCTACAAGGGCGACACCCTGGGCCGCAACGATGCGCCTGTGGCTGCCGAGCCGCGTGTGGAAGAAGAGCGTCGTCCGCGCGGTCCGCGCCGTGAGCGTCCGGCAGGTCCTCCTGCCCGCGCTGCGGTTCGCCGCCCTGGCGCCAATGCCGCACCGGCCGATGGCAGCGACAAGCCTGCTGAAGCCACCGCTGGCACCGAAACCAAACCCGCCGTTAAGCGCGTTCGCAAAGACGCCGCGCCCGCATCTGCAGCTGCGGACGGCAAAGGAGAATAAACATGTTGCAACCTGCTCGCCGCAAGTTCCGTAAAGAACAAAAAGGCCGCAATACCGGCGTCGCCACCAGTGGCGCTACCGTCGCTTTCGGTGATTTCGGCCTCAAGTCGACCGACCGCGGTCGCCTGACGGCTCGCCAGATCGAGGCCGCACGCCGTGCGATCTCCCGTCACGTCAAGCGTGGCGGCCGCATCTGGATTCGCGTGTTCCCTGACAAGCCGATCTCGCAAAAGCCTGCTGAAGTCCGTATGGGCAACGGCAAGGGTTCGGTGGAGTACTACGTGGCTGAAATTCAGCCTGGCAAGGTGCTCTACGAAATCGTTGGCGTGCCGGAACAGCTGGCACGTGAGGCTTTCACGCTGGCTGCGGCCAAGCTTCCGCTGCGCACCACGTTTGTGACGCGCATGTTGGGTCAGTGATTCAGGAGAACACAAGATGAAAACTGCTGAACTGCGCCAAAAAGATGTGGCTGGCCTCGAAGCCGAAGTGAAGTCCCTGCAAAAGGCCCACTTCGGTCTGCGCATGCAGAAGGCGACGCAACAACTCAACAACAACGCCACGCTGGGTGACACCCGCCGTGCGATCGCTCGTGCCAAGACCATCCTGGCCGAGAAGCAGCGCGCTGCTGCCAAATAAGGAGTGACCATGACGGAAGCTAAAACATCCCTCAAGCGCACCTTGATTGGCAAGGTGGTCAGCGACAAGCGTTCCAAGACCGTGACGGTGTTGGTCGAGCGTCGCGTGAAGCACGAGCTCTACGACAAGATCGTGGCCAAGTCCAGCAAGTACCACGCTCATGACGAAAAGGGCGAGTACAAGATGGGCGACGTGATCGAGATCACTGAAAGCCGTCCGCTGTCCAAGACCAAGAACTGGGTTGCGACGCGACTGGTGCAAAAAGCCGCACTGGTGTAAGCCCCAAGCCGCTGTTCTCAGCGCACAACGAAAAAGCGACCGACAATTCGGTCGCTTTTTCTTTTTCCGATCCGACTTCGTGCGGATCCTCCCTTCACGGCCTGCGGGCCAATCCAAACAGGAGTGCAACATGATTCAGGTGGGTGACAAGATTCCGGCGACAACGCTGATGGAGTACAGCGAAGTCGAGGGCAATGGTTGCAGCATCGGCCCGAACCCGGTGGACGTCCAGAAGGCCTCTGCCGGCAAGACGATAGCGGTGTTCGCGCTGCCGGGTGCATTTACGCCCACCTGCTCGGCCAAGCATGTCCCGGGCTATGTGGAGCACGCGGCCGACTTCAAGGCGGCGGGCGTCGATGAAATCTGGTGCCTGAGCGTGAATGATGCGTTCGTGATGGGTGCGTGGGCGCGTGACCAGAAGACGGGCGACAAGGTGCGCATGCTGGCCGATGGCAGCGCCGATTTCGCCAAGGCCGCAGGTCTCACGCTGGACCTCACGGGCCGTGGCATGGGCTTGCGCAGCAATCGTTACTCGATGCTGGTGAAGGATGGCGTGGTGAAGGCCCTGAACATTGAAGGCCCTGGCAAATTCGAGGTCAGCGACGCTGCGACGCTGCTGGCGCAAGCCAAGTCGGCTGCCTGATTCCATTGGCACCCCAAAAAAGCCGCCCGTGGTGACACGGGCGGCTTTTTTCTTGGGAGCCACGGGTCAGAGATCGACCTTGAGGTAATGCGCGCCTGGAATGGGGTTGTGATAGTAGGGCGCCACCTCGACAAAACCCACTTCTTGGTAGAGGGCGCGGGCTGTTTCCATGTCACTTAGCGTGTCGAGCAGCATGGTGGTGTAGCCGGCCAGCTGGCCGTCAGACAAGACGCGTTCCACGAGCAGGCGCCCCAGGCCGAATCTGCGAAAGGCGGGACGCACGAACAGGCGCTTCATCTCGCAGGCGTTGAGGTGGTCGGTGTTGTACAGAGGGCGCAGGGCGCAGCAGCCCGCAGGCTCGCCGTCCACGCACGCGAGCAGCAAGGTGCCGGCAGGCGGCGCATAGGCGCCAGGGAGCCCGGCGAGCTCGGCGTCAAAGCCCTGAAAGCACAGGTCAATGCCCAGCTCCGCCTGGTATTCGAGGAACAGCGCTCGCACGCTGTGCAGGTCGTCAGGAAACTCGGCCGATCTCAGCGAGATGTCGGCACCGCCGGTGTCGTTCATGGGGCTCGTGGCAGCGGGTGATGTACCCGGGTGATGATGTCGTTGTCACTATAAGCCAGGGGCGATGCGACTCAGAAAGCCGCGCCCAGGCTGACCAGCTCGCTGATGCCCCAGCCGCACAACGCCAGCACCACCAGCGCTAGCACACGGGTGCCCGCGGTGTCGCGGGCGCTGCGCACAGAGACCGGCACCTGTTTGTCGCCATCGATCATGGGCCGAACCAGTGCCTGTTTCTTCACCCACTTGTAATAGGCGATGGCCGCGAGATGCAGCGCGACCAATGCGAGGACGAGCACCTTGCCGATGTCCTTGTGGTACCCAGTGGCCAGCGACACGGTCTCGCCCGATACGAACCGGACCAAGGGGCCAAAAAAGGCAATCTCGTCGTCGCTGATCAAGCCGGTGCCGACCTGTGCCGCCAGGATCAACAAAAGACCAAAAACCGAGAGGGCGCCGAGGGGACTGTGACCCACCTGGTGTTCAGGCTTGCCCCGGCCTTTGAGGTAAGCCAGCAATGACGAGGGCGCATAAACGAAACTGCCGAAGCGCGACCAGTGACCACCGACAAACCCCCACACCAGGCGAAAGAGCAGGAGCGTCAGCACGGCATAGCCCAGGCGCAGGTGCCAGTTCATCCAGTTGCCGCCGATGCTGCCTGTGACGATCAGCCCCACGACGCAGGCTGCGAGGAGCCAGTGAAAAAGACGGGTGGGCAGATCCCAGACGCGGATGGTGTGCATGACGATGAAGGCGTGGTTAAAACGTGGTGAAGGGTGGAGACGATATCCGGTAAACCAGTTCCTGTGGAACTTTGCGCGTGCGCATACACTCCCGAGCGGGTGGCCGCCGAGCCACTCCCAAACGCCCCACAACCTCCCCAGGAGTATTCATGAAAATCGCCGCTCCCATCGCGCTGGCTGTTGCCATCGCCACCCTTTCGGCCCCCGCCTTTGCGCAGTTTCAGAAGCCCGAAGACGCGGTGAAGTACCGCAAGGCAGCCTTTACGGTGATGGCCAGCCACTTTGGTCGCATCGGTGCCATGGCCAACGGGCGCGTGCCGTTCGACGCCAAGGCCGCGGCTGAAAGCGCTGCCATCGTGGAAACGATGAGCAAACTGCCATGGGAAGCTTTTGGCGCCGGCACGGACAAGGGCGACACGCGCGCACTTCCCGCCATCTGGACGGAGCAGGCCAAGTTCAAGGAAGGCAGCGACAAGCTGCAGGCCGCGACCGCGCAACTGGCGGCCGCCGCAAAGACCGGCAATCTGGACAGCGTGAAAACCGCTTTTGGCGCCGCGGGCCAAACGTGCAAGGCATGCCACGACGCCTACCGCAAAGACTGAGCTTCAGCGCCCCGTGTGCAGCGGGTGCAAACGAAAAAGCCGGGGCAGTACCCCGGCTTTTTTTGTGGCTGTGCGAAACGCCTCACGCTTGTTGCGCAAGCAGCTTCTCGATCAAGGCATGAAGCGCCGGGAAATCGGGCTCCCCCACATAGCGCTTGACGATGCGGCCCTGCTTGTCCACGAGATAGGTGGTGGGTGTGAGCTTGACGTCGCCCCACTGCTGCGCAATGTCGCCGGTGTTGTCCAGCGCCACCTTGAAGGGCAGCTGGCGCGATTGCGCAAAGTTCAGCACCCAGGCGGGCGGGTCGTACTCCATGGCGACCGCCATGGTTTCGAAACCCTGATCCTTGTACTTCTGGTAGGTCGCGATGATGGATGGCATCTCCTTGACGCACGTCACGCAAGTGGTGGCCCAGAAGTTCACGAGCGTGACCTTGCCCTTGAGGTCCGCCGTGGTGGCCCGGCTGCCATCCAGAAGCACGAAGGTGGAGCTGGGTGCTTCATCGCGTCCGGAGCAGCCCGTCAAGCCCAGGGCGCCGATGGCGCCCATCGCGGCGACGGCCTGCAGGGTGCGCCGGCGGCGCTGGCCGCGGGGATCGAGATCGGTCATTGTCTTTTCACTTCCCGGGGGCTACATTGCCCCACGTCATTCATTGAACAGCTTGCTTCCCGGAGGAACCGCCATGCAGCGCCGCCAGTTTACCCAGTCCACCCCCGCACTGCTCGGCCTCCTGGTCCTGGCCGCCCATCAGCAGGCTCAAGCCTTGTCGTTGGGCGATCTCACCGAGGGCGACGCCAGTCAGGGAATCAAGCTCGCTCTGGAGAAAGGTGCGATGGCCGCGGTGGCGCTGCTGGGCAAGCCCGATGGATTCCTTGGCAACCCAAAAGTTCGGATTCCTTTGCCGGGTTTTCTGGAGGATGCATCGAAACTTCTGAAAATGACGGGGCAGGGCAAACGGGTGGACGAGCTGGTCACCAGCATGAACCGCGCAGCCGAAGCGGCGGTGCCCATGGGCCGCGAGGTGCTGGTGGGCGCGGTGAAGTCCATGAGCGTGTCGGACGCCAAGAGCATTCTGAGTGGTGGCGAGAACTCGGTGACGCAGTTTTTCGCAGAGAAAACGCGGTCTCCGCTGGGCGAGAAGTTCTTGCCCATCGTCACGCAGGCCACTGAAAAAGTGGGCCTGGCCAACCAGTACAACAAGGTGGCCGGCAAGGCGGCGGGCCTCGGGCTGGTGAAATCGGAAGACGCGAACATCCAGCGCTATGTGACGGGCAAGTCGCTCGACGGCCTCTACACCATCATTGGTGAGGAAGAGCGCAAGATCCGGCAGGATCCGGTGGGCACGGGCAGCGCCCTTCTCAAGAAAGTGTTCGGCGCGATCAAGTAACCGCCATGGCCTGGGCTGGCGCCGCCGCTATTTGAGCTTGCGCCTCGCCTCGGCCAGACGGGCTTCGAGGTACTCACCGTAGAAGTCGGGCACCGCAATCCCCACCAGGCGCTCGGCCAGCTCGCGACCGTCGGGGCCGAAGAACAGCACGGTGGGCGTGAACCGGGCCTTCCAGGCGCGGGTCTGTTCGGCGGGGGTGGTCAGCTGCCCGTCAAAGCCTTGCAGGTTGCCAGTGCGGTCCTGCACGTCGAGCTGCACGGCGTGCACCAGCCCTTCGCGCCGCATGGGCAGCAGGTAGTGGTTGCGCACGATGGCGCAATACGGGCAGCCCGTCAGTGTGGTCATGACCACCAAGGGCTCACCTCGGCTCGCAGCGGCCTGTGCCGCGCCGCGCAGCGAGGTGGGTACGGGCAGTGCCTGCAGGGTTGTTGTATCGGTGGCGAGGGCGCTCATGGGTGTCTCTGAGGACTCAGACGGCGCCGTTGCGTTGAAGTTCAGCCACCTGTTCGGATGAACTGCCGAGCCAGTCGGCAAGCACCTCGGCGGTGTGCTGACCCAGCAGCGGCGGCGGCAGGTCGTTGCGAACCGGGGTGGCGCTGAGCTTGAGCGGGCTGGCGACAAGGTCGACCTCGTCGGCCAGTGGGTGCGCCCAGGTGCGCACCATGTCGCGTGAGCGCAGGTGCTCGTCGGCGAACACTTCGGCCAGGTTGTTGATCGGCCCGCATGGCACCTTGGCGGCTTCGAGCGCCGCGAGCCAGTCGGCCTTGCCGCGGGTTTTGAGCACCTCCGCCAGCAGCGGTACCAGAACAGCGCGGTGGCGCACGCGATTCTGGTTCTGCGCAAAGCGCGCATCGATGGCGAGCTCGGGGCGTCCGGCCACCGCGCAAAACTTGGCGAACTGGCCATCGTTGCCCACCGCAAGGATGATGTGTTGGGCATGCCCTTGTGCATCGGGCGCGACTTCGAACACCTGGTAAGGCACGATGTTGGCGTGGGCGTTGCCAGCGCGGCCCGGCACCTTGCCGTCTTCGCGGCCCCGCACGAGGTAGTTGGCGCCGAGGTTGGCGAGCATCGCCACCTGCGTGTCGAGCAGCGCCATGTCGATGTGCTGGCCTTCGCCGGTGCGCTCGGCGTGGCGCAGCGCGGCCTGAATGGCGACGGTGGCATACAGGCCGGTGAAGAGATCGGCCACCGCAACGCCGACCTTCTGGGGGCCACCGCCAGGCAGGTCGTCGCGCTCGCCCGTGAGGCTCATCAGGCCGCCCATGGCCTGGATGGCGAAGTCGTAGCCGGCGCGGTCTTTGTAGGGGCCCGTCTGGCCGAAGCCCGTGATGGAGCAGTAGACCAGCCTGGGGTTGATGGCGTGCAGCGTGGCGAAGTCCAGCCCGTAGCGGGCCATGTCGCCGACCTTGTAGTTCTCGACGAACACGTCCGCCTTTGTCGCCAGCTCGCGGATCAGCGCTTGCCCGGCGGGTGTGGCGATGTCGCAGGTGATGGAGCGCTTGTTGCGATTGGCGCCGAGGTAATAGGCCGCCTCGCCGGTGTCGTTGCCATCGCGCCCGCGCAGAAACGGAGGACCCCATCCGCGCGTGTCGTCGCCGCCAGGATGGCCCTCGCCCGGCGGTCGTTCCACCTTCACCACATCGGCACCGAGGTCGGCCAGGGTCTGGGTGCACCACGGGCCGGCGAGCACGCGCGAGAGATCGAGTATGCGGATACCATCCAGAGCATTCATGTCGCCATTGTGCGCGAGGCCGCAGCCATTGCGGTGTCCCGGCGGTGGCCCGTCTCGCTGGAATTCCATGTCTCTTGCTGTTCCCGGTGGCACGCCGCGCTGGTCGCTGTTCGCGTGGTGCGTGCTGCCCATCCTGAGTGCCTGCAACCCCACCTTCAATTGGCGCGAGCTGCGCCCGGAAGGTTCGCCCTTGCAGGCGCTCATGCCTTGCAAACCTGAGTCCGCCGCGCGGCCTGTGCCGCTGGATGGTCGCGCGCCGGTCGAGCTGCACATGCACAGCTGCGACGCCGGGGGGCTCACCTTCGCCGTGGCCTGGGCGGAGTTGGACGACGAGGCGCGCGTGAGCGGTGCGTTGACGGGCTGGCGGCGCGCTTCGCTGGCGGCGGTGCGGCTGGACCCGTCGCGGGGCGACGACCCGACCACGCGATGGAATGCCGCGGTACCCGGCGCCACGCAGGCCCAGGGGTTGATGGCGCAAGGCAGCGATCACCAGGGTCGGGCCGTGCAAGTGCGGGCGGTGCACTTCGCACGCGGGGCGCAGGTCTTTCAGGCCGCGGTGTACGGGCAGGGCATGAGCGATGAAGTCACCGCCACCTTCTTTGAAGGTCTGAAGCTGCCATGACCACCACCACCAACCGGCCTGGCCCGGTGCGGCATGACGGCACGCCCGGTCCGGCCGCGCCACTGGGTGACGTGCTCGCGCCGCGAGCGGCCATCATCGTCTTCCTCAGTTTTGCGCTGGCGTATTTCCTCTCGGCACTGCTGCGCGCCATCACCGCCACACTCTCGCCGACCTTGAGCGCCGAGATGTCGCTCAATGCCGGTGACCTGGGCCTGCTGGCGGGCGGTTACTTCTTTGGCTTTGCGCTCACGCAACTGCCGCTGGGCAATTGGCTGGACCGCCATGGCCCGCGCACGGTGGTGTTGTGGTTTCTCACGGTGGCGGTGGCCGGTTGCGCCGCGTTTGCGCTGGCCACCAGCTTCAGCTGGCTGCTGGCCGCACGCGTGCTCACCGGTATGGGCGTGAGCGCCTGTCTGATGGCGCCGCTCACCGGCTACCGCCGCTGGCTCACGCCCGCCGCACAGATGCGCGCCAACTCCTGGATGTTGATGACGGGATCGTTCGGCATGGTGGCGGCCACCCTGCCGGTGCAATGGCTCATGCCGCTGACCGGCTGGCGCGGACTGTTCTGGATGCTGGGTGGCTTGATCCTGCTGTCGATGATCGGCATCTGGCTGATGGTGCCGCGCTGGCGAGCGAACGCCCGCACAGAGACACCGGCTGAAGCCGAACCAGGCTACGGCATGGTCTGGCGCCACCCCTACTTCCGGCAGATGGTGCCGATCGGGTTCGTCAACTACGGCGGCATGATTGCCGTGCAAACCCTGTGGGCCGGGCCCTGGATGGTGAAGGTGGCCGGCTACACGCCGGAGCAGGCCGCTGGCGGCCTGTTCGGCATCAACCTGTCCATGCTGTGCACGTTCTGGCTCTGGGGCATGGTCAACCCGCATCTGGCGCGCCATGGCTGGCCGCCCGAGCGGCTCATCGCCTGGGGTTTGCCGTTGAGTTTCCTCGTGCTCGGCGCGATTGTGCTGCTGGGTTCCGGTGCAGGCTGGCCGCTTTGGGCGCTGTACTGCGTGAGCTGCACGTTCGTCTCGTTGTCGCAGCCCGCGGTGGCACTGGCGCTCCCGGCCGAGGCCGCGGGCCGCGCCCTCTCCGGCTACAACCTCGTCATCTTCGGCGGCGTGTTCGTCGTGCAGTGGGGCATTGGCCTGCTGATCGATGCGCTGGGGTGGTTTGGCGGCAGTGAAGTGGCGCGCTACCGTGGCGCCATCGCCATTTTTGGCACCTGTGGTGTGCTGGCTTATCTCGTTTTCCTGCGTGCGCACTGGCGCCGAAGAACAGCCCGGGCGGGCTAAACTGCCAACATGAACGGCATCCTCATCATGGCGCACGCACCGCTGGCTTCCGCACTGCGCCAGTGCGTGCTGCATGTGTTTCCCGACAGCGAAGACGCGGTGTCGGCGCTGGACGTGCAACCCAACGTGCCGCCCGAGGAGTCGCTTGCCCAGGCACGAGCCCTGATGCGCCAGATGCGTTTGCCCCAGACCCTGGTGGTGACCGACGTCTTCGGCGCCACACCCTGCAACGTGGCGCAAAAGCTCATCGACGGCATCAACTCCAAACTCGTCACCGGCGTGAACCTGCCCATGCTGCTGCGCACCGTGTCGTATCGTCACGAATCACTGGACGCGCTCATTTCGCGCGCCATGATCGGCGCCACGCAAGGTGTCATCCAGGTGGCGGTGACCGCGCCCCAGAACCAGGCCAGAAGAGCCACCCATGATCAAGACCACCGTGACCATCAGCAATAAGCTCGGGCTGCACGCACGCGCTTCCGCCAAACTCACCAAGCTCGCTGGCGGCTTTTCGAGCGATGTGTGGATGTCGCGCGGCGAGCGCCGCGTCAACGCCAAAAGCATCATGGGCGTCATGATGCTGGCCGCCGGCCTGGGCAGTGTGGTGGAGATCGAAACCCACGGCCAGGACGAGCAGGCGGCCATGGACGCGCTGCTGGCGCTGGTCAACGACAAGTTCGGCGAGGGCGAATGAACGCACCCCCACGCTCCACCGCTGCGCGGGTCGCTGCCCCCCAGGGGGGCTGGGCCTGCCTTGGGGGCGGCCCGGCGGCTGGCCCGGTGGCCTCACGGTTGATCGCTGTGGCGCAGACGCAATGACGATCAGCATCCACGGTCTCGCGGTGTCTCGGGGCATTGCCATCGGGCGGGCGGTGATCGTCGCGTCCAGCCGGGTGGACGTGGCGCACTACTTCGTGCAGGGCGATCAGGTGCAAAGCGAGATCGAGCGCCTGCGCCAGGCGCGCAATGCCGTGGCGGAGGAGATCGTGAAGGTGCAGCACAGCCTGCACGAACTCGGCCCCAACGACGCCCATCCCGAACTCACGGCCTTGCTTGACGTGCACCTGATGCTGTTGCAGGACGAGCAACTCACCAGCGGCGTGAAGCACTGGATCGTGGAGCGCCACTACAACGCCGAATGGGCCCTCACAACGCAGCTGGAAGTGATCGCGCGCCAGTTCGACGAAATGGAAGACCCTTACCTGCGGGAGCGCAAGGCCGATCTGGAGCAGGTGGTGGAGCGCATGCTGCGCTTCATGCGCGGCGTGGCTTCGCCCGTGGCCGCCGGCAGCGAAGCCAAGCCCGCCCAGGACAGCGCTGCCGAGGTGCCACTGGTGCTGATCGCGCACGACCTCTCGCCGGCCGACATGCTGCAGTTCAAGCAAAGCGTGTTCGCCGGATTTGTGACCGATGTGGGTGGCAAGACCAGCCACACGGCGATCGTGGCGCGCAGCATGGACATCCCGGCGGTGGTCGGCGCGCGATCCTCCAGCCACCTGATCAAGCAGGACGACTGGGTCATCATCGACGGCGATGCCGGCGTGGTGCTGGTCGATCCCTCGCCGATCCTGCTGGCCGAATACGGATTCAAGCAGCGCCAGGGCGAGGTCGAGCGCGAGCGGCTCTCGCGGCTCAAGCACACGCCCGCTGTCACGCTGGACGGGCAGAAGATCGAACTGCTGGCCAACATCGAACAACCCGAAGATGCGGTAGCCGCGCTCAAGGCAGGCGCTGTGGGCGTGGGCCTGTTTCGCAGCGAATTTCTCTTCATGGGTCGCAGCGGCAAGTTGCCCGACGAAGAGGAGCAATACCAGGCCTACCGCCGTGCTGTCGAGGGCATGAAGGGGTTGCCTGTCACCATCCGCACGGTCGATGTGGGTGCCGACAAGCCATTGGACAGGGGAGCGTCTCGCGCAGGCGAAGACCACCTCAACCCCGCGCTGGGGCTGCGCGCGATCCGCTGGAGTTTGTCCGAACCATCCATGTTTCTTGCTCAGCTGCGCGCCATCCTGCGCGCGGCAGCCCATGGCCCGGTGCACCTGCTCATTCCGATGCTGGCGCATGCCAGCGAGATCCGGCAGACGCTCGCGCTGGTCAACCGCGCACGCGAGCAGCTGGACAACGGCGGCATGGCGTATGGCCATGTCAAGCTCGGCGCGATGATCGAAGTGCCCGCCGCAGCCCTCACGATCCCGCTGTTCCTGCGGTACTTCGATTTTCTTTCCATCGGCACGAACGATCTGATTCAGTACACGCTGGCCATTGACCGGGCAGATGAAGCCGTGTCGCATCTGTACGACCCGGTGCACCCGGCGGTGCTTCAGCTGCTGGCCAGCACCATCTCGCAGTGCCGCGAGAAAGGCAAGGGCGTCAGCGTGTGCGGTGAGATGGCGGGCGACGTGACCTTGACCCGTTTGCTGCTCGGCCTGGGGCTGCGCAGCTTTTCCATGCACCCTTCGCAGATCCTGGCGGTCAAGCAGCAGATCCTGCGCTGCGACACCACGCGCCTGCAGACCTGGGCGCAGAGTGTGCTGGCCGCAGAAGACCCTGCGGCGCTGATGACGGACTGAATCTCAGCGCGGCACGCCGCGCGTGGCGGCGACGGCGGCGCCCACGATCAGCACGGCCGCGAGGCCCACCGCCAGGCTGGGCGTTTCGCCCCGCACCAGAAGCAGCGTGACGGTGGACAGCAAGGGCGTCAGGAAGCTCAACACGCCGATCTGCCTTGCATCGCCCCGCTTGAGCGCGGCATCCCACAAAAAGAAGGCGCCGCCGAGCGGCCCCAGGCCGAGTACCGCGATCAGCAGCAGATCCTGCGCGGTCAGGTTCACTGCGGGCTCCAGCCACGCGTGGCACAGCAGCGAGAGCAGGCCCGAGGCCAGGGCGAAGCCGCCGATGGCCGCGGTGGGGAAGCGGCGCACACGCTGGGTCAGCAGCGAGTAGCTGGCCCAGATGAACGCAGAAGCCAGCGCCGGCAGGTAGCCCCATGCCCAGCGGGTCTCGCCCACACCGCCAGCGCCGCCGAGGATGGCGAGTGCCGCGCCGGCAAAGCCCATCAGCGCGGCCAGCACGTGGCGTGTGGTGAGCGTCGTGCCGGGCAGAAACAGCGGCGCCATGACCACGATGCCCAGTGGCCAGAGGTAGTTCACCAGGTTGGCTTGCACCGGCGGCGCGTGGCGCAGTGCAAGAAACAGCAGAAAGTGAAAGCCGAACAGGCCGTAGATGCCCAGCGCGAGCGTGGGCAGCGGCACGCGCCACTGGCGAAGGTCAAAACGCGAGAGCGGCAGCGCAATGAGGCTGCCCACCAGCAGCGACAGGCCGGTGAGCAGGAACGGTGGTACGTGGGCGAGCGCGACGCCCAGGGCGGCAAGTGAAGCCCACAGGGCGATGGCACCCAGGGCGAGCAGGTTGGCGTTCATGCCAGGGAGCGTAGCGCGCGGATCGTCGCGAAACGCGGGTCTGGCGTCGCGCCTCGCGGGCTCAGATGCCGGCGCGCCGCCGGGCGGCGGTGAGGGCCGAGGGAGATCGGTATCCGCTGCGTCGTGCGACCTCGGCCACCGTCACGCCTTCGTCGCGCCATGCACGGGCTTGCGCCAGTCGCAGTTCACGCAGCCATTGCTGGGTGCTTTGACCGCGTTCGGCGCGACACCGCGCGGCCAACTGGGCGGCACTCAAGTGCACGCGCGCCGCCAGCTCCGAGACGCTGGGGCTGCTGCTGGCGCGAGACAGCGCCCAGCGCGCGAGCGCCTCCCAGTCGATGTCGCGCCGGGGGCGTGTGGCCAGGGTGGTGGTGGGGGGCAACCAGGCTTCGAGCAACAGCGTGGGCCCGATGTGCCGGGCTCGGGGCAGCTGCTCGGTGCAAGCGCGGGCAAGATAGCTGGCGAGTGCCAGCGCAGCGGGTGAGGGCGGGGCTTTGCTTGCCCTGGCCCAGTCGCTGGCGTGGCTGTCGAGCACCAGACAGCGTGCGCCGTGACGGGCTTCGAAATCGTGTCGCTCACCCGGTGGCACCACACAACCCTGACCCGCGGTGATGCGCTGCCCACGACCGGCCAGTTCCAGTTCGAGCACACCGCCCAGCCCGATGAGGATCTGAAAGTGGTCGTGATCGTGGCTGCCGTGCGAGGCGCCGTAGTTGCGCACACTCAGGTGGTCGTGCGCGGTGCGCATGTCACTGGGCGACGGGGTTGAGCACGCCGTGTGCCTGCTGATCGGCGTGGTACGAGCTGCGCACCATGGCGCCCACTGCGGCGTGGGTAAAGCCCATCTTGTAGGCCTCTTCCTCGAACATCTTGAAGGTGTCGGGGTGCACATAGCGGCGCACCGGAAGGTGGTGGCCGCTGGGAGCGAGGTACTGGCCGATGGTGAGCATGTCGATGTTGTGCGCCCGCATGTCGCGCATCACGTCCAGAATTTCTTCGTCCGTCTCGCCCAGGCCGACCATCAGGCCACTCTTGGTGGGCACGTGCGGGAACAGGGCCTTGAACTTCTTGAGCAGGTTCAGGCTGAACTGGTAGTCGGAGCCCGGCCGCGCTTCCTTGTAGAGGCGCGGCACGGTTTCCATGTTGTGGTTCATCACGTCGGGCGGTGCGGCCTTGAGGATCTCGAGCGCGCGGTCGTCGCGGCCCCGGAAGTCGGGCACCAGCACCTCGATCTGCGTCTGTGGCGAGAGCGCGCGCGTCTTCTCGATGCAGGCAACAAAGTGACCGGCGCCACCATCGCGCAGGTCGTCGCGGTCCACGCTGGTGATCACCACATACTTGAGCTTGAGTTGCGCAATGGTCTTGGCCAGGTTGTCCGGCTCATTGACGTCCAGCGGGTCCGGGCGGCCGTGGCCCACGTCGCAAAACGGGCAGCGCCGCGTGCACTTGTCGCCCATGATCATGAAGGTCGCCGTGCCCTTGCCGAAACATTCGCCAATGTTGGGGCAGCTGGCCTCTTCGCACACCGTCACCAGTTTGTTGGTGCGCAGGATGTCCTTGATTTCGTAGAAGCGGGTGGTGGGGCTGCCCGCCTTCACGCGGATCCATTCGGGCTTCTTGAGCACCTCGGCGGGCACGACCTTGATGGGGATGCGTGCGGTTTTGGCCTGGCTCTTTTGCTTGGCTGTGGCGTCGTAGCCAGCGGCGGGCTGGGCTTCTCGAACGGTACTGCTGGCGGGAGCCGTGGGGGTGTCGGGACGGGTCATGGCGGTGGCGCGGGTGGCGCAGTTGGGGTCAGGGGGCGAGCGTGGCCACGAGCTTCTGGCTCAGGACCTGCGCCGCTTCATCCCTGGAAGCGGCAACGCCGATTGTAGAAAGGTCGACCGTCTGCAGGCCGGCGTAGCCGCAAGGGTTGATGCGCTGAAAGGGTTGCAGGTCCATGTCGACATTGAGCGCCACGCCGTGGTAAGTGCAGTGGCGGCTCACCTTGATGCCGAGGGCAGCCACCTTTCCCAGGCCCGCAAAGTCAGGTGGCGGCAGCGGCTCGCCGGGGGTTCTCTTTTGCGGTCGCTGCGGCAGCATGGCGTGGCTGCCGGGGTCGTCCAGCCGCACGTAAATGCCGGGGGCACCCGCCACGCGATGGCCTGTCACGCCAAACGTGGCCAGGGTGCGGATCACCGCTTCTTCGACGCGGTACACGTACTCCTTGACGAAGTAGCCGGCCCGCTGCAGGTCGATCAATGGATAGGCCACCACCTGACCCGGCCCGTGATAAGTCACCTGGCCCCCCCGGTTGGTGGGCACCACCGGAATGTCGCCCGGCGCAAGCAGGTGGTCTTCATGACCGGCCAATCCCTGGGTGAAAACGGGCGTGTGCTCGCAGATCCAGAGTTCGTCGGGCGTATCGGCGCTGCGCGCGGCGGTGAATGCCTGCATGGCCTCGTAGGTGGGCGGGTGCGGCACCCGCCCCAGTGCCCGCACGATCACAGCACGACCTTGACCATGGGGTGCGTGGTGAGCGTGCGGTACAGCTCGTCGAGTTGTTCGCGGCTGGTCACGTGCACCGTGAGCGTGACGCCCATGTAGTTGCCCGCCTTGCTCGGGCGCAATTCGATCGTGCTGGCATCGAAGTGGGGATCAAAGGCGCGCGCGATGTGCGTCAACGCCGTGACGAAGCCGTCTACGTTGGCGCCCATCACCTTGATGGGGAAGTCGCTGGGGTAGGTGATGAGCGACTGCTCGGGAGGAATGTCGGGAGGCAAGTCCATGGGAGGTATCCAGTTCAGATCGATTGCGTGGCCACCGCCTGCTGGTAGGCGGCATAAAGGCGGACATACACCGGCCCGGGGCGGCCGCGCTGCGGGCCGTGCCCCACGGGGTGGCCGTCGAGTGTGGTGATGGGCAGCACTTCTTTGGACGACGAGGACAGCAGCAGCTCGTCAGCGTCCAGTACCTCATCGCGCGTCACGCGTCGCAGGGCGTATCCGAGCCCCAGCGCATGGCACAGATCCTGGATCAATCCAAAACGGATTCCTTCAAGAACGAGGTGATCGCTGGGCGGGCCGATGACGACGTTGTCCTTCACGACCCACACATTGCTCATGGCACCTTCGCTGAGAAAGCCGTCTCGGAACATCACCGTCTCGCTCGCGCCGGCGTCCACTGCGATCTGGCGCGCAAACACTGACCCCAGCAGGCTGATGCTCTTGATGTGCGCTTTGCGCCAGCGAAAATCGTCGGCAGTGACGCACGCCACACCGAGTTCCCGCTGCTGTGGAGTGGCCAGCTTCAGGGCGCTGGCCATGGCGAACACCGTGGGCACGAGGTCGGGAAGCATGGCGTGGTCGCGCATCGCGACGCCGCGCGTCACCTGCAGATAGACCGATTGATGTTCGGCGCCTCGCGTTTGCTGGTCGGCGATCAGCCGACGTGCCGTGGCAAGCCATTCGTCTCTGGTGTGTGGATTCGGAATGCGCAACTCTCGCAGCGATCGATCCAGTCGCGCCATGTGTTCGTTGAACCGAAACAGGCGGCCGCCGTAGGCAGGCAGGACTTCGTAAACGCCATCGCCCAAGAGGAAACCCCTGTCCATCACGCTCACTTGGGCATCGCGCAGTGCGCTGTACGTGCCGTTGAGAAAGCACAGGGAATCCGGAAGAGCCGTCATCCGGCAATTATCCGCGTCCCGTCCGCGCGGGATGCCGCAGAGAGAAGGACCCGTGCCAGATATTGACGGCGGGCTGGGGTTTCTACGTATAATGAGTGGCTTTGCAACCCAGACGTCGTGTCGTCTGTTTGTCACGTGCGAGGTCGAACATGACGTCAGAGCAGTCGACCCCGTCCAATTGGGCAGACCAGGAAGATGGGGCGCAAGACGCCGATTTCAAGCCGCTGACTCGCGAAGAAGCGCAGCGGTGGCGGACCGGCCAGCCAGTGCTCTCGCTTTGGAGGGTCGTCCTGGCGCAATGGCTGGTTGGCTTGACTGCCGCCGTCGTGGGTGGGCTGCTCTGGCAGTCGTCTTCGCTGGCGTGGTCGGTTTTGTATGGCGCAGCGGCGGTGGCCATCCCCTCGGCACTCATGGCCTACGGGTTGACCTCCAGTGCGATGTCCCGTGTGTGGGGCTTGCATGCCAACGCGGCCTTTGCGGGGTTTCTGTTGTGGGAAGGGGTGAAGATCCTGTTGGCGGTGGTCATGTTGGCCGCAGCGCCATGGGTGGTCCCCTCCCTGAATTGGTTCGGCCTTCTGGTCGGGCTCGTGTTGGTTCTCAAGGTCTATTGGTTTGGGTATTTCATCCAGGCCAGTCGATCAAAAGTTAACAGTTGATTCTCCGGCTCATCGGACAAAACGAACATGGCTGCTGAAGGCACTTTGACCCCGGGCGAATACATTCGCCACCATCTGGTTCACCTGACCAACCGCAAGCAGGAGTCCATCGTTGATTTCTCCGTGATCAACATCGACTCCGTCGTGGTGAGCTCGGTGCTGGGCCTGCTGACGGTGTTCGTTTTGTGGCTCGCGGCGCGCGGTGCAACGGCAGGCGTGCCGGGCCGCTTCCAGGCGGCAGTCGAGATGCTGGTGGAAATGGTGGATACGCAAGCCAAGTCGGTGATTCACAACGCCCAGAGCCGCAAACTCGTCGCACCGCTGGCGCTGACGGTGTTTGTGTGGATCTTCATGATGAACTTCATGGACATGATCCCCGTGGACCTCATCCCCCAGATCTGGCACAGCGCTGGCCCGGCCATGGGATTCAAGGATTACCTGCGTGTGGTGCCCACCGCTGACTTGTCCACGACGCTTGGCTTGTCGGTGTCGGTGTTGCTGATGTGCCTCTTCTACAACATCAAGATCAAGGGTCTGGGTGGCTGGGCTCACGAGCTGGTGTGCGCACCCTTCGGTACCAGCAAGAACCCCATCTGGGCAGTGCTGCTGGGCATGGTCAACTTCCTCATGCAGATGATCGAGTTCGTTGCCAAGACGGTGTCGCACGGCATGCGGTTGTTCGGCAACATGTTCGCCGGCGAGCTGGTCTTCATGCTGATCGCGCTGCTAGGCGCTTACGCCACCGTTTCTCTGGGTGGTTCGCTCTTCTTTATCGGGCATTTGATTGCCGGCACGGTGTGGACGCTGTTCCACATTCTGGTGATCACGTTGCAGGCGTTCATTTTCATGATGCTGGCCTTGATCTATCTCGGCCAAGCGCATGATGCGCATTGACGCGGTCTTTTAGCTCGTCTCTGGTTTTCGCTCTCGTTTCTTTCCTTTCTCAACAAACTTCCATCTCATAGGAGTCATCATGGAAAACGTTCTGGGTCTTGTCGCACTGGCTTGCGGTCTCATCGTTGGTCTGGGCGCTATCGGCGCATCCATCGGCATTGCGCTGATGGGCGGCAAATTCCTCGAATCGTCGGCACGTCAGCCTGAGCTGATGAACGACCTGCAAACCAAGATGTTCATTCTGGCTGGCCTGATCGATGCGGCCTTCCTGATCGGCGTGGCTATCGCCCTGCTGTTCGCTTTCGCCAACCCGTTCACGCTGTAATCGGGCTCGCTGCCCTGGAGCGGGGGCTCGTGATGGCAGGTCGCACTGCCGTCGCGTGTCGACCGAGCCAGCAGCTGGTGCGTCTCCACTCTTGTCAACACACAGAAAGGCGTTGCGATGAACATCAATGCAACCCTCTTTGCGCAGGCTCTTGTCTTCGCGATTCTGGTGTGGTTCACGATGAAATTCGTGTGGCCACCCATCGCCAAGGCGCTTGATGAGCGTGCGTTGAAGATTTCCGAAGGTCTTGCCGCCTCCGAAAAGGCGAAGACCGAGCTGGCCGTGGCCAACAAGCGGGTGGAAGAGGAGTTGAGCAAGTCGCGCAACGAATCCGCCTCTCGCCTGGCCGACGCCGAGCGCCGTGCCCAAACCTTGATTGAAGAAGCCAAGGCCCGTGCCAGCGAAGAAGCGGCCAAGATCGTCGCGGCTGCACGGCAAGAGGCTGAGCAACAGGTCGTCAAGGCCCGTGAAGCCCTGCGCGAGCAGGTTGCAGCACTGGCGGTGAAGGGTGCCGAGCAAATTCTCAAGCGCGAAGTCAACGCCGGCGTTCATGCCGAGTTGCTGGGTCGCCTGAAGACCGAGCTCTGATCCTCGGATACCCACCGGCATTCAAAGGACCACCATGGCAGAAATCGCCACCATTGCCCGCCCTTATGCGGAAGCGCTGTTCAAGGCCGCTGGCTCTGATGCCGCGGCTTGGCTCGATGAGCTGGCGGCGTTGGCTGTCAATGAGCAGCTGCGTCAGTTCGCCGACAACCCCAAGACCCTGCCCGATCAGGTTTTCTCTCTGATGACAGGTCTGCTCAAGGGCGGTCTGCCGGACAAGGGGCAGAACTTCCTTCGCGCCGTGATCGAAAACGGGCGCCTTGAAGCGTTGCCGGAAATCGCAGCCCAGTTCCGTGCGTTGAAGAACGCGCAGCAGGGTGCTTTCGATGCCGTGGTTTACAGCGCCTTCGAGGTGGACAGCGCCGCGCTGGCCGACCTGTCGGGCGTGCTGGAAAAGCGCTTCGGTCGCAAGCTCAACCTCCAAGTTGAGTTGCAGCCCGATCTGATCGGCGGCATTCGCGTGGTGGTGGGTGACGAGGTGCTCGACACCTCTGTCAAAGCCCGCCTGGAACAAATGAAGATCGCCCTGACGGCCTGACAGCCGTTTCCCGGGCGCGCCTGCACACCATTTAACGAAAGAAGGAAAGAGTCATGCAACTCAATCCCGCTGAAATCTCTGAACTGATCAAGTCCCGTATCGAGGGCTTGAGCGCATCCAGCGATGTGCGCAACCAGGGCACCGTTGTGTCCGTCACCGACGGTATCGTTCGCGTGCACGGCCTGTCTGACGTGATGCAGGGCGAAATGCTGGAGTTTCCCGCCAACAAAGACGGCGTGCCCTCTTTCGGCCTGGCGCTGAACCTGGAGCGCGACTCTGTCGGCGCCGTGATTCTGGGTGAGTACGAGCACATCTCCGAAGGTGAAACCGTCAAGTGCACGGGTCGCATCCTGGAAGTGCCCGTCGGTCCCGAACTCATCGGACGCGTGGTCAACGCCCTGGGCGCTCCCATCGACGGCAAAGGCCCTGTCAACGCCAAGATGACCGACGTGATCGAAAAGGTCGCGCCTGGCGTGATTGCTCGCAAGTCCGTGGACCAGCCGGTTCAGACGGGTCTGAAGTCGATTGACTCGATGGTGCCCGTGGGCCGTGGCCAGCGCGAGCTGATCATTGGTGACCGCCAGACCGGCAAGACCGCCGTGGCCATCGACGCGATCATCAACCAGAAGGGTCAGAACATGACCTGCGTCTACGTTGCGATCGGCCAGAAGGCTTCGTCGATCAAGAACGTGGTGCGTGCGCTGGAACAAGCCGGTGCGATGGAGTACACGATCGTGGTCGCCGCCTCGGCTTCCGAGTCGGCCGCCATGCAGTACCTCTCGGCCTACTCCGGCTGCACGATGGGCGAGTACTTCCGTGACCGTGGCCAGGACGCGCTGATCGTCTATGACGATCTGTCCAAGCAAGCCGTCGCTTACCGTCAGGTCTCGCTGCTGCTGCGCCGCCCACCAGGCCGCGAAGCCTACCCTGGCGACGTGTTCTATCTCCACAGCCGCCTGCTGGAGCGCGCCGCTCGTGTGAATGCCGACTACGTCGAAGCCTTCACCAAGGGCGAAGTCAAGGGCAAGACCGGTTCGCTGACCGCTTTGCCGATCATCGAAACGCAAGCCGGTGACGTGTCCGCTTTCGTGCCGACCAACGTGATCTCGATCACCGACGGCCAGATCTTCCTGGAAACCAGCCTGTTCAACGCCGGTATCCGTCCCGCGATCAACGCCGGTATCTCGGTGTCCCGCGTGGGTGGCGCTGCCCAGACCGATCTGATCAAGAAGCAGTCGGGCGGTATCCGTACCGACCTCGCGCAGTACCGTGAACTGGCCGCGTTTGCGCAGTTCGCTTCCGATCTGGACGAAGCCACCCGCAAGCAGCTCGACCGCGGTGCCCGCGTGACCGAACTGCTCAAGCAGGCACAGTACGCGCCGCTGTCCATCAGCCTGATGGCCGCTTCGCTGTTCGCCGTGAACAAGGGCTACCTGGACGACATCGAAGTCAAAAAGGTGCTGTCGTTTGAAGCTGGCCTGCATGCTTTCCTGAAGGACAAGCACGCTGCCCTGCTGCAGAAGATGGAAGCAGGCAAGGCGCTGGACAAGGACAAGGAAGCCGAAGCCCAGCTCGCCGCCGCCGTGGCCGACTTCAAGAAGACCGGCACGTACTGAACGCCCCGTTGACCAGCTAAGGAGCCCCAATGGCAGCAGGCAAGGAAATACGCGGCAAGATCAAATCGGTGGAAAACACCAAGAAGATCACCAAAGCCATGGAGATGGTCGCCGCCTCCAAGATGCGCAAGGCGCAGGAACGCATGCGATCGGCCCGGCCTTACGCCGAGAAGGTGCGCCAGATCGCTGGCAACCTGAGTCGGGCCAATCCGGAGTACACGCATCCCTTCATGCAGGCGAACGACGCCAAAACCGCTGGTTTTGTCGTGGTGACGACCGACAAGGGACTGTGCGGTGGCCTCAACACCAACGTGCTGCGTGCCGTGACCACGGAGCTGAAGACGCTTCAGACCAAGGGTCAAGGCGCGGAAGTCGTTGCCATCGGCAACAAGGGCCTGGGTTTCATGAACCGCGTCGGCGCCAAGGTGGTCTCCAGCGTGACCGGTCTGGGCGACACGCCGCACCTGGAGAAGCTGATTGGCCCAGTCAAGGTGCTGCTGGACGCGTACACCGAAGGCCGCGTGAATGCGGTCTACGTGTGCTACACGAAGTTCATCAACACCATGAAGCAGGAGTCGGTGATCGAGCAGCTCTTGCCGCTCAACGCCGGCACCTTGCAGGACAACGCTGGCGGGCGCGACTGGGACTACATCTACGAACCGGATGCAGCCACCGTCATTGACGAACTGCTGTTGCGCTACGTGGAAGCCCAGGTCTACCAGGCTGTGGCCGAGAACATGGCTTCCGAGCAATCTGCACGCATGGTGGCCATGAAGGCCGCCACCGACAACGCTGGCAGCGTCATTGGTGAACTCAAGCTGGTCTACAACAAGACCCGTCAGGCCGCGATCACGAAAGAGCTTTCGGAAATCGTCGCCGGCGCCGCCGCGGTCTGAAGCAGCCGCCCAACCGAATCCAGAGAAAACAGAAGGTATTCATCATGTCTCAAGTACAAGGCAAGATCGTTCAGTGCATCGGCGCCGTCGTGGACGTGGAATTTCCGCGCAACCAGATGCCGCGCGTTTACGACGCCCTGAAAATGGAAGGCTCTTCGCTGACGCTGGAAGTCCAGCAGCAGCTGGGCGATGGCGTGGTGCGCACGATTGCGCTGGGCTCCTCCGACGGCCTGCGCCGTGGCATGGTGGTGTCCAACACGGCCAACCCCATCATGGTGCCGGTCGGCAAGGCCACCCTGGGTCGCATCATGGACGTGCTGGGCACGCCCATCGACGAGCGCGGCCCTGTGGACCAGGCGCTGACCGCGTCCATCCACCGCAAGGCGCCTGCCTACGACGAACTGTCGCCTTCGCAGGAATTGCTTGAAACGGGTATCAAGGTGATCGACCTTGTGTGCCCGTTCGCCAAGGGCGGCAAGGTGGGCCTTTTCGGTGGCGCCGGCGTGGGCAAGACCGTGAACATGATGGAGCTTATCAACAACATTGCCAAGGCGCACTCGGGCTTGTCCGTGTTTGCCGGCGTGGGCGAGCGCACCCGCGAAGGCAACGACTTCTATCACGAGATGGCCGACTCCGGCGTCGTGAACCTCGAGAAGCTCGAGGACTCGAAAGTGGCCATGGTCTACGGCCAGATGAACGAGCCTCCAGGCAACCGTCTGCGCGTGGCACTGACCGGCCTGACCATCGCCGAGTCGTTCCGTGACGAGGGTCGTGACGTGCTGTTCTTCGTGGACAACATCTACCGCTACACCCTGGCCGGTACCGAAGTGTCCGCGCTGCTGGGCCGCATGCCTTCCGCTGTGGGCTACCAGCCGACGCTGGCCGAAGAAATGGGCCGTCTGCAAGAGCGGATCACGTCGACCAAGGTCGGCTCGATCACGTCCATCCAGGCCGTGTACGTGCCAGCCGATGACTTGACCGACCCGTCGCCTGCCACCACCTTCGCCCACCTGGACTCCACCGTGGTGCTGTCGCGCGACATTGCCGCCCTGGGCATCTACCCTGCCGTGGACCCGCTGGACTCCACCAGCCGCCAGCTGGACCCGCTGGTGGTGGGTCAGGAACACTACGAAACCGCCCGCGCCGTGCAGGGCACGCTGCAGCGCTACAAGGAACTGCGCGACATCATCGCCATTCTGGGCATGGACGAACTGGCGCCTGAAGACAAGTTGGCCGTGGCCCGCGCGCGCAAGATCCAGCGTTTCCTGTCGCAGCCGTTCCACGTGGCCGAAGTGTTCACCGGATCGCCCGGCAAGTATGTGCCGCTGTCGGAAACCATTCGTGGCTTCAAGATGATCACCGCTGGCGAGTGCGATCACCTGCCCGAACAGTCCTTCTACATGGTCGGCACCATCGACGAAGCCTTCGAGAAGGCGAAGAAGGTGGCCTGATGGCGCCGGGTGCCGCTAGGCGGCACCTGCCCACTGACCTACCTTTTCCCTTTTCACAGGAGTCAATATGAGCACCATCCGCGTCGATGTGGTCAGCGCCGAAGAGTCCATCTTCTCCGGCGACGCCAAGTTCGTGGCGCTGCCGGGCGAATCCGGTGAGCTCGGTATCTTGCCGGGGCACATCCCGCTGATCACCCGCATCAAACCTGGTGCCGTGCGCATCGAAAAAGCCGACGGCGGCGAAGAGTTCGTGTTTGTCGCTGGCGGCATTCTCGAAGTGCAGCCGCATCACATCACGGTGTTGTCCGACACGGCCATTCGTGGTCATGATCTGGACGAAGCCAAGGCCACCGAAGCGCGCAAGCAGGCTGAAGAGGCTGTCAAGAATGCGCAGAGCGATCTCGATCTGGCGAAAGCCACGTCGGAGCTTGCGGTGATGGCCGCCCAGATTGCGGCGCTGCGGAAGTACCGCCAGAAAAAGTGAACGACTTCGGTCGAACCGAGAAAAAAGACCGGCCATGTGCCGGTCTTTTTTCTTGGACATTGCACCCCGCGGTGTGACAGTCCGAATACCATCGCGAGTCAAGACGAGAGAAAGTTGGGAGCAACTGCGGTATGTCATCCATATTTGAGAGCCCCGACATGGCACCCGAAGAGGTGGCTGCGCGCTTGTTGGTGACGTCTTCGGCGCTGGCGGACCTCACCTTGAGCGATGCCTTGAAGGTGGTCGGGTACATGCGCCCCAAACTGGTGAAGGCGGGCACCGTCATCATCCAGGAGGGTGAGGTCAAACAGACCGACTACATGCTGCTGGTGCTCGAGGGCGACATTGCGGTAGAGAACGAACTGCCGGGCCTGCACGAGAGCATGGTGGTGAACATCATGGGGCCGGGGCATCTGATTGGCGAGATGGGTGTGCTCGATGGCGCGCCACGATCGGCCACCTGCACAGCGAATACCGACATCGCCGCGGCGGTGCTGTCTCGCACGGCCCTCATGCGTTTGCTCAAGGATGACCCGCGCCTCGGTGCCCGGCTGCTGTTGGCCATTTCCAAGCGAATGGCCGACCGGCTGCGCGAAACCACCCGCAAGCTCAAGACGTTTGCCCAGATGAACAAGGCGCTGCAGCAAGAGCTCAACGTCGCGCTCAACAACCGAACCTCCAGCGACAAGCGCGGCGGCCGCGGCTGAACTCTCTTCAGCGTCGAACGACGCTGTCGGCCAGCTCGTTGAGTCGGGCACCACCTTCTTCGGCAGGAAAGTGGGTGACCAGCAGCGCCGACACTTCTTCGAGCGCCTGCGTCAATCCGTCCTCGAAGGCGCCTTGACGCAAATGCTCGCCGAGGCGGTCTGCCATGGCCTGCCACTGGGCCTGAGGCACGCGCTGTGTCAACGCGCGGTCGGCGACGATTTCAATCGCGTGCTCGGCCAACAAGAGGTAAATGAGCACGCCATTGTTGTGCTCTGTGTCCCAGATACGCAGGCGCCCGAACCACGCAAGAGCGCGATCGCGCACGACAGCGTTCAAGGGTTCGCGCGAACCGATGCGCCAGAGATAGCTCATGGGCAAAGCCGCTTCGACGCACAGGCGCACTTCGCCGGTGTGCCGCCCTTCACTGGCGGCCACACGCCGCGCCAGCCGTTCGGCCATGTCGTCCGGAACGGCACGCCGTGTATCGGAGGTGTCGAGCCAGCGGTGTTTGAAGAGGCGCAGCAGCTTGTTCATCGTGGCTTCGTCCTCACCAGCCCCCGGAGGCCCCGCCGCCACCGAAATTGCCACCGCCACCCGAGCGGAAGCCGCCACCGCCGAATCCTCCACTGCGTGTGCCGCCACCCAGGCCGCCGCCCCAGCCGCCCCGGCCCCCACGTCCAGACCCACCACCGGCCGTCGGCGCTGGAAGGAACTGCAGAAACAGCGCGGCCAGCATGCCCAGCAGACCGGCACCGATGGCGACCCACACGACAGCGGTCAAGAACCAGGCCAAGCCTCCTGCGACAGCACCCGTGAGCAGCGTACCGAGCTTGCTGCCGAAAATGCTGCGCAGCACGGTTGAGGCCATCGGGACGGCGAACACGAGGAAGATCAGCAGCTCCATGCCGTCGAACCCCTCCTGCCGGGGGGAGTTGGCGGCGGCCGGCAGTGGCAACTCCTCTCCCCGTATGCGGGCGAGGATCTGGTCGACACCTGCCTCAATGCCCCCTGCGTAGTCGCCACGGCGAAAAGCGGGTGTGACGGCTCCGTCGAGAATGCGCCGCGCCATAAGGTCGGGTATCGCACCCTCCAGTGCCTTCGCCGTGGCGATGCGCATTCGGCGGTCGTTCTTGGCGATGACGAACAGCACACCATCGCCCACCGCAGGGCGACCGATCTTCCATGCATCGCCCAGGCGTTGCGTGTAGTCGGCAATGTCTTCGGGCGCTGTGGTGGCGACCATCACCACGACCACCTGCGAGCCACGGCTTTGCTCGAAGGCCGCCAGCTTGCTCTCCAGGGCCGTGAGGCTTGCCGCGTCGAGCGTGCCGGTCTGATCGATGACGCGCGCCCGCAGCTCGGGGATGGGCTGCAGGTCTTGCGCGAGTGCCCACGCCGGCAGGAACCACAGCCCGAGCAGTGGCAGCAGCCACCGGGCCAGGCGCAGCGTCATGGCTTCTTGAAGTCCACCGTGGGCGGCGTTGAAATGGCGGCTTCGTTGGCCACCTGGAAGTTGGGCTTGGCGGCGTAGCCGAAGACCATGGCGGTGAGGTTGGTGGGAAAGCTGCGCGCGAGCACGTTGTACTCCTGCACCGTCTGGATGTAGCGGTTGCGCGCCACCGTGATGCGGTTCTCGGTGCCTTCGAGCTGGACGCGCAGGTCGCTGAAGCCCTGGTTGGCCTTGAGGTTGGGGTACTGCTCCACCACCACCATCAACCGGCTGAGCGCGCTGCCCAGTTCACCTTGTGCCGCCTGGAACTGCTGCATGGCCGCAGGATTGTTCAGCATCTCCGGCGTGACCTGGATGGAGGTGGCTTTGGCGCGCGCTTCGATCACGCGCGTGAGCGTCTCCTGCTCGAAGTTGGCTTCACCTTTGACGGTGGCCACGATGTTGGGAATAAGGTCGGCGCGGCGCTGGTACTGGTTGAGCACCTCCGACCACGCCGACTGGCTCTGCTCGTCAAGTCGCTGGAAGTCGTTGTAGCCGCAACCCGTGAGGCTGGCCGCCACCAGCAAGCCGGCGCACCAGGTGATCAGACGTTGAATGGATGTGTGCATGGAACCTCCGTCGCCTCTGGGGCGTCAAGCTGGCCATCGGGATGACGGCTTCTTTTATCAGCGGCACTATACCCCGGGGGGCTGTGACGGCCATGTGCCGGGAAAGGCAGGCAGACATGGGCGAGCGCCGCCCTGGAGCGGCAAAATAGCCCGCATGCGCAAACCCAAACAGCTCCCGGGGTCTCCGGACGACACTGAGGCCGCCTTCTACGAAGCCCTGCAGCAAGCCGACATCGAGCGTCTCATGGCGTGCTGGGTGGATGAGGACGACATCGTGTGTGTGCATCCCGGCGGCCCGAGACTCGTCGGCCATGCGGCCGTGCGCGCCGCCTTTGAGGCGATGTTTGCCAACGGCAGCGTGCAGGCCCATCCGGAAAAAGTCAGTCGGCTCGACGCGGGTGGGTGCAGCGTGCACAGCGTGGTGGAGCGCGTGGCCGTGCTCAGCGACGACGGCATGCAGCACGCCTGGGTTGTCGCCACCAATGTGTATGCCAAGACCGCTCAAGGCTGGCGCATGGTGGCCCACCATGCCAGCCCGGGGTCGGGCGTGGAGCCCGCCGACGTCATGACGGCCAGACCGGTGTTGCATTGAATCACCCCGACTTCGCCTACCGTGCCCCCTGGTGGCTACCGGGAGGCAACACGCAGACCGTGTGGGCGGCGCTGGCCAGTCGCCGCTATTTCGGCCCTGCGCCGCGTTGGCAGCGCACCCGCTGGGCGACACCCGATGGCGACTTCATCGACGTGGACCAGGCGCTGCATGCCAGCGCGCCCGACGCGCCTTTGTTGGTGATGTTCCATGGCCTGGAGGGTTCTTCGGCCAGCCAGTACGCCGTGGCATTTGCGGACTTTGCGGCCACGCAGGGCGTGGCGTACGCCGTGCCGCATTTCAGGGGTTGCTCGGGGGAGCTCAACCACGCACCGCGCGCATACCACTCGGGCGACTTCGAGGAGGTCGACTGGATACTGAAGCGCTTCGCCGACGAGAACCCCCGGCGCCCGTTGCTGGCGGTGGGCGTGTCGCTGGGAGGCAATGCGCTGATGCGCTGGGCCGGGGAAATGGGCCAGGCCGCTGCCGGGCGTGTGCGCGCCATTGCATCGGTGTGTTCGCCGCTGGATCTGGCCGCCGGCGGGCATGCCATCGGGCGGGGATTCAACCGGCTGGTCTACACGCGCATGTTCATGCGCTCCATGGTGCCCAAGGCGCTCAAGAAACTGGAGCAACACCCGGGGCTGTTTGACGAGCGCGCCTTGCGGGCCGCACGCGACCTCTACGAGTTCGACAACCTGTTCACCGCGCCTCTGCACGGCTTTCGCGACACCGCCGACTACTGGTCTCGCGCTTCCGCCAAGCCGGTGTTGCGCGACATCCGCGTGCCCGCGCTGGCGCTCAATGCCCGCAACGACCCCTTTGTGCCCGCGGCCTCCTTGCCCACCACACAAGATGCAGGCTCGTACGTGACGCTCTGGCAACCGAGGCAAGGCGGCCACGTCGGCTTTCCCGCGTCGCACGGACCCTTGGGCATCCCGGGCCACGTGCGAGCCATGCCCGAAGCCGTGGGACACTGGCTGCTCGCCCAACGCTGAGGTTTTCCGACATGGACGATATCGTCAGGGCCGCGATGGCCAAGTGGCCCAATGTGCCGGACTGTTTTGGCTGGCTCGGGCTGGACGCGCGCGGCAACTGGTACATGCGCGACGACCGCACACAAGCCCGGGGACCGTTCCCTGACAGCAAGGGTTCGCTGCTGCAGCACGACAAGCTCATCGAGTTCATTCACCGCAACTACGCGGCCGATGAGCACGGGCGCTGGTTCTTTCAAAATGGGCCGCAGCGCGTGTTCGTCGAGCTCGAAGCCACGCCCTGGGTCTGGCGCCTGCAGCCCGATGGCCGGGTGTTGTCGCACACCGGGCTGGAGGCCCACATGCAAGACAGCCTGCTGGACGAATCCGGCAGGCTGTACCTGGTGACCGATCTTGGCCTGGGTTTGGTGCATACCGCTGACATGGCAGCCGCAGCCGAGAGGGTGGAGGCGGGCGACTGGCGACCCGCCGTGATGCCTCACGATCAGATGCCGGCGCACTTTGGGTTCATGCGCCGGCCCCAGGCTTAGCCGTCAGAGTTTGGCGTGTTGCAGGGCAACGCGCGGATCCTGCGCGGGGTCGTAGCTCGTCTGGTGCAGGACGGCCTTGAGGGGGTCGCCGTTGACGCGCGCCGCAAACTCGGCGACATACAACCGCACCGCCTTGGCGGCGTGCGGCACGACCGCTGGAACCGCCTGAATGGCCCAGATGTTGGAGTGCGCGAAGAATCCGACGCCGCGCCGCGCCGGCGAGTGATGGCCCTTCTGGTCGAGGATCTCGTAGGTATCGTCGTCCGCCAGAAAAATGCTGCCCTCTCGCTTCTGCAGGCCGCTTGCCATGGTGAGGTCGTAGTTGGTGTAGCCGCCGCTCTTCAGCTGGTTCTGCGTCAGAGGCGAGATGTCCTGCGTGATGTTGGCGGACAAGCCGGTGGTGACTGCCATGAACGGATGGCTCTTGGTTTTCACCGTGCGGTCGTAGTCAATGTATTTCCAGGTGACGCTCTTGACGTTCGCGCCTTCCTTGACAACCGTGGGGTTTGGCGTCTTGTCGGTGCTGGTCGGTGGTGCAACCCGGTGCAGATTGAGCACACCCGCCTTGTGCAGGGCCACGATGGTCAGCGCCGAGCGCTTCGTCACGGCTGAGGAATCTGGAAGGTTCTTCCGATCCCTGCATGGCAGCGTTGCTCGGCGCGCTGGTGGGTGACGTCACGTCCGGACAACGCGATGCGACCCGCGCTGCACGAGAGATGACCCGCGACCAAGCCAAACAGCGTGGTCTTGCCCGCTCCGTTTGGCCCGATAACGCCCACGAACTCGCCCTCCTGGACGGCGAGATCGAGGTCCCGTATGACGGTCATCTTCCCGTAGCTCTTGCAGAGCCCTGATAGTTCAAGCAGCACAGCGCTTCCCGCCTTCAGGACTTCAGCAGTTCGAACTTGCGTTGCACCGAGACTTCGGGTGCCGTTCGGTTGTGCGTGATGAAGATGTCGAGTTTGTTGTTTCCGGTGCGCCACTGCCCGCCCACCACACGCATCTTCGACACGTTCTTGATGCCGCTGCCGGCAAAGTCAAGCCGTCCGATCACGGTGTCGAGCTTCATGACCCGCAGGGCGTCAGCGACCTTGGCAGGATTCTTCGGATCACCGCTGTTCTTGAGTGCCTGGATGCCTGCTTCAAACAACGCATGGACAACGCCCAGTGGCTGGGTCCACTCTCGCTTGGAAGCGGCTTGATAGGTCTCTGCCAGTTGTCTTGAGGTCTGGCCGGTCAGGCTGGATCGGAACGGATAGTTCGGCGTCCACCAGATTTCGGTCGACATCCCGTCCGCGCGATCACCCAGTGCGGCCACGCCGCCCGGGAACAGCAGTGCTTTCGCCACGGTGGCCACCTTCGGCTTGAAGCCCATCTGGGCAGATTGGCGAACGAACGTTGCCCATTCCGGCGGATTGAAGAGACCGGTGACGATTTCCACGCCCTCGCGCTTGAAGGCCTGAATGTGGGTCGAGAAGTCGTCGGCACCGATCGGGAAGCGCCCCACTTCGACCAGCTGGAAGCCTGCGGCGCTGAACTGGGGTGGCAGGCCCAGCTTCGCATCGCCGAAGGCGTTGCCGGGTACGTCGTTGCTCCAGACCATGCCCACCTTCTTGTTGATGGGGAGGCCGTTCCAGATGTCGAGATACACCTTGCCGATGTCCTCGATACCCCAGAAGAAGTGGAAGGCGCTCTTGAACCCCTTGGATGGATCGCTCTTCAGCGGGAACATCCAGGCCTGCCAGGGAGTCATCGTCGAAATGCTGGGCACCCCGTTGAGCTCGCATTGCTGTGACACGCCCACCACCGTGAGCGCACCCTGGGAGAGCATGAGGTCGACGCCCGACTTGTTGATCAGTTCGCCGGCGAGGTTGGAGGCGCGATCTTCTTTGGTCTGGTCGTCGCGCGCCAGGATTTCCACCTTGTACGTCTTGCCGCCGATGGTCAGGCCGTCGGCCAGCGACTTTCGAACCTGGTCGAGAATGAACTCGTCTGCTTCGGCAAAGGGTGCGAACGGACCCGTGCGGGGGCTGATGTAGCCGATGCGGATGGTGTCGTCCGCAGCGAAGACCGACGGGGCACTCAGCGCGCCCAGAGCAGCCGCAGAATGCTGGAGAAAGCGTCGCCGTTGTACGGGGGCGGCGCCAGGCAGTTGGGGAGCGTCGAAGGTGTCCATTTCGGTTCCTTTGTCAATGGCTGTTGAGACACAGGAATCGTAAAAACACACTTACAAATCATCTTGTTTGCAACTGGCATCGCTCTTGATTGGCGCCGGCACACTGTTCTGGAACAGGCTTGGAAATATTCTTGAGCCGGCATTCGGGTTGGCAAAACGTCGGATTTAGGGTAAACCCTAGCCGCCCCTGTGAGGTGCCCATGTACCGTTGTTGCCTCTGCGTCAATCCGGCTACTTGTATGGAACCGATCGCCACATCTCCCGGTGTAGTTACGTCGTCAATGGGCGCTGCGAGCTCGTTGAGTACAACCACGGTGCCGCAGTCGGAGCGAACGGCCTATTGGCTGGACATGATTTGTGCGATGTACGTGCACCTGGACTGCGACGGCCCTGATGAGCAGGAGCTGTTCGGCGACATTTCCTTCAACCGGCTGGGCTCGCTGGACCTGACGCAACTCCGATCCAATGCCCAACGCATCCGTCGAACGGAGGCGAAGATCCGGCAAGGTGGGGAAGACTGTTTACTGATCCAGATTCAGCGCGAGGGCCGATGTCTGGTGCGACAGGACGGTCGGCAGGCGGTGGTCAGCCCTGGAGACTTTGTGCTGTATGACAGCAGCCGGCCCTACGAACTGAACTTCCAGGATCGGCATCACGATGTCTTCGTCATGCGTTTGGCCCGAGCGCAGTTCAAGGTCCATATCAGCAACCTTGAAGAACTGACGGCAATGACTGTGAGCAGCCAGGACGCCGCAGGGCATTTGTTGCTTTCCATGGTGGAGACCCTGCGCCGCGACATCGCGAAACTGCAGCCGTCTTCTGCGCTGGGTGTTTCTGAAGCCATTACCAGCATCGTGGCCGCCGGATTGAGGGGCTTGCCAGGGGCCAATGTCCGCAAGCTGTCGAACTTGCACGCCTATCACCTCGCGCGCATCCGGGCGTACGTGAGGGATCATCTGCGGGACCCCGAGTTGTCTGTGCAGTCGATTGCCTTGGCGCTTCAGATTTCCTCGGATCATCTGTCGCGCGTCTTTCGGTCTGAACCCATACCCCTGTCTCGCTGGATCTGGAAGATGCGCCTTGACGCCATTCGACGCGATCTTGCAAATCCTCGCCTCCGCGAACAAAGCGTCTCAGACATCGCGTTCTCGTGGGGATTCAACAATGCGGCGCACTTCAGCCGCAGCTTCCGCGACGAGTACCAGATGACGCCGAGAGAATGGCGCGAGGTCTCCATGCGCATGGCCTGAACGGCCTCCACACCTCGCAGCACCCAACAAAAAGCCGGCTCATGCCGGCATTTTGTTGGGTGGAGAAGGTGGCGTAAAGGTGGCTTACTTCGCCGCGCTCACCATGTACTGCACAGCCGCCTTGATCTCGGCGTCGGAGGCTGCCGACCCACCCTTGGGCGGCATGGCGCCCTTGCCCTTGATCACCGACGCGGTCAGTGCGTCAACACCGGCGGCCACGCGGGGTGCCCAGGCCGCCTTGTCACCGAACTTCGGCGCACCGGCGACGCCGGCCACGTGGCACGCAGCGCACGCCATCTTGTAGAGGCTTTCACCTGCGCCTGCAGCCACAGTGGCGGCGGCGGGAGCGGGTGCTGGAGCCGCAGCCTGCGCGGGGGCTGCGGCCACCGGTGCAGCAGCAGGCGCAGCTGCGGCCGGTGCGGGGGCAGCGGCAGGAGCCTCGGCAGCTGGTGCCTGGGGCTCCGGGAATTTTCCACCGGCGGCATTGGCCAGATGCACAACGGCACGGCCGATCTCGGCGTCGCGGTACGCGCCACCACCTTGTGCACCCATGGCGCCCTTGCCTTTGAGCGCCGAGGTCAACAGGGCTTCGTAGCCGGTGGCAATGCGTGCACTCCAGGCGCCTGCATCACCGAACTTCGGCGCACCTGCAAGGCCGGCGGCATGGCAGGCTGCGCACTGCGCTGCATAAACCGATTCACCCGAGGCCAGCGGGCGGTTGGCGTCGCGCAGCTCCACGGTACCGACGCGCTGGATGCGCATGGCAGTGGCCTGTTCCACGTCCACGGCACCCGCCGCAGGCTTGTTGCCCGACACCACCACGTACACCAGACCGATGATGATGAAAATGGGCGCGACAAACGCAAAGAAAGACGTCCACAGCAGCTGGGATGGCGTCTTGATGGGGCCGGTGTGGGTGTCGTGCGCGTTGTCGCTCATGGTGTCCTCGAGGGTGGCGAATCGGAGCCGGGGAAAGTGTGGGGCGAGACTGCCCGCGTGCGGGCAAATAGCCGCGAATTATAGCCAAGCGCCCCCGTGCAAACCCGATGCCCAAGCCCCCGCTGCTAGAATCGCGGCCGTTGCGGCTGTAGCTCAGTGGATAGAGTATTGGCCTCCGAAGCCAAGGGTCGTGGGTTCGATCCCCGCCAGCCGCACCAAGTCTCAACAAGTCCTTGATCCAGCAGGACTTTCCCGGCTAGAACGCCCCTGCAGCACCACCCTAGAGCAAAGGGCGTGTATGCAGAACCTTGAAAGACGTCCCAGCGGCGTCTACGTCGCACGATTGACAGTCCCAGTCCGGCTTCGCACGGCGGAGCGCGCGCGCGTATTTGTAGCAAGCACAGGAAGTCGCGATCTTGCGGTTGCCAAGCTGATTGCCTCCGAGCAAATCGCGCGTTGGAGACGACACCTGTTTGAGCTGGATCGACTTAGCCTACTGGGACTCGCCATGACCCCCGAGAACACTCTCAAGATCGCCGATGGCCATCCGCTTCTCTTGGCGGGAGGGTATATCCCGCTGATGGAGGCGGCTGTGGTTGTGGGACTAACCTCACAGGATCTTCTGCGCCAAGCTGCTGAAGGTCGGCTTGCTCTTTACTGCCGCCTCAATGGCGAGATGGGCTACAGGACACCATTCGGGTCGTTTGAACCAGATGACCCGATGCTTGGAACGGTTTTGGTTCCGAATGCCTGGGATCGGCCTGCCGAATCAAAAATCCACCGTGCTTTTGGCGTTTACCGCGTCCCAGCTGACGAGACCACTGCCGTCGCCAACTCATTGTTAAATGCTGGGACTCCCGCAGTGGTAGCGTTTGACGAGCCTGCTGCGGATTTGGATGGTTGGGCGTTCGTCCCAGACAAGGTCCTCAAACTCACCGACCAAATTGTTGAGGTCTCGGCGGTCGAAGTCGATGTCTTGCGCAGAAGGATGGCTGAAGCTCTAGCACCTGCGGCGCTTGAGGCTGCGCGCAAGACGCTTTACAACGCAAACGTGCAGACGGTCACAAGCCCGAAGGCAACCGCTCCGCTGTCCAAAGCTGTTGAGGAGTACTGTCGGGCCCACCTTCCCCAGTCCATTAGCTCTCCAAAAGAGGTCGTGCGCATTCGCAATGGCCTTATGCTGCTCGCGGAGTTCATGGGTGATATGCAAATCGGGCAAGTCAGTCCCGATACTTTGCGTAGTTTTCGCGACAAGCATCTCGCGCAGATGCCTTCGAAAGAAAACCAGGTGCGCCTGAAGCTCGGCACGACTTCGATGACCGAGTCCGTCGTCGCTATAGAGGGCTCGGACTGGCCTCGCATGTCGTCGAATGAGCGAGATGTACGAATGCAGTGGCTGTATCGAATGTTCCGATGGTTCCACGCGCAGAAGTGGATTTCCGATGATCCCTGCACAGGGTTAAGGGGTGAGTCCGTTCTGACCAAGGTTGAACGAAAACAGGCCGCTGTCGCGCGTAAAGATCGCACGGCATTCACCGCGGACGAAATTGCTCGGATCTTTGCCGCGCAGGTTTACGAGGTGGGTTCTTGGAAGGCAACGAAGGCCGGCACCTTTAGAACATTCCAACCGTTCCACTACTGGCTGCCGCTGCTGGGGCTATTCACCGGTGCGCGCATCGGCGAGCTTTGCCAGCTCCACTTGGAAGATGTGCGTTGCGAGAGCGGAGTGTGGTTCATCGACATCAACGAACGCACAGCAGACAAGAGTCTGAAGAATGCGTGGTCTGAGCGGCAGGTGCCTTTGCATCCCAGGCTTGTGGAGCTTGGCTTTGTCCGGTGGTGCAACCAACTTCGAAAAGACGGTTTCAAGCGTGTATTTCCGGAGTTGTCCTGGAATCCAACCAACCGCTACGCGAAGGAGCCCATCCGGGCCATGTCGCAGTTTCTGGAAAAGCTGGGCATGCCTCGCGACGGTACGAAGGTGTTTCATTCGTTTCGACATGGGGTCAACAACTCCCTGCAGAAGCGTTCCTCCATGTCAGACATCATGAGGAAACGCATGATGGGCCACGAGCCAGGCGGGGGGGTAAATGAGCGCCACTACTTGAGTGATCCTAAACCCGCTGAGTTGCTTGGTTTCATCGCCAACGTTGGTACTGACTTGCCCAATGTAAGCGCGTTTGACGTCACTGTTGGATCGATTGCTGTGCGCGACGCTCTAAAGCGAAAAAATGGCGGCAAAGGAGCCGCTGAAGCTCTGGGGAATGCGAGCTTGAGCTGAAGTCAAGTACCTGCACACACCGCAACGTTGCGCAGCATTTCGGCGCGCATGGAGCCGTGCTGTTAATAACTCGTGACTCTTTTTCGTGCGATGCCAGTGCCCGACATCGCAATATCCAGTTGCCGGATCGCCGCGGCTGGGTCCACACCTATGGCTCGTGTCCATTCGACGTACTCGTAGATGTCCATGCGCCTCTCGCATACCTCAACCTTAGCTACAAAAGACTGAGGTCTCTTAAGCGCTGCTGCCAATTGGGCTTGTGTGAGCCCACAGCGCACGCGCGCCTCGCGTAGCCATGCGATGTGCTTTTCGTAAGAGGGGCGATTGATGGACTTCAAGGCGTGCAGCGAGGCTGTGCCTTCATCCTGATTCGAATTTGGGATAATCCCAAAACAGGATTAACCAAGGGGTCGGTATGACGAAAAGAGTCCGTGTTAGCAGCTTCGCTGGAAAAGGCGCGCTGGTACAGGCGTTCGCGCTTCTTATGCCGCTTATTTGCGGATGGCTCTGGGGGAGCCTTGGCTTGGCAGTGGGAGTTCTGTTGGCGGTAGTCCTGTTTCTAAAAGGCTCCGCGATGGCGTTGTCATGGCGTTGCGGTGCATGCGGAAACCCTCTCCACGACAAGCACGTTAAGTTGTGCCCAGTTTGCAAGGACTGCGTTGAATAGTGCTTGCAACAGGACTTGTGTGCTTAAGGGTTGTGCCACTCCCAGCACCATGTCCGCTGGGGTTGGTGTGGTGCGCATCTTCCAGGCGTGCGCAAAGCACGATTGCAGACATGTGTACGATTCTTCGCTGTATGCGCTCGCGCGTGCGAAGAGCCCAGGGGTGAGTTTTGCTAGTATTTAATTGCAAGACGTGCTTGGCATACGTTTGTACCGGATGTACAGACGTATGAGTCCGCTCAATTAGTCACTCTCTACAAGCTGTCTCCTGGCAGGCCACATAAAGTTCCGTGTAGGAGGCAGTGCCCATCTGTGGTCTACCGTCTGGAACAAGCGCGAGGGGCACCTGTTGTACTTCCACGCCCTATCACGCAACTCGAGGTACAGCTGCATCCCATTTAGCCTGTCCGGGCCGTGAAGGGACGCACGTCTGAGTATCAAGTGGGCTTCTCGTTGGTTCTCTTGCGAACCCAACGACTCGGCTGTCCGTGATTTCGCTGCGCCATTGCTTGCGCGTGCCAAGCTCGCTGCTGTTGGGGGCCTCCAGAAGCGCAACTTGGGATCCCAGAACTTCGTGTGGTCTAGGTTCCGCACATCATTCATCGAATAGATCCCCGAAGCACGCAATGCCCGGCTGCCTATAACGCGATACTCTAAGTGGCAGCATCGCCACCCATATCCGGCTTTTGAGTAGTGGTCTGAGTACAGAGCGATCTCAATTCCTTGGGCCACTCCGCGAAAGTAGTAAGTCGTATCACCTGCCGTAGTAACCGACTCCTTAACAGTTCCATCGTACGGGCTGCGAAAAGACCGGCGGGCTCGGACATTGGGAAGCAGGCGTGCTTCGATGTGCTGCCGGAGTGCTTCTGCTGAGACCGTGTTGTGCGATATGAGGTCTAGTGCCACGTGAACTCGCGTGATTCTGCAGCGCCCGTCTTGTTCCTGTTTCCAAAGCCAGAACAGTTCGGCGCTTGTAGGTTGCTGCAGTTTCACGCGACGAACCCAATATCCGCCTGATGTGGTAACGCTTCTACTGAGGTATCGCGGTGGATGGCCTGTACGGTCTGGTTGGGATGTGCATAGTTCTTGAAATTCTTTGTCTGGGAAGCTCTCGTTTTGTACGAGTTGGATAGTGTCGATGTAGGAAACCGAGGTTCGAAAGTCGGCGGGTACATCATCTTGCGGACTGCGTTCTAGCGGTCTGCCTCTGGTCATTTGCTTCATATGTGCTCCGTGCTAAGGTTGCTAGCTAAGTGGGTAGTGAGCAGATATACGGTGGCGCGGAGAAAATGCTTTGAGCTAGAACGTGGTCTGGAAGCCTGTGCGGTGAATTAACTGGTAGTACCCCAACCATTCAGGTGCAGCCATGCCGTCTTCCGGTATACCGGTATACCGGTATGTTGTGTGACGTCTGGGACGTCTAGTGTTTGCCACGTCTAGCAAGGCGAACTTGCCAGCGGTCCACTAGGACGGCGCGTGCGCGAGGGGCGCATCACGCGTGCTGGAGGCGGTTCGCCACTAAATGCTAGGTTTGAGTTTTTGGCCAGTTCGCGTCAGGAGAGTTGGGGTCAATCCGATTGCGAACCGGTTGCGGAAGCCACATCCGCGGATACGCAGACCCTCTCCGCCTGCTTTTATCGGCCTTGTTGACGTGCAGGCACTTTATGGCAGCACTGCAGCGATTTCGGCCATGGCCCTTAAAGGGCGAACTCACGTTTTCGGATTACAAGCAGTCGTTGGCCTCGGCGACGGACACCCGCTCAAATGACGGTTTTGCGCAGTACTGCGGCCGTGGGACCAGTGCGCCTAGCATCGAAAGTCCGGTAAATCCAAGCCTAGTGCTCCCCCGTTCGGGAGCCGCCGTCTGGCCGCTCAATCTGCGGGCGTCTCGATCAGGCAAACCCTATGTGCCAGGCACGCAAGGGCACATGAGTGACAATCGTGAATCATGGCAAACGGCGATCAACTCAAAGCCTTGTTCCGCTCGTATGCGGAGGGAGACGAACGCCACTTCTACTCGGTGGCGATGCAGATGGCCGCGCACGAGGCCAAGCAGGGCCACGGCAAGCTGGCCGAGGAACTGCGCGACCTGCTCGACGCAGCCAAGTTGCGTCGGAACGCAGGTGCCGCTGATGGCGCCATCCCGCTGGCTCGCCCCAAAGGCGACTTGGCCTCGCTGCTCAGCGTGTCCTACCCGTCGAGCAGACTATCGGACATGGTGCTGGCTGAGCCGGTGCTTGCCGGGCTTCAACGTGTCTTGAAGGAGCAGCGGCATCTGGGCAAGCTGCGCAGCCACGGCCTGCACCCGCGTCGAAAGCTGCTGCTCGTCGGACCCTCCGGCACCGGCAAGACGATGACCGCGGCTGCGCTCGCGGGTGAGCTAGGAATTCCCCTGTTCGTCGTGCGCCTGGACGCCTTGATCACCAAGTTTATGGGGGAGTCGGCTGCCAAGCTGCGGCAGGTGTTCGATGCGGTGGCCTCCACCCGAGGCGTGTATTTCTTCGACGAGTTCGATGCAATCGGCAGCCAGCGCGGCATTGTCAATGACGTTGGCGAGATCCGGCGTATTCTCAACAGCTTCCTGCTGATGATCGAACAGGATGAGTCCAGCAGCGTCATCGTCGCCGCCACCAACCATGTCGACATCCTGGATGAGGCGCTGTTTCGCCGCTTTGATGACTTGGTGGAATACCACGTGCCGTCCGCCAACGAGATTCGCGCGCTGCTGCGCATGCGGCTGGGGAGCTACCTCAAGTCCGCCAAGTCCATCTCATCGTTGGCCACGGAAGCTGTCGGCTTGAGCCATGCCGAGATCACGCGCGCCGTCGGCGATGCCGTAAAGGAAGCCGTAATGCATGACCAAGTCAGAGTGCCTGCCGATGACGTCAAGGCCCTCTTGCAACAACGCCATGCCGTGCGTCGCCCCCCACCTGTGGCCAAGCCCTCAGTGCGCGTCCGCTAAATGGCTACTGGCGCGCAACAACACCGTCCCCATCTGCTCCCTCAAGACACGCGCAGTGTCGAGGGATATACGGCCAAGAGCGGCGGTGGCGACAAAATGGCGGTGCAGCCAAAGGACCGGCAGCAGCATGCCGGCGCGCTTCGCGCACAGCTGGCGCAGGTTGGCGTGGCCCAACAGCAGCGTGTAGCCGAGCAAAAGGAAGCCGGCGTGCAGAGCGCGATCGGCATCCAGGTCGAATTCGAGAGTGAGCAGGGGGTGGCCATGGCCGCCGCGAGCCTGGCCCGTGACCATCGCGGCATCGAGCTGATGAATGTTCGGCAGCATGGAACGCAGATTCTCGCCACCGTGTTCGTGCCCCAGGGCAAGCTCGAGCATTTCGAAAAGCTGATCACCGAGTACGTCGATCACAAGACCGATAAGAACGACAACCCGCGGGATCACCAGACGCTGGTGGACGCCATCAGCGCACTGCGGGTAGCGACGTTCGATTCGCTCTGGACCGATGAAGCGGCTGCATTGCCAGCAGACCCTGCGCAGGCCATCTGGTGGGAGGCTTGGCTGCCCCTCGGCGCTCATGCGGAGCGCTCGCTGGCCGACTTCCGCAAGGTAGCCGACATGGCAGGACTGCGGGTCAGCGATCGCGTGCTTCATTTCCCCGAGCGCATGGTCGCCCAGGTGCACGGCACCAAGAACCAGTTCCTGCAGTCGCCGCTCGTGCTGAACATGATTGCGGAGCTGAGGCGTGCCAAGACCACGGCCGAGTTTTTCGCCAACCTGGCGCTCGATGAGCAGGACGCTTGGCAAAGCGATCTGCAGCAGAGGCTGCAACCTGAGCCGAGCGGTAAAGCGTATGTCACGCTGCTGGACACTGGGGTGAATCACGGCCACCCGCTGCTCGCTCCGTTTGTGGCCGACGATGATCGCCACTCCGTCGAGCCTGCCTGGGGGCCGGATGACGCCAACGGCCACGGCAGCGAACTCGCTGGCCTGGCGCTAATGGGCGACCTAACGGCAGCGCTGGCTGAGGATGCGCCGCTGCTCGTTCCGCACCGCTTGGAGTCGGTAAAGGTGTTGCGCTTTCCCGGAGACAATGAAGGCGAGTCATTTGGCGCCATCACCGCGGAAGCGGTGGCGCGGGTGGAGATCATTAACACCGAGCGCCGGCGTGTGTTTGCGATGGCTGTGTCGTCGACCGACGGCCGCGATCGAGGCAGGCCTTCGTCCTGGTCTGCCCAGGTTGATCGGCTCGCTTGCGACTACGAAGGCCAGGGCGCCACGCGTCGGCTCTTCGTACTTTGCGCGGGCAACACCAACGACAACGCTGCCTGGGCTGCCTACCCGCACAGCCTGAGCACAAGTTCCGTTCATGACCCGGGCCAAGCATGGAACGCACTAACGGTGGGCGCTTACTCCGACTTGACGACCATCTCGGCGCATTCACCGGCGTACACGGCCCTCGCCAGCGTCGGCGGATTGAGCCCTTACACGACCACGTCCGCCACTTGGCAACCCGGGTGGCCTTTCAAGCCCGATATCGTCATGGAGGGTGGCAACGTCGCCATTGAGCCGTCCGGCTTCACCAGTTCCATGGACAGCCTGTCCTTGCTGACGACGGGCCATCGGCCGCATGAGCGGCTGTTCACGCTCAGCTGGGCCACCAGTGCAGCCACAGCGCTAGCCGCGGGCATGTGCGCGCGGATCACGGCAGCCTATCCAGGCTTCTGGCCGGAAACCGTCCGGGGCCTGATGGTTCACTCAGCACGGTGGACCCAGCCGATGCTTGATGCCTACACACCGGCTGGCGTGCGCAACCAGACCACCCTGCGTCAGTTGCTGCGCCATTGTGGCTACGGCGTGCCGAGCCTCGAGCGGGTCCTGTACAGCGCGAGCAACTCGCTGACCATGATTGTGCAAGACGAGATCCAGCCGTATCACAAGTCTGACGGCAAAGTGAAGACACGCGAGATGCACATGCACGATCTGCCGTGGCCCATCGACGTGCTGCAACAACTCGGGGATCTGCCTGTTACTCTCCGCGTCACGCTGTCGCACTTCATCGAGCCCAACCCGGGCGAGCGGGGTGGCATCGACAAGTACGCCTACCAGTCGCACGCGCTGCGCTTTGCAGTGCGTCGACCCCTCGAGACCGAGGCCGCCTTTCGAGGCCGCATCAACGCCCAGGCGGCCGCCGAGGAGCAGGGCCTCCCGGGCGGGGGCGGGGTCGATCCCGGATGGACCATCGGTGAGAAGCTGCGTACCCGCGGCTCATTGCTGTCCGACAGCTGGACCGGCACTGCCGCGCAGCTCGCAAATCGAGGTCAGCTGGCGATCTTTCCGGCTATGGGTTGGTGGCGTAATCGGCCGTCCCACGGTCGCTTCGACCGTTCCGCCCGGTACAGCCTTCTGATCTCGATAGAAGCACCCACCATCGAGCAGGATCTGTATGCGCTTGTTGCGGAGCAGATTGCCGTTGCGACCGAGGTGCCTGTGGAGGTCCAGGTTCCGTGATCGGTCATCCAGATCGGCTCAACCACCGTGCACCAACGAATATCCGGTCTTGAGTGAGTAGCGGCCAAACGAGCCGCCGCCAATCGAATGTCCGCTGATGGTCGCAGGGGCCGCTCGTGGCGCCGGCTGCGAATGACTCTCAACAGTCTGGAGCGGCCCTTTGGGGAAGCGAACTCTTGGCGGTGCTGAATCGCCATGGCGCAAATCAACTCCAGTAGGTTGGTCTCGAATGCTGCTCTAGAGCAAATACCAGTGCAACGTCTGACGCCGTCGGGATGCCCGAAGGCTTCGCGAGAGTTGGGGTCAATTCACGCAAGCGGCACCACGTCTTGGCAAGTCCTTGGCGCCACTGCTCTTTTTTCAGGTGATGGGTGCGTTGCAAAGTAGTAGAGAAACGGCGCAGCTAAGAGAGTGGCTAGCAGACTTCATTTGCGAGTCTCACACTTGCGTGTCGGCGTCTCCAGACGCTGAACTACAGCGACCGCGGTCGCCTCTCCAGCGTGGTGATGGCGTCGGGCACGGTGAGCCACCTGTACAACGGTTATGGGCAGCGGGTGCACAAGAGCGGGCCCGGCGCGCTGGTGCCCACGGGGGAGGCGCACTACCTGTACGACGAAGCGGGGCAACTGCTGGGGGAGTACGACGCCAGCGGGCAGCCGTTGTACGAGACGATCTACCTGGGGTCTTTGCCGGTGGGGGTGATCAAGCACACGGGCAGTGCGGCGGGCAACGACCTGGCGGCCACGCTGTACAACGTGCACGCGGACCAGATTGCCACGGCGAGGGTGATCACGCGGCAGGACCAGACGATCGTCTGGCGCTGGGACACGGCGGAGGCGTTTGGTGGGTCACTGCCCGATCAGGACCCCAGTGCGCTGGGCGCCTTCATCTTCAACCAGCGCTTCCCGGGGCAGGTGTTTGATGCGGACTCAGGGTTGCTGCAGAACATCAATCGAGAATACGATCCGCGCACGGGCCGCTACCGGCAATTCGACCCGACCGGATTGGAAGATGGTCCTAACGGCTATCTGTACGTGGGCGGTGATCCGTTGACGTACACGGATCCCTATGGCCTGTTCAAGTGGGCGGACATGCCGCTGATGCCGCAAGGCACAATAGACTTCAGCGCAGGCATGGGAGACGTGATACTGTTTGGTCAGGGCCAGCGGCTGCGCGACCTCTTTGATGTCGATGGTGGAGTCGACACGTGTTCCGGCGAGTACAGCGCAGGCGAATGGGCTGGTGTTGCAGCAGGCGTTGCAACTGGTTTGGTGGGTGGCCTGAAGGCCGCAGGCGCGAAGGGCGCGGGCAAGGAGTTCTCGCACTGGATTCCAAATCGCATGGGTGGGCCACGCTCGATGTGGAATGGCAACTATGTGCCGACTGCCACGCACGCGCTGTCTGATCCGTATCGCTATAGATTCATGCCCAAGGCTTGGAAGACGCAGAACCCAATGCCGAGTCGGACTTCGCAACAATGGACACGCATTCCCAATGCGTACAAGGGCGGCGCTGCTGGTGCCGCGTATGGAGCAGCCGGTGCTGCACAGGCAGGATGCACATGCCGTTGAAAGCTTTGCTGGGTGCCTTATTCGGCACGTTGAATCGCCTCTCCGACTTGGAGGCGCGACTGCTGAACTGCGTTCGGGCGCGCTTGGACGATCGAATGGTGGTGCTGTGGGATAAGCAAGTTCAGATGATCAATAAGGTTCAGAGGTTGCCCGACGGAGTCGAGGTCAACTTCTACCGCATGAAGGATGGTCGACCAAGCTTCGACGCTGACTTGGCTTTCCCAAACAAGACCGAGGAGCTGGAGCTTGCAAGGATAGAAATCAAGCTCGCGAACACCTCTCAGAAACTGCGCGCGCGCGTTTGGTGTGTCAATGGGTTCCTCTTCATGATTGAGTACGAGGGCAGCGTCAAATACTTTGAAGAAGCGGCGGGGGCCGATGAACAGTCAGGGCTGGAGATCACCTGCGAATTGATCGCGGACTTGGCGGCCACAAGCTGACTCGGCTCTTCCTTCTGAATTCAGACTCGCATTCCCGAGGATCAGACGAACGTATGCCGGTTGACCCGATCTGGACACTGGCTCTATGGCCTTGAGTGCCCTGATGAGGTTTTCTGGTCCGTGGAGCGCGATGGTCACGTCAACTGGGTGGAGAGTTAGCCACAGATCCCTATGCGGACGAGGGGCTGCATGGGGATCCACACTCTCAAGCGGTGCTGCCGGCTCGCGGGCACCGGTTTGCTCGCAAAAGGCATGCTTCCGGAGCGGGCGTCCGCACGTGACGATAAAATCCCCGCTGTAGCAACCTCGTGGTGCAAACGCGAGGGCATCAGCCGAGTTCTCATAGGTAGCAGGAGAGTTGGGGTCAATCCCCGCCAGCCGCACCAAGTCTCAACAAGTCCTTGATCCCACGGGCTTTGGCCTCTTCCCAATCGCGCCTGCGGTACCTCAGCGGACTCAGCGTGCAGCCACAATGCCCCTGCGCCTTGTGGCAATTCGGATCAACCACACGGTCAGCACCACGGCAAACGTGGCCAAGGCCCACATCAGGCCATTGCCGCCCAGCACCGTGATGGCGCCACCCGCCAGCAGTGGGCCAACGATGGCGGTGGCGGTGTAGACCATCGAGATCAAGCTCATGTTTCGCGCCATGGTGCCGCTGCTCGCTTTGGCGCTCGCAATGAGAGCGAGTGTGAGGTAGGCCGTGATCAGGCCTCCCAGGGCGAACACGGCGACGTGCAGCCACGCCATGCTCAGTGGCAAAGTCAGGAGCACGGCCATGCCGGCGGTGCACGCGCTGCATGTCAGGCAGGCGAAGGCCACTCCGTGGTGGTCGGCCAGCCATCCTGCCGCGTACTGAAGCAGCAGGCCACCGGCGCCGAACGAGATCAACAAGCTGGCGATTTGCGTGCCATCCAGCTGATGGGCTTTGCCATAGATCGAGAACAGACCGGCAAACGCGGACTCTGACATGCCACCCCACAACGCCACCACCACCCCGATGAGAAGCACCGTTTCCTTGGGAAGGTGCCAAATGGGTGGCGATCTGTCGGAAGCCTGATGGGGCTGCTGCGCCGTGCGCAGTTCTTCGGTGGCCCACGCCAAGGGCAGTGCGGCCACCAGCACGAAGCCGATGCCCAGCAGCAAAGGGGTGGCACCTTCGATGCCCAGCCAGCCGCACAAGGCGGGCGCCACGATCGGCGCCAGGGCGATCAGCGATTCATGGAATCCCACCAGCCGTCCCCGCGCATGGCCAGGCGCGATGTTGTAGAGCCAGGGTTCCAGACCAATCCAGCGCAATCCTTGCCCGAAGCCCGCCAGGAGGCCGGCCGGTATCCAGAGCTCGTGCACATGGGTGGCCATAAGACCCAGTGACAGGGCGCTGACCAGCAACGCCATCAGAACGACGCGCTTGGCGCCGAGCCAGTGCGTCATGCGCGGTGCCCCGTACAGGCCGGGCAACTGGCCAAGCCACAGGGACGAAGCGAAAAGACTCAGTTGAAGGGTCGACGCTCCTTGCTGCTCCAGCCACAGGGGGAGAACGACGAAGGGAATGCCGAACTGCCCGATCTGAGCGAGGGTGGACGATGTGTTGAGCGCGGTGATGCTGCGCCAGTCGTAGGAGGCAGGGGTCATGAGAGGTTGGGCGCGAGTATGCGCATGGCCTGCGGGCCGCCATGGACACACTCCACCCCGCTCGGCTGGTGCCACTTGAGCCCTGCGGCCCCGGGGCCTGCCGGTGGCAGCGCTTGGTCAGCGAGCGTTGCGCAGCGACAGCCACGCAAACAGGCCACCCACTGCAACGCCGGCCACGACATCCAGGAACACATGCTGGCGAATCGCCATCGTGGACCAGACGATCACCAGGCACTGCAGCACGTTGAGCCAGCGCAGCAGGGCCGGCGAGCCGGTTTGCACAAAGACATGCTGCAGCCAGAGCGCTGAGAAGACCGCCGAAGCGACATGCAACGAAGGGCACGCGTTGCCGGAGGCATCCAGTCCCTTGAGAAACGCGAGCTGCGGGTGCTGCGACCAGTCGATGTCGGTCATCGGTGTCTGCGTGGGCGCGATCCAGAACAGGGCCAGGCAGAGCACACACAGTGCGCCGATCCACAGGCCGTAGCGGATCAGCTCGCGCAGGTTGGGCATCAGCGCGGGCGGCAGCGACACATAGACCCACAGCGACACGTAAGCCATAAAGGCGTGTGGCGTGAAAGGCACCCATGCGTCCACCGCCAGCGCCGGCATCATGAAAGGCTCGGTGAGCGGATGGTGCAGAACCCAGAAGTAGCCCTGAAAGAACAGCACCATGAACGCCATCGTGCCGAGCGCCTTCAGGTACCACAGCGTGGTGAACCGCGACAGGAGCTGTCGGGGCCAGGCGTGTTCGGTGGAAGAGGGCATGGAGGGGTGCGTTGGGTCGGCGCCGTGGTGGGCCGGTTTAATGTACGACACACGCTGGCGCGGGAGCCCCGCCACGGGGGGCTTTGTATAATCCGCCGCTTGCGAAAGGCGCGGTAGCGTGTGCGCGCCCGAGGCCGTATCAGAACAACAAGACGGCCTGTGCATCTGAGGGGCTCCCCATGTTTTTCGTGTATGCGCAATGGCTTGCGTGCAGGCCCTCCCGTGCCACTTTCATCCTTGGGCGTTTTTCATGAGCACCACCGATCTCATCCGCACTTTCCTCACCGACCGCCTGGGCGTGCAGCCTGAGCAGGTGACGCCCGATGCGGTGCTCGCCGAACTGGGCGTGGATTCGCTGATGCTGGCCGAACTGATGTTCGATGCCGAGGACCGGCTGGGCATCGAGATCCCTTCAGACGTGCAACCGCCCAAAACCGTCGCCGAGATGCAGTCGATCATCGACGCGCTGTCGGCCGTCAAGACGGGCTGAACCATGTGTGCCCACCGCGTCGCGATCACCGGCATCGGGGTGATCAGCCCCTACGGTGGCGATACCGGGCAGTTTTTTGAACGCCTGCTCGCAGGCGAGTCGGCCGTGCGGCACCTGCACACCGATGACCTGCCCAAACCCCTGTCGACCCCGTTCGTGGCTTGCACCGGCTTCGATGCGGAGGCCGCCTTGGGCAAGCCGCTGGCCCTGATGATGGAGCGCTTTTCGCAGCTGGGCGTAGCGGCGGCTTTTCAGGCGTGGGACCAGGCCGGCCTGCCGCGGCAGGCCGGCGCCGATGGCGCGGCACGCGATGGCTGGGGCTGCATCTGGGGCACGGCACTCGGTGGACTCGCGGCCCACGAGCGCGGCAGCCGCGAGATGTGGCTCAAAGGGCGTGAGCGCGTGTCGCCGCTGTCGGTGGTGCAGGGCATGAACAACGCGGTGAACGCGCACATTTCGATCCAGCTGGGCCTGGGTGGCGTGAGCACCAGCCACACGGCAGCCTGCGCTTCGTCGGGCATTGCCATTGGCGAAGCGTTTCGGCGCGTGCGCAGTGGCGAGGCCACGGTGATGGTCACGGGCGGCTCCGATGTGTGCCAGTCGTATGGCGTGGTGCGCGCCTGGGAGGCCATGCGCGTGATGGCGCCGGGCGACGCGCAGACCGCGCCCCAGGCCTGCCGCCCTTTCGCGTCAGACCGCGCCGGGCTGGTGCTGGGTGAAGGCGGTGCGGCACTGGTGCTGGAGGCCTGGGAACATGCGGTTGCAAGGGGTGCCACCATCCATGGTGAAATCGTCGGCTATGGCACCAGTTGCGACCACAGCCACCTGGTTCGCCCCCACCAGCCCGGTCAGGTGCGGGCGCTGCGCGCGGCGCTGGCCGATGCCGGGCTCGTGCCGGCCGACATTCATTACGTCAACGCGCACGGCACCGCCACGGCCGAGGGCGACCCGGTGGAAATCGCTGCGCTGCGCGAGGTGTTTGGCGAGCGGTCGCGGGAGCTGCCGGTGAGCGCCACCAAATCCATGCACGGTCACCTGCTGGGCGCGGCTGGCGCCATCGAGGCCGTCGTCACGGCGCTGGCCTTGCGCGAGCAGGCTGTGCCGCCCACGGCCCATCTGGCCGGGCGCATCGATCCCGCCTGCGAGGGCGTGGACCATGTGCTGGAGGGCCGGCGCCACGTGCCGCTGCGCGCGGCACTGTCCAACTCGTTTGCCTTCGGTGGCAGCAACGCCGTGCTGGCGTTTCGCGCACCGCCCCGTTGATGCTTTTCTGTTTCCGTGAGTGATTGCCCATGACCGAACCCGTCTCTTCTGAAACCGTCGACGCCCTGTGGCCCGAAGTGGTTGCACTGATCATTGAAGCCCTCAACATGGAGCTGGCACCCGGCGAGGTGGACCCGGATGGACCGCTGTATGGCGAAGGCATGGGGCTGGACTCCATCGACATGCTGGAAATCTCGCTCGTCATTTCCAAGCGCTATGGCTTCCAGATGCGTTCGGACAACGAAGACAACGAAAAGATCTTCGCCTCGCCCCGTGCCCTGGCGGCCTACATCGCCAGCCAGCGCACCCAGTGAAATGACGTTGACCACGGTGCTGCGAGACCTGGGTGTGCTGCTCCTCATGGCGGCGTGGGTGGTGGCAGCGCACGTGGGCAGCAGCGGCTGGGGCAACGCCGACTTCAACGCCGTGGTGGCGGTCGCACCCATCGCGGCGGCGGTGCTCATGGCCTTGTGGCGCATGCCGGCCTGGTGGGTGCGCGCGGCGGGGGTGCTGGCGCTGGGTGCGCTGCTCGTGTGGCTCTGGCCCGCGCTGCGTCACAACGTCGCCTTGCTGTATTACCTGCAGCACCTGGGCATTCATGTGGCGCTGGGCGTGTTCTTCGGCAAGACGCTGCTGGGCCCCGGCGAGGCGCTCATCACCCGCATGGCGCGCCGCATCTTCACGCACGAACTCTCCGAGCGCAAGGTGCGCTACACGCGCAACGTGACGCTGGCCTGGACGATCTTCTTCTTCGCGAATGCGCTCGTGTCCACGCTGCTCTTCATCTGGGCGCCGCCCACGGTCTGGTCGGTGCATGCCAACCTGCTCACCGGGCCGTTGCTGGGCGTGATGTTCCTCGCGGAGTACATCTGCCGGCTGTGCGTGCTGCCCCCGCACGAGCGCCCCGGGATTGCGGCGGTCGTGCAGGCTTACCGAAGGGAGTCCGCGCAGCGCAGCGCCGGGCACACGCTGCCATGAATGCACTGCCCCTGATCAGCGAGCGCGGGCTGGACGACGTGCTGGCCTGGTGCCCCGGTGGCCCGGTGACCGTGCGTGAGTTCCTGGCCGACGCGCACGCACTGGCCGCGCAGCTGCCCGCGGGGGGTGCGCTGCTCAACCTGTGCGAAGACCGCTACCGCTTCGCGGTCGGCTTTGCCGCCGGACTGCTCACCGGCAAAGTGAGCTTGCAGCCTTCGTCGCAGTCGCCCGAAACCTTGCAGCGCCTGGCCGCCGACTTTCCCGGTGTGAGCTGGCTCGGCGAGCGCCCCGACGCCGTGCCCGGTCTGCCCGGCAGGGTGTTCCCCGACCTGGCCACGCAGCCGCGCGCCGAGGTGCATGACATGCCCCTGATCGATGCCGGGCGCGTGGTGGCCATCCTCTTCACGTCCGGCTCCACCGGCCTGCCGCAGCCGCACCGCAAGACCTGGGGCAAGCTCGTGCAGAACGGCCGTGCCGAGGCGCGGGCGCTGGGCCTGCTCGAGCGGCCCCAGACCATCGTGGGCACGGTGCCCATCCAGCACAGCTACGGTTTCGAATCCACCTTTCTGATCGCCCTGCATGGCGGCTGCAGTTTTTCGTCCTGCAAGCCGTTTTACCCGCAGGACATCGTGGCCACGCTGGAATACGTGCCGCGCCCGCGCATGCTGGTGACCACGCCCTTTCACCTGTCTGCGCTGCTCGCGTCAGGGCTGCCGATGCCACCCATGGACCTGGTGCTCTCGGCCACCGCGCCGCTCAGCCCCGATCTGGCGCACCGCGCCGAAGGCCAATGCGGCGCACCCGTGCACGAGATTTACGGCTCCACCGAGTCGTCTGCGCTGGCCAGCCGCCGCACGCTCGATGGGGCCGCCTGGCAGCTCATGGAAGCCGTGCAGCTCGAGCACGAGGGCGATACCACCTTCGCGCAAGGCGGCCATGTGGAAGGCCGGGTGCCGCTGTCCGACGTGATCGAACTGGGCGCCGGTGGCCGCTTCCTGCTGCACGGACGCCACGCCGACCTGATCAACATCGCCGGCAAGCGCACCTCACTGGCCTACCTCAACCACCAGATGGGCGCCATACCGGGCGTGGTGGACGCCGCTTTCTTCCTGCCCGACGAAGCCGCTGCCGAAGACGGCGTCACGCGCCTGACGGCGTTCGTGGTGGCGCCCACGCTGGATGCGCGCTCGCTCATGGCCAGCCTGCGCCAGCGGCTGGACGCGATCTTTCTGCCGCGCCCGCTGGTGCTGCTCGACGCCTTGCCACGCAACACGACCGGCAAGCTGCCGCGCCAGGCGCTGCAGGCGCTCTACGCAGAGAAGGTGGGCCATGGCCGCAGCTGAATCGAGCTGGAGCGTGCCGGCCGACCACCCTGCCTTCGCGGGCCACTTTCCCTCGCGCCCGATCGTGCCCGGCGTGGTGCTGCTCGATCACGCCATCGTGCTGGCGGCGCAGCTGCTCGGGCGCCCGCTCGAAGGCGGCTGGCAGGTGGCGCAGGCCAAGTTCTTTGTGCCAGTGGGGCCTTCGCAGGTGGTGCATTTTTCGCTGCAGGTCACGCCGCGCGGCGCCGTGGCATTCACCGCGCGCTGCGACGACCGCGAGGTGGCCGCTGGCAGCCTCGTGCCACCGGCGCCATGAAGGGCGGAACGCCTCCCGCGTGGATGCGCGAGCAGGAGCGCAGCCACCTCGGCGCGCTGCGCTTCATGGTGTGGCTCTCGCTCACGCTCGGGCGCCCCTTCGGGCGGCTGGTGCTGCGCGGCATCGCGCTGTATTTCGTGCTGTTTTCGCCCAGGGCGCGCCGCCACGGCGAGGCCTACCTGGCGCGCGCGCTCCAGCGCAAACCCACCTGGATGGACGGCTACCGCCACGTGATGAGTTTTGCCAGCACGGTGCACGACCGCGTCTACCTGCTCAACGACCGCTTCGACCTGTTCGACATCGAGTTCGTTGGCCAGGAGGCGGTGCACGAGGCGCTGCAGCGCCAGTCTGGCGCCCTGCTGCTGGGCGCGCACCTGGGCAGCTTCGAGGTGCTGCGAGCCATGGCCCACACGCACGCCCATGCGCCGGTGGCGATGATGATGTACGAGGACAACGCGCGAAAGATCAACGCCATCCTCCATGCCATCAACCCCGCCGCGCACCAGGACGTGGTGGCGCTGGGGCACCCCGACTCCATGCTCAAGGCGCGTGACCGGCTCGACGCAGGCTGTCTGGTGGGCTTGTTGGCCGACCGCTCCCTGGCCAACGACAGCACGGCAGAATGCATGTTTCTGGGCGAGCCGGCGCGCTTTCCCATGGGCCCCTGGCGCATGGCAGCCATGCTGCGCCGCCCGGTGTTTTTCATGGCCGGCCTGTACCTGGGCGGCAACCGGTACCGGCTGCACTTCGAGCTGATCGCCGACTTCTCCACGGTGGAGCGCGCCGACCGCGAGGCGGCCATCGCGCAGGCCATGCAGGCCTACGCCGACCGGCTCGGCGGGTTCTGCCGGCAGACGCCCTACAACTGGTTCAATTTTTTCGACTTCTGGCAACGCACATGATTCGACGACTTTTCACGGGCCTCGTGCTCTTGGGGCTGACCACGCTGGCGCATGCCGCGTTTGACGTGGATCAGCTCATGGCCGAGCTGGCACGCAGCCCGGGCGGGCAGGCCAAGTTTGTGGAGAAGCGCTACCTCGCGCTGCTCGACAAGCCGGTGGTGGCCACGGGCGACCTCATCTACAACGCCCCCGACCTGCTGGAGAAACGCACCTACACCCCCAAGGTGGAGACCATGGTGCTCTACAAGGACACGCTCAGCCTGGAGCGCGACCGCCGCCGCATGCAGATCCAGCTCAGCCAGCGGCCCGAGGTGGCGGCCTTCGTCGAGAGCATCCGCAGCACCTTGCAGGGCAACCGCGCGTCGCTGGAGCGCAACTACACGCTCAAGCTCACAGGCAACGCCGACGCCTGGACGCTGACGCTGGTGCCCATCGAGCAGCGCATTGCGGCGCTGCTGCAGCGCATCACGCTCAGTGGCGCGCGCCAGCAGGTGCTGGGCATTGCCTACCTGCAGGCCGACGGTGACCGCACCGAAATGACCATCGAGCCGGTGCGCCTTCCATGACGCGGTCCGTCTGGCGCGCGCTGCTGATCTGGCTGGCGGCCATGGCCGTGGGCCTGGGCCTGCTGTGGAACACCCGCTTCTCGGCCGATGTCTCTTTCTTCCTGCCGTCCAAGCCCACGCCCGAGCAGGCGGTGATGGTCGACCAGCTGCGCGAGGGCGCGGTCTCGCGCCTGTTGATGCTGGCGATTGCCGGTGGCGACGCGGCGCAGCGCGCCGAGGCCTCGCGCGCCCTGCGCGCATCGCTGGCCGGTCACGAGACGCTGGACACGGTGCAGAACGGCGAGGCCGAGGCGCTGGACGCCGCGCGCGATTTCCTGCTGGACCACCGCTATGTGTTGAGCAACGCCGTGAGCCCCGAGCGCTTCAGCGTGGAAGGTTTGCGGGCCGCGGTGAACAACAGCGTGGACCTGCTGAGCTCATCGGCCGGCCTGCTGTTCAAGCCCTACCTGGCACGCGATCCCACGGGTGAACTGGTGGAGCTCATCTCCGGCCTCAACGCCGGCGTGCAGCCCAACGAGCGCGACGGCGTGTGGGCCTCGCGCGACGGCGAGCGCGCCATGCTGATCGTGCAGACGCACGCGCTCGGCTCCGACACCGACGGGCAGGCCGCCGCCATCGATCTCATCCGTGAGCGCTTTGCGCAGGTCGTGCAGCAGCAAGGCGCGCAGGCGCTGACGCTGGAGATGTCGGGCCCGGGCCTGTTTGCGGTGCGCGCACGCGCCACCATCCAGGAGGAGGTGAGCCGCCTCTCGATCATCAGCACCGTCATCCTGGCGGTGTTGCTGGGCTTTGTGTACCGCCGTGGCCGCCTCATGCTGCTCACGCTGGTGCCGGTGCTCAGCGGCACGCTGGCGGCCATCGTGGTGGTGGGCCTGGTGCACGGCACCGTGTTCGGCATCACCGTGGGCTTTGGCGCCGCGCTCATTGGCGAGGCGGTGGACTACGCCATTTACTACTTCGTGCAATCGGGCCGGCAGGGCGGGGGCGCCTGGCGCGAACAGTACTGGCCCACCATCCGCCTGGGTGTCATCACCTCGCTGCTGGGCTTCGGGGCCTTGCTGTTCTCCGGCTTTCCGGGGCTCGCGCAGCTGGGCCTGTATGCCATCACCGGCGTGCTCACGGCCGCGCTGGTCACGCGCTACCTGCTGCCCCAGCTGGCCGGCCCCGGGGTGCACCTGCACGACGGTGCGCGGCAGGGCCGGTTGCTGCGCCCGCTGGTGGAGCATGCTGCTGTGCTGCGCTGGCCCTTGCTGGCGCTGGTGCTGGTGGCCGGGGTGTATCTGGTGCAGCAGCGCAACGACCTCTGGCATTCCGACCTGTCGGCGCTGTCGACCGTGACGCAAAGCGAGGGCGAGCTCGATGCGCGCCTGCGCGGCGATCTGGGCGCACCCGACGCGCGCTACATGGCCGTGATCACCGCACCCGACCGCGAGCAGGCCCTGCAGGCCGCCGAGCGTGCCGGCGCGAAACTGCGCCCGCTGGTGGAGCAAGGGCTCATTGGCGGCTTTGACACGCCAGCGCGCTTCCTGCCCAGCGAGGCCACGCAGAACGCGCGCCGCGCCAGCCTGCCCGAGCCTGACGCGTTGCGCGAGCGCCTGCGCACCGCGCTGGTGGACGCGCCGCTGTCGGCCGACCGCCTGCAGCCATTTCTGGACGACGTGGCCGCCGCGCGCCGCGCGCCCAACCTGCAGCGCGCCGACCTCGAAGGCACCGGCCTGGGCCTGGCGGTGGACGCCCTGCTGATGCAGCGCACCAGCGGCTGGAGCGTGCTGCTGCCGCTGCGACCGGCGGCCGGTGCCAGCGGCCCCGACATTCCGGTGGACGCCGTGCGCAGCGCGCTGGCGGGCAGCGGTGCGCTGTTCATCGACCTCAAGGGCGAGTTCGACGCGCTCTACGGCGAATACATCGACGAAGCGATCACGCTCTCGCTCGCCGGCTTCCTGGCCATCGTCGTGGTGATGGCGTTCGTGCAACGCAGCGCGCTGCGCCTGGCCAGCGTCATGCTGCCGCTGGTCATGGCCGTCATGGTCGTGATCGCCGGCCTGCACCTCTTTGGCGTGCGCCTGCACCTGCTGCACCTGGTGGGCATGCTGCTGACCGTGGCCGTGGGTTCCAACTACGCGCTCTTCTTTGACCGGCTGGCGCTGGGCGAGGTGCTGGACGACGAGACCCTGCTCTCGATCGGGGTGGCCAGCACCACCACCGTGATCGGGTTTGGCGTGCTGGCCTGGTCGTCGGTGCCTGTGTTGCACGCCATTGGCGTGACGGTGGCACCCGGCGCGGTGCTGGCGCTGGTGCTGTCGGCCGCGTTTGCCGTCAGAAGGCCCGCGCCGTGAAGGCCGTGCTGCGCACCGTGGGCACCGTGAGCGCTGCGCCGCAGCTGCTCGTGATGCTGCCCGGGGCCCACATGCAGCCCGAGGAATTGTTCGACGCCGGTCTGGCGCAGTGCATCGCGCGCCGCGGCCTGGCGCTGGACCTGCTGTCGGTCGACATCAGCGAAGTGGGGCTGGACGCCGTGCACACCTGGGACGCCTTGCAGGCCGACCTCCTGTCACCCGCCCGCGCCCGCGGTGCGCGCGTCTGGCTGGGCGGCATCTCGCTCGGCGGCATGGTCGCCATGGCCCACCTGGCCGAACGCCCCGGCGTGGCCGACGGGCTGTGCCTGCTGGCGCCGTACCCCGGCAGCCGCCCGAGCATGAACGTGGTGGACCGCGCCGGTGGCCCAGACCAGTGGCAACCCACCGAAGCCGACCTGCGCGACCCCGAGCTGCGCGTGTGGCAGTGGTTGAAGCGCCCCCCGCCTGCGCTGCCGGTGTTCGTCGGTCATGGCACCGAAGACCGTTTCGCCGCGCGCATCCAGCGCGTGGCCGAGCGCTTCCCACCGGCCTCCCGCCACACCGTGGCCGGCGGTCACGACTGGGCGGCCTGGGTGCCGCTGTGGGAGCGCTTCCTGGACGCCGGTCATTTTTCTTCCACCCCGCAGGCCGCCTGACATGCCCGCACGCTGGACGCCATCCCCCTTTCTGAACGCGAGCGCGGTGGTGCACGGTGCGGCGGTGCTCGGCACGCTGGCCGTGCCCGCCGCCTGGCCCTGGGCGGCCGGCGCGCTGGTGGCCAACCACGCGCTGCTGGCCGGTGCCGGCTTGTGGCCCAGTTCCCACCTGCTCGGCCCCAACCTCACCCGCCTGCCCGACGCCGCCGTGCAGCGCCGCGAGGTGGCACTCACCATCGACGACGGACCCGACCCCGAGGTGACGCCGCGCGTGCTCGACCTGCTCGACGCCGCCCACGCGAAAGCCAGCTTTTTCTGCATCGGGCGCATCGCGCAGCAACACCCCGCGCTGTGCCGCCGCATCGTCGAGCGCGGTCACCGGGTGGAAAACCACGGCTTCGCGCACAGCAACGCGTTCTCGCTGTTCGGCCCCGGGGCCATGCGCCGCGACATTGCGCGCGCGCAGGCCACCCTGTCCGACATCACCGGCCAGGCGCCGCAGTTTTTCCGCGCCACCGCCGGCCTGCGCAACCCCTTTCTCGATCCGGTGCTGCACGGCCTGGGCCTGCGGCTGGCCACCTGGACGCGCCGCGCCTACGACACGCGCACCGGCGACCCCGAACGCGTCTACCAGCGTCTGGCGCAGCGGCTGGGCGCGGGCGACATCGTGCTCATGCACGACGGCCACTGCGCCCGCACGCCGTCCGGCGAGCCCGTGGTGCTCGCCGTGTTGCCGCGCCTGCTGCACACCCTGGCCGAGCGCCGCCTCTCACCCGTCACCCTGTCCCAAGCCCTCTCCCTAGCCTTGCCCCCATGAGCCGTCCCACCGTTCGAGCGCTGGTCGATGAAGCCAGCCAGACCTTTCGCCCCAGCGGGCGCTTTGCTTACCACTACGCGCGCGGCAAGCTGGGCTACGACACCATCTTTCACGAGATGCTGCGCCGGGGCTTGTTGCCTGAGGGCGGTCATTACCTGGACCTCGGTTGCGGGCAGGGCAGCCTGTTTGCCTGGCTGCTGGCCGCACAGCGGCTGCACGAGCAAGGGCAGTGGCCGCAGGGCTGGGCGCCGCCGCCCCGGCCGCGCCAGCTGCGCGGCGTCGAACTCATGCAGCGCGACGTGGAGCGCGCCGCGCGCGCCTTCGGGCCGCAGCACCCGGTGGTGCGGGTCGAGCAGGGCGACATGAACGCGGTCGACTTCGGCCGGCCCGACGCCATCCTCATCCTGGATGCGCTGCACTATTTCAGCTACGAGGGGCAGCGCGACGTGCTCGCGCGCATCCGCCTGGCCCTGCCACCGGGGGGCGTGTTTCTCACCCGCATCGGCGATGCCAGCGCCGGCATCACCCACCGCATCTGCAACGGCGTGGACCGGCTGGTGACGTACACGCGCGGCCACCGCCTGCCGCGCCTGTACTGCCGCACGCTGACCGACTGGGTGGCCGAGCTGCAGCGCCTGGGTTTCGTGGTGGAAACCGAGCCCATGAACGGGCGCAAGCCCTTTGCCAACGTGATGCTGGTGTGTCGGGTGCCGCACTGAGCGGCGCGCAGGGTCATGCCACCATCTGAGACAATGCCCGACCTCGTTTTCAGCGCACCAACGTGAAGCCTCTGCTGCTGTCCGCCTACACCGCCACCACCTGCCTGGGCGTCGGGCTTGAAGCCCACCGCGTTGCCCTGCGCGAGGACCGCAGCGGCCTGCAGCCCTGTGCGTTCGAGACGGTGGACTTGCCGACCTGGATCGGCGAAGTGGCCGGTGTGGACGATCACCCCTTGCCCGACGCGCTCTCGGCCTTTGAGTGCCGCAACCACCGCCTGGCGCTGCTGGCGCTGCGCGCCGACGGCTTTGAGGCGCGCGTGCGGGCCGCCGTGGCGCGGTATGGCGCCGACCGCGTGGGCGTGTTCATGGGCACCAGCACCTCGGGCATTCTGGAAACCGAGCTGGCCTACCGCCAGCGCGACCCCGCCAGTGGCGCGCTGCCCCCGTCGTTTCATTACGCCACTTCGCACAACCCGTATGCGCTGGCCGAGTTGCTGCGCGAGCACCTCGGCATCGGCGGCATGGCCACCACCATCTCCACGGCGTGCTCGTCCAGCGCCAAGGTGTTTGCCGCAGCGGCACGCCAGATCGAGCTCGGCACGCTCGACGCCGCGCTGGTGGGCGGCGTCGACTCGCTGTGCCTCACGACGCTGTACGGCTTTGCCTCGCTCGAGCTCACCTCCACCGACCCTTGCCGCCCCTGCGACGTGAACCGCAACGGCATCTCGATTGGCGAAGGCGCCGCCTACGCGCTGCTGGAGCGCACCTGCGACACGCCCGAGCCCCATGCGGTGTGGCTGCTCGGTGCCGGCGAGTCCAGCGACGCGTACCACATGTCCGCGCCGCACCCCGACGGCCTGGGTGCACAGATGGCCATGCAGGCCGCGCTGCGCTCGGCCTCGCTGCCGGCCGACGCGGTCGACTACATCAACCTGCACGGCACCGCCACGCCGGCCAACGACAGCGCCGAGGGCAAGGCCGTGGCCGCGGTGTTTGGCGCGAGCGTGCCGTGCTCGTCCACCAAGGGCGCCACGGGCCACACCCTGGGCGCAGCGGGCGCGCTGGAGGCCGTGGTGTGTGCGCTGGCGCTGGTCGATGGCTTCGTGCCCGGCAGCGCCGGCACGCGCGAGCTCGACCCTGCCATCGCGCTGCGCGTGCAGCGGCACAGCGCATCGGCGGATCTGCGCCACGCGCTCACCAACTCCTTCGGCTTTGGCGGCAGCAACTGCAGCCTGGTGTTCGGCAAGGCAGCGCCATGAACACGCCCTTGTCTGCCTGGGTGGCCGGTGTGGGCCTGATCGCACCCGGCCTGCCCGACTGGCCCAGCGCCCGTGCCGTGCTGCGCGGCGAGCAAGCCTGGGTGTCGGCGCCCTCGGTGCTGCCCGCGCCGGCGCTGTTGCCGCCGGCCGAGCGCCGCCGCGCCAGCCGCGTGATCAAGCTCAGCCTGGGCATTGGCCTGGAGGCCGCCAGCGGTGCCGACGTGGCCCAGCTGGCCACGGTGTTCACCGCCTCGGGCTCCGACGGCCACAACTGCCATGCGCTGTGCGAGCAGCTCGCCACCGACGACCGCCACATCTCGCCCACGCGCTTTCACAACTCCGTGCACAACGCGCCCGCCGGCTACTGGGGCATTGCCACCAAGTCGATGGCGCCGTGTCAGGTGCTCTGCGCGCACGACGGCAGCTTTGGCGCCGGCCTGCTCGATGCGCTCGGCCAGGTCGTGCTGGACCAGCAGGCCACTCTGCTGCTGGCCTACGACAGCGAGTACCCCGAACCCCTGCGCGCCAAACGCCCGCTGCCTGACTGCGCCGGTGTGGCGCTGCGGCTGGAGCCCACGCGTTCAGACCAGTCGCTGGCGCGCATCACCGCCTGGCTCACCCCGGCGCCTGCCCTGCCGATGGCGCAGCCCGCGCTGGAGCCCCTGCGCCTGGCCATCCCCGCGCTGCGCTCGCTGCCACTGCTCGAATGCCTGGCCCAGGCGCGCAGCGCCGATGTGTGCCTGGACTACCTCCCCGGCGTGCAGCTCGCCGTGCGGATCGAGTGCGCATGAGCGCAGCGCCGACGCTCGACCGCGCCGGCATCGCGGCCCGCATTCCCCATCACGGTAACATGTGCCTGCTCGACGCCGTCACCGAATGGTCGGCCGACCATGTGGTGTGCGCGGCCTTGAGCCACAACGACCCCACGCACCCGCTGCGCGCGGCAGGCCGTCTGGGCGCGGCCAACGGCATTGAATATGCGGCGCAGGCCATGGCCGTGCACGGCGCGCTGGTGGCCGGCCTGAACGCCGCGCCGCGCCAGGGCTACCTCACCAGCGTGCGCAGCGTCACGCTGCACGCCGAGCGACTGGACGACCTCAAAGGCCCGCTGAGCGTGCGCGCCGAGCGCGTCTCGGGCGACGCGAACAACGTGCTCTACCGCTTCACCCTGCACCACGGCCAGCGCTGCCTGCTCGAAGGGCGCGCGGCGGTGGTGCTCGACGCCGAAGCCCTTTGACATGCAGGAAAGAACCGCAGCCATGAAACGAGCCCTCGTCACCGGCGGCAGTGGCGGCATCGGTGCTGCGATCTGCCAGCGCCTGGCCGCCGACGGCCACCACGTCATCGTGCACGCCAACCGACAGCTTGAGAAAGCCAGCGCGATCGCACAAGGCCTTCGCGATGCCGGCGGCAGTGCCGAAGCCGTCGCCTTTGACGTGACCGACCGCGCGGCCACCGCCGCCGCGCTGGCCGCGCTCACCGAGGCGGGCGCCGTGCAGATCCTGGTGAACAACGCCGGCATTCATGACGACGCGGTGTTCCCCGGCATGAGCGGCGAGCAGTGGGACCGCGTGCTGGATGTCTCGCTGAACGGCTTCTACAACGTCACGCAGCCGCTGACCATGCCGATGATCCGCAAGCGCTGGGGCCGCATCGTGAGCATCTCGTCCATTGCCGGCGTCATGGGCAACCGGGGGCAGGTGAACTACAGCGCGGCCAAGGGCGCGCTGCACGCGGCGAGCAAGTCGCTCGCGCTGGAGCTGGCCAGCCGCGGCATCACGGTCAACGCGGTGGCGCCTGGCATCATCGAGACCGACATGATCCAGGGCAGCTTCGACGCCGAAGCCATCAAGCGCCTGGTGCCCATGCAGCGCGCCGGCCGCGCCGACGAGGTGGCCGAGCTCGTGGCCTTCCTCGCCTCCGACAAGGCCGCCTACGTGAGCGGTCAGGTGATCTCGATCAACGGCGCGATGGCCTGAAGGGCGCAGGGCCTCAGGTCTTGCTCCACCACGCCGCGCCCTCGCGGCGCGCGCGGCGCAAGGCGGGCTCCACCATCGGCACGGTGAGCATGGTGCTGGCCACGGCCATGAGGAGCAGCGCGGTGAAGGTGTTGCTGGTGATGACGTGTTTGTCCAGCAGGATGTTGGCGAAGATGATCATGATCAGCGCCTTGGTCTGCAGCAGCCAGCCGATGATGGACGCTTCTCCCGCCGGCCACTTCAGCGCGCGGCCCGCGAGGTGAACGCCCAGCAGCTTGCCGCTGACCGATGCCACCAGCAGCAGCGCGGCCACCGCAAACACCGCCACACCACCCACGGCCCATTCGGTGCGCAGGCCGGTGGAGAGGAAGAACACCGGCATGAGCACCAGCAGCACGTGGTGGCGCAGCAGGTCCAGCTTCTCCTGGTCGAACCACTCGGCGTCCATCACCACGCCGGCCAGGAACGCGCCCACCATGTAGTGCAGGCCCGACCAGTCGGCGCCGAAGGCGCACACCGCGAGCCAGATCAGGCTCACGGCCCAGCGGTCGCGCTCGGCCAGGCGGCGCATGAGGTGGCGAAAGGCCCAGCTCAGCGCCACAAACGCGGCGATGAACGTCGCCTGCTTGCCCACGCGCTGCCAGTCCATCAGGATGAGCGCGAGCACGCCCCAGATGGCGATGTCGTCCAGGCTCGCATAGCGCAGGATGCGCTGGCCCAGCGGCTGGCGCAGCACCTCGAGCTTTTCCATGAGCAGGATGAGGATGGGCAGCGCGGTCACGGCGCAGGCCATGCCGACCCCCATCACGAACTGCCAGGGCCTCGCGTCGCTGCCCATCCAGCCGGCGTGGCCGAGTAAGAGGGCGGCGGCCAGGCAGCCCAGCAGCAGCGGCGTACCCAGCGCCAGGCCGGCGGTGATGCCGCTCTCGCGCCGGTGCGCCCAGGCCTGGCGCAGGTCGAGCTCGATGCCGGCGATCATCACGAACAGCATGACGGCCCACCACGCGATGCCGTTGAGCGACTGGATGACCGCAGGGTTGAAGACGAAGCGGTACGCCTCGGGCCAGACCTGGCCCAGCACACCGGGGCCGAGCAGGATGCCGGTGACGATCTGCACCACCACCAGCGGCGCCCAGTAGTCGGTGCGCGCCACGCGCCAGATGAGCCAGGGCACGGCGAAGATGACCGCCATCGCGATCAGGAAGATTTCGGTGGTGTTCATGGTGGCGGCTTCAGGCCCGCAGGCGCCGCCACAGCAGCACGGGCAGGCGCAGCACGAAGCCGAGGAACAACCGCGTGTGCATCCACGTCAGCAGCACGTTGTCGCGCAGGTAGTTGAAGTGCGACACGCCGCCTTCTTCCACCGAGAAGTAGCGCACCGGCGCGTCGATGTTGATGGGCCGCACGCCGGCCCAGCACAGGCGCACCACGGCCTCGGGGTCGAAGTCGAAGCGGCGCATGAAGCGCGTGCCGTGCATCACGCGCATGAGCGGCTCGATGGGGTAGACGCGAAAGCCGTAGAGCGAATCGCCAATGCCCATGCCCAGCGTCTCCAGGTTGGCCCAGCCGTTGGAGACCTTGCGCCCGTTCACGCGCAGCGCGGGCGCTTCGGCGCCGAACACCGGCTTGCCCAGCACCATGGCGCCGGGCGTGGCCTGTGAGGCGGCCATGAAGGTGGGGATCAACGTCTCGGGGTGCTGGCCGTCGGAGTCCATGGTGAGCGCGTGCGTGAAGCCGGCCTGCGCGGCCAGCGTGATGCCCTGCAGCACGGCCGAGCCCTTGCCCTGGTTGTGCGGCAGCACCACCACGCGCAGCCCGGGGTCTGCGGCGGCTTCGGCGGTGAGCCATTCGGCCGAGCCATCGGTGCTGCCATCGACCACCACCCACACGGGGGTCCACTGCGCGCGCGCGGCGCGCACGGTGGCGAGCACCTTGCGGCCCGGGTTGTAGCTGGGAATGAGAACGAGGTGGGTGGTGCTGGGGAGGGTCATGGGTCAGGCGGCCACTGAGGCGGCCACGGGGGTCGGTGTGCCGCTGAGCTCGGCGCGAAAGTAGGCTTCCAGTTCCTGGGTGAACAGGCGCGCGTCGCGCGGTGCTTCGAAGCGGCGGCCCAGGCGGATGTGGCAGGTCAGTGGCAGGCTGGGCTTGCGCCACAGCGGCCAGCCTTTGCCGAGGTAGGGGCTGGAGAACTCGACGATGAGCGTCTGCACGGGCACGTTGGCGCGCGTGGCGATCAGCGCCGTGGAGCGCGTGAGCGGGTTCAGCACATTGCCGGGATAACCGAGCGTGCGCGTGCCCTCGGGAAAGATCACGATCTGGGCCCCCTGCTGCAGCTCGCGCCGGCAGCTCTGGATGGCGCCGATCAGGTGGTCGTTGCGCACGTAGCGCGCCATGCGCGCGCCCGCGCCGAAGAGCGGGTTGTCCATGATGTCGGCCTTCATGAAGCAGACCGCGTTGGGCAGGCGCGAGGTGATGAGCACGGCGTCGAGCAGCGACGGGTGGTTGGCGGCGATCACCATCGGGCCCTGGTCGCGCAGCGCATCGATGGCGGAGAGATCGAAGCGGCAGGCGCACACCGTGCGCAGCACCCCCACGTACAGGCGAAAGCCCCGCATGATGGCCTGGCGGCCCACCCAGCGGCCCAGCGGTGTGGGCAGCACCGGGTACAGCGCAATGGCCAGGGGTGTCCAGCTCAGGCACACCACGGCCAGCGCGCTCAGGCCCAACACCATGGCCACGTGCTCGTACACGCTCCACAGCCACGAGGTGGGGCGTTCGAGCGGGGTCATGCGGTCAGCGGATGGATGGCCTGGCATTCGATTTCCACCAGCAGGTCGGCGCGGCAGATGTCGGCCTGCACGAGCACCAGTGGCGCGCCTTGCAGCAAGGGTGCGAGCGTGTGCTGCACGGTCTGCGCATCGGCGGCGTGGCGCACGTAGGCGCGGTGGCTGAGGCCGCCCAGCGAGAAGGGCGGAGCGGAGCGGCGCACGCGGTTGGCCTCGTCCACGAGGCAGGCGATGTTGCGCACGGTCTCGTGGCATTGCGCGGCCACGTCGCCCGGGTGCACGGTCTCGTGCCCCACGATGCTCGCCGTGCCGGAGATGAACAGCGCCTCCTGGTCGCATGGATAGGCCAGTGCCGCCCGCGAGAATGTGGGCGCGCGCGGCCCGTACTGCGCGGGGTAGTGCCAGGCGCTCACCTGGCGCGGGTTTTCCAGCGGTACCAGTGGCGAGTTGCCCGCCAGAAACGCCACCGAGAGCGGGCCGTGCGCCACCCCGATGGCGCAGGCCGCCGGCACCTGGCCGCCGGTCTCGCGCCGGGCCTGCACGAAGGCTTCGTGCCGGCCCAGGTTGAACTGGCGGTAACGCTCCAGCCCGTGCGACGCGTCGTTGATGCGCGCCAGGTAGTTCCACACGCGCCACAGGTGCGGCGTGCCTTGCGCCTGCAGCAGGCGGAACACGCGCTCGTACAGGGCCTGGCTGGCGTGCTGCAAGGGCGCGCCCTGCGCCGTGGCAGGGAAGTCGGCTTCGTGCTGCTCGATCACGCCGTACAGCGCGTCGGCGCTGCGCCGCCAGTGAATGCCTTCGCTGTGGCCTTGCTGCACCGGCCCGTCGGTGAACCAGCGCTCCGGCCGATGCGCTGCGTTCGCCAGCAGCAGCGGCGCTCGCAATGGCTGCCGGGGCCACGCGGCGTCGGGCAGGTCTGGGGTGAGGCCGATGACCGCATCGCCCAGGGGCTCACCCGGGTGGGGGGTATCGGCGTTGCAGGGCGCGTGCTGCAGCGTCACGGCACGCGTGCCAGGGCCGCTTCGTCCGCCGGTCGGATGTTGTCGCGCCGCTTGCGCCAGGCCGCGAAGGCGCGGCGGGGTTGCAGGATGTTGGCCACGAAGTACAGCGCCTTGAACGCCAGCATGGAGCGCCCGATGGGCGCGCCGCCGTAGACGTCGCCGGCCAGGGTGGAGAGCAGCGCCTCTTTCACGCGGAACACGTTGCGCGGTCCCATGAAGAAGTCCCGCATGATGGGGTTGGTCACGCGGTAGATGAACCACGAGAAGGCCTTGGGCCCCCGGCGGCTCTGGCGGTCAAAGTGCCTGAGCGCCGCGCGCGCCTTTTTCGGGTGGCGCAGGCAGGTGTCGATGGTCTGCGCACCGAGCTCGCCGCCGTTCATGGCCAGCCACACGCCCGACGAGAACACCGGGTCGATGAAGGTGTAGGCGTCGCCCAGCATGAGGTAGTTGTCGCCGTGGTTGTGCTGGGCGGCGTACGAGAAGTTGCCCGTGGCCTCGGCGGGCGCGCTCAGGCGGGCGTCTTGCAGGCGCTCGGCCAGGCCCTTGCAGGTGGCGATGTTGTCCAGCAGGAACTGATCGACGCTGCGCCCCGCGCGCGTTTTCATGTGGTACGGCCAGGTGACCATGCCCACGCTGGTGATGCCGCCCGTGAGCGGGATGAACCAGAACCAGCCGTGGTCGAACCAGAAGATGGTGATGTTGCCTTCGGCCTCGCCGGCGTTGCGCCGTGCGTTGGCGAAGTGGCCATACACCGCCGCGCTGTTGTGGCGCGGGTTGCGCTCCTTGATCTTGAAGCGCGACGCCAGGAAGGTGTCGCGTCCGGACGCGTCCACGAGGAACCTGGCATCCCACACGCTGGTGCGGCCGTCGTCGTGTTCGGCGTGCACGCGCACGCTGCGGTCGGGCAGGAATTCCACCGAACGCGCCTTGCAGCCTTCGTGAACCTCCACACCTTTGCGCTCGGCGTTGCGGATCAGGATTTCGTCGAACTCGGCGCGCTTGACCTGGTACGCGTAGGGCATGGACTTGTCCCAGGCCTCGGCGAAGTGAAAGGTCTGCGTGTGGTCGTGGTGGGGCGAGACGAATTCGGCGCCCGGCTTGTACTGCCCGATGGCACGCACCTCGTCGGCCACGCCCAGGCGCTCGAGCAGCGGCAGGTTGGCGGGCAGCAGCGATTCGCCAATGTGGAACCTCGGGTGGTGCGCCTTTTCCAGCAGCACGACGCGGTGGCCCTTCTGGGCCAGCATGGGTGACACGGTGGAGCCGGCGGGCCCCCCGCCGATCACGAGAACGTCGCAGCTCAGACGTTCGGGTCCCTGGTTGTCGTGGTTCATATGGACTCAGCACCGCTGGCGCACAGGGCGCCGTGGTGCTCGGGCAGTGGACAGTCCAAAATTGTAGCGGTGCCCTCGAGGGGCTGTAACACGATCCGCCTGCCCTTGTTACAAGCCCAGCAGCTCCTTCAAACCCGGGGCGCGCGCCTCGGTCTGCAGGCACACATTGCGCTCGAGTTCCTGCAGGTGCTGGTCCATCAGCCGCACCGCACCATCGGCATCGCCGCGCTCGATGCATTTCACGATGGCCTCGTGTTCGTCGTGCTCGCAGCAGGCGTTGCCGGGGGGTTCGTACAGCGCCACGATGAGCGAGCAGCGCGAGACCATTTCCACCAGGTAGCGCTGCAGGATGGGGTTGCGCCCAAGCTCGCCGAGCTTGAGGTGAAAGCTGCTGGCCAGGCGCGCCCAGGCGGGCTGGTCGAAGCGGTGCATGGCCTCGTGCTCGGCGCGCAGTTGCGCGCGCAGCGCCTTGAGGTCCGCCGCGGTGATGTGGGCCACGGCCAGTCGCACCAGCGCGGCTTCCAGGCCGCGGCGGGCTTCAAAGATCTGCCGCGTTTCCTCGGGCGTGGGCATGGCCACGATGGCGCCGCGGTTGGGGCGCAGCTGCACGATGTGGTCGTGCGCCAGCCGCTGCAGGGCCAGCCGCACAGTGGAGCGGCTGGCGTTGAAGAGCTCGCACAGCGCTGCCTCGGGCAGCTTGGTGCCGGGCGCCAGCCGCTGGCCCATGACGCTCTCGAACACCGCCTGGTAGATGCGGTCTTCGGGTGTGTCGCCCCAAGCGCTGGCCGCCAGTGCGCCGCCGGGCAGCGGCACGTCGGACGGGGCTGCGGGGGCCTTGCGGGCCGAAGGGGCGCGTCGCTTGGGGGTGGCAGCGGGACGGACGGTGGAGCGGGGGGTGCGCGGCATGGTGCGGGGCGTGGCCATCAGTGCGGCATAGCTTGCCACAGGCGCACGGCCAGGGCGATCAGGGCGCGGTCGCTGCCGGCGGG
>NZ_JAHVAB010000041.1 GCF_019264445.1 Hydrogenophaga sp.
GCACCGTGCTCGTGAGCTGCTCCATGCTCGCCGCCGTCTCCTGCAGGTTGCTCGCCGCTTGCTCCGTGCGCGCGCTCAGGTCCTGGTTGCCTGATGCAATCTCCACCGACGCCGTGTTGATGCTGTCGGTGGCGCTTCGCAGCTCGCGCATCATGCCGAGGAAGCGCTGGCGCATGGTTTCCACTTCGCGCACCAGGCGACCAATCTCATCGCTGCGGGTGGAGTGGAACGCCTGGCTGAGGTCACCGTGTGCCACGGTGGTCACGGCCGACGTCAGCTGGGCCAGTGGCTGGCTCACGTTGCGGCGCACCAGCACATACAAGCCCGCGCCCAGCGCCAGGGTCGCTGCGGCCAGCGCAGCCCACAAGATGTACATCGTGCGCCAGTAGGTGGCCATGGCCTCGGCGTCGGACACTTCCGCCACCACCCACCAGCCCGTCTGGGAAGCGTGTTTGACCACCCAGGGGCTCTTGATCGTGGCGTTGAGCAGCGGCGTGGCGTCACGGATGAACGCCTCGGGCGATGCCCGCATGGCCGTGAGCATGGCGCCCGCGTCTGCATTCACGTCCAGCACCTTCTTGCCCGCCGCCGTGGGGTGCGAGACAAAGACGGCTTCCTCGTTCGAGGCGCGCGGGTCGATCACATAGGTGCCGCCGGTTTCGAAGAACGTGGCGTCCATCACGAGCTTGTCGAGCGCCACCTGGAAGTCGCCCACGTCAAAGCCGATGAACAGGATGCCGACCACCTTGCCAGCGTCGTTCTTCAAGGCCTCGTAGTGCGTCATGTAAGGCTTGCCGAACAGCGAGGCACGGCCGGTGTAGGTCTTGCCCTCGAGCATGAGCGGATACGCCGGGTGGTTGCGCGCCAGCAGCGTGCCCATGGCGCGTTCGCCGTTTTCCTTTTTCAGCGACGTGCTGACGCGCTCGAAGTCTTCGCCCTTGCGCATGAAGATCGTCGCCACGCCGCCGTTGACACGGTTGAAGGTATCCACCTCCGAAAAATCGTTGTTGAGCAACATGCCCCAGCCTTTGAGCATGCCGGCCTGCTCGTCGAGCTCGAACTTCTCGGCAAACTTTTGCCGGAACGGCTTGTACGCCCGCAAGGCCATCATGCGGGCCGTGGCGTCAAACGCATCGATGGACGCTGCCACCGAGTCGGCCTTGTCGCCACTCCACTCGACCATGCGATCGCGAGATGACCGCTCGGCCATGAACGTCATGGCGCTACTGATGAGCACCAGAACGCCAGCCAGCATGGCCACCGCCAGCAAGGCCACGCGGCTCGCCACCGAGCTCTGCGAGTTGTTGAGTCGCTTCATGTCCGGATCTCCTCGTCGCTTCGCGCCAGGCTGCTTTACTGCAGGGCCTGGGTGGTGTCCATCAGACCCATGTCGCTGCCGGACATCAGGGCTTCGATGTCCATCAGGATCAACATGCGCTCGCCCACACTGGCAATGCCTGTGATGAAGCTGGTGTTGACGCTGGTGTTCATCTCGGGTGCGGGCTTGATCAGGTCGCCCGTGAGCTCCAGCACGTCGGAGACCGAGTCCACCACGGCACCCACCACGCGGCCGTGCACGTTGAGCACGATCACCACGGTGAAGCCGTTGTATTCCACCTTGTCGCAACCCAGCTTGATGCGCAGGTCAACCACCGGCACGATCACGCCACGCAGGTTGACCACGCCCTTGATGAACGGGGGCGCATTGGCGATGCGGGTGGGCTCTTCGTAGGAGCGAATCTCCTGCACCCGCAGGATGTCGATGCCGTATTCCTCGCCACCCAGGCGGAAGGTCAGGAATTCGGCGCTGGCACTTTGTGCCGCTGCTGCACGCGCACTGTCGTGGCGGGAAAGGTGGTTGGCTTCGTTGCGCATGTCCATGGATCGGTCCTCGGTTGACGGGTTGGTCTCAGGAATATCGGCCAGCACCGCCCCACCTGAAGTCAGAAAAAAGCCGACAAACCCGCCCCATTCCCCGCCCGTCGCCTGAAAAGCACGCGAAAGTTCCTGTTTCAAACGGGCCGCCGCACCCGGTTTTGTCCCTAAGGCGTCGTCTGATGCGCACGCGGTCTGGTACCTTGGCCAGCATGGACCACACCCCTGAACCAGCCCCGCAGCACCTGGGCGCCACGCCCTGCATCGAAACCCACCATCCTGCGGTGCAGGCGTTCGCCCGCGCGAACGCGCAGGGTGCCAGCGCGCGCGAGAAAGCCGTGGCGCTGTACCGCGCGGTGCGAGATCAGGTTCGCTACGACCCCTACCGTATCGACCTCTCCGAGGCAGGCATGAGCGCCAGCACGGTGCTGGAGCAGGGCTACGGGTGGTGCGTGTCCAAGGCCGTGCTGCTGGCCGCGGCGTGCCGCGCCGAAGGCATTCCCGCCCGGCTGGGCTTTGCCGACGTGCGCAACCACCTGTCGACCGAGCGGCTGCGCAACACCATGAAGACCGATGTGTTTGCCTGGCATGGCTACACCTTGCTGTGGCTGGACGGCGCATGGCGCAAGGCCACGCCGGCATTCAACATCGAGCTGTGCGACAAGTTCGGGCTGCTGCCGCTGGAGTTCGACGGCGTGCACGACTCGCTCTACCACCCATTCGACCGCGAAGGCCGCCAGCACATGGAGTACGTCAACGAGCGCGGGGCCTTCGACGACCTGCCACTGGCGCAGATCCGCGCCGCCTTCCGCGAGATCTATCCAGACATGCCCGCCGCCAGCGATGTGACCGATGGCGATTTCGCGGCCGACGCCGCGCGCGAAGCGGCACGCTCCTGAGCCGCGCCGCAGCGGCCGTCAGCTGGAGAAGCGAAACACCGCCGTGCTGGCCAGCAGGTTGGGCAGCACGCGCACCTCACGGCCCTCATGCAGCCCGAAGCTGTCCTCAATGGTCAGCCCGTTGCGCCGCGCGAGCACCTCGAAGTCCGCGTGGGTGCCGACGCGGATGTTGGGCGTGTCGTACCACTGGAAGGGCAGCCGCTTGGTCACCGGCATGCGCCCTTGCAGCACCGCCATGCGGTTGGGCCAGTGCGCAAAGTTGGGGAAAGCCACCACACCCAGGCGGCCCACGCGCGCGGTCTCGCGCAGCATGGTTTCGGCGTTGCGCAGGTGTTGCAGCGTGTCGATCTGCAGCACCACATCAAACGCGTCGTCGCCAAACATGGTGAGCCCGTCTTCCAGATTGAGCTGCAGCACGTTCACGCCACGCCGCATGCAGGCGAGCACCTTGGCGTCGTCGATTTCCACGCCGTAGCCGCTGCAGGCGCGCGTGGCCTGCAGGTGCGCCAGCAAGGCACCGTCGCCACAACCCAGGTCGAGCACCCGCGATCCGGGCGGCACCAGGCGGGCGATCGAGTCCATCACCGTTTTCTCGCTCATGCCACGCCCCCGGAGATGGTCTGTTCGAAGTACGCGCGCACGGCCTGCAGGTAACGGGGGTCGTCCAGCAAGAAGGCATCGTGGCCGTGGGGTGCGTCGATTTCGGCGTAGCTGACATCGCGCCGGTTGTCGAGCAGGGCCTTGACGATCTCGCGGCTGCGTGCGGGCGAGAAGCGCCAGTCGGTGGTGAAGCTCACCAGCAGGAATTTGGCCTGCGCGCGCGCGAGCGCAGCCGTCAGGTTGCCGTCGTACTCGCGCGCGGGATCGAAGTAGTCCAGCGCACGTGTGATCAGCAGGTAGGTGTTGGCGTCGAAGTACTCGCTGAACTTGTCGCCCTGGTAACGCAGGTAGCTCTCGATCTGGAACTCCACGTCCTGCGTGGAGTACCGGTACGCCAGCTCTGCGATGGCCGCCGGGTCTTGGGCGTCGCTCGAGCGCAGGCTGCGGCCGAACTTCTCGTTCATCACGTCGTCGCTGAGGTAGGTGATGTGGCCGATCATGCGGGCGATGCGCAAGCCGCGCCGCGGCAATGTGCCCTCGCGCAGGTAGTGCCCTTCGCGGAAATCGGGGTCTGTCACGATGGCGCGGCGCGCCACCTCGTTGAACGCGATGTTCTCGGCCGTGAGGTTGGGGGCACTGGCCACCACCACGGCGTGGCGCACGCGTTGCGGGTACTGGAGGGTCCAGCTCAGCGTCTGCATGCCGCCCAGGCTGCCGCCCATGACCGCGGCCAGCGTCTCGATACCCATGGCGTCCAGCAGTCGCGCCTGGGCATCCACCCAGTCCTCGACGGTGACCACCGGAAAGTCCGCGCCCCAAGGCTGGCCGGTCGCGGGATTCGCATGGGTCGGGCCGGTCGAGCCGAAGCACGATCCCAGGTTGTTGACGCCGATGACGAAGTAGCGGTCGGTGTCCACCGGCTTGCCGGGTCCGATCATGTTGTTCCACCAGCCTTCGCTGCGCGCCAGCGGCTGGCCGTTCTCGTCGGCGTGCCACCCGGCGACATGGTGTGACGCGTTGAGCGCGTGGCAGATCAGCACTGCGTTGGAGCGCTCTGCATTCAGCGTGCCATAGGTTTCCACCACCAGCTCATAGGCCGGCAGCGTGGCGCCCGAGCGCAACGGCAGGGGTTCGGTGAAACGGAAGGTCTGGGGCGTGACGATCAAGGCCTTGTCCTGCGGGCGTTCATCGCCCAATAAAAAAACCCGGTGCCGCCAAGAGCGAGACCGGGAATCTCCCCTTTAGCGGCATTTTTAGAGCGCCCGCAATCTGGATCAAATCGGCGCTGGGCGTCAGTATATGTTGACCTCCGCCTTCCGGGAGACGCTGTACACGTGGCGCCAAGACGGGTTTTCCCGGTGTCCGGCCTGCCTGTTGTAGCCACGCATCGCGGCGCCACGGGCCTTGCACATCCTGAAAAATAGTTAGGGTTTGCGCGTCATTCCGCGCATAATCCCTCGGCGAGCGTGGTAAACGCTCGTTTTGACAAGTGATCGGTTGGTTTCGCGTGCTACAGGTTTTTGTGTGCTAACGGGGCTCCATCGCTATTTTTCTCAGTGTTATTAGGAGTCCCAACCATGGGCAACAAACTGTACGTGGGCAACCTGCCCTACACCGTGCGCGACGAAGACCTCCAGCAAGCTTTCAGCGCCTACGGCTCTGTGAACAGTGCCAAGGTCATGATGGAACGTGAAACCGGCCGCTCCAAGGGCTTTGGTTTCGTGGAAATGGGCAGCGATGCAGAAGCCCAGTCCGCCATCGAAGGCATGAACGGTCAATCGCTGGGCGGTCGTAGCCTGGTGGTGAACGAAGCACGTCCCATGGAAGCCCGTCCTCCCCGCAGCGGTGGCGGCGGCTTCGGCGGCGGCCGCAGCGGCGGTGGCGGCTTCGGCGGCGGCGGTGGTGGCGAAGGCGGTTTCCGCAGCCCCTACGGTGGCGGTGGCCGTCGTGAAGGCGGTGGCGGTGGTGGCCGCGGCGGTTACTGATCGCCCGCACCCGTCGAGCTGATGCAGCGCCTTGCGCTGCTCAACCAGACACAAAAGCCCTGTAGCGCAAGCCACAGGGCTTTTTTCATGGGCGTACGGCTGCCGAAGTCAGCCCGAAGACGCCTTCTCGCCTTGGCGGTGCTTGCGCGGGCGACCGGCAAGCAAGCGGTCAAACACGGCGTTGGGCAACAAACGCAGCAGCTTGGCGACCACGCCCATCTGCCAGGGAATGACGCGGTAGCTCACGCCCGCGTTGATGGCGCGAAACGCCCGGTCGGCGAAATCGTCTGCCGTCATCAGAAAGGGCATGCTGTAGCGGTTCTGGCGCGTCAACGGGGTGTCGACATAGCCCGGCAACAAAGTGACCACCGCCACGCCGCTGCCGCGCAATTCGCCACGCAAGCTCTCGCAATAAGCCACCACGGCCGCCTTGCTGGCGCAATAGGCACCGTGGCCAGGCAGTCCGCGAATCGCGGCAACACTGCCGATGCCCACCAGCGCGCCACGGCCCCGCTCGCTCATGGGCATGACAAAGGGATGGAAGGTGGCCGCCAGCCCGGTGTTGTTGAGCGCAAAAGTGCGCGCCATGACGTCGATGTCGTCTCGCGCCGCGGTATCCATGCCCACGCTGATGCCCGCATTGGCGATGACCACGTCGGGCACGCCCTGCGCCGCGAGGCAGGCCTGGCCAGCGGCAACGATGCTGTCGATGTCGGCCACATCGGCGCCGTAGATGCGGCAACGCGCGGCGTCCAGGCCTTGCGCGTCGGCCCAGGCCTGCATGTCGGCGGTGCGGCGTGCGACCAGCGCAAGCCGGTAGCCTGCGCGCGCAAAGCGGGCGGCAAGCGCCTGCCCGATGCCGGAGGAGGCGCCGGTGATGAACACCAGCGGGCCGGAGGAGGACGCGGGAGAGGAAGTGATCATGGTCATGTCCCCGGAAGTGGTGCTCAGCGCGGCGCGAGTTGCACCTTCACTCGGCCTTTGAACAAGGCCACCTGGTCCGCGCCGGTGTAGTCCAGCGTGTCGGCCAGCAGCCGGTCTGTGCCGCGAAAGAGCGTGACCGGGCGGTCCGAGACGATCCGGTCGGGCTCAAGGAAGACATGCAGGAATTCGCCACGAAATTCCAGCCGGGGTTGAGGCTTTCCCGTCGCGTCGGTCCCCGCCTCGCGCACGATCACCGCATTGCCTTCCAGCACGAACTCGGTGTTGTCGCCGTTGGTGGTGACCAGCCGGGCCGTGGCCAGCGTGGGCAGGCCCTGGTCGCTGATGTGGCGTATGCGCGCGTTGTCGATCTCCACCTTGTCGGAGGCGGGATAGTGACGTGCTTCAGCGCCCGACACTTCGGTCTTGAGCGTGCCTTTGGCGTCAAAGGCTTTGACCGAAAAGCGGCGCATGAAGTAATCGGGCTCACTGCTCACCGCTCGCTCGGGCTCCGCCGACTCGGGCGCTGGTGTGGCCCGCAGCAGCCAGTAAGAAGCCAGCGCGAGCAAACCCATGAGCAGGACCGGCAGGTAGATGGACAGGCGGTCCCAGAGGTGGCGCTTGCGGCGGGGCGCGCGCGGCACGGCCGCGGTCTGGTCCACATCGTCGAAGAAGTCGAGCGGGTCGGAGGTGCTCACCGCGCAGCCGCCTCGAGTTCGCGCGCATACGCACCGCAGGCGACGAGCAGCATGTCGCAGAGCTCGCGCACGGCGCCCGCGCCCGGCTGGCGCTCGGTCACATGGTGAGCGACTGCGAGCACCTCGGCATGGGCTGTGGGCGGCGCCACGGCCAGTGCCGCGCGGCGCAGCAAGGGGAGGTCGGGCCAGTCATCGCCCATGGCGGCAGCCGCGCCCCAGTCCAGACCCAGCTCCTGAAGGATCGATTCGGCGGCGGGCGCCTTGTCTTCGGTGCCCAAGCGCATGTGGGTCACGCCCAAGGCCGTGAGGCGCGCACGCAGGGCCGCGGAATCCCGTCCGCTCACGATGGCCGGCGTGATACCCGCACGCTGCAGCAGCTTGATGCCATGACCGTCCAGCGTGTGGAAACGCTTGAGGGTTTCACCCGTCTCGTGGAAGTAAAGGCCTCCGTCGGTGAGCACGCCGTCCACATCGAAGAACACGACGCGCACCGGCTGGGCGCGCAGGAGCAGTGCAGGGGGGAAGTTCAGCTCGGGGCGCAAGGGCGGCAGCATCAGATCACCTTCGCACGCATGAGGTCGTTGCTGTTGAGTGCGCCCAGCAGGCGGCCCTCGGCATCCACAACCAGCACGCTGGTGATGCGGCTCGCTTCCATCACACCGGCCGCCTCGACGGCCAGGGCCTCGGCACGCACCGTGCGCGGATGGGGGTGCATGACATCGCGGGCCATCATCGAACGCAGGTCGACACCGTTGCCGTTTTTCTCGATCAGGCGGCGCAGGTCGCCGTCGGTGAACACGCCCACCACCCGTTGCTCACTGTCGACGATGGCACTCATGCCCAGACCTTTGGCGCTGATCTCGCGCATGAGGTCCATGAGCCCGGCGTCCTGGGCCACGCGGGGCGCTGCATCGCCGCTGCGCATGACGTCGCTGACATGCGTCAGCAGTTTGCGGCCCAGCGAACCACCGGGGTGCGAGCGGGCAAAGTCATCGGCCTTGAAGCCGCGCGCATCCAGCAGCGCCACGGCGAGCGCGTCGCCCAGTGCGAGCTGGGCGGTGGTGCTGGCGGTGGGCGCGAGGTTGTGGGGGCAGGCCTCCTTGTCCACCGAGGCATTGAGGACCACATCGGCGTGACGGCCGAGGGTGGAGTCGGGTCGGCCCGTGATGGCCAGCAGCGGCACGCCCATGCGCTTGATGAGCGGCAGGATGGCCGTGAGCTCTTCGCTCTCGCCGCTGTTGCTGATGCCCAGCACCAGATCGGCGCTGGTGATCATGCCGAGGTCGCCGTGGCTGGCTTCGGCCGGGTGCACGAACATGGCGGGCGTGCCGGTCGAGGCCAGCGTGGCGGCGATCTTGCGGCCAATGTGACCGCTCTTGCCCATGCCCATGACGACCACACGCCCCGGGATGGCCAGCACCAGCGCGAGCGCTCGGGTGAACGTGGCATCCAGGCGTTGCGCAACGGTGGTCACGGCCTGGGCTTCGATGCTCAGGGTTTCCTGCGCCATGGCCATGGCCCGGACGGGGTCGAAGGAAGCGGGCAAGGTCATGGCTGCAATTATCGCTGGCGGGCTGTGGGCGCGTCGGGTCGCGCCCATTACCATCCGCTGATGAATTCGCTCGACATCGCCTTGCTGTATCTCCTGGCCGCCGTGCTGGGCGTCGTGGCGTGTCGGTTGATGCGGCTGCCACCCATGCTGGGCTACCTCGTGGTGGGCGTGGTGATCGGCCCGAACGCGCTGGCCCTGGCGCAGAACTCTGGCGGCATTCGCTACCTCGCCGAGTTCGGCGTGGTCTTCCTGATGTTCGTGATCGGGCTGGAGTTCAGCCTGCCCAAGTTGCGGGCGATGAAGCGGCACGTGTTTGGCCTGGGTCTGTCGCAAGTCGTCCTCACCGTCTTGCTCACCACCCTGGGCTCGTTGTTGCTCACGGTGTTGTTGCCCATGTGGTGGACCGTGTCCTGGCAGACGGCGCTGGCGCTGGGCGGCGTGATGGCGATGAGCAGCACAGCCATCGTGATCAAGATGGTGGCCGAGCGGCTGGAGCTGGAGTCCGAACACGGCAAGCGCGTGCTGGGCATCCTGCTCTTTCAGGACCTGGCCGTTGTGCCCCTGCTGGTGATCATTCCCGCACTGGCAGCGGAGCCGGAGGTGCTGTTGCGCGCGCTGGGCTGGGCGTCGCTCAAGGCGGTGTTGCTGCTGGGGCTGCTGCTCACCGGCGGGCAAAAGCTCATGCGCTGGTGGCTCACGCTGGTGGCGCGCCGCAAGAGCGACGAGCTCTTCATGCTCAACCTGCTGCTCATCACGCTGGGACTGGCCTGGCTGACCGAGCACGCCGGCCTCTCGCTGGCGCTGGGCGCCTTCGTCGCCGGCATGCTGATTTCAGAGACCGAGTTCAAGCACCAGGTGGAGACCGACATCCGCCCGTTCCACGATGTGCTGCTGGGCCTCTTCTTCATCACCATCGGCATGATGCTGGACTGGCGTCTGGTGCTGGACCGCTGGCCGCTGGTGTTGTTGTTGCTGTCGGTGTCGCTGGCATTCAAGCTGGCGCTGATCACCGGGCTCACGCGCGCCTTCGGTGCGCCCACCGGTGTGGCGCTGCGCACGGGCCTGTACCTGGCACAGGCCGGCGAGTTTGGCCTGGTGCTGCTCACGCTTGCAGGGCAGAACAACCTGGTACCGCCCCAGCTGTTCAACCCGATCCTGGCATCCATGGTGATCTCGATGCTGATCACGCCCTTCGCCATCCTCTATGCCAACAGCATCGTCACCCGGCTCGTGGGCAGCGACTGGCTGATGCAGTCGGTGCAGATGACCAGCATTGCGCGCAAGGCCATCAATGCCGACAAGCACGTGATCATCTGCGGCTACGGCCGCTGTGGGCAAAACCTCGCGCGACTGCTGGAGACCGAAGGCATTCCGTACATGGCGCTGGATCTCGATCCCGACCGCGTACGGCAGGCCGCCGCGGCCGGGCATTCGGTGGTCTTTGGCGATGCCGCCCGGCTGCAGGCGCTCATGGCAGCAGGTCTGCACCGCGCCAGTGCGGTGGTGGTCACCTACCTGGAGACGGCCAGTGCACTCAAGGTACTTCACCACGCGCACGAGCAAGCCTCACACGTGCCCGTGGTCGTGCGCACCGTGGACGACGCCGATCTGGAAAAGCTGAGAGCGGCCGGCGCCACCGAAGTGGTGCCCGAAGCCATCGAGGCCAGCCTGATGCTGGCGAGCCACGCGCTGGCGCTGGTGGGCGTGCCCATGCGCCGCGTGATCCGTGTGGTGCAGGACCAGCGCGATGCGCGCTACAACCTGCTGCGCGGTTACTTCCACGGCGCCGACGACGACAGCCTTGACGAGATCGACCACGAACGCCTCAACACCGTCACACTGCCCGCAGGTGGGCGCAACGTGGGCAAGACCCTGGGCAGCCTGGCACTGCATGCGGTGGGTGTGCGCGTGGTGAGCCTGCGTCGCGCCAGCGGCCGCCCGCACGCCGTTGACGAGGAGACCCTGCTGGAGAGTGGCGACACGGTGGTCATCAGCGGCAAGGCACCCGCCCTGGCGCTGGCCGAGCAAAAGCTGCTGACGGGATAGCGGGCTGTGCGCTCGTCGGCCGCAGCGTGCCACCGGCCGTGTGACGGCCACCTTCGAGCGTCCTCGCTCCCAGAATGATCTCCATGGCCGTCGCGGCCCGCGTGTTCCAGCCCATGGCTTTGTACAGGGTCGCCATGGTCGATGCCCCGGCCTTTGCGCCGGGGCTTTTTTTTGTGCCGGTTCGACGCCGATAATGGCCGCTCCCCCACGGACCGAGCCCATGGACACCTCCGCTTTTCTGAAATCCCACATCCGCACCGTGCCGGACTGGCCAGCACCCGGCGTGCAGTTTCGTGACATCACGCCGCTGCTTCAGGACCCCAAGGTCTTTCGCGTGCTGATCGACACCTTCGTGCACCGCTACATGGACGCCGCCTTGCGCCCGACCGTGGTGGCTGGCCTGGACGCGCGCGGCTTCATCATCGGCTCCGTGCTCGCCTATGAACTCGGCGTGGGCTTCGTGCCCATCCGCAAGAAAGGCAAGCTGCCCTTCACCACCGTGGAGGAAACGTACGAGCTCGAGTACGGCAGCGCCACCGTGGAGCTGCACACCGATGCCGTGAAACCCGGTGACCGGGTGGTGTTGATCGATGACTTGATCGCCACCGGCGGCACCATGATGGCCGGGCGCCGCTTGCTGGAGAAGCTGGGTGCGGAGGTGATGGAGGGTGCTGCCATCGTGGACTTGCCCGAGCTGGGTGGCTCAGAGAAGCTGCGCGATTCCGGCCTGAAGCTTTTCACGCTGCTGGACTTCGCCGGCCACTGATGGGCCGGCAAACCCCTCAGAGCTTGCCGTACTGCGTTTCGCTCAACGCAGCGAAGTCGCTGTGAGACTCCGGCACCGTCATGGGCGCCTGCGCTTCCGAAGGTGAGCGATAGGCCGGAGAGGCCACGCTCTGCAGCGCGCGCCGAAAGGCTTCCACTTCGTCTTCGCCCACCGACTGCGTGGGGGTGCTGGCTGGCGTGATGGTCGGGCGAGGGATGGCCGTGGGGCTGGGAATGGGCATCGGGCGTGACGCCGTGGGTGCGGGCACGGCTTCGGCCGTCATGGGCACCGCCTCACGCCGCGTCTGAGCGGTCACCGCCGCCTTCAAAGCCATGCCGACCTGGTCGTGGACCGCCTTGCGCCGCCAGTACACCGAGCGCACGTGCATCTCATGGCGGGATGTGCCGCTTTGCTGAATCCAGCGTTCAATCTCAAGCAGGTACTCGTCCGGCATGGCCTGGGCGGGCAACGCCAGATCGATCAGCACGAGGAAGCTGTCGCCGGTGGCGTCGAGCGTGAGCACCTTGAACTCGTAGCTGGTGGACAGCACGCCAGCGCGGATGAGCGACTCGCGCACCACGGCAAAAAGCTGCTCTCGGCGCAGGATGCGCCGACCACGGCGTGGCGAAATCAGGGGCAGCGTGGTCTGGCTGAATTTCTTGCGCGCACGGGTGAAGGAACCCTTGCCGGGTGCTGTGGATTTTTTGGCCTGAAGCCAGCTCATCAAAGACATGGGCAGAGTGTGCGCAAGAGCCGCGCGCGCGAAGGGTTGAAAAAGCAGCACAAACCGGCCCAGATGGGTTGGACTTTCGCCGCGCTCAGGTCACGGCGACACGCTTGGGCCGGTTGTACATGCGGCGGGCGAGCACCGAGGACATCGCCACCGTCACTTCCAGGGCGATGTCGGGATGGCGCGAGGAGAGTTCGCGAAAGCGCAACGGCGTCAGGCACCACAGGCGGCAATCGCTGCCGGCGTGCACGGTGGCGCTGCGCGGCAAGTGGCTGAAGAAGGCGCCTTCGCCCAGCAGCGAGCCCGAGCCCACCACGGCAATGCGCACGCGTTCGCGGGAGTCTTCGTAGTGCACGGTCAGCGACCCGCTTTCCACGAAATACACGGTGCGGTCTTTCACACCTTGCTCGATCAGCACCTGCCCCTGCTGCAAGGCGACCGGTTGCAAGTAGTTGGCCAGCTGCGGCCACTGGCTTTCCGACAGATTCAACGGCACCGCGTCCAGCGCGCTGCTCAAGCGCATGGACTGGGCCAAGCCTTGAATATCGAAACGCACGGACGTGGGCAACTGGGCATTCATGCGGTCAAGATAACCGCGGCCCGCTCCCCTGCGCAAGCCTGTCCTTACCCGCGCTTACAGTTGCACTCCCGGCGGTATGCCGACGGCACCGAGCGGTACTTTCGCCTTCACTTGCCGATGCAAAAACGCGAAAAAATCTCGCCCAGCAAGTCGTCGGCGGTGAACTCACCGGTGATTGAACCCAATGCCTGTTGCGCCAGGCGCAGCTCTTCGGCAAGCAAATCCAGGTGGTCCGCGCGCGCCTGCAGCCAGGTGTCTGCGGCCCGCAAGTGCTCGCCCACTTGGTGGAGCGCTTGCAGGTGCCGTTCGCGCGCCATGAACAGACCGTCACCCGCCTGCTGCCAACCCGCCAGTGTCAGCAGGCGCTGACGCAACGCCTCGAGCCCGGTGCCGTGCTTGGCCGAGATCGCGAGGCCATCGTCTGGGTGGCCGACACCCAGCGATGCGCTGTCCACTTCATCGCACTTGTTCCAGAGGTGCAGCACCGGCACGCCTGATAGCAGGGTGGCGGCCAGGCTCGCTGCGATCGACGCGTCGGCTTGCTGGTAGTCGGTCTGGTGCAGGCGGCTGAGGTCGTGCATGAACAGCACAGCATCGGCTTGTTGAATGCGGCCCCAAGCACGCTCGATGCCGATCTTCTCGACTTCGTCCACGTCCGGACTGTCGCGCAAGCCTGCGGTGTCGATCACATGCAGGGGCACGCCTTCAATCTGGATGGTCTGCTGCACCACGTCGCGCGTCGTGCCCGCCACCGGGGTGACGATCGCGAGTTCAGCCCCGGCCAGGGCATTGAGCAGCGAACTCTTGCCCGCGTTCGGCTGCCCGGCAATCACCACTTGCAAGCCATCGCGCAGCAGCGCGCCCTGGCGGGCCTGCGCCTGCAGATCGGCCAGCGCCTGCTGCAGCCGATGCAACTGGCCTAAAGCGTCGGCCTTTTGAAGGAAGTCAATGTCTTCCTCCGGAAAGTCCAGCGTCGCCTCCACCAGCATGCGCAGGTTCACGAGCGCGTCGCGCAGGCCATGCACATGCCCCGAAAACACGCCGGCCAGCGAACGCGAGGCACTGCGCGCGGCGGCCTCGGTGCTGGCGTCGATCAGGTCGGCCACGGCCTCGGCCTGCGCCAGATCGAGCTTGTCGTTGAGGAACGCCCGTTCGGTGAACTCACCCGCCCTCGCCAGCCGCATGTCGGGAAGGGGGCCACGGCTCACTTCCAGGCAGCGCGCCAGCAGCAGCTGCAACACCACAGGGCCCCCATGGCCCTGGAGTTCCAGCACATCCTCACCGGTGTAAGAGCGCGGACCGGGAAACCACAAGGCCAGGCCATGGTCAATCGGCTGGCCGGCGGCATCGGCGAACGGGAGATAGGTGGCTTCGCGCGGGTGCAGCGCGCGCCCCAGCAGGGCCTGCACAAACGGCTCAAGCCCACGCCCCGACACACGCACAATGCCCACCCCGCCGCGCCCGGGTGCAGTGGCAATGGCAACGATGGGGTCACGCGAGGCAGCGAGCATAGAAGGCGAGCATAAAGAGAAAGGGCCTGCACGTACGCAGGCCCCGTTCAGGAGACAAGGCAGCCGAGCCTTCGGATCAGCTCTTGAAGTTCGGCATGCTGAATTTCAACGGCACGCCCATGCTCTTGTTGATCACGGCCTGCTGGGCAATGGTCAGCACGTTGTTGGTGATCCAGTACAGCACCAGGCCGGACGGGAAGAAGAAGAACATCACCGAGAACATCAGCGGCATGAGCCACATCAGCTTGGCCTGCAGGGGATCCGGCGGCAGCGGGTTGAGCGCGGTCTGGATCATCGTGGTGACGGCCATCACCAGCGGCAGGATGAAGTAGGGATCGGGCGACGAGAGATCGGTGATCCAGCCCAGCCAGGGGGCGTTGCGCATTTCCACGCTGGACAGCAACACCCAGTACAGCGCAATGAACACCGGAATCTGGATAACGATCGGGAAGCAGCCACCCAGCGGGTTGACCTTTTCCTCGCGGTACATCTTCATCATCTCCTGCTGCATGGCCTGCGGGTTGCCCTTGAGGCGCTCGCGCATTTCCATGATGCGGGGGTTGATCTTCTTCATCTTGGCCATGCTGCGGTAAGCACTCGCATTGAGCCAGTAGAAGGCGGCCTTGATCAGCACCACCAGCAACACGATGGCCCAGCCCCAGTTGCCCACGAAGCCGTGAATCTTCTCGAGCAGCCAGTACAGCGGTTTGGCAAGGATCGTGAGCCAGCCATAGTCCTTCACAAGCTCCAGGCCCGGGGCAATGGTCTCCAGCACTTTTTCTTCTTGCGGACCCAGGAACAGGCGGGCTTGCACACCCTTGCTCTGGCCGGGTTCGATGGCGGTCAACGCCGTGATGCTGCCGACCGCAAACAGGTTGTTGTCGATCTTGCGGGCAAAGTTTTCGCGCGCCACGCCGTCACCCAGCAACCAGGCTGACGCGAAGTAGTGCTGGACCATCGCGACGTAGCCATCGCTGGAAGACTTGATGAACTCGGCCTTGTTCTTCTCGATGTTGGCGAACTCGATCTTCTGGTACTTCTTCTCGTTGGTGTAGACGGCGGGGCCGGTGAAGGTCGAGTAGAAAGGCGTTTCGCTGCTGAGCTTGCTGCCATCTCGCACCAGCTGCAGGTACAGCTGCGGCGTCACCGTCTGGCCACCCGCGTTCAACACTTCGTGCTGCACGCCGATGTCGTAACGGCCACGCGTCAGGGTGTAGGTCTTGACCAGCTTCACGCCACCCACCTCGGCCGACTCGAAACGCACCTGCAGTTCGTTCTGGCCATCGGTCAGCGCCGTGGGGTTGCCCACCAGCGTCATCGGCGTTTTGTGTGTGGGGAAGTTGCCACCGATCAGACCTGTCTGGGCCACATAGATGTGTTCGCCGCCCTGCGTGAGCAGCGTGAACGGCTTTTCACTCTGGTCCTTGCTCTGGCGCGTCGCCTCGGCGTGCTTGAGCAGCTCGGCACCAATCAGCGAACCGCCTTCGCTGTTGAACACCAGCTTGAAGACGTCTGTGGTGACTTCATGGCGCTGGGCCACGGCACCCGGCGCAGCAGCCGGTGTCTCGCCCGCAGCGGCGGGTGCAGCTCCCTGTCCCGCCGCGGGTACCGAGCCGCTTCCAGCGGCGGCAGGCTGACCATTCGATGCGGCTGGTGCCGTCACAGCGGGCGCCGCGCTCGGGAAGAAGGTGGGTTTGTGGCCATTGTGAATCTGCCATTTGTCCCAGATGAGGACCATGGACAAACCAAAAACCACCCACAGGATGGACCGACGGATGTCATTCATGACGGGTTCTTCTTTTCGCAGGAAGGTGAAATCAGGCGGGAGAACAGGGCTGGCGACGCGGCAGGCACCGGATCATGCCCGCCCTCGCACCAGGGATGGCAGCGCACCAGCCGCCCGAGCGTGAGGTAGCTGCCGCGCAGGGCGCCATGGCGCTCCAGCGCTCCAATGGCGTAGACCGAGCAGGACGGCTCGAATCGACACCCGCTGCCCAAGGACGGGCTGAGCAACAAACGGTAGCCCTTCACCAGGGCCACGAGCCCCTGGCGCGGCCAGTCAGACAGCATGCCGGACCCCCGCAAGCTGCCCGGCGCCCGAGCGCGAGAGCAGTTGCTCAAGCTCTGCGCGCACCGCACGCTTGAGCACGTCGGACGTCGCGCTGACAAATTGCCGACGGCTGAATTCGCTGCGCAATCGAACCACGAGCGCGGCCTGCGGCAAGGTGCCCGCCTGCTGGCGCGCTACCTCATAGATCTGCCGACGAATCGCGTTGCGGGTGACGGCCCGTTTGGCCCAGCGCTTGGGCAGCATCACACCCAGCCAGGCATCGGCCACAGGAAACAGGGTGCGGTCGCCCTCCGCGCTGGACAGTGCGGCGCGATGCAGAGCGAAATGAGGGGTTTTGGCCACGGGGGCACCGGCCATGACGGCCTGGAACTGTTGCCGGGACCGCAGCCGCTGGGTCACCGCTGAACCGTCCGGATCAATCGGTGAGGGAGCCGGGCGAAACGGCGCCGGCAGAACACGACTGGCCTCAGACGGCCAGGCGCTTGCGACCCTTGGCGCGGCGTGCGTTGATCACGGCGCGGCCTCCGCGGGTTTTCATGCGGACGAGGAAGCCGTGGGTGCGGGCGCGGCGAATCTTGGAGGGCTGGTAAGTGCGTTTCATGGTGGTCAGTAGAAATCGGGGAAACCCGCAATTATCGCAAAGAAAGTCGATGCCCGGCAAGCACTTGCCCGTGATTGCAGCCGCGTCACGTCAAGGAAGCCCCCTAAAAAGCGATCTGCCAAGGGCGTCAACCCCTATGGCAGATCGGCTTGTGGATAAGTTGCCCGTCGCACTACAATGGCCGGCCTGCCCCGAGACATTTGTCCACAACCACAACGAATCCGACGTTCCCAGCATGATCGAGGGCATTCCCCCAGACGCGTCCCCGGCCGTAGCCCGAGCGGACGCCCTTTCACTCTGGTCCATCTGCATGGATCGGTTGTCGCAAGAGATCCCCGAACAGCAGTTCAACACCTGGATCCGGCCACTGTCGGCGACGGTCGCGCCCGATGGCGCGCGCGTGGTCGTGTCGGTGGCCAATCGCTTCAAGCTGGACTGGATTCGCGCCCAGTACGCGGCCCGCATTTCTGCGCTGCTGGAGGCGGCTCAAGGTGCGCCAGTGAGTCTTGAGTTGGTACTTGCTCCGCGTGAAGGCCCCAGCCGGACGGCACCCACACCTCGCACCGTCCAAGAGCAGGTGCTGGCCGAATTGCCCGATCTCGCGCCCGCCGAGGTGGCTGCGCCCACCGGCCCCAAGACACGGTTGAACCCGGCACTCGCGTTCTCCACGCTGGTGGAGGGCTCGGCCAACCGCATGGCGCGCGCCGCCGCCATGCACGTGGCCGGCAGCCTGGGCCAGCTTTACAACCCGCTGTTCATCTACGGCGGCGTCGGTCTGGGCAAGACCCACCTGGTGCATGCCATCGGCAACCACCTGCTGGCCGATCGTCCACAGGCCAAAGTTCTCTACATCCACGCGGAGCAATTCGTATCGGATGTGGTCAAGGCCTACCAGCGCAAAACATTCGACGAATTCAAGGAGCGCTACCACTCGCTGGATCTGCTGTTGATCGATGACGTCCAGTTCTTCGCCAACAAGGAGCGCACCCAGGAGGAGTTCTTCAACGCCTTCGAGGCGCTGCTGGCCAAGAAGAGCCACATCGTGCTGACCAGCGACACCTATCCCAAGGGCCTGGCCGACATCCACGAACGGCTGGTGTCGCGCTTCGACTCGGGCCTGACCGTGGCGATCGAGCCGCCCGAGCTGGAAATGCGCGTGGCCATCCTGATCAACAAGGCGGCGGTGGAAAACGCCGTGATGCCTGAGGAAGTGGCGTTTTTCGTGGCCAAGAACGTGCGCTCCAACGTGCGTGAGCTCGAAGGCGCGCTGCGCAAGATCCTGGCGTACTCGCGTTTCAACCAGAAGGAGATCTCGATCCAGCTGGCGCGCGATGCGCTGAAAGACCTGCTGTCGATCCAGAACCGGCAGATCAGCGTGGAGAACATCCAGAAAACGGTGGCCGACTTCTACAAGATCAAGGTGGCCGACATGTACAGCAAGAAGCGCCCGGCCAGCATCGCCCGCCCGCGCCAGATTGCGATGTTCATTGCCAAGGAGTTGACCCAGAAAAGCCTGCCCGAAATCGGCGAGCTGTTTGGTGGGCGCGACCACACCACGGTGCTGCATGCGGTGCGCAAAATCGGGGCTGAACGCCAGCAGAACACCGAGCTGAACCAGCAACTCCATGTGCTGGAACAGACGCTCAAGGGATGAGCCCACAAAAAGGCGAAAATAGCGGGGATTTGGCCCGGAGGAGGGCCACCCGCGTGACAGGGACCGGCCTACAAGCAACCAGAGACGAAAGAGTCTGACATGATCGTTTTGAAATCGACCCAGGACAAGGTTTTGGCCGCACTGCAATCGGTGGCAGGCATTGTGGAACGCCGCCACACGCTGCCGATCCTGGCCAACGTCCTGTTGCGCAAGACCGGCTCGCAGGTGCAGCTGACCACCAGCGACCTTGAAATACAGATTCGGACCACGGCGGAGCTGGAAGGCGACGCAGGCAACTTCGCCACCACCCTGGGCGCGCGCAAGCTGATCGACATCTTGCGCACCATGCCTGGCGACCAGACGGTGAGCCTCGAATCCAGCGCGGGCAAGCTGATTCTGAAAGGCGGCAAGAGCCGCTTCACGCTGCAGAGCATGCCCGCGGAAGACTTTCCGCTGGTGCAGGAATCGGCGAGCTTCGGCCCCGTGTTCTCGGTGCCCCAGAAGACGCTCAAGAGCCTGCTCGGCCAGGTGTCGTTTGCCATGGCGGTACACGACATCCGCTACTACCTCAACGGCATCCTGTTCGTGGCCGAGGGCAAGCAGCTCAGCCTGGTGGCCACCGACGGCCACCGCCTGGCGTTCGCGTCCAGCACGCTGGATGTGGAAGTCCCCAAGCAGGAAGTGATCTTGCCGCGCAAGACGGTGCTGGAACTGCAGCGCCTGCTCTCCGACAAGGAGGGCGCGATTGAAATGCAGTTCGCGGCCAACCAGGCCAAGTTCAGCTTCGACGGCATGGAGTTCGTCACCAAGCTGGTCGAGGGCAAGTTCCCCGACTACAACCGTGTGATCCCGAAGAACCACAAGAACATCGTCACGCTCGGTCGCCTGCCGCTGCTGGCTTCGCTGCAGCGCACGGCCATCATGACCAGCGAGAAGTTCAAGGGCGTGCGCCTGAACGTCGAGCCCGGCGCGCTGCGCGTGGCGTCGAGCAACGCCGAGCAGGAAGAAGCGGTGGACGAGCTCGACATCGACTACGGCGGCGACACGATCGAGATCGGCTTCAACGTCACCTACCTGATCGACGCGCTGCAGAACATGTCGCAGGAGATGGTTCGCATCGAACTCTCCGACGGCAACAGCTCCGCGCTGGTCACCAACCCCGACGACAACGCCTTCAAGTACGTTGTCATGCCCATGAGAATTTGACCCCCCGCGCCGCCTGCGGCGTCACCCCCCGGGGGGCGCCATCTACGGCCCGGCAAAGCCGGTTCCGCGCTGGCCCCGACGGTACCCAGGCACGCGATGCCCTTTTGCTCAACCCGCTGCCTTGCGGGTTTGGCATTTCTAGAAGTCTGAAAGATCCACCATGTCCGACGCCAACAAGCCCGCCGAATCCGTCAACACCGGTGCGGCCCAAGCCGACAGCTCCAACTTCCAGCCCGTGATCGACGCCCATCAGGCCGGCGCCAGCGAGGGCTACGGCGAGGGTTCGATCCAGATCCTGGAAGGGCTGGAGGCCGTGCGCAAGCGCCCCGGCATGTACATCGGCGACACGTCGGACGGCACCGGCCTGCACCACCTGGTGTTTGAGGTGGTGGACAACTCCATCGACGAGGCACTGGCCGGCCACTGCGACGACATCGTCGTGACCATCCACACCGACAACTCGATCAGCGTGGTCGACAACGGCCGCGGCATTCCCACCGGCGTGAAGATGGACGACAAGCACGAGCCCAAGCGCTCGGCCGCTGAGATCGCGCTCACCGAACTGCACGCGGGCGGCAAGTTCAACCAGAACAGCTACAAGGTATCGGGCGGCCTGCACGGCGTGGGTGTGAGCTGCGTGAACGCGCTGAGCCAGTGGCTGCGCCTCACCGTGCGCCGCGAAGGCCATGTGCACCAGCTCGAGTTTGCGCGTGGCTTCGTGCAGAACCGCATCGTCGAGACCACGCCCACCGGTGTGGAACTCTCGCCCATGAAGGTGACGGGCGCCACCGAGAAGCGCGGCACCGAGGTGCACTTCCTGCCCGATTACGACATCTTCCGCGAGAACGCCGACTTCCACTACGAGATCCTGTCCAAGCGCCTGCGCGAACTCAGCTTCCTGAACAACGGTGTGCGCATTCGTCTCAAGGACGAGCGCAGCGGCAAGGAAGATGACTTCTCCGGTGCCGGCGGCGTCAAGGGCTTCGTCGACTTCATCAACAAGGGCAAGACGGTCCTGCACCCCAACGTCTTCCACGCCATGGGCGATCGCCAGAGCGACCAGGGCACCAACATCGGCGTGGAAGTCGCCATGCAGTGGAACAGCGGCTACAACGAGCAGGTGCTGTGCTTCACCAACAACATTCCCCAGCGCGACGGCGGCACCCACCTCACGGGCCTGCGCGCGGCCATGACGCGCGTCATCAACAAGTACATCGAAGAAACCGAGCTGGCCAAGAAGGCCAAAGTCGAGGTCACTGGTGACGACATGCGCGAAGGCCTGTGCTGCGTGCTCAGCGTGAAGGTGCCCGAGCCCAAGTTCTCCAGCCAGACCAAGGACAAGCTGGTGTCCAGCGAAGTGCGCGGCCCGGTGGAAGACATCGTCAGCCGCCTGCTCGCCGACTACCTGCAGGAGCGCCCGAACGACGCCAAGATCATCTGCGGCAAGATCGTTGAGGCTGCACGCGCCCGCGAAGCCGCGCGCAAGGCCCGCGAAATGACGCGCCGCAAGGGCGTGCTCGACGGCATGGGCCTGCCCGGCAAGCTGGCCGACTGTCAGGAGAAAGACCCCGCGCTGTGCGAGATCTACATCGTGGAGGGCGACTCCGCCGGTGGCTCCGCCAAGCAGGGGCGTGACCGCAAGTTCCAGGCGATCCTGCCGCTGCGCGGCAAGATCCTGAACGTGGAGAAAGCGCGCTACGAGAAGCTGCTGACCTCCAACGAAATCCTCACGCTCATCACCGCGCTGGGCACCGGCATCGGCAAGGCCACGGGCGCGGGTGGCACAGCCGGCGTGGACGACTTCAACGTCGCCAAGCTGCGCTACCACCGCATCATCATCATGACCGACGCGGACGTCGACGGCGCCCACATCCGCACCCTGCTGCTGACCTTCTTCTACCGCCAGATGCCCGAGCTGGTGGAGCGCGGCCACATCTACATTGCACAGCCGCCGCTCTACAAGGTGAAGGCCGGCAAGGAAGAGCTGTACCTGAAGGACGGCTCCGCGCTCGACGGCTTCCTGCTGCGCATTGCGCTGAAAGACGCCAGCGTGCTCACCGGTGGCGCCACGCAAACCACCTTGACCGGCGACACGCTGGGCGAGCTGGCGCGCAAGCACCAAGTGGCCGAGAGCGTGATCGCGCGTCTGTCCAACTTCATGGACGCCGAAGCCCTGCGCTCCATCGCCGACGGCGTCGTGCTCAACCTGGACAGCGTGGAGCAAGCCGAAGTGAGCGCCATCGCACTGCAGGCCAAGCTGCGTGAACTCACCACCACCGGCGTGCCCGCCGAAGTGGCCGCCGAGTTCGACGTGCGCACCGACAAGCCGATCTTGCGCATCAGCCGCCGCCACCACGGCAACATCAAGAGCAGCATCATCACGCAGGACTTCGTGCACGGCGCCGACTACGCGGCGCTCGCCACCGCGGCCGACACCTTCCGCGGCCTGCTGGGCGAAGGCGCCAAGGTCACGCGCGGCGAGGGTGACAAGCAGAAGGAAGAGAAGGTCAACGACTTCCGTCAGGCCATGCGCTGGCTCATCAGCGAAGCCGAGCGCACCACCAGCCGACAGCGCTACAAAGGCCTGGGCGAGATGAACCCCGAGCAGCTGTGGGAAACCACGATGGACCCGAACGTGCGCCGCCTGCTGCGCGTGCAGATCGACGACGCCATCGAAGCCGACCGCGTGTTCACCATGCTGATGGGTGACGAAGTGGAACCGCGCCGCGACTTCATCGAGACCAACGCGCTGCGCGCGGGGAACATCGACGTCTGATCCACCTGCTGGCGTAGGGCGCCACATTAAATGGAACTGGCGCCAAAGTGCTGCGACTGGAGGTCACTAGTTGTTGCGACTGCCCTATTTCGCGCCAAAGTTATCGCCAACTTATGGTGGTATTGGGTCTTGCTGCGCCCTTCTCACAGCGCATAAAACGTCGGTGTCCAGGTCGTCTATGCGGGGCGGATTCACCGGTCGATGCAACACATTCGCTGAACATCTCAGCGGGGATATGGAAGCCGAGCGTCTTGCGCGGCCTCTCGTCGGTTACTAGCGGGGCTCTTCATTGCCCACCCGCAGGTACTTTTAAACGGTGTTGCGAGCCAGGCCTGTGGGCCTGGAGATCTCGCGGATGGACATCTGTGCGCGCAGTGCCCAGCGTCTCATGACACTCGGTGTCGCAGCTTTCAGTGGAAGACAACAGGCTTCCGTCATATAGCTACCGACTTCTGGCTGACTTTGACGTCATGCCCATCTTTCCGACCGCAACCGGACGAATGCCATGAGCCAGCAGGCCGATGAAAATGTCAGCGACCTCATCGCCACGCAGGCGACCTTCTGCGTGGAACCATTGGGAAATTCCCCCGACGGCCCCCATGAACCAGAATACGGCCAACTTGGCATCGCATGGTGCGATGGACCCGTCTCGAATGCCATCCTCAAACACCTGGCGCAACTCCAGATCGAACTTGCGGCGCCTTGCGGTGATCTTCTTCTGATCCGCGGGCGTCATGGCCGAAAAATCGTGCAGGATCGCAGGCGCCCCCATTTCGTCGGTCAGCAGTGAGATGTAGTTCTTGATGAAGGTCGTGATGCGTCCATACCCCGTGGATTCCGAGGCAATGGCGTCCTTCAGAACCTGGTCCCCCAGCCTCATCGACAGCTCGTGGCACTCGTAGATCAGTTCCTGCTTGTTCTTGAAGTAGTAGTAGAGCGCCGGCTTCGTGACATTGAGCGCCGCAGCGATCTCATCCAGAGACACATTCTTGTACCCGTGGCGGCCGAACGTGCGGGACGCCTCCGCAATGACCGCCTGCTTCTTCAGCTGGTATTGTTCATCCGCGCCGCCGACCGCGTTGTTCCACTTCACGCTCTTGGCAGGGCGTTTGGCGGCCGGGCAACGGGGCCGCAGCTTCGGCTTGGCGTCGACTTGCGTGCTCATTCTTCTGTGTCCTCTGCGCATTTGCCCCGAAAAGGGCGAGTTTCAATGATATCGGACAGGCAAGTCGCAACGCCAGACCTGCGAGCTGGCGTCAACCCGCCAGCAGTTGCCGCGCGATGATCAGCCGTTGGATGTGGCTGGTGCCCTCGTAGATCTTCGTCACCCGCACGTCGCGGTAGTAGCGTTCGACGGGGAAATCGTTCACGTAACCATAGCCGCCATGCACCTGAAGCGCGGCCGAACAGACCTTCTCCGCCATCTCGCTGGCGAACAGTTTGGCCATCGCGGCTTCCTTGATGGACGGCAGCTTCGCGTCCGTCAAGCGCGCCGCGTACAACATGAACTGGCGCGCCACGTCCACCTGCGTGGCCATCTCCGCCAGGTCAAAGCTGACGGCCTGCAACTCGGCGATCGGCTTTCCGTAGGCTTCACGCTCCTTCGCGTATCGGATCGCGGCCTCCAGGGCAGCGCGGGCAATGCCGATGGACAGCGCAGCGATCGCAATGCGGCCGTCGGAGAGCAACGAGAGCGCCTTGCCGTAGCCGCGACCTTCCTCGCCGATCATGTTCTTCGCCGGCACACGCAGGTTGTCCAGCTGAATCTGGGCCGTGTGGGCCGTGTGCTGGCCCAGCTTGTTTTCGATTCGCAGGCATTGGTAACCGGGCTCCTTCGGGTCCGCGATGAACAGGCTGAAGCGGTCGCGAGCGCCAGGCGCGCCCGTGGCGGCAACCACCAGGGCGAAGCCGGCCTCGCTGCCGTTGGAGATCCATTGCTTGCTCCCATTGAGCACGTAGCTGTCCCCCTCGCGCCTCGCCGTGGTGCGGATGGCGGCGGTGTCGGAACCCGCATGGGGCTCCGACAACAGGAAAGCCCCGATGCGCTGGGCGCGGGCCAGCTCCGGCAGGTAGGCGCGCATCTGCTCCTCGGTGCCGAATGAGCGCAGCACGTGCGCGGACGAGTTGTGCACATGCATCATGGTGGCGAAACCACCATCCGCAGCGGCGAACTCCTCGATCGCCAGACAGTACTCCACGAACGACAGTCCGGATCCGCCGTGGGCCTGAGGCGCCAGCATCCCCATGAAGCCGAGCTCGGCCACCGCCCGGATTTCATCGTGGGGCCAGGCGCTGCTGCGATCGCGCTCGGCCGCGGTGCTGGCCACCACTTCGCTGGCGACGCGACGGGCCGACTCCCGGATCATCACTTCCTGTTCGCTCAAAAATGCATTGGAAACACTTGTCATGGCTCGTCCTTGAAGGTTGTCGATGGCGTTGGGCGGATCGGCCCATCAGCCCAACCACCGCTTGCGGCGGCGGTAATGTTTCATGTCCCTGAAGCTCTTGCGCTCGCCTTCCACCGTCAGGCCCAGGTAGAACTCGCGCACGTCCTCGTTGCTCCTGAGGCTGGCAGAGGGGCCTTCGAGCACGACCCGACCGCCTTCCATCACGTAGCCGTAGTCGGCCAGCTCCAGCGCGACGCGCGTGTTCTGCTCGACGATCAGCAGCGTCAGGCCACTGGCCTTGAGATCGGCGAGCAAACCGTAGACCTCTTCCACCATGAGCGGTGCCAGGCCCAGCGAGGGCTCATCGATCATGACCAGCTTGGGTCTGGCCATGAGGGCCCGCCCGATCACCAGCAACTGCTGCTCCCCCCCGGACAGGTAGCCCGCCGTGCGGTGGCGCAAGGCGGCAAGCCGCTGGATGCGGCCATACACCTCGTCCAGCAGTTCACGGGCGTCTCGCCCAGGGCCCATGTGCCCGCCGACCACCAGGTTCTGCTCCACCGTCATGTGCCGCAGCACCTTGCGGCCTTCCATGACATGCACCAGCCCCCTGCGCACCTGCTCGGCCGGGTTGCCCCCCGTGATGTCGGCCCCATCGAAGCGGATGGTGCCCGCCGTCACGCGGCCATCTTCGGTCTTGATCAGGTTCGAGATGGCCTTCAGGGTGGTGCTCTTGCCCGCCCCATTAGCGCCCAGCAAGGTCACGCACTGCCCGGTGGGCACCTGGGCGGAAATGCCTTTGACAGCGAGGATGACATCGCTGTACAGGACCTCGACGTTGTTCAGTTCAAGCACGGGTGACTCCGTTGGAGTGGGCGTGGACCGCGATCGATCCGGATCCACGCCGGGGTTCATTTACCACTTGTTCAACACGGGCATGGGAACGTTCTGTTCCAGCAGCTTGTACTTGCCCTTTTCCACCGTGCCGATGTTGACGGCCAGGCCTTCGGTGGGAAATGGCGCATCCTTGCCGTACTGCAGGTTGGGCAGCACGCCAAAGCTGCGCTCGCTCGGCATCGGCGTGGACAGCAGCGCCGCGCGGACGTCCTCCCCCTTGACGCCCTTGACCCCCTTGGTCTTGATCGCCTGCTCGACGGCACGGGCCACGATGAGGCCCTGGCTCATGCCCATGATGCAGGCCGAGGTGTAGCTGACCTGTGCCTTGTACTTGCTGCGCAGCTGGTCGAAGAAGGCCCGCGCCGTGGTCGGATCGTCCGTGGGCATGGCCATGCCGTAGACCTCGTAGTTGCCTTCCATCTGCTCCAGACCACCCAGGGCCTTGCCCGATGAAATCAAGCCGTTGTGGGCCGACATGACGATGGGGATGTTGGTCTTGCCCAGGCTTTGCAGGGCACGGCGCGTCGCCACCACGGAGGCCGTGTTGTTGAAGACCTGGAGTACGGTCGCGCCCTTGCGAATCAGGCGGTTCACTTGCTGCGTCAGGTCGGTGGGCTGGGCTTCGGTGTAGACCGTCTCCACGACTTCCAGGATCTTGGGGTTGTCTTTCGCGAACTTCTCGGTTCCCTTGTGGATGTCCACGTAAGCCGGGGACACTTCGGAGGAAATCACACCGACCTTGATGGGCGCGGCGGAACCGGATTTCTTCTGCAACCAGGTGTAGAAGGCCGCCACCTCGTGCGGGTAGGTGGCTCGGGCGTTGAACACCCAGCTGTCGCTCTTCCAGGCAAAGCCATAACCGGCCGTGGCCAGGACCTGGGGCACCTTGTCGTTGGGCAGGCGCTGCTGCAGGGCCGCCGCGTCCGACCCGCCGATGCCCAGAATGGCCACGGGGTCCAGCTCCGACCGGATGCCGGGCCACAGGCTGGCGACCTGCGCGACGTCGTAGCGCGTGTCGTACTCCTTGACGCGAAGCGCCACACCCTGGGGCTTGCCCACCTCCTCACTCCACCAGTCGAGCACGCCCTTGCGGCAACCGGTCATGTCCTTCATGACGTCGGCATAAGGCCCGGTGAAGTCGGCCAGTCCAGCGATGTTGTAGGTGGTCTGTGCCTGGGCCGTGCCCGCGAGACCGAACACACCGGCGGCCAAGGCACCGCATCGCGCCACGCGGGCAAAGGCCGACAGACATCCATTGTTTGTATTCACGCAAGTCTCCTGGTTTTGATCACGCTGTCCAACACGAATCAACCGTCCTCCAGCGCAGCGGACGGCCGCGAAAGTCCGGTATCAGTAGGGGTAGGGCCACATCCGGTAGGACCGCTTGAGAATGTTCCAGCGGTGCATCAGTCCACGCGGCTCGAAGATCAGGAAGCCGGCGATGATGCCGCCCAGAAAGATGTTCATCGCGGCGAAGACCACGTCGCCGCTCAGGAACGAGAAGCTCTCGACCAGGGAAGGGCCCATGCTGGTAAAGGACTCCTGCGCAAGGCGGATGACGAACACACCAATCAGTGCGCCTGTCACCGAGCCCATGCCACCCACGATGATCATGGCGATGAACCAGATGGAGTGGATCAGGGTGAACTGATCGATCGAGACGAAGCGCACGTAGTACGCCCACAGCCCGCCTCCGATGCCCGCATAGAAGGCGCCCAGCAGGAAGGCCAGTGCCTTGGTGCGCACCACGTTGATGCCCATCATGCCGGAGGCGACGTCGTCATCGCGCACGGCGGCGAAGATCCGGCCATGCCGGCTGCGGGCCACGCCATAGGCGCCCGCGATCATGATGCAGGCCACCACCAGACACAGGTAGTAGACGCCGGCATCGGTGTCGAGCACCACGCCGAACAGCCGTGCCGCATCGACCGTGATGCCGTTGGACCCACCCAGCCAGGCAGCGGGCAGGTTCAGCACCATGAAATGGAACAGGATCTGCGCCGCGATCGTGGTGAGGGCCAGGTAAAAGCCCTTGATGCGGACAGCGGCCAGGCCAAACACCAGGCCGAACAGGGCCGCGCACACGCCACCGACCGGCAACGCGATCCAGAACGGCAGGCCGCCCTTGGTCGCGAGCAGCGCGGTGGCGTAGGCGCCCACGCCCATGAAGGCTGCCTGTCCCATGTTGATCTGCCCGGCCAGGCCGGTGTTGATCTGCAAGCCGATCACCACCACGGCGGTGATCAGCATCGAGGTCATCACCGCCACCGAGCGGGCGTCGGCGATCAGGGGCAGCGCAAACATGGCCAAGACGAACAAGGCCAGCGTCACGGCCTGGCTGCGCGTGCGCACCAGCGCCTGGTCCTGGGCAAACGAGGTCGCGAAAACACCTGCGGGATCCATGCTCATACCCTCTCAATGGTTTTCCAGCCGAACATGCCGGTGGGACGGATCAACAACATCAACAACATGATGATGAAAGGGAAGACCGAGCCGAGCGCCCCGCCCACCAGGGGATCGAGGTAGGCCGACGCCAGCCCCTGGATAACCCCGACCAGAATGCCGGCTAGCAGCAGCCCGGCCAGCGACTCCAGGCCCGCGAGCAGCGCCACGGGCAGCGCGGCCAGGCCGATGTCGGAACTCATCATGTTGATGGACCGGCCACTCAGGTGGACCATCGCGCCCAGCGTCGAAAGCACGGCACCCAGCATCCAGGCAAACGCGATCGAGCGTTGCACCGAGATGCCCATCGACATCGCGACCTGGTGGTCTTCGGCCACGGCCGTCATCGTCAGACCCATGCGGGTCCGATTGAAGAACCAAGAAAGGCCAAAGCCGATGGCCACGGTCAGGATGCCGCCGTAGAGGAGCGAGCGGGAGATCACCACATCACCCAGGATGATGGGTTCGATCGGAAAGATGATCGGGAAGGCGCGCACCTGGGGACCAAAGAACACCAGCACAATCCCGCGGATCAGGATCAGCAGTCCGATCGTCACCATCACCATCGAGAACACGGATTCGCCCACGAGGCGCGCGAAAAAGATGCGCTCGATCATCAGGCCGAAGATCGCCGCGCTGGCGAAGGCCACGGGCAAGCCCAGCCACACCGGCATGCCCATCTGGATGATGGTCCACCACACCATGTAGCCGCCGAAGACGACCAGCTCCCCCTGTGCAAAGTTGAACACTTTGGACGCGCGGTAGATCACCACGAAGCCCATCGCCATGAGGGCGTAGAGCAGACCGGTCAATGCCCCGTTGACGAGGTAGTTCAGAAAATCGCTCATGCGGGCCTCCTTCGCTGGGGTTCGGTCAAGGTGTTCGAACCGGATCCGTCGGCATCGTGAATGAACACCTTCGCGTTGAAGTTGCTTCGGCGTCCGTCCTGGTAGGTCACGGGGATGTCGATCCGCACCTCACGGGAGCCGTCGTAGAGGCCCTGAATCAGGGCGCTGTAGCGCTCCTCCAGGAACTCGCGCCGCAGCTTGCGCGAACGCGTCAGCTCCCCCTCATCGGGATCGAGTTCCTTGGGAAAGTTGGCGAACCGCTTCACCCGCGCATGCACCGGCAGAAACTGGTTGACGCGCGCGATTTCCTGGCTGATCAGGACCGCGATCTCGGGGCGTTGCGATAGATCGGTGAAGGTCGAGAAACCGATGCGCTTGTCTTCGGCCCAGCGTGACAGCACCGCCATGTCGATGTTGATGAGCGCGGCCACGAAGTCACGTCCTTCATCGCCCACGGTCATGATGTCCTTGATGAACGGGCTGAACCGCAAACGCGTCTCGACGAACTGGGGCGGAAAGGTATCGCCGCTGCGCAGCCGTTTCAAGTCGGACAGCCGCTCCAGAAAGACCAGCTCTCCGCGGTCGGTCCGGGTCACGGCATCGCCGGTGTGGAACCAGCCGTCCTTGACCTTGGACTCGACCGACCCCTCCCGCCGGTAATAGCCCAGGAAAGGACTGCCACCCCGGATCTGGAGTTCGCCGTCCGGGCTCACCCGCCATTCGAGGGGAGGACCGGCCTCCGGGTGCGCCCGCATCCAGTGCCCCACGGTTTCCAGGTCGAAGCGGTCACTCTGGTGGCAGGTGAGCAGGCCGGTTTCGGTAGAGCCGTAGATGTTGCGCAAGGGAACGCCCATGGCATGGAACATGCGGAACACGTCGGGCGCCATGGTGGCCCCGCCACAGCTGGCAATGCGCAACCGGGTCAGCCCGAGCTGGTCCCGCAAGGGCCGCAGGACCAAGGCTTCGGCCAGGGGGAACTGCAGGCGGTCCAGCCAGCCGATCGGTTGACCATCCAGGCGGCCCACGTTGAAGGCGCGCCCCACCTTCAAGCCCCACTCGTAGACGGCGCGCCGCACGGGCCCGGCGTCCAGCATGTGGGCCTGCACCGAGGAGGCCATGCTCTCCCATTGGCGCGGGGCAAAGGTCATGGCCTCGACGGCCAGCTCGCGGATGTTGGCCAGCACCTGCTCGGGGTTTTCCGGGAAGTTGACCACCATGGGCAGCCCCAGGCCCACCGAGATGCCGTTGATCTGCTCGGTCGCCCAGGCCGGCGCGATGTAGCTCAGGTACTCCATGCCCGGCTGGGCGTCGGTGGCCTGGATCAGGCGCTGCGCGTTGTCGATCAGGAAACGGTGCGTGAGAACCACCCCTTTGGGTTTGCCGGTGGTCCCCGAGGTGTAGGACAACACGGCCACGTCGTCGGGCGAGCCTTTTGCCAGCAGCGAACGGTACAGCCCGGGGTCCTGCGCCTCCAACGCACGCCCCTGCTGCTGCACCGAGCTGAAGGTGCCGAGGATCGGGTCGTTGTAGGACCACATGCCGGTGTCGTCCCAGTACACGATGTGGCGAAGCAGCCCCAGCTTGTCCTTGACCTCCAGGCCCTTGTCCACCTGCTCCTGGTCCTGGGCGAAAAGGCAGACCGTCTCGCTGTCCTCCAGCAGGTACTGGACTTCGTCCGCCGTCAGATCCGGGTACAGCGAGACCACTTTGCAGCCCAGCGCATGCGCCGCAAATTCGGCCCAGTAGTGCTGCGGCTCGTTCTCACCCATGATGGCCACCGTGGCACCGCGCTGCACGCCCATGTGGTGCAGCCCCAGGGCCAGCTCCAGCACCTGGCGTTCCACCGCCGCAAAGCTGTATTCGCGCCAGATGCCACGTTGCTTGTGGCGCTGGGACAACCGCTCGGGTGTGGCCTGCGCATGGCGCTGCAAAAGCTGTGGCAGGGTTTCGATCTTGAGCATCATGGCCCGCCCTCCCCGAGATAGGCTTTCATGACAGCGGGATCGGCCTGAATTTCGCGAGGGGTGCCCTCGGCGATCTTGCGACCGAAGTCGAGCACCGCGATGCGGTCCGCAAGGTCCATCACCACGCCCATGTCGTGCTCCACCAGCACGACCGGAATCCGCTTGGCTTCGCGCACGTCCAGGATGAAGCGCGCCAGGTCTTCCTTTTCTTCGGCGTTCATGCCGGCCATGGGCTCGTCCATCAACAGGATGCGGGGGTCCTGGGCCAGCGCCCGCCCCAGGTCCACGCGCTTGCGAAGGCCGTAGCCCAGGCTGCCCACCGGGGCGTGGCGAATCGCCTCGATTTCCAAGAACTCGATGATTTCCTCCACCACCTCCCGGTGGATCACCTCTTCGCGCCGGGCCGCGCCAAAGTAGAGAAACGACTCCGCCAGGTTCGTGCGCATGTGCATGTGGCGCCCCACCATCAGGTTCTCGACCACCGTCATACCCGAGAAGATGTGCGTGCCCTGAAAGGTCCTGGCCAGGCCCTGGCCCGCGACCTCGTGCACCGCCATGTGGCGCACGCTGCGGCCCCCGAGCGTGATATCGCCCTTCCTGGGGCGGTAGAAGCCGCTCAGGCAATTCATGAGCGAGGACTTCCCCGCGCCGTTCGGACCGATGATGGCCAGCAGCTCGTCCTTGCGCACATCGATGGACACATCGTTGAGCGCGACGATGCCACCGAACTGCAGCAACAGGTTCCGGGCCGAGAGCACCACATCGTGCGAATGGGCACTGGTGGTGGCCGTCATGAGGGCTGCCTCTTGCCAGGTGGGATCATGTCCATCGGGTCTCCTTGTTCAGACCATTGGGGGGTCTTGCGGTGGGGTTCTTTTCGGGCTGGCGCATCGGCCCCGGTCAGAGCCGGGCGCCACCATCGATGCTCAGCGTGGTGGCGTTCAGGTAGGCGTTCTCCACCACATGGCGGACCAGGGCAGAGAACTCCGGCGCCTGCCCCATGCGGTTCGGGAACAGGATGACTTTCTCGATGATGTTTTGCGCCACCTTGGTCGGCATGCCGGCCGACATGCCTGTCTCGAACAGACCCGGCGCGAGCGCGACGACCCGCACCCCGTGCTGCGCCAGGTCTCGCGCCACGGGTAGGGTCAGACCCATGACTCCCGCCTTGCTGGCGCTGTAGGCGGCCTGCCCCATCTGCCCTTGCCAGGCCGCCCCCGAAGATGTGTTGACGATCACGCCGCGCTCGCCGTCCACATTAGGTTCGTTTTGAGCCATGGCCCGGGCAGCGTGCCGGATGACGTTGAAGGTGCCGGTGAGGTTGACACCGATCACGCGGTTCCAGAGGTCCAGCGGAAACAGCTCGCCCTTGGACAAGGTCTTGCACGGGCCCAGAATGCCCGCGCAGTTCACGGCCACCTGCAAGGCACCGAACGTGCGGACCGCGAACGCTACGGCGGCCTCCACACTGGCGTCGTCGGCCACATCCACTTTCAGTGCGCGCACGCTGTCGCCCAAAGGCGTCATCTCGCGCACCAGGCGGTCTTCGTCCAGGTCGACCGCCACCACCTTGGCGCCCGCATCGACCAGGGCCTTGCAGGTCGCCAGACCCAGGCCCGAACCCGCGCCGGTCACCAGCGCCACCGTGTTCTTGATGTCCATGTTGCTTGCTTCTTTCGGTAGGGCGCTCAGCGCGCCAGGATCGTGATGCAGGCCACGGCTTCCTCGATGCCTTCGAGACCACCGCCGTTTTCTGCCAATGCGATGCGCGCGCCTTCCACTTGCCGCGCGCCGGCTTCGGCGCGCAGCTGGGTCACCAGCTCATGCACCTGCGCCAGGCCTGTCGCACCCACCGGGTGCCCCTTCGACTCCAGCCCACCCGATGGGTTGATGGGAATGCGCCCACCGATGCGGGTGTCGCCCCGCTCGGCGATCACGCCACCCTGGCCGAACTCGCAGAAGCCCAGGTTTTCGGACTGGATGATTTCGCCCATGGCGGTGGCGTCGTGGACTTCGGCCACGGAGATGTCGTCAGGCCCCACACCGGCCAGCTCGTAGGCCCGGCGCGCGGCCAGCGCCGTGCAATGGTTGGCGTGGTCGTCCTCGCTGCGGGCCGAGCCGCTTTGCACGAGGGTGGCCAGCACCCGGATCGCCCGGCGCGCGTCGAGGCCCAGCCGCTGGAGCGCGGACCGGTTGCACACGATGACCGCGGCCGCACCGTCCGACACCGGAGAACACATCGGCAAGGTCAGTGGGTAGGTGATGGGCGGCGCGGCCAGCACGTCGTCGATGCTGTAAGCCACCTGGTACTGCGACAGCGGGTTGTGCACCGAGTGCGCGTGGTTCTTGGCAGAGACGGCCGCCAGCTGCCGCTGCGTGGTGCCGAACGTGCGCATGTGGGAGCGCGCGAACGCCGCGTACACGTCCATGAACACGCTGTAGGGCCGGGGTGAAGTGGACCCCTCCGGCACCAACACATCGCGCCCGAGCTTCATCAGGTCGTCGCGAATCTCGGCCGCCCGGGAGAGATCCCAGGCGCTGTCAAAGACCGAGAACATCTTCTGCTTGTCCGTGGTGAACATCTTCTCCGCGCCAATGGCCAGGGCCACGTCACTGGCACCTGACCGGACGTGGTTGCACGCCAGCACGAACGCGGAGGATCCGCTGGCGCAGGCGTTCTCGATGTTCACCACCGGGATGCGCCCGATCCCCATGGCGCGCAAGGCAATCTGCCCGCGGATCATGTGCTGGCCTTCCATGTGACCTTGGGAGGTGTTGCCAAAGAAGGCGGCTTGCAGGTCCTCCTGCCGCATCCCTGCATCCACCAGCGCCGCCTCGGTCGCCTCGCGCGTCAGCTGCTTGATGTCTTTGTCCAGATGTCGGCCAAACGGGGTCATCCCCACACCAACGACATAGATGTCTTCCAACACATTTCTCCTTTAAGCGGGTCGAATGGAGGCGCCGCCTCGACACCGATCTACTGTTTGTAAAGTTGTTTTACTGTAAAGTAGAATTTTGACGAAACGACTAGGGAAATCCCGATGCCTGATCAGACGGCGGTGGCCCGATCCGTCAGCGCCAGAAATCGCAATCCCCTCACGGTCTCGACATCGCCTTCCGGCGTGACGCGGTACAGGCCACGCGCCACGTTGTGTGGGTGGACGGCCGCCTCGGTCATGTTCAGCACCGGTGCATAGCAGGCGTCCGTCCCCTCCAGAAGCTGTGTCCAGTGGGCACTGGGCTGCGATGCGAACAGCGCCGTCATCCGCGCCTTCAGCGTCGGCCACGCCGATCGGTTCATCTGATCGGACAACACCACATCGGTCAGCCCGAGCCGCTGCAGCAGCAGTGCGTAGAACGGTGGCTCGATGGCCCCCACGGTGATGTAGCGACCATCCGCACAGAGGTACCGGTCGTAAAAGGGCGAGTCGTGGAACACACTGGGCACCCCCGGATCAAAACCACCTGCGGCGCTGATGATCTGCACCAGCGGAGACAGCATGGCCAACACATCCACGATGGCGCCATCCACCACACAGCCCTGCCCGCTCGACCTGGCCGCCAGCAAGCCGGACACCATGCCCAACGCGAAACCCAGCGCGCCCGCCGCATCGCCCAGCACCGTGGGGGGCAGCATGGGCGGGTGACCAGGGCGCTGCGTCAACGCCATGAGGCCGGTGAGCGCCACATAGTTCATGTCGTGGCCGGCGGCCTGCGCCAGTGGCCCGTCCTGGCCCCAACCGGTCATGCGCCCGTACACCAGGCGCGGGTTCAGCGGCGCACAGGCGCCCGGCCCAAGACCCAGGCGCTCCATGACGCCGGGCCGGTTGCCCTCGATCAGCCCGTCACTCGCCGCAACGATCTCCAGCGCGTGGGCGCGGCCGTGGTCCTCTTTCAAGTTCAAGACCACGCGGCGCTTGCCGCGAGACAACAAACCATCCTCACGCGGCGTCATGTCCTTGGGCAATGCGCCCGGTCCCGGACGCGCCACCAGCGTGACCTCCGCCCCGAGTTGCATGAGCAGCAAGCCGGCCAGAGGCCCCGGTCCGATGCCCTCGAACTCCACCACTTTGATCCCCTTCAACGGAGACCCCTGCAATGCCGCCTGCTGGTTCATTCTGCTCTTTCGGTTGTTTAATTTTTACTGTAAAGTAAAATTAACAACCCTGCAGTAATGGAAATTACCGAGGGCCCGACTGCCGGTTGAATCGCAGAATCCGATCATGAAAAAACAAGCCATGGAGAGAGAAACAATGCCGCCACCCGCTGTTGTCGTGGAAGTCCGCCAAGGGGCGATGTGGATCCGCCTGAATCGGCCGGAGGCCATGAACGCCCTCACACCGGAACTGCTCAACGGCATTGATCAGGCCCTGAACGAGGCCGAGAAAAACCCCGAGGTTCGGGCGGTCGTTCTCACCGGCGCGGGCCGGGCCTTCTGCGCCGGGGCTGATCTCAAGTACGTTCGCGCGCAATCGGACCCGGACGGCCCGCGTCGGTTTCTCGACTGTGTCCTGACCACGATGAACCGGCTGGACAGCTTCCCAAAACCGGTGATCGCCGCACTCAATGGACTGGCCCTGGCCGGCGGCCTGGAGTTGGTGCTCTGCTGCGACCTAGTGCTGGCCGCTCGTGGCGCCAAGATCGGCGATGCCCATGCGAACTACGGTTTGTTGCCGGGCGGAGGGGGCTCGGTTCGCCTACCCCGCGTCATTGGGCCCACACGCGCCAAGTACCTGCTTTTCACAGGTGACTTTCTCACTGCGGAAGACATGATGCAGGCCGGTCTGGTCAACCAGGTGGTGGACGCAGGAGATCTGGAGGAGGCCACCCAGACTCTGGTGGACAAGATCGCCACCAAGAGTCCGCTGGGCGTGAGGCGCATGAAGGCGCTGATCGACGATGGCCTGCAACAACCCATGGAGACCGCATTGCGCCTGGAACTGCTCGCCTCGGAAGTGCATTCGCACAGCGCCGACCAGTGCGAAGGATTGTTGGCCTTCGAAGAGAAGCGGCCGCCCCGATTCACGGGCCAGTAGGCGAAGAGGCCGACCATGACGTACCCCTTGCCGCCGGATCGGCTCGCCTACCTTCGTGCCGCGCAGCAGAACGCCTACGACCGCGCGCCCGCCATCCGCGACATCTACGAGCGCACGGGCATGACGCCGCAGGAGATCCGCAGTGCGGCCGACTTGGCGCGCCTGCCCGTCACGAGCAAGGACGCGCTGCTGGACCACCAGCGCAAGGCGCCGCCGTTCGGCGGCTTCCTGGCCGCCGACGAAGCAGCGATCCGGCGCATCTTTGTGT